>JANNYB010000053.1:0-41918 GCA_031409875.1 Acidobacteriota bacterium | reverse complement strand
GTTCCGCCTTTAGGCGGCAACCGCCAGCGAAGCGCGGCGGAAAAGCCGCCTAAAGGCGGAACTCCGAACTTTTTACATAGTTGCCAAGACTGCGCGAATCTCGCCATAGCTATAACCTTCGCCGAGATGTTCTTTGATTGGTCCTAATGCGCCGAGATCGTTAAACTTAATGATTGCCTCTTTTATCGGTTCGATTTTATGTTCGGGAACGAGTTCTTCGAGCGCGATTTTGCCGCTTTCGATAAATCGGCTGAGATGCGTTTCAATCGTGCTTTGCGCCATTTCGCGCGATTTGGCAATTTCGGCAATCGTCATTCCCGATTTGAACATATCCAACGAATAATTATAAGTATCTTTGCCGCTGGCATCACGTTTCGTGCGCTTTTTCGGTTCGCGTTTCGGTGATTTTAATTCAATGCGCGATTCTAAATCGTTTTTCTCGCAATAACCTCTGATTTCCGCGATAAAATCTGCGCCGTATTTCTCTAATTTCAAATCGCCGACACCGGAAATTTTTCGCATTTCGGCATTATTATGCGGCAAAAAAGTCGCCATTTCGACGAGCGTCGCGTCTGAAAATATCACATACGGCGGCACATTTTCTTCACGCGCAAAAGCCGTGCGAACTTTCTTTAATTCGTCAAATAATTCTTTTAAATACGGATGAGAAACCTCTGAAACAAGCGACGATTTCTTTTCTTCTTTGACCGTAACTTTTATCAATTCAACACTTACGTTGCCTTTTAAAACGTCTTCGCTTTTTTCAGTGAGTTGAATTGTCGGAAATTGTCCGTCGGATTGTTTCAAGAAATCTTGCGCGATTAAGTCTCGAAAATATTCAAACCAATTTTCCTTTGAAATGTCCGCGCCAACGCCGTAGGTTTTTAAGTTTTTGTGTTCGTCCCAAATCTTCTGCGATTTCGAGCCGCGCAAAAAATCAACCAAATAACCCAAACCCATTCGCTGATTTGTGCGCCAAACCGCGCTCAAGGCTTTTTGCGCGATAATCGTGCCGTCAAAAGTTTCAAAATCTTTGTTGCAATTGTCGCAATTTCCGCAGTCGTTTGTCGTTTCTTCCGAAAAATAATTGAGCAAAAACTTGCGCCGACAAGTTTTCATATCGCCGAATTTGCCCATCGTGTCGAGTTTTCGGAGCATTATGTCGGACTGCGCCTTGTTGCCGTCAACTTCGGCAAAGCCTTTTAATTTAATGACATCAGCCCACGAAAAAAATAAAAGCGCGTGACTTTCGAGTCCATCGCGTCCGGCGCGTCCGGTTTCTTGATAATAACTTTCGATGTTTTTCGGCAAATCCGTGTGAACGACAAAACGGACGTTCGATTTATCAATTCCCATTCCGAAAGCGATTGTCGCAACGATGATTTTTACTTCGTCTTTCAAAAATAATTCCTGATTTTTATCGCGTGTCGCCTTGTCCAAACCGGCGTGATACGGCAAAACCGAAAAACCTTCGTCGCGCAAATCCCACGTCAAACTCTCAGTTCCGGCACGGCTTAAACAATAAATAATCCCGCTTTCGTCGCGCCGCGTTTCGAGATATTCGAGCAGTTGCGCGTAAGAATTTCGTTTCGGTTCAACTTGATAATAAATATTCGGACGATTAAAAGATGAGAGAAAAAGTTCGGCGTTTTGGATGTTCAAACGCTCAAAAATATCTTTGCGAACGAGTTTGTCGGCAGTCGCGGTCAAAGCAATCACGGGAATGTCGGGAAAATATCGTTTTAGTTTTCCAAGCTGAATATATTCCGGTCGAAAATCGTGTCCCCAACTCGAAATACAATGCGCTTCATCAATCGCAAACAACGAAACTTTTATGCTTCTCAAAAAATCAATAAACTGATCGCCCGACTGCAAAAGTCGTTCGGGTGCAACATATAAAATCTTCGTTTTGCCGCTTCTAACCGATTGAAAAACCTCAGTTTGCTCACGCGAAGTCTGCGAAGAATTCAAAAATTCCGCTTCAACGCCGTTATTTTTCAGCGCGTCAACTTGGTCTTTCATCAACGCAATAAGCGGCGAAACAACCAACGTCAAACCATCCGAAATCAAAGCCGGAATCTGATAACAAAGCGATTTCCCGCCGCCGGTCGGCATTAAAACAACGCAATCTTTTTGATTTAAGACACACTCAATCGCGGCTTGCTGATTCATCCGAAACGAATCATAGCCGAATTGATTTTTTAAAATTTCCTGTGCGCGTGTGATGCTCATATGATTATTCCAATTATATCTTTTTAATGTTAATATCTCTCATTACACTAATTACACTAATTTTCTAAAATTATGCTAGAAGAAATCACGTTCACTTTTGAAATTAACATAAGTCGAGTTCGTGCATTGCTGGAATTATATCAGAGTGTCAGTGTCAATTCAGGTAGAAGAGCGAATCATAAGGTAGATATTTTGAGGGCAAGTGTAGTTTTTCTGCATTCAACACTTGAAGACTACCTGAGAAGTATTTTGGCTTGGAAATTGCCAGCATCTTCTCAACCTGAAATTAATAAAATACCCATTCCTGAAAAACATAAAGGAGAAAAATTTCAGCTTGGAGACCTGATTATTTACAAAGGTAATACTGTTGATGAACTTATAAGCCTTTCGGTAAATGAATATTTGAAGAGCAAAAGTTTTAATAACAAAGTTGAGCTTATTGATAGTTTAAGAAGTATAAATGTCCATTTACCTGATAATTTTAGAAGCAAATATTTGGAAATGATTGACGAAATGATGAAAAGACGACATAACATTGTTCATCAATCTGATAGAGATAGAACTATTTCCGGAATCCTGAAGTATAAATCTTTAAATGTTAAGACAGTTGTGAAATGGCTAAAATGTATTGACAATTTAGTTCTGATTATTAACAAACAACTGCGGGAAAGTGTAGAATAAAGTTTATGATAGGACGATTTGAAATTCTTCAAGCTGTAAATGGAAAATTTTCGTTTAGATTAATTGCTTCAAATGGCGCGATTATTCTGTCTGGTGATTTTTTTAATAGTAAATATGAAGCCCAAAAAGCAGTTGAAAAAATACGACAAAATGCAAACAATTCTGACAAAATCATAAAAAAAACATCATCCAACGACTATTATTATTTTGTTATTGTTGATGAAAACAAAAAAATTATCGCAAAAAGCGAAATGTATGCTACTGAGGCTGGCAGAGAGAATGGTATTTATTCTGCTATGCGAAACTCAGGATTAGCACAAGTTGATTTAGAAAGGGTTTGAAACAATTATTAATTCAAATATTTGCCTTTGCTTTCATCAATCTGGCAACGATCTTCGGAACAATCTTTCGCGGAATTTGTATCGCGCCCGAAATGTGTCGCGCTTCGGTGAAATGTCCGACGACGTAAATGCCGGAAATGTTTGTTTCAAAGGTTTCTTCGTCGTAAAGCGGAACGCAACCATATTTTGATTTGCGCGTTTCGACTCCGAGATTTTTCAAAAGTCCGAGTTCTGCGTCTGCGCCGATTAAGATAAACACGACATCGTTCGGGAAAGTTTCGATTTCGCCGTTTTCGTTTTCTAAAACTATATCTTTTTCGCGGATTTCGACGACGCGATTTAGAAAATAGACGTTCAAACAATCTTTCGACAATTCGGCTTCGAGCGGTTGTTTTACCCAATATTTGATACAGCCTTGCTTCGGGTCGTTGTTTTCCCAATCTGAACGAAAAATGCAGAGAATCGCGTTTGCGCCTTCTTGCGCGAGAAAAAGCGCGGCTTCGCCCGCCGAATTTCCGCCGCCGATGACCATTGCGTTTTTCTTAACATACGGATAAGTTTCGCGGAAAAGATGATGAACTTTCGGTAAATCTTCGCCTTTGACGTTTAATTTTCGCAAATATTCCATCGCGCCAATCGCAAACAGAACAGTTTTCGATTCATAAACGCCTTTGTCGGTCGTAGTTTTAAAATGATTTTCGCCTAAATTTTCGACGTGAACAACTTCTTCTTCGGTTTGAATATTCAAATCATTTTCCAAAACAAACCGCACATAATACGAAAGAAGTTCTTCACGAGTCGGCTTTTCCCGCGCCGGTTTGAGCGTATTTTCAATCAATTCGAGTTCATTCACAGTCGAAAAAACCGCCAAACCAACCGGATATTTATAAATCGTATTCCCGATTAAAGCCTTTTCGATAACGAGGTAATTTAAATTCAACTTTTGCGCTTCCCAAGCCGCAGAAATTCCCGCCGGACCTGCGCCGATAATTATCAAATCAAACATTTAATTTATCTTTTAATTCGTTAATTTGTTTTCTCAAATTAAAAACCGCAATGATTAAAATAGTCAAAATCATTGGGAAAATTTGCAAAACTATTTTTGTAATAGATTTATCCGCATTTCTACTTTCTTTGTAGGTTAGCGTTGAGGCTTTTTCAATCTCACTGCACCATCGCGTTTCAACTTTGTCCCGTTCGGCTCTCTGAAAGCAAGTTTCGTAGTCTTCACTAATTCTTTCGTAAGATGTATTTTCTCTTTTTTCGGTGAAATAATAATACATTAAATTTGGCAAGATAAATACAAAGACGAAAATTCCGATATAAACTGTTATTTCTTTCAATTTTTTATTCATTTTCTAATTTCTTCAACTCCTCTGTAAATTTTACGATGTTGATAAATCGTATTTCCGATCAGTTTTTTTTCGATACCAAGATAATTTAATCCGAGTTTTTGCGCTTCCCAAGCCGCCGAAATTGCCGCCGGTCTCGCGCCGATAATAATTAAGTCAACCATCTAATTTTTCTTTTATTTTATTAACCTGTTTTTCAAGAACATTTACTTTACGAATTAAAAAGTAAGGTTCTACCGCTAATTTGCAAAAATTGAAATCACCAAAAACATAAATATCGGCTGAATAAAAATAGTTATGAGAGAACTATTATAAAATCCAATAGTTGTCGGGACAAAACGAGTTTTGGATAAAAAATCCGAGTTAGGTTCTAACTCGTTCATAGTTTTGGCATAAAAAAAATAAGAATTCTGCGAAGTTGAATTGTAATAATAATTCAAACCTAAAAATGCCACATTCGCTAATCAATACTTTGGACAGTTTTTTGATATTTGAAAGCCAATAAAGACGGGCTTTTTAAATTTGAACAAGTAAATTAAATCAAACTTAGCTCAAAACCTGACTTTGATTTAATTCATAACTTCAATGTTTTTCAATAATTTACAGTAATTATCGAATTAAAAACTGTCCGAAGTGTTGCTAATAAGACAATCGTTAACACTCCGCCGATATATTTTATTGCTCCTCTATTTTTTTCGGTCATAGCTTTAATCAATTCCCTCTAATTTTTTTAACTCTTCGGTAAATTTCTCAATCTGCAATTTCGTATTTTCTAATTCGCGTTTGGCTTCGAGATATTTTTGCCATTCGTTCGTATTTGTTAAGGCTTTTGCCACATCTTCATCAAGCGCGTGCGCCATCAGCGCGAGAAGGTCGCTCAAGGCTTCCTGATTGTCGAGCAAAGATTGAATAATCGTGTAAGCCAATTTTGCATTCGGCAAATCAATGTCTAAATCGTTATTATTTATTTGTGAAACGTCCATAATTCTTGATATGTAAGTGGACAAAATAATTTTTGAGATGTTTTGAGTCCCGCCTTCAGGCGGAAAACCGCCGCGCTTCGCTGGCGGTTGCCTGCTGAAGCAGGGACTCAAAACACGCGCCGAACATTTATAATTTAATTCTGTCCATCAACTTAGTTATTTTTTTTATTTTGTTGAATCAACCCACATTTCGGTTTTAATTGTCTTGCTCAAACCGCCGTTGAGAAATGTAATTCTCGACAAATCATATTTTCGTTGAGCAATATAACTTTTGATTTGTTTTTGACGGTCAGAAATCATTTTTGCCGAACCGTAATTGATAATATAGCCTTTTAAATCAGGATTATTATTGAGTTCGATAAAGAAAGCATCTACATCTCTTTGTATTTCTTCGGTGTTCGCTTTTCCTAATTCAATAATTTTTTTAGACGAAGATTCAATTTTCGGAGTTTCCGCGCCTGCCGGAACTGTCCAAAATTGTGTTTGCACCATTACGCGAAAACCGCCTTGAACGAATGTGATTCGAGATTGATCATATCTGCGAATCTTAAGGTAATCTTTTATTTGCTTTTCGCGTTTGGCAATTTCTTTGACTGTTCCAAAATTCACAATATATGCGACGACTGACGGATTATTGTTTAATTCGAGAAAAAAATTATCAACTCTTGCACCTATATCTTCGTCATTTGCCGCTGAAAACTGATCAAACTTAATCGCTTGCGGCTTTTCCTCAGTTTGAGCAAACACGAACGAAACCATCAAAACCAAAATCAAAAATAAAATTCGTAACATAAAAATCTCCTTCACCAAATTTCAGTTAAATCCAACTCAAAACCGCGCAAAATATCTTCGCCCGAAACGCTTTCGGGATTTTCTAAAATTTCAACCGTTTTATCGGCGCGGTAAATGTGGACTCGTTTTTTCAGCGGGTCAATTAACCAGCCGAATCGCACACCATTTTCGATGTATTCGCGCATCTTTTTTTGCAAAATCGGCAGACGGTCGGAAACAGAACGAAGTTCGATGACAAAATCCGGCGCAATGCGCGTAAATTTTCTCGTGCGTTCGGTTTCGGAGAGCGCAAACCATCTGTCTTTCAAAATCCAAGCCGCGTCCGGCATTCGTTTTGCGCCGTTTGGCAGAGTGAATTTTGCGCTCGATTCAAAACAAACGCCCGATTTATCTTTTTTCGCCCAAATCCAAAGTTGGGCATCAATATCAATATTTTTTCTGCTTGTGTCAGGAAAAGGCGGCGGCATAATTTCTAAATCTCCGTTGGCGTTGGTTTCAATTCTAAAATGCTCGTTGTCCGCATCAATACGGTAAAGTTCCTCATCGGTAAATTTACGCCCTTTGCGCTTAATAACGTAGAAAAGCGGTTGCGGTAATTTTAACGTATCATCGCCCAATTTTATTGCTCGTGTTTTTTCGGTTACTGCTTGCATAATTCGATATTTTA
Organism: Acidobacteriota bacterium; assembly: GCA_031409875.1. Taxonomy (GTDB): domain Bacteria; phylum Acidobacteriota; class Blastocatellia; order Pyrinomonadales; family Pyrinomonadaceae; genus CALMEH01. The sequence continues at coordinate 34,870 of JANNYB010000053.1, read as the reverse complement.
ACTCATTTATTCGACAAACGGAAGATTTTTTACCGTTGCCGTTTGTTCGCCGATTTTTAATTCTGTGCCTTCTGCTAAAAATTCGTAACGAACGTAAGCTAAAGCGATTGTTTTTCCGAGTTGCGGCGAAAAGGTTACAGAAGTTATGCGTCCGGCGTTTTTGCCTTCGGGAGATTTTAATTCTCTTTCACTCTCCACTCTCCACTCTCCACTCTCCACTAAAATTCCGGTTAATTGTTTGGCGATGTGTCCGCGAAAATGGATGCGGGCAATGATTTCTTGTCCGATGTAGCAACCTTTATTGTAGCTGATAATTTCGGGCAAACCGATTTCGGGAACAATCGTCGTTTCGTCTATATCAACGCCGTAAAGCGGAATTCCTTGTTCGATTCTTAAAACTTCGTAGAGTTCGTCCGTTATTTCGATTGCATCTTTTAGTTCATTCAAAAATTCTTCCGATTTTTCCTTTGGAACAAAAACGTCGTCGCCGAAATTTATTGAATCTGTAATTTGTAATTTGTAATTTGTAATTGAAAAATAATTGAATTTCTCCGACAAATCTTCAACAAAAAAATCGCCCGCAAACGTAAATCGAAACAGATTATTAAAAACTTTTTCGTGCGTTACGGCTTCAGTTTCAAACAAAAATTTATCGCCTTTTCGCAAAACTCTGACAACCGCAATCAAGCGACCTTTCGCATCGGGAAAAGCCGCGAGCATTTGCGCGTTTTCTTCAAGTTTGGCGACATCGTTGGTTATCAAACCGTTCAAAAATTGAATCGCTTCTTTGCCCGAAACTTCGATTAAACCGCGCTTTTGTTGATAAAATCCGATTGTTCCACTTCTGATTTTTTCGTAATCTTCAATATTCATTTGTAATAATTTTCTTCTAAAAATTCCGTCCAAAATCGCTCGAAAAATCCGGCGATGGCTTTATCGTTAATGACCAAAATCGGACGTTTCAAAAATGTATATTCTTCGGTCATAAAATCGAGCATTTCCACTTCGGAAAGCTCGCGTTCGTTGAGTTTGAGTTCACGATATTTGATTGCACGGCGCGAAAAAAGTTCGTTTGCGCCGCCGAGTAATTTTGCCAAGTTTTCGATTTCTTCACGCGATAAAGGATTTTCTTTGATGTCGCGCAGTTCAAAATCTCTGATGCCGTGGCGTTCAATAAAACTTTTCGCTTTTTTGCACGTCGAACAATTTTCGAGCCAATAAAATTTCACGTTATTCATAACTTTTTCAATCATATCTTTTTTTTACGGCGACAGAAAACCGGAAAATTTCAATTAAAAAAGCACGAAGAAAAATTCCTCGTGCTTTGCTGTGAAAGTTGTAATTTTGAAATTAGTTGCCGCTTGCGCCGCCCGAATACATTTCAAAACTGCCCCAAATCATATCCATCGTGGCTTTATTTTTTTCATAATCTGCCGCCGACGAACGGACAATCATTACATAATTATCGGTAACGTCGGTTGCAACCAAAACTCTCAGATGCGATTTCGAGCCGTCTTTGGCTTCCGAAGTCGCGTCTGAAATTGCATAATCGTCGCTTTCGCCTGTTAATTCGCCGGATTTAACTGTTTCGCCCATTGCGTTCAAAGATTTTTCGGCACGGTCGAGCAAATCTTCTTTCGTCAATTTTGCATCTTTGAAAGCATAAATGATAATCGAGATTTTTTCAGGTGTTTCCGCCGTAAAATATTCTACGCCGTTGTCTGTTTTTCCCGATTCGCCTTCTGCCGAACCAGCCGGAATGCTGAAGCCGTAGCCTTTTGCATTATCCGAATAATAAATCCATTCAGCCGGAACGGTTGCCGCGTTAGGCTGTTTTTTCGCATCTTTCGGCTTTTCGGCTTTTTCGTCCTTCATTTCTTTCTTCGTTGAAGTTGCCGTATTGCTTGTCGCATTGTTCGCCGCGTTTGCCGGTTTGTTTGTGGCATTATTTGCCGCGTTTGCCGGTTTATTTGTTGCATTGTTAGCAGCAGTATTGTTGCCTGTCGAGAACGACGCGCTACACGCGGACATTCCGAAAGCTACTCCTAAAATCATTGCTAAAGTTGTTATTTTTTTCATCTATAATCTCCTGTTTGTTTCTTCTTAATTTATTATTAAAAATTAAACCTCTGAAAAGGCTTAAAAATCAATTTGTTTTTAGATTCAAATCCATTTAACTAATAAAACGAGAAATATGTCAATTAAGGGTCAAACTATTTTTATTTTTTTTCTTTTACAAAATTTATTAAATTAATTGGTATTTCGTATCAGCCATTTTGTTTATTCGCGGCGGAAATGTATAAAATGAAGTTTTACGTTTTACGCGAATTTTTCAACAGAATATAGTATGAGCCAAATAACCGAACAAGCAGTTTTAGATAAATTATCAAATATTATTGATCCGGATTTAAAGAAAGACATTGTTTCTTTGGATTTCGTCAAAGATTTACACATTAGCGGCGGCGAAGTTTCGTTTCGCATCGTGCTGACAACTCCGGCGTGTCCGGTTAAAGAAGCATTTGAGGCGGAAGCAATCGAACTCGTCAGCAGCATTGCAGGCGTAACGAATGTGAAAGTTACGATGGACGCGGAAGTTCCGAAAGGTCGCGGGCTTTCGGGAAATTTGACGTTGCCGAATGTGCAAAATATTATTGCGGTTTCATCCGGCAAAGGCGGCGTTGGCAAATCAACCGTTGCCGTAAATCTTGCGGTTTCTTTAGCTTTAGACGGCGCAAAAGTCGGTTTGATGGATGCCGATGTTTATGGTCCGAATGTCCCGTTAATGCTCGGCGTTGGCAACGATCAACCGAAAGTTTTTAACAATAAAATCATTCCGATTGAAGCGCACGGCGTAAAAATGATTTCGATGGCAGTTCTCGCGCCACCCGATAAACCGATGATTCTGCGCGGTCCGATGCTTCACGGCGTTGTGCGTCAATTTTTGACCGATGTTAATTGGGGCGAACTCGATTACCTTGTCGTAGATATGCCGCCGGGAACGGGCGATGTGCAATTATCTTTGGCGCAATTAGTTCCGGTGCAAGGCGCGGTTTTGGTTACGACTCCGCAATCTGTTTCAATCGCCGACGTGCGCCGCGCTCTGAAAATGTTTGAAACTGTCGCTGTTCCAATCTTAGGCGTTATCGAAAATATGTCATATTTCGTGCCGCCCGATATGCCCGAAAAACGCTACGACATTTTCGGCACAGGCGGCGGAAGAAAATTGGCGGAAGAATATAACGTGCCTTTTTTGGGTGAAGTTCCGCTCGGAATGGAAGTCCGCGAAGCCGGCGACAAAGGCGTTCCGGTCGTGATTTCAAATCCCGATTCACCGCAATCAATCGCTTTTCGCAAAACGGCGGAAGAAGTTGCGCGACAAGTTTCAATCGAAGCAATGAAACCGGAACTCGTAATTTTATCAAGGGCAAAATAAAAGTTCAGAGTAACGCATTTATGCGTGCAAAACCGCCGCGCTTTGCTGGCGGTTTCACGGCTGAAGCCGTTACTCTGAACTATTTGCATTTCTCGATTTTTTGGCGGACTTCATCGGGCTTTTTCGCGTCTGAGGCGAGAATTGTATTATTAACCTGTAATTCCTGCCAAATTGCCAGACTTTGCTCAAAACGGGTTTTGGCTTGTTTCACGTCTTGCGAAAAATAATAATCACCCAAAGATTCGTAAAGTTTTGCCGTGATTGCGCGACCGTTGGGCGTTTCGGGGCTGGCGGCGGCGAGTTGTTCGCGGATTTTCAGGGCTTTGAGATAACCGTCCAACGCTTCGGCGCGATTGCCTAATTTTAGAAGAACACCGCCGATTTTTAGATAATCTTCCGAAAGACTGGAGGCGGCAGTAGCGTTTGACGGGTCGGCTTTGTAGTTGGCTTCTTCGATTTCGATGGTTTTGCGATAAAATTGGAGAGCCTCGCGCAGATTTCCGGCTTTTTCATACATCTCGGCGAGAAAATAAAACGCCACGCCCAAATCTATACGCGATTCCGAACTTTCGGGATTGGCGGCAACTGCTTTTTCGCAATATTCGACGCTTTTTTGTTGATTGGTGATCGCCTCCGTCATCTGTCCAAGTTCCGAATAGTTGAGGGCGATTTTGTAAAAATCAATCTGCACATCACGCCGTGCGCGTGCATTCGACGGGTCAAGCGACAAAGTTTTTTCGTCCGCCGCGAGCATTTTTTGCTGAATTTCTAAAGCCTCGCGGTATTTGCCCATTTTGAACAAAACATCCCCGATACGCCCGAAAGCCGACATCGCAATGCGTTGCGAATCCGTGTCGTTTTCCGTCATGAGCGGCTGTAAAATCGCGTAAGCCGTGCGATGTGATTCCAACGCTTCGTCGAGTTTGAGGTCTTCTTCGAGCGCGTCGCCGAGCATCACTCTGTTTCTTCCCCAATCGAGTTTGAGGTCGCGTTCATCAGGATTTTGGGCGATTAATTCATTCAAAACTAACTGGCTTTTGCGATAATTTTCAATCGCTTCGGGAAGTTTGCCGCTCATTGCCAGTGCCGAAGCAAACCGCGTGTGCAAAGTCGCCAAATCGTGTTTCGCCGTCGGCATCGAATCAAGAAGTTCAAACGCTTTGCCGTAATTTTCGAGCGCGGCTGAAATATCGTCCGTAAACTGTGACAGATTCCCGACCATTTTATAACTACGCGCTAAATCGAGTTTGATTTGCTCGTTGCCCGAATCTTTTTCAAACAATTTTTGACGAATTACGAGCGATTTCCGAAAACTTTCTAAACCGCCGCCGTAATCGCCAAGACTCGACTTCGCGGGTGCGCCCTGAACTTCGCCGACTTTAAAATATGCCGTCGCAAGTTCGCTCTGCAACGAAGCGTCATCAATATTTTCCGCCGCTAAATTATCAAGATACAGAAGCGCATCTTTGACCATCTTCTCGCGCAAAGCCGTTGAACCCGGCAGTTTTGCAATGCCGTCGTGATATTCAAACAAAATCGTGTTGGCAAGCCGGCGAACTTCCCGAAATCGTTGTTCGGCTTTGGCTTGTTCGCGCCGCGCAACCACCGCTTGCCAAGTCGTAACTGCCGTCGCAATCAAAAGCGTCAAAACAATCAAACCGCCTGCAAAAATGCCTGTCCGATGCCGTTTGACAAATTTATTAAACCGATAAAATGATGTATCAGCCGTCGCCGAAACCGGCAATCCGACGAGATGCCGCCGAATATCTTCAGCAAATTCCTGCACCGATTGATAACGCCGTTCGGGTTCTTTTCGCAAGGCTTTTAAGATGATATTGTCCAAATCGCCGCGTAGCAATTTGCGATTTGCGATTAGCGATTTGCGATTGGGTTTTTCGCTGACAGTTTGCTTTCCATCGTAAGCCAGAGTTTCGGCTTCAGAATTTGTAATTTGTAATTTGTAATTTGTAATTGCCGAAGGCTTTATCGGCTCTTGCGTCAAAATAATATTTGCAACTTCTTGCGGCAGACGGCTTTCGATTTTATATGGACGTTCGCCGCTTAAAAGTTCATACAAAACTACGCCGAGCGAATAAACATCGCTTGTTGTCGTAATCGGCAAACCTCGAATTTGTTCAGGCGAAGCATATTCGGGAGTCATAAGGCGAAACATTGTCGCGGTTGCTTCATTCGCTTCCAAAGACCAATCGGGATGAAGCAATTTTGCAATTCCAAAATCCAATAATTTCGGCGTTCCATCGTTTGTAACTAAAATATTTGAAGGTTTGATGTCGCGGTGAACAACTAAATTTTGATGTGCGTAGGAAATTGCCGAACAAATTTTGCGGAATAATGCAAGGCGTTCTTCGATGGAAAATTGATGCAAATCGCAAAATTTCGTGATCGGTTCGCCTTCAATATATTCCATCACAAGATACGGCAAACCGTCGGAAGTCGAACCGCCGTCAATCAAACTTGCGATATTCGGATTTTCAAGCGACGCAAGAATTTTGCGTTCCATCACAAAACGCTTGAGAACCGCCGAAGTGTCCATTCCGCGTTTGATGAGTTTTATCGCTACTTTTTTGTCGAAAGATTCGTCAGATTTAACCGCGAGATAAACCGTTCCCATTCCGCCCGCGCCGATTTCTTTCAAGATTTTGTAATCGTCAATCTGTTTGCCGACATACAAATCCGTTTCGTTTTCTTCTATGAAACCGACATCAACAAAGGCTGATTCAACAATAAAATCATCGGCATTTTCGTCGGCATTGATTAGTTTCAAGACTTTTTCGCGCAAATTCGTGTCTTGTTTTGCTAATAATTCGGCACGTTCTGCTTCGGGCAAATCAATCGCCTCGTTAAAAACTTCCTTTAATTTTTGCCATTCAACGGTTTTCATCGCGCACCTATGTTTTGAATTGAATCAACACTCCGAAACCAAATAAGATAAAACCAATTACAAAAAAAGCCAATCCCAACAACGACATACAACCCGGCGCAAACCACAAAGCCATTGCCGAATCTATTTCGGCTTTGTTCGGATTCGTCATTTGATAAACGATTTGCACTTGTTGCCCGACTTGGTAAGATGGCGGTTGAGTTCCGACTTCCGATTGAAATCTGAACATTTGCCCGTCCGGAATTTGAAACGAAACTTGCGGACAAAAAAGATAGCCGCTTTTACCCGCAATTTGTCCAAATCCGACAACCTTTCCCGTCGCTTTGCCTGAACCCGCAAGCTGTCGGCGAACTTTGAAAACGGCGAAAATCCCGCAAACCAAAACTCCGAAGCCAATCAAAGAAAACAACAAACCGACGAAAATCATCATAATTGCAAAATTTAGTCCTGCACATTACGCGCAAAAGAATTGTAAATCGGCTCAAAGAAAAAATTACGAATGACGAATTAACTATTATGAACGATTTTTGCAATTCGTAATTCGTAATGGTTAATTCGTAATTTTCTCGTAAAGCCACGCTCTTGCCATAGTCCATTCGCGTTTGACGGTGGCGGGCGAGATTTTCAAAATTTCCGCTGTTTCTTCAATCGTCAAACCGCCGAAATATCTTAGTTCGATAATCTTTGCTTGCTTCGCGTCAAATTCTTCGAGTTCTTGCAAAGCTAAATCCAATTCAATTAGTTGTTCATTGGCTTTAATCGCAATTTCGCCGATGTCTTCGAGAAAAACTTTTTCGCCGCTGCCGCGTTTTTCGGCTGTGTGTCGCCGCGCATTATCGAGCAAAATCCGGCGCATCGCCGTTGCCGAAAGCGCGAAAAATTGAGCGCGATTTTGAAAATTTACGGAATGTTGGTCAATCAATTTGAGATACGCTTCGTGGACGAGCGCAGTTGTTTGAAGCGTCAAATCTTGGCGTTCGCTTCTTAAATAACTGTGCGCTAAACGGCGCAATTCGTTATAGACAAGCGGCAAAAGTTCGTCCAAAACTTCGCGGTTGCCGTTCGTGTAATCTTCAAGCAGTTTGGTTATTTCGCTCATTTTTACAGGTCGAATTTATAAGATTTATCAGCCACATTGTAACGCCAAAGGGCAATGAATACAAGAAAAATAAATGATTCGGGGTATTGTCTCAATAAAAAGTTAAAGAAAAAATTTCTGCTTTTGTCGCTGAAAGCGACTGACATTATAGCCTAGCGAGAATCGCTAGGTCAGCATTGACCGGTTTCCCATCGCTGAAGGCGACGAACAAAAACGTGCGGCGATTGTTGCTCGCCTTCAGCGAGCGAATGATTTGCCGCAAAAAACCTAGCGATTCTCGCTAGGCTATAATGTTGGTCGCCTTCAGCGACAAAACCCAAAACAGAATAAAGTGAGTTTCTAGCTTTTTATTGAGCCATTCCGATTCAAGAAATTTTATTTTCAAGGCGTGAGCTAATTTTAATTCGCTTTGCGCGTATTGTGCAGAAGCAAATTTTGCTGATGTGCGAAATTTCTTCGGTTTATAAATTAAGGAGATATTATTATGAAATCATTAAAAACTATCGTCGGGTTATTTTTTCTAATAACCCTAATTGCAATTAACGCATCGGCGCAATGGACAAATGGAACGCCGTTGCCAAGACCATATCCAACGCCGCGATGCACTTCGACGGTTAGCCAAATCTATTTTGTCGCTTCCGGTCAATCGGTCAAAGAAGTTTATCCCGGCAGCAATGGCGGCAACGGCTACCAACTGAATATTCTGGGGACAAATGTTGACAAGTTTGAAGTTATCCAAGAAAAGTATATGACTTCGCTTTCGATAATACCCAATTATACCAACAGCACGGCGGCAAAATGGTCAGTCTTTTTTGCTCCAAATATGGGACGCGAGATTTCCACTATCAGAATGAAAAGCAAATGCGGCACCGGCGAAATCAAAACGTATCAATTAACCGAAAGCGTAATGCTTCTTGACCAATAAGGCGTTTTTTATGTTCAGAGTAACGCAGTTATGGTGAGCAATTTTGCCAGTGAAGCTCGGCGATTTTGCCCGCCTCAAGGCGTTACTCTGAACTTTGCCGTGAGCCAAAACAGTGATGGTTTGCGCGTAATGCACAGAGAAAAGTTTTTGAATACTCGATTAAGGGAGAAATTATGAGCTTAAAAACTATTAAAGAAACAGTCGGCGCGAACGGCGCAAACATTCCGGCAGATGTCGCAACGGTTCAATACTTATTAAATTGCGTTCTCATTTCGCACGGCGGACCAATTAAAGAATTGAAAGTTGTAATCCAAATCTGTATGCGCGAATTATTGGCAGACGGATTTTTTTGTCAGCAACTAAAGGATTTTTTCGGGCGAAGAATTAACGCTCGATTACAAAATCGTTACTGACGGCGCGGATTTGCCGTGTTCGTGCGGCGCGGAAAAATGTCGCGGCAATATCAATCAAATGGAGCAATAATTATGTGTCAACTAAAATCAATTTTAATCGCTAGCGTCTTTGTTCTATCTGTTTCTGTGTCTGTTTTTGCTCAATCGGGCGGGAGTTTTACGATTGAGAAATCAGTCATTGCGGGCGGCGGCGAGCGAAGTTCGGGCGGTTCGTTCACGTTAGAAGGCACTTCCGGCGAAGCGATTGCAGGAACGACTTCGACGGGCGGAAGTTTCAATCTGACATCGGGCTTTTGGGCTTCTTCCAACAATAATCAAGCAGTGCGACGCGCTCCGTTTGATTTTGACGGCGACAGTAAGACCGACATCGGTATTTTTCGTCCCGCGCCTGCCGAATGGTGGATTTATCGCAGTTCGACAGGAACAACTTTTGCCACGCAATTCGGGCAAACTACTGATAAAATCGTGCCTGCGGATTTCACCGGCGACGGCAAAACGGATGTCGCTTTTTGGCGACCTTCGACCGGCTTCTGGTTTATCTTGAGAAGCGAAAATTTAACTTTCTTCTCATTTCCATTCGGAGCAAACGGCGACATTCCCGCCCCGGCAGATTACGACGGCGATTCAAAAGCCGATGCCGCAGTTTTTCGTCCTTCGGCGGCAACTTGGTTTGTCTCGCGTTCTTCGGATAATGGCACGACAATTCAGCCATTTGGCGCGAACGGCGATTTGCCGGTTGTCGCCGATTATGACGGCGATTCAAAAGCCGACATCGCCATTTTCCGACCAAACGGCGCAAACGGCGCGGAATGGTGGATTCAGCGAAGTTCAAATAATTCGATTTTTGCTCTGCAATTCGGCAATCCAACCGACAAAGCCGTGCAAGGCGATTACACCGGCGACGGCAAAGCAGATGTTGCTTTTTGGCGACCTTCAAACGGCACTTGGTTTATTTTGCGTTCGGAAGACTCTTCGTTTTTCGCGTTTCCGTTTGGCGCAAACGGCGACGTTCCCGCGCCCGGCGATTATGACGGCGACGGCAGATTTGATGCGGCGGTTTTTCGTCCGACAGACACGAATTGGTATGTCCAACGCACGACTGCCGGAACGCTGATTCAACAATTCGGCATCACGGGCGACCGTCCGATTCCGAACACTTTTGTCCCATAAAACAAGCATTTCGCAGTTACACTTCGAGGCGTAAAGGCGAAACGAGATTGAAAAGGAATAATATGATGAAAAATACAATATTGATAATTTCGATGATTTTAACTTTAGCGAGCAGCGCGGTTTTTGCCCAAACTACTGAAATTACCTATCAAGGCAGTTTGAAAAACGGGGCAAATCCAGCGTCGGGCAATTATGATTTCGAGTTTCAGCTTTTTGATGACGCAATCGTCGGCACGCCTGCCAGTTCGGTTATTACGAAGAGCGGTGTTTTGGTAACGAACGGCATTTTTTCGGTCAAACTGGACTTCGGAACGGCGACATTTCCCGCGTTTTCAAATCGCTATCTTCAAATCAATGTCAGGCAAACCGGCGGCGGCGCATTTACGCCTCTGGCTCCAAGACAATCGGTAACGACTGCTCCGTATTCGATTAAAAGCATCGAAGCCATCACCGCACTTAACGCCACTCAACTCGGCGGATTATCATCCAGCAGTTTCATTCAAAACACGACTTTACCGCAGGCTTCAAGCGATTTCAACATCAGCGGCACGGGAACGGCAAACCGCCTCAGAAGCACGGGAAATGCAGACTTTTTGGGCAGCGTCGGCATCGGCATTACCGCGCCAATTTACAAGTTGCAAATTATTGATTCATCAAATACAGGCTTGCGCGTTCAAACCAATGGAGCGGGCGGAACAGTCGCTTCGTTCGGCGGAAACGGTGCTTTTCAGATTGATGCGCCCGGTGTCGTCGGCGGAAGATTTAACGTCCTTCAAAACGGCAACGTCGGCATCGGCACGGCAACTCCGACCGAAAAACTTAGCGTCAATGGAAATATTCAAAGCACATCGGGCGGCTTTAAATTTCCTGACGGCAGCACTCAAACAACGGCAGTCGGCACAACATTTACGACTAATCGTTCGACTGCGATTGATATTCCAATCAACGGCACACCGGCATCAATACTGCATTTAGACCTTCCCGTCGGGACTTATATGCTTACGGCAACCGTCCAATTTCGCAATAACGCCAATGTTTTCGGACAAAACAATTCCCGCGTCTGGTTTTGCAGATTTTTTAACGATGTAAATTTTGACCAAGCGTATGTATTTACACTCGCCGGCGCGGACACGCCCGCGAACATTCTTTCAACAAGCGTGCATGGAATCGTGCCAATCGTCGTCGGTGGTTCGGGCGGTGTTGACCTCAAATGTCACGGCTCGGTTGCCGGCGGTCAAAACTTCGTCGTCGCCGACCAGCGTCGTCTTACTGCCGTAAAAATCGAGGGTAATGTGATAATTCAATAGCTCGGCTTAAATTGTCCGACACGCTTTAGCTTGTCGAATCTTGCAGACTTCGACAAGCTAAAGCGTGTCGGACAATTTAAACAAATCTTTCGCTATAATCATTTTCTTTTGGGTATATTTGCTCCCTTTCAATATTTTTTTATCACTCGTGAGCCAATTTCGTTTTATTTTGCGCGTAATGTGTGGCGGAAAATTTAGTGAAACACTTGAAAGGAATTATAACTATGAAAATTAATATCTTGGGCAGTAAAGAGGAGAAAGCTATGTTTTATAAATTGAATCAATTTCGAGTTTTACGCGGTTTGGTTTTGTTGGCATGTTTGGCTTTGGCTTTGCCTGTAATGGCGAGTTGGACGCAAAAACAAAAAATCACGTCAACGCCGCGTGGTGTCGGCGCACAACACGGCAATGCGTTGGCGATAAACGGCAATACGATGGTTGTCGGCGCAAGATTTGACAGCACGACGGCTTCGCAAGCGGGCGCGGCTTATGTTTATCGTCTGAACAACGGAACTTGGACGCAAGAAGCTGTTTTGCTTGCACCGGACGGCGCGGCAGTTGATAAATTCGGTCAATCGGTGGCGATTAGCGAAGACACAATCGTCGTCGGCGCATATCAAGATGACACGGCTTTTACAAACAGCGGTTCGGCTTACGTTTTTGTTCGCAACGGCACAACTTGGACGTTTCAGCAAAAATTAACGGCAAACGACGGCACGGCTGATGACGAATACGGCAATGCCGTCGCTATCGAGGCGGAATTCATCGCCGTCGGTTCGCATTTTGCCAATATTCCGGTTACTTCAGACGCAGGTTCGGTCTATCTCTATCGGCGCACCGCAGGAGTTTGGTCGCAAACGCAAAAGCTCGCTTCAACTGCCGGACCTTTCGGCGTATTCGGACTTTATTTCGGCGAATCGTTGGCGGTCAGCGGCGGAAAACTTGCCGTCGGCGCAACGGGCGATAATACGCCGTTCACCGGTGCCGGTGCGGTTTATGTTTTTGCGGATAGTGGCGCAAGTTACCTTCTGCAACAAAAACTTAATATTGGAGACGGTGCAAATGGCGATCAATTCGGCAACTCAGTCGCCATTGATGCCAACACCAACACGCTGGTTGCCGGTGCGCTTCAATATTCTCCGGTTGTCGGACAGACGGCTAGAGGCGCAGCGTATATTTATCAGTTGAGCGGCACAACTTGGGTTTCGCAAGGAAGAATTATCGCTTCGGACGGCGCGGGATTTGACCGCTTCGGTTATTCGGTGGCAGTCAGCGACAATGTTGTCGTAGTTGGCGCACGCGAAGACGATACCGCCGTTGGAGCTGACGCAGGTTCGGCTTACGTTTTCACACGCAACGGCGCAACTTGGACACAGCAACAAAAACTCGCGCCAACTGATACTTTCAACGGCGACCGCTTCGGCGTGAGTGTCGCTATGAGTTTCGGAAATTTGGTTATCGGCGCGGCGGAAAAAGCCTTAACCAGCCCGAACGGTCAAGGCGCGGTTTATTATTACACCTTCGGAATACCAAAAAAATTCTTTGATTTTGACGGCGACGGACTCGCGGATATTTCGATTTTCCGTCCAATCAACGGTCAATGGTGGTTTAATCAAAGTTCCAATAACGCCGTCAAAGCCTTTCAATTCGGCGCGTCAACCGACAAACCTGTTCCGGCAGATTATGACGGCGACGGCAAAACCGACATCGCCATTTATCGCCAATCAACAGGTGAATGGTTTGTTCTCAGAAGTTCAAATTTGAGTTTTTATGCAATTCCCTTCGGAATTTCGACCGACAAACCTGCGCCCGGTGATTTTGACGGCGACGGATTTGCCGATGTGGCAGTTTTTCGTCCATCACAGGGAACTTGGTATATCAACAAATCGTCCGGCGGAACACAAATAACGCAATGGGGCGGCGCGGGCGATGTTCCGATGAATGCCGATTACGACGGCGACGGCAAATCTGATGTCGCCATTTTCCGACCATCGAGCGGGCAATGGTGGCTCAATCGTTCAACGTCAGGCGTTTTTATCACGACCTTCGGAGTCGGCACGGACAAACCTGTTCCCGCCGATTTCACGGGCGACGGCAAATCTGACATTGCCGTTTGGCGACCATCAAACGGAAGTTGGTATGTTCTGCGAAGCGAAGATTCATCGTTTTATGCAGTTCCGTTCGGCGCAAACGGCGACATTCCCGCTGCCGCAGATTACGACGGTGACGGCAAATCTGACTTCGGGATTTTCCGACCGGACGGCGCAAATTGGTTTATTCAACGCTCAACGGCGGGAATTTTAATCCAACAATTCGGCGCAACCGGCGATTTGCCGACACAAGCGTCTTTTGTTCCATAAAAGTTTGGAGTTCAAACTTTAGTTTGCCGCAACCGTGAGCGAAGCGAGAACGGTTGCGAGATGTCGGCATAATTGTATGTTAATCGAAACGAAAACCGCATTGCTTCGCTTGCGGTTTTTGCACGCTAAAGTGTGAACTCCAAACTTTACACTTGTAATTTTGCAACTTGCCAAGTAAAATTGACATTAAAGTAAAGATTCGTATTTTGAATCTAATATTTTTGAATAGGAGAAATTAAAAAAATGTCAGCAGTTTTAGCACCAACAGTTGAAATGATTGTTACGGATTCGGCAATCACGGAAATTAAAGGTTTTCTCGCAAGTGAAGATGATTTGCCGGAAACCGCAGGTTTGCGCGTTCGCGTCGTGCCGGGCGGATGTTCGGGTTTTCAATATAGTTTGAACATCGAAGAAGAATCGCGCAACGGCGATTTTGTTATGGAAAAAGGCGGCATACGTCTTTTTGTTGATATGTTTTCCGGTCAATATCTGAACGGAATTACGATTGATCACACCTCGAATATGATGGGTTCGGGTTTCACGTTTGAAAACCCGAATGCGACCGGCGGTTGCGGTTGCGGAACATCATTTTCGGCTTAATATTTTGTTCGCACATTTTTTATTTTTGAAGAATGTGCGATTTTTTTTTAAATTTCTCGGAAACTTCTTGTCATTGAAACTGTAAAATAAGTAATCAAAGACAACTGAAGAAAAGGCGGGGAAGATGGGGCGGGTTTTTCCGAAACAAAATCGGAAAACCCCTTTATTCAAACTTTTCGAGTTATTTTTTCGCGCCGCAAGTTATTGAAAACATAGGTAAAATCGGCATTATGCTGAATTAAACCGCTTTTTGCGTTTGCAATTCCTTTCTAAATTAGTCAAACTTTCAGTAGTTCAGCTAAAACACACAATAATAATAAATTAAAAATTTTGGGACTTTTAATGTTTCCGTGTAAAAAAAATCGGAACGAATACCGTTTTAGTTGTATCTAATAATTAGACGACAAATCCCGTTGTCTGCCCCGATGAAAGCCCCAAATTAGAAATAATAATAAATTTCAGGAGTATCTAATTGATGATTTTAAAAAAAGGTTTTTACCTTGTATTTTGCGTCGTATTTTTATCGGTTGCGGCTTACGCCCAAACAAACCCGCCAACTCGCCCGCGAGTTGTCAAAACAACCTCCAGTCAGCCGGTAAATCAACCCCAAACCACGCAAACGAAACCGCAAACCAATCCTAATCAACGCCCGACATTACAAAATAAGATTATCGTCGTCGGTCAATCAAACCAACCGCTTGTTAAAAACACAGGTTCGACGAAACCGACAACCGCCGTTACAAACAGCACTTCGACAGTTTCCGCACGTTTGAATTACAGTTCGGTTTTCAATCAAAACTTATATTCGGCAATCCAAACCAAAATCGGACTTCCCTATCGTTACGGTTCGGAAGGTCCGAACAGCTACGATTGTTCGAGCTTTGTCTGGAAGGTTTTTGAAATGGCAGGACTTTCGATTACGCGCTCAAGCGCGAGAAGTTATTATTCGACGTTCGAGCCGGTTTATGGCGATGACCGATACAAATTCGGCACATTGGTTTTCTTAAACAAACTCGGTCACGTCGGCATCGTGGCAGATGCGAACGGTTTCTATCACGCTTCATCAAGCAAAGGTATCACCTACTCTAAATTTGAAGGTTACTGGGAAAAACGAGTCGTCGGATTTCGCAAAATTCCGACCGATTACGTTAAATAATTTTTCAAGCGTTTTGAGTCCCGCCTTCAGGCGGCAAAACCGCCGCGTTTCGCTGGCGGTTTTTTCATTATATAGGTTTTCGATTAGCAACGAATCTGCCTTGCTTCGCGGGCAGATTGCCGCCTAAAGGCGGGACTCAAAACTTTTAAAGCAAAATTCCTTCGCACAATTTCCCATCAATGCTCGTATAACAAAGCGAAACTTCTTTGAACGAATCGGTCTCGCGGCAATATGTCAGACATTTATCGAAAGGTTTTGAATAGATGTGCAAACTGACGGCGCGTTCGTTAAATTCTGGCAGATTTAAGATTTGGTGAATCGGTTCTTCGAGTTCGACTTTTGCCGTCAAACAATCGGAAAGGTCGAATGTGTCGGTTTCTTCCAATTTGCAAAAGCCTTTATTTTCATCAATTTCAACCGTCCGAAAATTCTGTCCGCGCAAAGTTCCGACGGCAACCGTCATCCAACATCTTTGTTCAGAATGATTATGAATCCGCGAAATTTGTCCGTGATTCCAGCAAATCGCCATCATTTCAAATTGCGCGTTTTTGTAAATTAAATTTCGCGTATAAAATTTATCGCTCCAAAAAAAATAAGGCGCGATTGAATCAACGTCAACCGGATTTTCCGATAAAAAACGATAGACATTATCACACACAAATTCTTCTTCGGGAATGGCGCAAAGTCCTTCGATAATTTTTTCTACTGCAATCATAATCTTAAAATAATCCGTTATAAAAAGTTCGTTTTTTCTCGGTAACGGCGCATTTTCCGTCAACCAGCGGATCGCCGGTTTCGCGGCAACACGGCGCGGTTTTACTGCAAGTTAAACCTGTTTTCGCCATTCGTCCGAGCGTGTCTTGTCCGATTTGCGAAGGATGAAAACAATCGCAACACGAAAGTTGATCGGGGCTGAATTTATAATTCCAAGCCGCGTCCGAATAAACAAAATCCGTTCCGGTTGCACGAATCGAACCGCCGACCATTTCGCCGCCAATCATTAAAACAGGCGAATTTCCGCCGACCGGAATTACCGCATATTCCGCCGTAACTCTTTTTAGAATATCACGATAAGCCTTAACCGTCGTGTAAGCATCGGCAATGCGCGTGTCGGTGCAATCGCGTGTCAGGGACGCGCAGATACTCGTTAATCCCCATAAAAATTGACAAGTTCCGCCGGTCTGACAATTTGCTTTGGTTCCAAAATTACAAAGTTGCGAAACGCGCACGGGCGACATCACGCCGATTTTGGTGTCTTGCGTCGTGATTAAAACGTCCAAACCTTTGCGAAATTCGCGCTCGAACGAATCGTTTTTCGTGCGACAATAATTATTCGGATCGAGGTCTGAACTCGTGCAACTGACGTTAATTTTGCCGAGCGTTCCCGCACAATTATCGTTATGACCGAGAAAAACTGCCGCAAGTTTGCGTCCTGTTTGTTGATTTAAATAAGTTTTGATGCTGTTTGCCTGATTCAAAAAATCGCTCAACATTCGTGCGCCCGAAGCCGCTGAATTCGGATTTTTGGCAAGAATATCAACGCCGAAATCGCACTCTAAACGCTCACGAAAACTAAAAACATTTTCGTTTCCCGTGCCGCAAAGCGTCGTGCCGTGCGTGTCGCTGGTGAGCCAATTATATTGCTCTTGATCACCATTGGAACACGGAAAAGAATTGCCCGCATTGAAACCTTTTGAGATACTGTCGCCGGCAACATCAATCGCTTGAATGCTTAACTGCGCTAATGTTTGCACAGAAAAAACGAACAGCAATGCGAAAACACAAAACCATTTGCACATAATTTTTCTCCGAGTTATTTTTGGAATTGATTGCAGAAGCACGCACGAAGTAAGTGCGTAATTTCGGCGCACTTACTTCGTGCGTGCTTCTGCAAATTTGCAACATCTAATTGTTCTGCGATTTCTGTAAAAAGTCAACAAACTCTTGAGAATTTCTGGTAAGTCCGGGAAATGTTGCCAACGGTTTGCCGTCTGCGTCTAAAATTGCGTAAAAAGGCAGCGCGACGGTTTGAAAAGTTTTTTCTTGATATTGTTGTTGATTTTCGTAAATTTCGCCGTCGCCGTCGGTGTAAAGACTGACGAGAATAAATTTGTCCATCTCGTTTTTTACTGTCGGAATCGGAAACATATTCGCTTCCATCCAACGGCAATTCGTGCAAGTGTAGCCTGTAAAATCAACAAAAACTTTTTTATTTTCAGCCTTTGCGCGTTTCAATGCTTCATCTAAATTATTCGTAATCCATTTCAATTCCGCATTTTTATCGCCCAAAACATTAAATGCCGATTGCGCGTTTTTCGGCGGCAAGAACGATTCGAGTTCGCCGAGTTTTTTGCCTAAAATTCCGGTTGTCAAATAAACACAAAGCGCGAGAAATAACGCGGCGAAAACTATCCGCAACGGCGTGATTTTTTTTACGGGCGAATCATATCGAAATTTGAATAAGCCCAAAATATAAGCAATTATGCCGATGCCGATGACAACCCAAATCATCAAAACGAGTTCGCGTGTAAAGATTTTTCCGTAATTCAAAAGTCCGGTTTCGGTAAACTTCGCGCCCCAAACAAGGTCAACATTCGAGAGAAATTTCATTGCCGCCGCAATTTCCAAAAATCCCATCACGACTTTTACCGAATTCAACCAACCGCCCGATTTCGGCAAAGAACTTAAGAAACGCGGCACGGTTGCAATCACGAAAAACGGCAAAGCAAACACGGTCGAAAACGCTAACATTCCGAGAAGCGGCATCTTCCAATCGCCTTGCGAAGTCGAAACCAGAAGCGTTCCGATAAACGGTGAAGTGCAGGTAAATGATGTCAACGTAAAGGTTAAGCCCATCAACAACGCGCCGATATACGCGCTTCCTTTACCTTCTTCGCTTCTGGTTAAATTGTCTAATTTCGTCAAAACCGAATGCGGAATCGTGATTTCATAAAAGCCGAAAAGATTAAACGCGAAAAATAAAAATATTCCGGCAATCAACAAATTCACCCAAGGATTTGCGGCAAAAAGATTTATTCCCGACGCGCCCAAAACTACTGCGAGAAGCATTCCGAGAAGCGAAAATGTCGCAATAATCCCGACAGAATAAACGAAAGCAAGTTTTATCGTTTTCGATTTATCGCCGTCGGCGTGTTTCATAAAATACGAAACAGTTATCGGAATCATCGGAAAAACGCACGGCGTTAAAAGCGAAATCGCGCCAAAAGTTATCGCCAACCAAATAAAGCCCCAAACGTCTTGCGATTTCGGATTTTGGGTTTGCAATGGCGGATTATTCGTTTCCGTCTGCTGATTATTGACCGCTGTTTGCTGACTGCTTTTTTTCGCATCTTCAAAACCTGCAAACGTAACTTTGACGGTTTTCGGCGGCAAGCAAAGTTCGTCATTACAAACTTGATAGCGAACATTTATCGCCAAATCGTCGGCTTTTGCGTCGCTGTTTGATTTTAGATCAAGATTAAATTCGGCGGTTTTTGCAAAATATTTCGTATCAATATTGAAATTTTTATCGAATTTCGTAATCGGTGCGGGCGAATTCGGTTTTCCTTCAATCACGAAAGCTGAATTTTCAGCAGTCGTTATTTTCGTCGGAAAAGGTCCGCCTTCGGGTTGTTCGACGGCGTAAAGATGCCAATCGCCTTCGATTGCGGCTTTTAATTTAACTTTAAAAGTGGAATTCGGTTTTAACGATTTCCCTTTCGCGTCAGATTCGAGCGACCACGAAACCGGATTTTGCGCGAAAACGAACGTCGGCAAAAACAGAACGATTAAAATTAAAAATGATTTTAGATAAAACTTACGAATCATATTTCTCATACGAAGTTAAATAACAAATTCTATCATTTTTATTCGCTAAAAATGAAAATTAGTTTCATATAAGTCGAGAAAAAGAGTTTTGAGTTCCAACTTCAGTTGGCGCAAACGCAAGCGAAGCGAGGCGTTTGCTTTTCGCTGTTATACTTGAATTTCAATCGGCGTAAAACCGCTTCGCTTCGCTGGCGGTTTGCCAACTGAAGTTGGAACTCAGAACGGTTTTGCACAAACCTTATTAACTCGCTTATAATTTTTTTTGTAAATAATTTATTTCGAGGACGAAAAATTTTGCCAAAAACAGCAACTCGCCAAACAAAATCAAATGATAAGCCGGACAGCGTAACGTCTGACACGGCAAGTAAAACCGCGTCGAAGAATTCGGCGAAAATGAAATCAGCCGTAACCGATACGGTCAATCGCAAAGAAGCGCAAGCCGAATTTAAAGATCGCAAAAAATCGCAAATTGCGACCATCAAAAAAACCGATAAAGCATTATTAAAAGAAATGATTTATCAAATGATTCTCGGCAGACTTTTTGAACAAAAATGCGCTGAAATGTATCGAATGGGCGCAATCGGCGGATTTTGCCATCTTTATATCGGACAAGAAGCAATCGCCGTCGGTTCGATGACGGCTTTGAAAGAAGGCGATTATGTCATCACAAGTTACCGCGACCACGTTCAAGCGATGATTGCCGGCATCACGCCCGAAGCCGTAATGGCTGAACTTTACGGAAAAGCGGGCGGCAACGTCGGCGGCAAAGGCGGTTCGATGCATATGTTTTCCAAAGAAAAAGGATTTTTCGGCGGACACGGCATCGTCGGCGGACAAATCGGCGTTGGAACAGGAATGGCTTACGCGCAGAAATATAAAGGAACGGACAACGTAACGCTCTGCTTTTTCGGTGAAGCCGCACTTAATCAAGGAATGTTTCACGAATCGTTGAATATGGCGCAACTTTGGAAACTTCCCTGCATTTTTATTTGCGAAAATAATCAATACGGAATGGGAACTTCGCAAGCGCGAGCGATGAGTTTGGCAAATATCGCCAAAAAAGCCGAAGGTTACGGAATGGCTGGCGAATTTGTTGACGGAATGGACGTAATGGCTGTCCGCGAAGCAACTTTACGCGCCATCGAACGCGCTCGCAAAGACGGTTCGCCGACGCTTCTCGAAATTCGCACTTATCGTTATATGGGACATTCGATGAGTGATCCGGGCAAATATCGCACGACCGAAGAAATCAAAAAATATCAGGAACGCGACCCGATTGTTTTGTTTCAAGATTCGCTCAAAGAAGCGAAAGTTTTTAACGACAAAGATTTTGAAGAACTAAACAATCAAGCAAAAGAAGCCGTTGACAAAGCAATAAAATTCGCCGAAGAAAGTCCGTTTCCCGACGAAAGCGCGTTGATGACGGATGTTTTTTCAGAGTGAGCAGTAAGCAGTAAGCAGTAAGCAGTTGTATAATTCGCTCTTTACTGCTCACTAAACAAATATGGATAAGCCGCACAAAAGATTGATTGCTTGGCAAAAATGTATGGAATTGGTTGTTTTGATTTATAAAATAACTGAAGATTTTCCAAAAGCAGAAACATATGGTTTGGTTTCGCAAATGCGTCGGGCATCAGTTTCCGCTCCGTCAAATATTGCAGAAGGAGCGGCTGACCGCTCAAAAGAACAGTTTGCTAATTTTCTGAGTATCGCAATCGGTTCGCTAAATGAATTGAACACGCAATTAGAAATAGCTTTTCGCATCGGTTATCTAAACATGGAAAACCACGACAAAGCCCAAAAACTTTTAGATGAATGCTTAGCAGTAACATACGGATTAAAACGAAGCGTGATGCAAAAATAAACTGCTCACGGCTCACTGCTTACTGCTCACTATAAAATATGGCAGAAATGACAATCCGCGATGCGCTGAATGCGGCGTTGCGCGAAGAAATTTTACGGGACGAAAATGTTTTCATAATGGGCGAAGAAGTCGCCGAATATGACGGCGCGTATAAAGTTACGCGCGGACTTTGGAAAGAGTTTGGCGATAAGCGTGTGATTGATACGCCGATTACGGAACTCGGTTTTGCGGCGGTTGGCGTTGGCGCGGCGATGGCTGGTTTGCGCCCTGTAATCGAGTTTATGACGTGGAATTTTTCGATTCTCGCGGCTGACCAAATCATTAATCACGCGGCGAAAATGTTTTATATGTCGGGCGGACAATTTAATGTGCCGATAGTTTTTCGCGGTCCAAACGGCTCGGCTTATCAAGTTTCTTCGCAACATTCGCAAGCATTAGAAGCCTTTTACGCTAACTTTCCCGGCTTAAAAATCGTGATGCCTTCGACGGCGGCAGACGCGAAAGGTTTGTTAAAATCTTCAATCCGCGATAACAATCCGGTAATTTTTCTCGAACAAGAAACAATGTATGGAATGAAATCGGAAGTTCCCGACGACGACGATTTTACGATTCCTTTGGGCGTGGCTGACGTGAAACGCGAAGGCACGGATTGCACAATCGTTGCGCGTTCGTTCACCGTTCCGCAAGCGTTGCAAGCGGCGGAAATTATGCAGAGAGATTTTGATGTTTCGGTCGAAGTTGTTGATCCGCGAACGATAAAACCGCTCGATATTGACACGATTATCGCTTCGGTGAAAAAGACGAATCGCCTCGTAGTTGCTGAAGAATCGCACGCTTTTGCATCAGTCGGTGCAGAGATTTCGCATCAAGTTATGGAAAACGCTTTCGATTATTTGGACGCTCCCGTCAAGCGCGTTTCAACCGTCGAAGCACCGATGCCATACGCGAGAAATCTCGAAGTTCTGGCACTTCCGAGCGTCGAAAAAATCGTCGCGGCAATTAAAGAAGTTTGTTATCTTTGAGAAATGACCGCCGAAGAAATCGAAAAATATTTGTCGGAAATTAACGATGAATTAGCCGAAAAAAATGTTATCGGCGAGATTTGCATTTATGGCGGCGCGGCGATGTGTTTGGCGTTCAAAGCGCGTCCGGCAACTAAAGATGTTGACGCGATTTTTGAACCTGTCAAAACGATTCACGGCGCAATTAATAAAATTGCCGTAAAATTTGGATTAAATGAAGGCTGGCTGAACTTTGCCGTCAAGATTTTTGTTGTCGAACATAATAAAGATATTTTGTTCGATTTCCCGAATCTGAAAGTTTATTCTCCGACTGCCGATTATCTTTTAGCGATGAAGATTTTGGCAATGCGGGCGGAAAGTTTTGATGCAATGGATGTCGAATGTTTGATTAAGCATCTTGGTTTGAACAAAAGTGAAGAAGCGTTGAAAATCGTTGCGGAATATTATCCGAAGAAAGTTATAAAACCGGAAACTATTTTCCAGTTAGAAGAAATTTTTGAAAATCTGAAATGATCACGATAAAGGAAACGAAAGAAAAAATGTCCGCCGATGCGCGTTGGTGGAAGATTTATTTTTATGATTTTGTTGACGATTTCCGTTTTCATAGAAATTTGAGCGCGGTTTCCGAGTCATTCGAGTTTGGTAATGATAAATTTGATGCGCTTTTGGCTTCAACAGTCGAGGCTTTGTGCAAAGAATTAAATCTTGAAACGCCTGTTTGGACGAAAAATATTCCGGCTTGCGATAAACCTTTTTTTGTCGCAGGTTTTGAAAATCTAAAAGCGACGGCGATTGTTGAAAGTCCTTTGGCATTTAGAAAACGGAAGATTTTTGTTACGGCAAGTTTTTTGCAGAGAGTTTGAAATGTGGGTTGATAAAAAGCAGTTAAAACGAGAATATTTGGAAACCCCGAAACCGATTGGAGTGTTTCAGATTCGGAATTTGTCGAATGAGAAGATTTTTGTCGGCTCGTCAATGAATTTGGACGGGATTTTTAATCGGCATCGCTTTCAATTAAATGCGGGAAGCCATCAATCGAAGGATTTGCAAAAAGATTGGAACGAGTTAGGCGCGGAAAACTTTGCGTTTGAAGTTTTGGAAGAATTAACGCCGCGTGAAAATCTCGATATGCCGAAAGAATTAGAGTTTTTGGAAGATTTATGGCTTGAGCAACTGCAACCTTTCGGCGAAAAAGGTTACAACGAACCGAAAAAAACACGCGAAGAACGATTGCGGATGATTGCCGCGAATAGAAAATTGTAAATAAAATATGGCGAACAAAATTTTAATGCCCAAACTTTCTCCGACGATGGAGGAAGGACAAATTGCCAGATGGCTCAAAGCCGAAGGCGACGAAATCGAAGCGAATGAAACGATTCTCGAAGTTGATACGGACAAAGCGACGATGGAAATGACTTCACTCGAAGCCGGAACGCTGTTAAAAATACTCGTTCCGGGCGGCGATAATGCCAAACTCGGTCAAACTATCGGCATCATCGGCGCGAAAGGCGAGGATTTCTCTGCGCTCCTTTCGCAGAATGGAGAAAGTGAGAAAGCGAGAAAGGGAGATGGGGAGAAAAAACCTGAAGCCGAAGCAATTCCGGCTAAAATCGAAGCCCCGAAAGCCGAAGACCAAAAACTAAAAACCGAAGCGCAAAGCCCAAAAACCGAAACGGGAAGAATAATCGTTTCGCCGATTGCTGCACGAATGGCGAGCGAAAACGGCATTGATTTGAAAACTATCAACGGTTCGGGACCGAACGGCAGAATTATCAAACGCGACATTGAAGCAGTTATTAGCGGTCAGATTTCAGATGTCAGGAAAATTCCGCAATCCGCAATCCGCAATCCGCAATCAATAGGCGCATCCGCGTTTCGTGAAGAAAACACGAGCAAAATGCGGCAAGTTATCGCATCGCGTTTGGCTGAATCAATCGGACCGATTCCGACGTTTTATTTGACCATCGAAATCGAGATGGATAATGCCGTTAATCTCCGCAAACAAATAAATGCGGCACTTTCGGAAGAAGAAAAAATCAGCATTAACGACATTATCGTCAAAGTCGCGGCAATGAGCTTGGTCAAACATCCGTTCGTCAACGCATCTTACCAAGACAAAACGATTCGATTTTACGAGCAAGCCGACATCGGCGTTGCGGTTGCGGTTGAAGAAGGCTTGATCACGCCCGTCGTGCGCGGCGCAAACTTAAAAGGCTTTGCAGAAATTTCACGCGAAGTCAAAGAACTCGCCAAACGCGCCAAAGAACGCAAACTCCAGCCCGAAGAATACACCGGCGCGACGTTTTCGATCAGCAATCTCGGAATGTTCGGCATCAAAGAATTCACGGCAATCATCAATCCGCCCGAAGCCGCAATCATCGCCATCGGCGGCGCAACTCCGTCCGCAGTCGTGCGCGAAGGCGAAATCGTCGTCCGAAATATAATGTCGGTTACGATGTCGTGCGATCATCGCGTCGTGGACGGCGCAACCGGCGCAAAGTTTTTGCAAACCTTCAACCAACTTCTCGAAAATCCAGTGCTGATGTTGATGTAGAATTAAATTTATGAGGTGAAATTTTGAAGGTCAAAGGCTTTATATGGCTTGAAGATATTGTTCAGAAACTTCTTTGGAAACATTCCGTAACCCAATCAGAAGTTGCTGAAATTTTTAATAATTCGCCACGATTCTTTTTTGTTGAAAAAGGAACTCGAAAAGACGAAAATGTATATGCGGCTTTCGGGCAAGCGGATGACGGGAGATATTTGGTAATTTTTTTTATTTAAGTAGATGGACAAAATTATCTTTATGACTATCCACGGAAAACACGGAAAGCACGGAACAGTAACACGAATGTTTCAGTGGCTTCTCCGTGCTTTCCGTGCTTTCCGTGGATAAATTTTCTATAACTATAATGCGTGTCCATCTACTTACAAAATAAATCGGCAAGCCCTGATTTTATCTGCCCGCGATATGACCAAACCTGAAAGAAAACGATATGGCAAAAAATAAAACACCGATTTCAAACGCTGAAACCTATCAGCAAATCAGCGAATTTTGGGATGACCACGATTTAGCGGATTACTGGGACAATCTGAAACCTGTTGAATTCGAGGTCGAGATTGAAACGAACACGACATATTTCCCTGTCGAGACAAATCTTTCACAAAATCTCGCAAAAATCGCCAAGCAACACGGAGTTTCGCCCGAAACACTCCTTAATCTTTGGATTCAAGAAAAAATGGCGGAAGAATTGGCACTTTCGGAATAGAAAGGGATATGAAATTTGCAATTTGTATTTCTGCCGGAGAAGATTTGCTTCTCACACCACGCAAAATCTATGAAGTTTTGGCGGACGAAAAAGCCGCACGCTCCGAATATATCCGCATCATTGATGACGAAGGTGAAGATTATCTCTATCCAAAAAAATATTTCGTTTTCGTGAGCGTTCCGCAAGATGTCGAAAACGCATTGCTTCAAACCTTATAAAGTTTTGCAAAATTTTAAATAACTTCTCGAAAATCCATTTTTAGCGCAAGTTTTATTTTCGCGCGACTCCGGCGATGATGTATTTCCATTTTTCGGGAACGATGCGCTCGAAAAGCAGTTTATCTCCGAGCGCGAGTAAGTTTCTTTGGGCTTCGGTTCTGCCGAATGTTCCGGCGAAACCGTTTGTTTGCAAGCATTTTTCGGCGAAAGGTTCGAGAAAATCGTTCATTTCGCTAATCGTGATATATCGCCAACTTGTTCCCCATTTGATTAGTTTGCGTCTGAGAAATTTGTGCAACGGCGAAGCGACTAGATTTTCGGCAAAGAATAATTCGCCGCCTTTTTTTAAGGCTTTGTGCATTTCGCCGATTGCTTTTTTCTGCAAATCTTTATCGTCAATCGCACCGATGACAGATTTAAAAATGACAATATCGAACTCTTCAACATAAGGAATATCGAGAGCGTTAACGGTTTCGTGTTTTATTAAATGTGAAAATTCGCTTGACTTGTGAAGTTCAATCGCTTCTTGGCGAACGCCTTTAAAGTCTGTGCTGACAACGATTGCGCCTTTGGAAGCAAACCACAACGAAAGCCCGCCGAAGTTTGTGCCGATTTCCAACACTTTACACTTTGCCAAATCTTTTTTCGTCTGCGCCTGCCAAAAATCGAGCGCGACTGCCCAATTTCGCACGTCCCATTCGATATATTTTAAGAGTTCGTTCGTTTGATTCATTTACCCAAATATTTTTCCCGAACGATAATTTTATAACGATTAGTCAATAATCGCTACCGACATTTCTTCACGAGTCGGCGGCGGCGCAGTTTTCGGCAGTAAAATGACTTTGAAGGTTTGAAGTATCACGGAGAGATCGGTTTTCCACGTTTTTTCCCGTGCGTATTGCGCCCAACCGCGAAGTTTGAACGGTTGGAGAATTTCGGTATAAAAAGCCTCTTTGTCCTCAACAGAGGCGAGAAGCAATTCCTCGTTGCGAAGTTTGAGTGCAATCGGATCGGTAATGCCGGGGCGCATATTGAGAATTGTTTGCCAGAGCGGATTATCCAAATCAACGTATTCGGGAACTTCGGGTCGCGCTCCGGCAAAGGACATTTCGCCGCGCAAAACATTCCATAATTGCGGCAATTCATCGAGTTTATATTGTCGCAAAAACTTTCCCGTCGGCGTTAGACGTTCATCATCGAGCGCGGTTAATTTCAAACCTTTCGCATCGCTTCGCATCGTCCTGAATTTTAATAGCGTAAATTCCCTGCCGCGCCGTCCGACTCTGGTTTGACAAAAAAGAATCGAACCGCGCGAAGATGATTTAATCAAAACGGGAATAGCCAAAAAAAGCGGCAGCAAAAGCACCAGCCCCGCAAAAGCGAGAAAGATTTCCGCTGTGCGCGGCAGACCTCGTGAATATGTTCGATTTTTCATCAAGCGGCGATGGTTATTGCTTTGGTGCTGTAATTATCGCAAAGTTTTTTGACGTTTTCAACAACGTGCTTGACTTCCGAAACCGTCATCGAAGAAAACATCGGCAGACTGATAAGACGTTTCCAAAGATGCGTTGCGACGGGAAAATCTTCTTCGCGCCAGCCGAATCTTCCCGCATACAAAGGATGCAGATGCAGCGGTCGCCAATGAACCGAACAACCGACACCGGCGGCGCGGAGATTTTCTAAAAAACGGTTGCGGTCAATCGTTAATTTGTCGAGATTGAGCCGAATCGGAAACAAATGCCACGAATGTATGCGGTCGCTGTTGTGCGGCGGAAGTTCGATTTCCGCAATATCCGCCAGTGCGTCAAAATAATATTCGGCAACGGCTTCGCGCTCCAAACGCATCGTTTCGGCACGGTCAAGTTGGTGCAATCCGATGGCGGCGGCAATGTCGGTCAAGTTGTATTTATAGCCCGGCAAAACGATTTTGTAATCCCATCCGTCTTCGCTTTCATAACGATTCCACGCATCATTTGAAAGTCCGTGGAGCGACATCAGACGGATTTTTTCGGCAATAGATTTATCGTTCGTAACCGCCATTCCGCCTTCGCCCGTAGTGATGGTTTTATTTGCGTAAAACGAAAAACAGGTGATTGTGGAAGGTTCTTCGCCGCAAAATTGCCAGCGACTTTCGGCATTTTCGCGCCACGCCGCAGGAAAAGCGTGCGCCGCATCTTCGATTATCCAAAGCCCGTGTTTGCGTGCAAATTCTTTGATTTCGCCGACATTCATCATCAAGCCGCCGACGTGAACCGGAATCATCCCGACAGCTTTGAGCGTCTGATTTATACTGCCCCCAAACTCGCCCGACTTTAATTTTTTCAGCTTTTCTTCGGCATCGCGCAAATCCATATTCCCCGTTTCGGGATCGCAATCAACCAGAACGGGAATGGCATTTTTGTAAAGAACAATTTCCGCCGTCGCCGCAAAAGTCATCGTCGGCACAAGAACCGCTTGGCACGGTTGCAACTGCATTGCCTCGACCGCCAAATGAAGCGCGGCAGTGCAGGAATTAACCGCCACCGCAAAATCGGCATTGACCGCGGCGGCAAATTTTTTCTCGAATTCATAAACCTTCGCGCCCGTCGTCAACCAACCGGAGCGCAAAGTTTCGACGACTTCCGCAATTTCCTCTTCGCCAAGATGCGGACGCTGGAAAGGAACTTTTTTGGGCAATTCATTTTTTTGAGATGACTGAACCAAATGCAATTTGTTTTTCATATCCCGGCTTGTAAATTTTACGCACTTTTAAAGATGATTTAATCCTCAAATTCGCACAGTTCACACTGCGAATAACAAGAATTTTGCCGATTTCATCAGCTTTGATTTATATTTATTATTCCGAACTATTTTATTTTACAAATCCGCACACCGAAAAGTCCTTAATTTTTCTAAAAAAAGATTAAAAAACGTAAAAAATGGAACGCGGACGGCTCGTCCCCCAGTTCGTGCAAAGCAAGAACAGAAAAATCTCGTTGTAAGATTGTGTTTAGAAAAGACAAAACATTTCGCGCATCTTCTTGAAACGCTTGAAGGCGTGAGCAGACTTCACACGACTAGAAGTCCAAATGCTTGAGAAGTCCGACACGCTTTAGCTTGTCGAAGGTGTCGGCATTCAACAAGCTAAAGCGTGTCGGACTTTTTGTTAAAAGATTTAGATTCCAGACTACTTTAGTTTGAATAACAACAATAAGAATTCAAACTAAAGTTTAACCTCTGAACTTTAGTTTGCAATTTGCTATCATCTATCTTTTGCCCGAAATGGAAAACTCCGCTTCAAAACTCGAAAAATCCTACGCGCCACACGTTGCGCTGTTGTTGGTGCAGATGATGTTCGGGACTTTGCCTGTGATTGGGAAAATTGTTTTGAAAGTGATTCCGCCGTTTGGTTTGGTCGGTTTTCGGGTTGGCATTACGGCGGTTTGTTTGTTGGTTTTTCAGCTTTCGCGGGGCAATTTGCGGCTTGCGGAAAACAAAGATTATTTGCGGCTTTTTGTTTTGAGCATTTTTGGCGTGTCGCTTAATCAGATTTTGTTTATTTCGGGGCTTTCGATGACAAAAGCGTCGAATTCTTCTCTGCTGGCGGTTACGATTCCGATTTTTGCTTTGACGGTTGGTGCAATTTTGGGCGTTGAAAAGTTGCGGTTTTTGAAGTTTGTCGGGATTATTTTGGCGGCGGTCGGCGTGATTCTTTTGATTGATCCGCGAAAGGCTTCTTTTTCTTCGGAAACGACGCTCGGCGATATTTTGATTGTTTGCAATTCTTTGTCTTACGGCATTTATGTTGCCACGTCGAAGGAAACGATTTTACGCAACGGCGCGATTAAATCTATGACGTGGCTTTTTATTTTCGCCGCGATTATTTGCGTTCCTTTGGGCGCGTTTTCGATGTCAACCGTTGATTTTTCGTCGGTTACGCCGAGGATTTGGCTGCTTGTTTTGCATATCGCAATTGTCGCCACCGCGCTGCCGTATATCTTTAACGCTTGGGCATTAGTGCGTGTAAATCCTTCAACCGTCGCGGTTTATATTTATTTGCAACCGATTATCGGGTTTATGTTGGCGGTCGTTTTTTTGGGCGAAGAAGTTTCCTTATTTACGATCTTAGCGGCAATTTTGATTTTCGCGGGCGTGTTTTTGGTTACGAAGAAAAAGTTTTGAGTCCCGACTTCAGTCGGCAAAACCGCGAGCGAAGCAATGCGGTTTTTGCTTTGCTTAACATTTAAGTAAATAAACATCAGCAAATATTTCGCTTCGCTTATATTTGCGCCGACTGAAGTCGGGACTCAGAACTTTTATTTCTGCAAAATCCAAAGCTCCATTGTCGCCGCTTCGACGGCGGTTTTTGTGAACGGAAAAATCGCCGGTGTTCCCGTGCGCCACGCTTCAAATTGGTCTTTGAAATGCGGGCTGTTCGGATTTCCCGATTGACCGAGCGGAATAACGTGCCGCGTCGCGTCCCAATTTCCCGGGCTGGCAATGTGCCGCATCGAAACGTAGCTTCCGACGTTCGGCGTTTGACCGCTGCCGTTGACATTGTTGTATTTTAACGTAAATTGACCGCCAATAAGTGGCGCAAATGAAAGCGGATGAAGGAAATTTGCGACAAAAACATTGCCCCAAATCCATTTTGATTCGTCTGTGCCAAGACGGTTTGGTTTCGCTAAATTAACTCGCGCTTCCGTGTCGCAAGTTTTTAATAAATCGCCGTAAGTCGCATAATTTTTGGGAAGCCAACGCTTTGAATTATCGCTGACAATCCAAAATAAAAGCCGTTCGCGCACCAAAGCCGACGGCAAAGGTTTATTATCTTCGGCGATTTTTTCAGCCGTGCAGTTGCGGATTTCATTAACCAAAACCGCCGCTTTTGAATCTGCCGTCATCTTGCCGTCCCAAGTTTTCAAAATTTCCAAAGTTTGCGCCGAAGCCGCATTTTGTTTGACGATTTCTTTGGAAAAAATCGTAAAAGGCAAATTAAAAACGTCGTGTTGAACGTCGCGCACGTCGTCCATCGTTACTTTTTCGTTCGATTTCAGCAAATCATAAATCCGCCGCGCCCGCCACGGAGTTGATTTGTCGCGGCTCATTTCATCAAAATATTTATAGCTTGTCCCGACGGTTCTTTGATTCGCGGTAACAATAAAATTCTCTTTCGGATTGAACAAAAACGGAAGTTCGGCGAACGGAATAAAACTCGTCCAATCGCCTTCATTTGTCGCGCCGTTGTATGGCAATGCGCCGCTTCCCGTGCGCCGAATCGGAATTTGTCCGCCGATTTGCCAGCCGATATTTCCCTTCACGTCGGCATACACAAAATTTTGCGACGCGCCGCCGTAAGATTTCAGCGCGGTTTGAAAACCTTTCCAACTGCGTGCGCGATTGAGCAAAAAGAACGCTTCAAATTCCTGATTTTTTGAATCTCTTGCCGTCCATCTGAGCGCGAATTGTTTGCCGTTTTGCTCGGTCAAAATCACCCCGTTGCGCGTTTCCAAAACTTCGAGATTGACGTTTTCCGTTTCGGGCTTTAATAAATTCGTGCGGACTTTTATCTGCTCGGTTCGCTTTGTCGGCGCAACAAATCCGTTCGGCGTTTTATAATTTCCTTCGGCGTTAAATTCCTCAATATAAAGGTCTTGCACGTCCGGTCCGACGTTGGTTGCGCCCCACGCGAAAAATTCGTTATGCCCCAAAACAATTCCCGGAACGCCCGGAAACGTAACGCCCGAAACGCGCAAACCGGGCGCAGTCAGATGCGAAAGATACCAAATTCCGGGCGCAGTCGGCGGCAAATGCGGATCGTTTGCCATAATCGCTTTTCCGTCCGCCGTGCGTTTGCCCGAAATCACCCAATTATTGCTGACCGCGGCATCTTCCATATAAAAACCGATTCTTTCGAGTGATTTTTTACGAATTTCGGCTTGTTCGTCGGCAAATTTTAATTCGTCATTTGAAATCTGAAATTTGTTATTTGCAGTCGTTTTTTGACTTTTCAAATCCTTGTCGAAAAGCACGACATCGAAAGGCGTAATCGGATTAAATAAATCTTGTAGTTTCTCTTGCGGCAAATTTGAAATCGAAGCGCGAACCAAATCTTGCCGCCACGTCGAACTCAAGCCTTCCGCCAAAATTTTGCCGAGAACGAGTGTGTCGGTCGGTTTCCATTCACGCGGCACAATTTGCAAAATCGTAAATTCCGGCGGCATCGTTTCTTTTGTAAGCGTTGCGATATAAGCATTTACGCCGCGAGAATAATTTTCGAGCGCGGTTTTGAGTTGCGGATTCAAGGTTTTCAAACTTTCTTCGGCAATCGCGGAAAATCCGTATCTGCGCCACATTTTATCTTCTTCCAAAACCTGTTTGCCAAAGATTTCCGCAAGTTCCCCACGCGAAACACGCTTTAATAATTCCATCTGCCACAATCTATCGGAAGCCGTGATAAAACCTTGCGCGAAATACAAATCGGCATCGTTTTTCGCCTCAATATACGGAATCGAACGCGCGTCGCGGCGGACGGTTACGCTGTCCTGCAAGCCGGAAACGGATAAAGTTTTCGTCGGAGTTTGGGCATAACAGCCGACAGTCGTCAGTAAAATAATGCAAAGCAGTAAAAGTGTTTTGGTTTTCATAGTGTCTGAAATGAAAATACAAGATTTTGCGTTGCATATAAAGTATGCGGCGGCTGATTTGGAAAATATTTTGCCCACGAAAGGCACGAAAGGCACGAAATAAAGCAGTGATTCCTGCTTATCTTTCGCGTATTTCGTGTGTTTCGCGGGCAAAATCCTTTCTTCATCATTTTATTTTTGGAAATTATTGCGTAACTTTTTTACTTTTTTTCGCGTAGTATTGTGTTGTAGTTTCAATAAAATCAATTCTAAGACAGATTATTTCGGGAGAAATTTATGAATCGTTACAAAATTCTGCTCGTTTGGGCAATGCTTTTTAGTTTCCAAATCGCCGCTTTCGGACAAGTGGCTCAACCTGATAATTCGCTTTTGACTGTTGACCGGATTTTTAATTCGGACGAATTCGCGCCGCAATTTGTCGGCGGTTTTCGTTGGCTCAAATCGGGCGACGCTTTTACAAAAATCGAACGCTCGACAACCGTGCAAGGCGGTTCGGATTTAGTCAGTTATGACGCGGCAACGAATGAACGAAAAGTTTTGCTGGCGGCGGAAAAATTAATTCCGAAAGGCGAATCAAAACCTTTGCCGATAAACGGTTATGAATGGTCGGCGGATAATTCCAAGATTTTAATTTATACAAATTCGGTAAAAGTTTGGCGATTGAATACGCGCGGCGATTATTGGGTTTTAGATTTGGCAAGCGGCAATTTGCAAAAACTCGGCGGCGACGCAAAGCCTTCGACGATGATGTTTGCCAAGTTTTCGCCCGACGCAAGCAAAATCGGTTACGTTCGTGAAAGTAACATTTACGTTCAAAATCTCGCGGACGGAAAAATCACGGCTTTAACTTCAAACGGCACAAAGACTTTGATAAACGGCACATCAGATTGGGTCAACGAAGAAGAATTTTTCCTGCGCGATTGCTGGCGTTGGTCGCCGGACGGCAAATCAATCGCTTATTGGCAATTTGACGCAAGCGGCATCAAGAATTTTGTTTTGATTGATAATACGCAAGATTTGTATCCGGTTTTAACTGAAATTCCGTATCCGAAAGCCGGAACGACAAATGCCGCCGTGCGCGTCGGAGTCGTCGGCGCAAACGGCGGTGAAACGAAATGGGTCAACACTCCGGGCGATTTGCGGCAGAATTATATCGTGATGATGGATTGGATGGACAATTCGAGCGAGTTGATTTTGCAATATATGAACCGTTTGCAAAACACGAATCAAGTGATGATTGCCGATGCAAAAAGCGGCGCAGTTCGGACGATTTTGACTGAAAAAGACGACGCTTGGATTGAATTAACGATGCCGCGTTTGCGTTGGATAGATAACGGCAAGCGGTTTTTGTGGATGAGCGAACGCAATGGTTGGCAACAAGTTTATACCGTTTCGCGCAACGGTGCGGACGTAAAATTAATCACGCCGGGCGATTACGATGTCGAGAATATTTCGGGAATTGACGAAACAAACGGCTGGCTTTATTTTATCGCTTCGCCGACAAATGCGACACAGCGTTATTTGTTCCGACGAAAATTGGACGGCAGCGGCGCACTCGAAAAAGTTACTCCCGACGCTCAGAAAGGTTGGCACAATTATAATATTTCGCCGAATGGACGCTGGGCGGCGCACAATTTTTCATCTTTCGGAAATGTGCCGAAGTTCGATTTTGTTAATTTAACCAATAAAACAACCGTTCGCACAGTCGTTGACAACGCTGAAGTGCAGACGAAAATTGATAAATTGCGAAAAGGTTCAAACGAATTTTTCCAAGTTGATATTGGAGGCGGAATCAGTCTTGACGGTTTTATGATGAAGCCGCCGAATTTTGACCCGAACAAAAAATATCCGATTTTGTTCTACGTCTATGGCGAACCGGCGGCGCAAACCGTAACCGATATTTGGACAGGCGAAGAATATTTGTGGCATTTGATGTTGGCGCAACAAGGCTATATTGTTGCCAGCGTTGACAATCGCGGCACGCCTGCGCCGAAAGGTCGCGCTTGGCGCAAAGCAATTTATCGCAAAAACGGTTTGGTAAATTCCACCGATCAAGCGAACGCGGTTAAAGCGATGATTGCCAAAATGCCGTTTATTGATACAAATCGCGTCGGCATTTGGGGCTGGAGCGGCGGCGGCGTTTCGACTTTGAATGCAATGTTTCGTTTCCCTGAAATCTACAAAATGGGAATGGCTGTCGCGCCCGTTCCAGATCAGCGTTTTTACGACACGATTTACACCGAACGCTATATGGGAATGCCCGACGCGAACGCCGAAGATTACAAACAAAGCTCGCCGATAACATTTGCCGGCGGATTAAAAGGCAAATTATTGATCGTTCACGGCACGGGCGACGACAACGTGCATTATCAAGGAACGGAAGTTTTAATCAACAAATTAATCGAGTTAAACAAACCGTTCGATATGATGGCTTACCCGAATCGCACGCACAGCATCTCCGAAGGCGAAGGCACAACCGTTCATTTATATAATCTACTGACGAGTTATTTGAAAGAAAATTTGCCATTAGAAAGAAATCGAGCGTTCGTCAATCCTTCTACGATTAAATAAGATTGAAACCGTGAAAGACGCGAAAAGAAAGCTACTTCGCGTCTTTCACGGTTTTTAATATTAGGCAACTTTCCAAAATAAATATTGTATTTCGGAGATTTAGCCTG
>JANNYB010000052.1:0-5227 GCA_031409875.1 Acidobacteriota bacterium | reverse complement strand
CTCGCGCAACCACGCAATCGGCGGCATTTTTTTAGACTTTTTAAATAATTTTATAAAATACGACTTTGATAATTCGGTCGCTCCCATCATTTCTTCGAGTGTCCAATTATGAGCGAGGTTTGTGGATATTTGCTCACAGAGTCGGAAGATTCTGTCGTCAATCATTTTAATTTACTCCTTGGGGATGATTAAATTAAAAGACATTAAGGATGGCTAGAGTATAGTGCTTTTCAAAAAAGATTGCCAATTTTTTAGATTTCGCTGTAACCTGTGGAAAAAAAAGATTGACATGTTAAACGCAAAGTGTTAAAACTATTTCATTAGGATTGTGCAGGAACGCTCGAAAGGTTGTTTTTAATAGCCTTCGGGCTTTTGTTTTTTAGAGAAGAATTATCCACAGATAAACACAGATGTTATAAGACACCAAAATCATAAAAATCTGTGTTTATCTGTGGATGAAAAATAAAATCTTTACTTCTGAAATGTTTCAATTTGCAAATCTTTTCCGTCCGTCAAAATCGTAACCGTTCCGCGCTCGCCTGTTGTCAAAATTTTCGTATTTGCGGTTTGCCATCTTTCTAAAACTTCCGCGTGCGGATGTCCGAAAGGCGAAGTTTTGCCGACCGGAATTATTGCAATATCAGCGTTTACGGCATTTATAAAACTTTCCGTCGAAGAAGTTCGACTTCCGTGATGTGGGACTTTTATGACATCTGCTTGAAGATTTTCGGGGTTTTGCAAAAGTCTATTTTCTGTTTCTTTTTCGATGTCGCCGGTTAGCAAAATTTTCCGTTCGCCGTAAATTATCCGCAAAACAATCGAATGATTATTGTCGGAAATTTCATCCGTATTTTCGGGATAAAGAACTTCAATTTTTACTTCGCCGAAGGTCAAAACATCGCCGCGAGAAATTTTTATCGAATTGATTTTGCGTTTCTCCAAAGTCGAAAAAAACTCGTGGAAATCTTCGTCAGCAGACGGCGTTCGCCCGAAAAGCGCGGCTTTAATGTTGAAATTTTTTGCAACATCCGACAAGCCTTGAATATGGTCGCTGTCGGCGTGCGTCGCTAAAATATAATCAACTTTTGAATATCCGCGTTCCCACAAAAACGCCGAAACAACCGTTTCCCCGATGCCTTGCGCGTCCGGCTCGAAAAATTCGGTTTCGTAATCGTTTTGCACTTTTGTTTTCTCAAAACTTCGCCGTCCGCCACCGTCAATCAGCATCGTTTCCCCGTTCGGAAATGTAATAAAAGCCGCATCGCCTTGCCCGACATCAAGAAAATCAATCCGCAATTTGCCGTCGGATTTTGGTGCGCTGAACGGATGAAATAAACTCAAAATCAACAAACCAAATAAAGAAACGTAAGCAAATCGCAAAAGTTTTTTTGAAATATCGGATTTGAAATTTGAAATCAAAGCAAACGGATTCCATTTGTTCAAAAAAATCGTCAAAATCAAAATCGGCGCAAAGTATAGAAAATAAACAGCTTTCATCGCGCCCGAATAATGCGGCAGACGAAAACTTGCCCAATAATTTTCGGTTAAAATTTGTGGAATCGAAAGCAGAAACCAATTAAAAAGTTCTGTAAGTTTTATAATCGGCAAAGCTAAACTCTCGCTGAATTGCGCGAAAAAAACGGCAATAACCGCCGCAAAACTTTCGAGCGCAATCCAAAATCCAACCCAAATGTTTAGGAAAACGCCGAAAATCGGAATGCGGTGAAAATACAAAATCGTCGGCGGAAGAAGCCAAATTTGCACAATCAGCGAAACCAGAACCGCTTCAAAAATATATCTGCAAACGCCTTGTAATCCTTTGGCTTCGAGCAATTTCAGATGCGGCGATTTGAAAATTTTCGCCATCCAAATCTGTCTTGATAAATCGCGTTCCCAAACTGTTTCGCGCCAGTAAAGCATTTCGCAAAATCGCTTCAAAAAGTGTGAAATATTCGGCGGAAAAGGTGTTTTTGCAGACGGCGACCAACTGCCGATGGCGCGAAGTTTTTCAATCAGCGGAAACGCACCCGCGACAATCGCCAAGACGCTGATGATCGTTAGCTGAAACGAAGGCGCGAACAAATCGTTCGGTCTCCAAACAAGCAAAATCAAAACGCTCGCGCCGAGTGAATTCAAGAGAGTTCCGCGCCGAAAAATCACCAGCGAAAAAAGCAAAACCGTGAACATAATCGCCGCCCGCACAACCGGAACATTTGCGCCGACAGCCAGAGAATATGACCACAAAAAAACCGTTGCAATGACGAATTGCCAAACCCTTTTTCGCGTAAAAAACCGCACGAAAAGCAGCGTCAAATAGCCGATAAAAGTAATGTGCAAACCCGAAATTACGAGAACGTGAAACGTGCCGCCTTCACGAAAAACTTCCGCCGTGTTTTTGTCTAAAAATCCGTCGTTGCCGAGCAATGAAGCGATTAAAACTCCGGCAGTCGAAACACTGAATTTGCGGCGGAATTCGATGATTAAATTTTGTCTCTGCTCATAAATCCAACCGAGCGGCGCGAATGTTTTTTCTCTGCCGAGATTTTCAATCAAAAGCGGACTTTTCAGCGTCGCCGTCGCATCAAAACCTAAATCGTCAAGTATTTTTTTATATGAAATCGCGCCCGGATTTTGAAATTTTTCTTCGCGCCGAAGATTGCAAGCGGCGCGAATGCGTGAGCCGTAATTCAAATTTAACGCTTCATATTCCGTCGCAAATTGTTTATCCGTTATTGGCGCAAAAATTCTGACTCTGCCCGAAATTTGTCTTTCTTCGCCTTTATAAATCGCTTTTTCCGTTTCGATTTCGAGAAAAAATCCGCCGACGGAAAGCTCCGGTTTGCCGCGCAAAACGCCTTCGATTTCAATCGGATTTCCCGAACCAATTTTGTTTTCGTCTAAAAGTCTTTTCAGACGATTGGGCGAAACCGCTTGATTTTCAACCTGAAAAACCAACGCGCCGACTGCCGCAAAAGCCAGCGACAAAAAAATTAATGCAAACTTTTCTTTGAACACGCAAAAAACCGCAAAAAACAAACAAACAGCCAGCGAAATTTGCCAACCGAACGCAAAATATTTCGCTGTCAAAATACCAAATGCAAAACAAACCGCCAACCAAAACAACGGATAAAGCGTGAAATTCGCGGACGAAATTTTTGCCGAATTATTCATTAACGCAAGAGCTTTTTTTCGGGGATTTTTAGATTTTAATCAATTTTCTGATTTCACGAAAGCGTCGGTCGCTGATTCCGCGCACGAGCAAGAGATGTTCGGGTTTGCGAAACGCGCCGAATTTTTCACGGTGATTGATAATCTCTTGCGCCGTTTTCGCACCGATATTCGGAAGTTTTTCGAGCATTTCCGCCGTCGCCGTGTTGATATTTATCGCCGTTTCGGAAGTTGTTTGCGGTGTTTGCGGCGAAAAAACTTGTTTTGTATCGTTTTGCCCACAAGAAACAAGCAAACAAGTTAAAATTAACAAAGAAGTAAGTTTAGCAAATATCGCACAAATGCTGAAATAATTAGACTTATGATTTTGCAAGTTTTTTTGCATATTCAATGTGCAATTTGCTAAAAGTCGTTTGAAAATAACGGTTTAACATTTATGTAATATAGTTTTCCACAAGTTTTTGCACAGGTTCTGTGGAAAACTTCGGAAACCTTTGTATTAAAAGAATTTCCCGCTAAACTGCGAAGTTCGCAAAGATTCTTAAATCAAATTTTGCCTTTTTACTTTTTACTTTTTACTTTAAAACTCTCCGCCGTTTTCCATCTGTTCCAGAGCTTCGTAAGCGGATTCGAGAATCGGGCGGGCGCGTTTGCTGCCGTCCATTTCGCCGATGAAACCTTCGCGCACCATTGCGTCTAAAATGGCGGCGGCGCGTCCGTAGCCGATTCGCAAATGTCTTTGGAGCAGCGATGTCGAAGCACTTTTGTTGCGAACGACGGTTTTAATTGCGTCCCAAAACAGCGGATCGCGTTTGCCCGGCAAATCGCCCGAATCGTCAAGTTCTTCGTCGGTTTTCGTGATTGTCGTGTCGTATTCGGGCTTGCCCTGCGATTTGATTTGTTCGACGATTTTGCCGATTTCTTTTTCGTCAACAAATGCGCCGTGAACGCGAATCAAATTCGACGTTCCGGGCGGCAGAAAAAGCATATCGCCTCTGCCCAAAAGACTTTCCGCGCCGTTTGAATCAATAATCGTGCGCGAATCAACTTTTGACGACACGCGAAACGAAATGCGCGACGGAAAATTTGCTTTGATTAAGCCCGTAATAACGTCAACCGACGGGCGTTGCGTCGCCAAAACGAGATGAATTCCGACGGCACGCGCCATTTGCGCCAATCTTGTAATTGATTCTTCGACTTCTTTGCCCGCAACCATCATCAAATCCGCGAGTTCGTCAATAATAATCACGAGATACGGCAATTTTTTGTGCGGTTCGCCTTCGTCGTTAAATTGTTCGGCTTCGTTGCGGCGTTTGGCTTCCGAATTATAGCCGTCAATATTGCGAACGCCCCACGCCGCAAGGTCTTTATAGCGTCTTTCCATCTGCCCGACAGCCCATTTCAGCGCGACCGAAGCACGTTTCGGATCGGTAATAATCGGCGTTGCAAGATGCGGAATATCCTCATAAACATTGAGTTCGACCTGTTTCGGGTCAACCATTATGAATTTTACTTCGTCCGGTCTCGCCTTATACAAAATCGAAACGATGAGCGTGTTCACGCCGACGGATTTGCCCGCGCCGGTTGCGCCCGCGATGAGCAGATGCGGCATTTTCGCCAAATCCGCAACGTAGTTTAAGCCGTCAATAGATTTGCCCAGCGCAACCGAAAGAAGCGATTCGGACGATTGAAATTTTTTCGATTCGATGACTTCGCGCAAATAAATAGTTTCGCGTTCGCGGTTCGGAACTTCGATGCCGACAAAGGCTTTGCCCGGAATGCGGTCAATGCGGATTGATTCGGCTTTTAGGGCAAGACACAGATCGTCTGCCAAACCCGTCACGCGGGAGTATTTCACGCCCGGGTCCGGCTTAAACTCATAAGTTGTGACGACCGGCCCCTGACAGATGTGCATAACTCGCCCGGTGACATTAAATTCTTTGGTTTTATCGGTCAGTTCGTGCGCGATCGACAAAAGTTCTTCATCCTTTTGCTCAATGCGAGCCATTGCGGGAGTTAAGAAATCAGTTGGCGGCAAGATGTAATGTTCAAAGTTTTG
>JANNYB010000051.1:0-13350 GCA_031409875.1 Acidobacteriota bacterium | reverse complement strand
ACTTTTTCGCGTAAAGATTTTTGTAACTGTGTAAAATTCATAGCTTTAGAAAAAATTTAAGTATATCGAATATGGCGCAAAGAATAAACTTGAGCTGGGAGCGCAGGCATCTTGCTTGCCCGTTCGAGCGAAGCAAGAACGGCAAACGCCGCAGAGAAAATC
Source organism: Acidobacteriota bacterium (assembly GCA_031409875.1). Lineage (GTDB taxonomy): Bacteria > Acidobacteriota > Blastocatellia > Pyrinomonadales > Pyrinomonadaceae > CALMEH01. The sequence continues at coordinate 13,188 of JANNYB010000051.1, read as the reverse complement.
AAGTTTATTTAATGTGCGGCGTTTCCGCGCCTGTTCTCGCAAAGCCTCGAACGCGCGGGCAGGCAAGATGCCTGCGCTCCAATTTGAAAACTTTTTACAACGCTTTGGCGTTTTATTCATCGAAGATTTATATTTGTATTAGAGGAAGTATTAGGTAAAATCAAATTATGCCAAAAAAAGAATCAACAGGCGCGATTGCCGAAAGATATAGCGTTCGATGCCGCTTTTGCGGACAGAAAAATTCCGTTAAGGAAGATTATAAAAACGGGCAAGCGAATTGCGGAAAATGTAAATTGCCGCTTTCAAATGCGCCGCATAAAAAGTTTGCCGATTTGAGCAAACACGAATACGTTCATCCGGCTGACTCAAAAGCACTTGCCGCGCTTCGGGCGATTCCGGGAATTGATACGATGTTGCGAAAATTTCTTTCCGTAACACTCGAATCAGCGATGCGGATAAATTTTATGGCAAGTTCGGTGAAGATTACGCCGGAGCAATATCCCGATTTGCACGCCAAATTGCAAGTCGCTTGCACGACGCTCGGCGTTGAAATGCCGGACTTTTTTCTCCAGCAAAATCCGATGGTCAATGCTTTTACATTCGGTTCTGAACGCCACGTTATTGTTCTGTTTTCAGGGCTTATCGAGCGTTTGAACGATGAAGAAATACTTGCCGTTGTCGCGCACGAAGTCGGACATATTCACGCCGAACACGTTCTTTATCTGACGGCGGCGCGGATTTTTGAATTGTTGATGAAAGCCGGATTATCGGCGATTCCGGGCGGCGAAATTGCTAAATTCGTTTTGAATACGACGGTTTCGAGTGCGCTTATGGCGTGGGCGCGGCGGGCTGAACTTTCGTGTGATCGTGCCGCGCTTCTCGTCGTTCAAGACCCGCACATTGTCGGGCGCGTGATGATGAAACTCGCGGGCGGAACTTTTGCCTCGAAAATGGATTACGATCAATTTATCGAACAAGGCAAAGAATTCCAAAAACATTGCGATGAAAATCAACTCGACAATTTCTGGGCAAATGTCATCAACGCCGGACAAACGCATCCGTTCCCGATTTGGCGCGTTTCCGAAATCATCAAATGGGCGGAAGAAGGCAACTATGAAGATTTGATGAAGAAGTAAAAAAGTTGACAGAAAGTTGCAGAAAGTTTCGGAAAGTTACAGCTAGTTTGAATAACTTCCTGCAACTTTCTGCAACTTTCTGCAACTTTCTGTCAACTATGTTGATTATTTTAACGACAACGCCGAATATTGAAGAAGCCGAAATTTTGGCGCGGAAAATTATTGAAGCGAAACTCGCCGCGTGTGTGCAGATTTTGCCGCAGATGAAATCGGTTTATTTTTGGGACGGCAAAATTCAGACCGACGCGGAACATCTTCTTTTAATTAAAACTTCGGACGGAAAATTTGATGAATTGGAAAAGTTTATTCAATCAAATCACAGCTACGAAGTGCCTGAGATTGTCGCTCTCAAATCAGAAAAAATTTCCGAAAAATACTTAAATTGGATGAAAGAATATCTAACATAAGCAGATGAGCAAAAGTATTGCGGCATTTTCGCTTAACGTAGAACATTCTACGTTAAGCGAAAATGTCCGGTTATTTCTGCTCCTCTGCTTAAAACAGATTGTTCAGGACGGATGCAGGAGAAATCCGTTCCGATTTTTCTTTATTGCGCGATAAAATCCAAATCGGCAACCGCTTCGTTGATTGTCAAAACCTTCGGCGCAAACCCGAATTGTTTCGACGCGACCGAAACGATAACGGTTTGTCCGACTTCGATTTCGTCAAACCGATAATAACCGAACGTGGACGTAACCGCCGTGCGCGAATTTCCGTCAGCATTCGTCAAAATCACCCGCGCATTACGCAAACCTCTGCCGTCGGCAAGCGAAACTCTGCCCGACACGGAAACCGTCGCTGCCAAAGGCACGAGTGCCTGTGCCAGAACGAATGGCGAGAACGAAGTCGCGGCGCGGCAGACTTCGCGGAGTTGGTAGTTTCTGGTGCTGGCGGCAACGTCCAGAGTTCCGTCGCCGTCGTCGTCGTGGAGAATATTCAGCATACTGAAGGTTGCCGCGCTAATCACGTTCGGAACTTTCAAACAAACCGTCGCCGTGCCGGGAAAGGTCGCCGTCGTCGTGAAATCGTAGCCGGTCGAGTTGGCTTCGATGGTGTAGCCTGTCGGGACGGTTAAGCCGGTTGCGGTCGGGTTGAAGGCGCGAACCTGCGTTGTTCCGGCGACGGTTGAAGCGGGAAAGGCGACGCTAAAATTATCGCCGCGCAGAGTGCTTGCGCCCGCAGGTGTTGCAACTTCCGGCAAGGTTGCCGTGAAACTGTTCAGAAAGCCCACGCCGAAGACGGCGACGTTCGTGCCAAGATTGCCGGTCGAGATATTGACCGGCAGGTTTCGCTGAACTCCCGCGCCGTCGCCGATCTCTCCGCCGGCACCGTGTCCCCAAGCGAACATATTGCCGTCGCGCTGTCTGGCTAAATTATGCCACGAGGCGTGCGCTTCGATGCGGACGACGTTTGAGATATTTAAAGTTTGCCGCGGAACGAGCGCGTTTACCGTGTTGTTGTCGCCGATTTCTCCTTGTGTGCCTTGTCCCCACGCATAAACATTGCCCGCCGTGTTAATTGCGGCGGTGTGTGCGTTGCCCGCGCTGATTTGGACAATTGTTCCCATCAGAGTTGCGGTCGTCTGTGTCGGAAAGGCAACGGACGCGCTGGTCGTGTTGTTGCCGACTTGTCCGCGGTCGTTCTGACCCCAAACGAAAACCGCGCCGGTTGTCGTCAGTGCGACGCTGTGTTGCCCGCCCGCCGAGACTTGGATAACGCCCGACAACTGCGCTCCGCCTATTGAAACCAAAACCGGCTGCGGCAGATTGCGGTTGGTCGTCGTGCCGTCGCCGAGTTGTCCTTCATTGTTTCTGCCCCACGCCCAAACCTTGCCGTCGTCTGTCAGCGCGAGAGTGTGACCATGCGAGGAGGAAACGGCGATAACGTGCGTATTAAAAGCCGCGACGCTCGCCCCGACCTGCACGGGCGTGCCGCTGTTGGTGAAATTGCCGTTGCCGAGCTGTCCTTGATTGTTGTTGCCCCACGCCCAGACCGTTCCATCCGAGCGAAGCGCGACCGTATGAGAGTCGCCGCCCGAAATTTGCATGATATTGACGACGTTCGCGCCCGTAACTTGGGCGAACGTCGGACGGTTTGCGCCGCCGGTCGTGCCGTCACCGAGTTCTCCCGAAGAGTTTATGCCCGCCGTTATAACCGTGCCGTTGGCACGCAGGGCTGAGGAAAATTGGAAGCCGCCGCCAAACTGTGTGATGTCGTTAAAGCCAGTCAAAGTCGTCGGAACAAGCCGGTCGGTCGAATCGCCGAGACCGAGTTTCCCTTGTATGTTATAGCCGAAAACTCTGACCAGCGAGGTTTGCAGTTCAAACGCGCCGATGTCCGCGCCGTTGCCGCTTGCCGCGTTGGTAATCAAAGGATTGTCGAACGGGCGAATCACGCCGCGCCCGTCGGAAGTTACTCCGGCGACCGCGCTGCCTTTGTCAATCGCCGGACTGCCCGTTTGCAAACGTCGGGTCGGAACTGTGCCGCCGTAATTACCCAATGCGTCAAGCAAAGGGAGTATCGGCACACCGCTTGTCCCGACAATATCGTTGTTGCCGTTCGGATTTCCGGCGGGAAACTGCGTCGTTGCGTTCGCATTGTTGCCGATAAGATTGTAGCCCGCCGATGTGAGTGTGCCGGCAAAAATAGCAAAGTTGGCAAAGCCGCCCGTGTTGCCCGCGACGATTGAATTGCCGATGTTGACTGTGCCGCCGCCCATCGAAAAACCGCCGCCCGTATTGTTGGCGATGGTCGAATTTCGCACGGTCATCGTTCCATCGCTGCAAAAGCCGCCGTTCGGCTGCGTCGCCATGTTGCCGGACACGGTCGAGTTCGTCATCGTTAGCGGCGTTGCTACCCCGACCCAAAAGCCGCCGCAATCAACCAGACCGTTGTTGCCCGAAAAGGTCGAGTTGGTGATTTGGTGATTCGTTCCCCCATCGAAAATCACGCCGCCGCCAAATCCGCCGGAACTTGCCGTGTTGTTGGTAACATTCACGCCGCGCAGCACGAGCGTCCCGCCGCTGGCGTAAATCGCGCCGCCTTTGCCGTTGTTCGACGCGCCCGCGCCGTTGCCGTTCGTCAAAGTCGCGCCCGACAAAGTAAATGTCGCCAAGTTTGAGTAAAAGATGCGTCTCGCGCCGCCGCCCGAAATCGTCAGACGATTCGCGCCCGTGCCGTTAATCGTTAGAGTGCCGTTGTTGGTGACGATGATTTCAGTAGTTGTCAAAGTAATCGTGCAAACGCCGGTTGTCGCATTGCAGCTTGCCGCCGGAATGTTGAAAACAATCACGTCATTCGCCGCCGTGCCGTTTGCGTCCAACACGGCTTGGCGCAGACTGCCCGCGCCGCTGTCGAGCGTATTGGTTACGGTGTAGGTCGCCGCCGTTGTTGATTGGGTAGAAGCCAAACAAATAAAAAACGCGAGCGCGGCAAGCAGTCCGCGAAAGCGTATATTTTGTAAAATTGAAGTCGTTTTTTTCATATTCTTTTTCCTCTTTTTCAAATTTAGTTTTTTAATTAATCAAAATCATCGCCGAAGGTTGGCGGGCAAATCAGCCCGCGAACAGACGGCGCAGTTCAAACAGATTTTCTTTGACGAAATACTCGCTCGCGCCTGCTTCTTTGGCGGCAAGGCGCAGATTGTCGTCGTCGTAGCTGGTAACGATGGCGACGTGCGCTTCGGGAAAAGCCGCAATTATTTGGCGCGTCGCGTCGAGTCCGTTCGTTTTGCTCATCGCCAAATCCATCAAAACCCAATTCGGCTGACATCGCCGGTAAGCGTCGAGAGCCTCGCTTCCGTCCTCGCACTCGCAAAAATCTTTGTCGAGGTCTGCGATAATCGAGCGAATCATCTGGCGCGTCTGCCGGTTGTCGTCAACTATTAAAATCATTGAGAATGATTGTCGGCAAAACGAACGCAGAAAAATAGAGTAACGCCACACTTTTTTATAGAGTAGTTCTACACAAAATTAATGATGAATGATGAATGATGAATGATGAATGATGAATGGAAGATGCAGAGAAGAAAATGATGAATGTTGAATGTCGAAAATCCTTCTTAAATTTATCATTCATCATTCATCATTCATCATTCTTTCTTTGTGTTCGAGGGCGAATTTGATAAGCGCGTGTGAGCCGTGCAGATTTAATTTTTGGCAGATGTTGGTGCGGTAGTTTTCGATTGTGCGCGGCGAGAGGAAAAGCGCGTCGCCGATTTCGCGGCTGGTTTTGTATTCGGCGACCATTTTCAAAATTTTGCGTTCGGTTTCAGTCAAATCGGCGAGCGGATTTTGCCGCGTTGGATTCTGATCGGCGAGTTTGAAAAGGTAATTCGTCATTGCCGGACTGACGAAATTATGACCGGCAACAACGGCGTTCAGGCAATTCGTGATGTCAACGGCGGCGCAGTCTTTGAGAACATACCATCGCACGCCTAACTCCAACGCGCGACTGAAGATTTCTTCCTCGTCGTGCATCGTCAGAAAAACGATTCGCGTTTGCGCCTGTCGGCGTTTTAATTCTTCCGCGAGCCGAAAACCGTTCATTTTCGGCATACTTACATCCGAGATGAGAACGTCCGGCTGCCACTCCAAAACCAAACGCAAAGCCGTTTCGCCGTCTTCCGCTTCGGCGATGACTTTGAAATTCGGCGCGGCTTCAATCGTTTGCCGCAAACCGGCGCGAAAAATCGCGTGGTCGTCGGCAATAATGATTCGAGTTTCACTTTTCATTGTTTTCGGCTGGCAGATTCATCTACAATTTAATCTTCGTTCCGCGTTGGTTTGAATTTATTTCATATTCGGCGTTCAAAATTTTGGCGCGTTCGCTCATTCCGATCAAGCCGAGTCCGCGATTTTCATTTGCCGAAGCAGACACGGCAAAACCTTTGCCGTCGTCTCGAATCGTCATTTCGAGCGAGTCGTTGTTTTTCTTAATCGAAACGCTCGCCCGTGCCGCGCCGGAATGCTTGATAATGTTGTTAGACGCTTCCTGCACGATGCGATAGAGATTGACTTCCGCTTCTTTCGACAGTCGTTCGCCGAGTTCGTCAATCTCGCTCGAAAACTCGATTCCCGAAGCCTCCGATGCCGATTTCGCCAACGCCCTGAGTGCGCGAGTCAGACCGAGATATTCGATTTGATACGGATGCAGATTGCGGGCAATTCCGCGCACTTCCTTGATGGCGACAGAAACGGAGTCGGAGATTTCCCGCATTTGAGTCAGTAATGTTTCCTGATTCTCCGGTTGATTCAAGCCGAGCAGAGCGCGGTTTTTGATGACGATTAAATTTTGACCGATGCCGTCGTGCAGTTCGACGGCAATTCGTTTGCGTTCCTGTTCCTGCGATTCGATGAGCTGCTGCGAATATTTTTGCTGCGCCGCGGCGCTTTCACGTTCGAGTTTGGAAAGACGCTGACGGTAAAATAAAAACGCGAGTCCGGCAATCGTCAGCAAACTCAAGGCGTAAAACAATGGCGTTCGCCAAAACGGGGCGAGAGCGCGAAATTTGAATTTTGCGCCTTGTTCGTTCCACACGCCGTCGCTGTTGGCGGCAATGACGCGGAATTCGTATTCGCCCGGCGGCAAATTCGTGTAAAAAGCCGCACGCCGCGTTCCGGCATCAATCCAATCGTCGTCAAAGCCTTCGAGCCGGTATTTGTATTTCACTTTTGCGGGCTGAATAAAGCTCAAACCGGCATAGCGAAATTCGATGTTTTTCGCGCCCGCCGGAACAACGGAAGCATCGCCCAACGCGACGTTTTTTTCGTCAATCAAAACTTTTTCGAGAATAACCGGCGGCGGAACGCGGTTGGTTTTGATGTTGTTCGGGTCAATCACGACCGCGCCCGCCGTCGTCGAAAACCAAAGTCTGCCGTCACGCGCTTTTATCGCCGAAGGACTGCCGGCGTTGTTTTCGCTTTTCCGCATTCCGTCCGCCGCCCCATAGACAACGGAATTGATTTTTTCGATTCGTCCTTCGGCAAAATCGTCCAACTCCTGTTTTGAAACCAGAAAAATTCCGCGATTGCTGCCCATCCATAAATTGCCCGCGTCGTCTTCGAGAAGCGACCACTGCGTATTGTCGAAAAGCCCGTCTTTATCGGTGAAAACTGTCAACTTTTCGTTTTTCAAACGCAACAAACCTTGTCCCCAAGTAGCAAACCACAACGTGCCGTCCGCGTCTTCGTAGATTGACTGCACATTGGCTTTTTTCAACGCTTCCGCCGGATATGTGTTGAACGCGCCGTCTTTGAAATAGCTGGTCTCTTCGTCCATTCCAAGCCAGACACGCCCTGTTCTGTCTTCATAAATGGGAACGACGGCTTTACTGCGAAACTCGTCGGAATTCGGAATCGAAACGAATTTACCATCAATCATTTTGTTAAATCCGCCGCTCGTGCCAATCCACAAACTGCCGTCGCGCGACTCGCAGAAAGAACGCACGGATTCGTTCGTCAGCCCGTCTTTAACTGTGTAAGCCGTGAACTTTCCGTCTTTGAAGCGGTTTAATCCGTAGCGCGTGCCGAGCCAAAATGCTCCGGCGCGGTCTTGCGTTATCATTCGCAGTTTGTCGTTCATCAAACCGTCGGAAGTGGAATACGTCGTAAATCGCCCGTCCTGCAAAATGCTCAATCCGCCGGGATTCGTGCCGATTAAAATACGCCCGTCGCGGTCTTCAAAAATAGCACCGAGACTGTCGCCCAAAAGTCCTTCGGGCGAACCATAGACGGTGAATTTCCCGTCGCGCAGGCGATGCAGTCCGTTCGCGTGTGTGGCGATCCAAAGACTGCCTTCGGTATCTTCAAAAAGAGCCTGAATTTCGTCCGTTTCAAGTCCGGCGACATTTTTGACGGCTTGAATCTTCCCGTCAATCATCCGATTCAAACCCGCGTCCGTTCCGATCCAGAGAATCCCGTCTCGGTCTTCAAAAACCGTGCGGATGCCGTTGCTCGATAATCCGTCTTTCGTCGTATAAACGGTAAATCTGCCGTCTCTCAGGCAATTCAAACCGTTGGGAGTGCCGATCCAGAGATTTCCGGCACGGTCGCCGTCAACGGTTCTGACGAGGTTGTCCGAAAGACCGTCGGCAACAGTGTAATTGGTAAATTTGCCGTCTTTCAGCAAATTCAAGCCGTTCGACGCGGCAATCCACAAATTGCCTGCTTTGTCGAAAAAGTTTTTTTTAATTTGATTATCCGATAAGCCGTCTTTAACAGTAAAATTTTCTCCTTGTCCGTCTTTGAATTTGACGAGTCCGTCGCCGACGCTTTTTTTGTCGCCTATGCTAAAGCCGAGCCAAAGATTGCCCGCCGCATCTTCCGAAATGTTTTTGACGCTGCTATTGGACGGCAAGCCGTTTTTCTCGCCGAAAAACTCGAACGCGCCGCCGCCGAGGTAATGCAGCAATCCATCGGACGCGCCAATCCATAATTCGCCTTTGCCGTCCACAAAAACGGTGTAAATATAATTCGCTTTTATCGCTTCGGTATTGCGCGAATCGAAAACGGTAAAATTCACGCCGTCGAATCTAGCCAAGCCTTCCTGCGTCCCAATCCAGATATAGCCGTCGCCGTCCTGCACAATCGAAGTAATCGCATCTTGCGGCAAACCGTCGTTCGCCGTCCAAACGTCGTGAATGTATTGCGTCGCGGCTTTGCGCCGGTCTAATGCCCGAACATCGGCAGCGCAGAAACAGAAAACCGCTGCGCCCAGAATAAATAAGCTAAAATATTGGAGAAAACAATTCCGCTTCTTACCAAAAGTAGCTTTTGGTTCGGTATGTTTATAAGACAAAAGAAGTTTTTGACCTGAGAATGCGCGGAACATATTTTCTCTCCATTTTTAATCACTTGAATGAAGACTGGACATAATTTGGTTTTGAAATATGTTCAGTCTTCTACGGTGCCGCCGATGTTAATTGAGCAAAAAAAACACAAATAAAAAACGCGAACACAGTAACCAGACTGCGAACGCGCTCGGAAATAGAGAAAGACACATCTTGCGCCGATGTAAATCGAAACATACAATCTCCTTTTAAATTTAAAAATTACAAAAAACGCTCAAATAGATAGATTAATCTTGCGAAAATTGCTTCGGGGTCGCAGAAGATTATTCTGAGAAACGTTTCGCGTGTTGAGATAGTATTATAAAAATAAAATCTTGTCTATTGAACTGAAATTTTCAACCGTGGTGAAGCATTGAAAAGAGTTGATTTATTTCTTATCTTTTCACTTTTTACTTTTTACTTGGCGGAGCCGTTTTCGCGGGCTTCACAAGTTTTGACAATGAAATCAACCGCATCTTTCGGCGAGTCGGTTAGATGAATCAAGCCTAAATCTTCGGCGTTGATGTTTTTTTCGTTGAGCATCGTTGAAGTCAGCCACGCGAGAAGTCCGCGCCAATATTGCGAACCGAAAAGCACGACCGGAAAATTACGGATTTTTCGCGTTTGAATCAGCGTTAAAGCCTCGAAAAGTTCGTCCAACGTGCCGAAACCACCGGGGAAAATTATGTAAGCGTTTGAATATTTGATGAAAACCGTTTTGCGGACAAAGAAATATTTGAACGTCAAAGATTTTGTTAAGTAAGGATTCGGTTTTTGCTCGAAAGGCAGTTCGATGTTGCATCCGACCGAAACTTTTCCGGCTTCAAACGCGCCGCGATTTGCCGCTTCCATAATTCCGGGACCGCCGCCCGTGATCACTTCAAATCCGGCTTCTGCCAATAATTTGCCCGTTTCGACTGCGTCTTGATAATATTCGTTGGCTTCGTCCGTTCGTGCCGAACCGAAAACCGAAACGCCTTTGGTAATCGTCGCCATCGAATCGAAACCGTTGACGAATTCGCCCAAAATGCGGAAAACGCGCCACGAATCCGACGTTTTATAATCGTCGTCAGGTTCGGGCGAACGAAGCAAAACTTCGTCATCCGTCAATTGCCAATAATCAGCCTTTTCTTCTAAAACTTTCGCTTCGGCAACCGTTTTCGGCTCCGGCGGTTTCGCTTTATCTTTTCGTTTTTTCGGTATATTTGCGTCTGTTTCTGCCATATTAATTTGGGATTTGGGATTTGGGATTTGGGATTTACGAATAAAATCCGCAATCCGCAATCCGCAATCCCAAATTCTTATAAAGGTGGTCGTTGAATGCCGATTATGTTAAATCCGCAGTCAACATAAATTGTTTCGCCCGTGATTGCCGATGATAAATCACTGACCAAAAAAAGCGCGGTATTGCCGACTTCTCTGGCTTCGACATTTCGGCGAAGCGGCGCATTTTCGGCAATATGTTTGAGCATCAAACCCATTCCTTTCACGCCGCGAGCCGAAAGTGTCGAAATCGGTCCTGCGCTGATCGCATTTACACGAATGTTATGTTTGCCCAAATCTTCGGCTAAATATCTCGTCGCAGATTCAAGCGCGGCTTTTGCAACGCCCATCACGTTGTAATTCATCACGACTTTTTCCGCGCCGTAATAGCTCATTGTAACGATGCTTCCGCCGTCGGTCATATAAGGCAACGCGGCGAGCGCGAGTTGCGGCAGCGAAAACGCGCTGATTTCCAACGCCGTCAAAAACGCTTCCCGCGAAGTTGTCAAAAATTCGCCTTCGAGAGCTTCACGCGGCGCAAAAGCAATCGAATGAATGACAAAATCAATCTTGCCGTATTTTTTCCCGACCGCTTGAAAAGCCGCGTCAACTTCCGCCTGATTCGTAACATCGCACGGCAAAACGAGCGTGTCTTCGAGCGGCGCAGTCAGTTTATCGAGATATTCTTTCAGCCGTTCGCCCTGATATGTGAACGCGATTTTCGCGCCGTGTGCCATACACGCTTCGGCACACGCCCAAGCAATCGAACGCTTGTTTGCAACACCAAAAACTATTCCGACTTTATTTTCAAGCATAAATTTTGTAGTAAATAGTGAATCGTGAACAGTAAATAGATTAGCCGAATCAACCGGAATTATCTATTTACTATTCACGATTCACTATTTACTCTTCTGTGAAAACTTTCTGTAATTCTTCAAAATCAAAGAAACGAATGTCAACATCTACGGGCGTTTCATCAAATTTCAGCGTCAAAGATTTTTTTAATTCCGCCGTTGCGCTTTCGTCTAATTGCGTTACGAGTGCCATCATCAGACGAAATTTTGAATGCGTGCGGACGTGATGAAAATTCTTTTTTACCGTAGCGATTTTGCCGAAAATTTTATCAATTTTCGCTTGCGAAACATTCGGCGTTACGAGAAAAACGACTTCGATAAAAGTCAGCACATCACGACTTATAAAAACCGCGTCAAAGTCCGCTTCGCCAACTTTTATATGACGTTTGAGCGGTTGTTTTTTCTCTTGCTCGACTTGCCGCAAAGCCAAATCTTCCGCCAAAATATATGCCGCCCGCAAATCGCCGTATTGTTCTTTGCCGATTTCCATCAGCGCGGCAAGTTCTGTTATTTCAGCATTTAACTTGCTTCGCTGACGTTCCGGCGACATTATTTGCGACAATAAACCTTCGTCTTTCGAGAGCGCAAAAAGCCTCTGCGAATGACGAAAAATAAAGCCTGTTGCCAAAATCAAACCTGCAAACGGCAGTAAAACAACAACCGCAATAATGCCGAGTTGTTTTGAAGCATCAAAATAATTCACAGACAACGCCACAGACAACGCAATCAGAAGCAGAACAAAGATAATCAGCACGGCAATAATCGCCAAAAAATTGCGCGATGGTTTTACCGTGTTTAAAATAATCGGTTTTTCGGAAGTTGGCATAACTTGTCAGAACCGCCTGCGGTAGCGGGCTGGTTTAAGTTTGAACATCAAGGCTTTTGATAATAAACGCCAACCGCCCGCTACCGCAGGCGGTTCTGACTTTAAGCTGCTGAATTTGCTCTTTCAAACGGAACATCGTCAAAATGCGTGAACAATTTGAAATCGCTAAATCGTTGATTGATTTCGAGATAACTCAAAGCGTCAACTCGTTCTGTGCCGAATTGTTCGACGTTAAACGAAGCCATCACCGAACCGTAAATCATTGCGCGGCGCATCGTATCAATATTTATTTCGTCTTGGCTGGCAAGATAACCCATAAATCCGCCGGCAAAAGTGTCGCCTGCGCCGGTCGGATCAAAGACGCTTTCTAACGGATAAGCCGGAATCGCAAAATACGAATCTTTCGTAAAAAGTGCCGCGCCATATTCACCGCGTTTGATGACAATTGCTTTCGGTCCCCAAGTCAAAATCTTTTTCGCCGCTTTGTGAATGTTCGGCTCGTCCGCCAATTGACGCGCTTCGGCATCGTTAATTATCACGCAATCAACGACTTTGACGGTTTCGATAACCGCGTCTTTCATCGAATCAATCCAAAAATTCATCGTGTCCATCGCCACAAATTCCGCTTTCGGACATTGCTGGCGCACATCTTTTTGAATCATCGGAACAATATTTGCGAGAAACAAAAGCCGATTATTTTTCGACGCTTCGGACAATTTCGGCTCAAATGTTTCAAAAACATTAAGCTGAGTTTCAAGCGTGTGCGCCGTGTTCAAATCGTAATCATAACGCCCGCGCCAAAAGAAAGTTTTGCCGTCCGCGACGCGCTCGATGTCGTCTGTATTAACGTGATGCCGCGCAAAAACGTCCATTTCCGCATCAGTAAAATCGTTTCCGACCACGCCGACGACATTTACATCAGTAAAAAAACTCGCCGACAAAGAAAAGTGCGTTGCCGCACCACCAAGAATCTTGTCGCGCTTGCCAAACGGCGTTTCCACCGCGTCAAACGCAACCGAACCTACAACTGTTAAAGACATATTTTAATAAAATTCCTTTTTATATTTGTAAAATCAAAAGATTTAATCTATCAAATTTTTGAAAATTATTGAATTGAAGTTTATCGAAATCGGCTCAGACTCTAGGGCTATTGCAAAGTCAGACAACAATTGGCTGAGTTATTAAATTTAGTCCCTTGGCGGTAAAAACCTCATAAAATCTCCGTGCTTTGGCAATATTTTCCCAGCCTGTTTTTCGTAATATTCCGATTGCCAAATTGTT
>JANNYB010000050.1:0-46536 GCA_031409875.1 Acidobacteriota bacterium | reverse complement strand
TTAACGGTGAGGATATTACGACATTTTCGCAATCGCGTTTGAACAAATTTCGCAACGAAACTTTCGGATTTGTTTTTCAATTCGGAACAAATATTTATGTTAAAAGCCATCGAATTGACCAAAACTTATAAAAGCGGTGCGGATGAATATTGTGCCTTAAATGGTGTGAACGTTGAGATTACCGAAGGCGATTGTTTGGCGATTGTCGGAAAATCGGGAAGCGGAAAATCAACTTTGATGCACCTTCTCGCGTGTTTGGATTCGCCGACACACGGAAAAATAACTTTTAACGGATGCGATATTACGACGTTTTCGCAATCGCGTCTGAACAAATTTCGCAACGAAACTTTCGGATTTATTTTTCAGCAATTTTTCTTAAACGGCAGAGATTCGGTGATTGAAAACGTCATTTTGCCTCTGAAAATTCGTGGAATTTCTTCATCGGAAAGACACAAAAAGGCAATGCAATATCTGAACGCTGTCGGACTTGAAGACAAAGCGAAAAAGCAGACGAAAGACCTTTCCGGCGGCGAAAAACAGCGCGTTTGCATTGCGCGTGCGCTCGTTAGCGAGCCGAAAGTTATTTTTGCGGACGAACCGACAGGGAATTTGGATTCGGTAACGGGCGCAATGGTCGAAGACACGCTTTTTCGCCTCAACCGCGAACATAACATCGCCGTTGTGATCGTTACGCACGACAAAGAATTGGCGCGAAAATGCAATCGAATCATTGAATTAAAAGACGGCGAAATAATTTCGCAAGGCGAAATAAAGTAAAAAGTAAAAAGTAAAAAGTAAAAAGTAAAAAGTAAAACCTTAGCTTGCAGTATCGAATTTTATGAAACTTAAAGACTTAATAATCTCTGCGAATCGAAATCTTTTTCGGAATAAATTGCGAACATTGCTCACTGTTTTGGCAATTTTTGTCGGCGCGTTCACGTTGACTTTAACTAACGGTTTGGGCGATGGAATGAAGGATTATATCGAAAAGGAAGTGAAGAATTTTGAAGGCAGTGATGTTCTTTTCGTGCGCCGTAAATTTGAATTTCCGAAAGACAGCGAAGAAGGCGAAGTCGTCGAATATGTCGAACAAAAATCGGAACGGGCAGAACTTGACCCGAATACAGCTTTAGTAACTGTCGAACAAGTTGAACAACTCGCCAAAGAAATGCCCGAAATCAAAAGTATTTCGCCGAATTACAATGTAGAAACCGAATATATCTCGCTCGACGGCGTGAAAAAATATAAAAATCAGGTGAACGCCATCGGCAAAGGCGTGATTCAAAAAATCGAAGTGGGCGAACAAGTAAACGGCGATAATCAGATTATTTTGCAATACGGAATTGCCAAGGCTTTGGACGCGAATTTTCAGAATCTGATCGGCAAAGATTTAATTTTAGGCTACAAAGCGGGAAATCCGACCGCGATGCAAACAAAAAAATTAAAAATTACCGGCGTGGCAACTAAAGGATTGATGACTTCGCTTTTCTCGAACGTCAGCCCGAATGTCGAAAAAGAAATTTACGACGCACAACAAAAAGACCAGCCGGATTACAAAAAGATTTATAATTTTTCGATTCAGCTAAACACGACGGACGCGAAAAAATTGGAAGAAATCAAGAAAAAATTAGACGAAAAAGGTTTTACGGCAGATACTTTTGCCGACCGAAGCAAACGCACTTACGACGCAATCGGCATTTTTCAAATCGGTTTGAATCTGTTTGCATTCATCGCTTTGCTCGCGGCATCGTTCGGAATTATCAATACTTTGGTGATTGCCGTGATGGAACGCACCAAGGAAATCGGTTTGCAAAAAGCTCTGGGAATGGGACGCTCGAAGGTGTTTTTTCTGTTTTCTTTGGAATCAGTTTTGATCGGGTTTTGGGGCGCGTTTTTAGGAATTGCGGGCGCGATTATTGTCGGAAGTATTGGAAATTCTTACGCTTCAAAATATTTTTTCGAATCATTTGAAGGATTTAATCTTGTCGCGTTTAAGCCGGTTTCGCTGATTTCGATAATGTTGTTGATTGGTTTTATTGCTTTTCTCGCCGGAGTTTTGCCCGCTTTCCGCGCCAGCCGTTTGAATCCGATTGAGGCTTTGCGGTATGAATAGAGTTGAAGGAGAAATTTAATTTAAATGATTGTAACCACGGGAAACGAAGTTGAAATGGGCAAAATTACCCAATATTTGGGCGTTGTGCGCGGAATCGTCGTGCGGGCAACGGGCATCGGGCGCGGAATTGTCGGCGGTTTTAAAGCTCTCGGCGGCGGAAATATCGAAGAATGGTCACAGGTTTGCGAAGCGGCGCGGCAAGAAGCATTTAATCGAATGATTGCCCACGCCCAAGCCATAAACGCCGACGCAATAATCGGTTTTCGCTACGACGCAACCGAATTTTCACAAGGCGCGACGGAAGTTTTGGCTTACGGAACGGCGGTGAAACTTACGAACAAATAAGAAAGTGAGAAAGTGAGAAAGCGAGAAAGTGAGAAAGCGAGAAGGTGAGATTTGGTTTTTCGTTGATAATCTTAGACGATTTAATTTATCATTCAAGATTACTTACGAAAACTTATCTCCCCTTCTCGCTTTCTCACTTTCTCACTTTCTACTTCAAAAAAGCCCCGCGCCCGAGCCGTCCGATTCGCATATTGACGAGCCAATCGAGAAAGCGGTATTTCATAGCTTTCGGGTTTAGCGATTCGGTAATGCCGATGGTTTTGCGTGGTTTTCCGTCGCGCAAAGTTAAAGTTATTTCGCTCAAAAAACGCAGATAAAAGAAACTTTGGTCAATGACTTTGGTTTGTTTGACGCGCAGGGAAATGTTGTCCTCAGTTTGAAAACGGAGGCGTTTCGGGTATTTGATGCCGAAGACATTGCGCGTCAAGTTTTGCTCTTCGTATTTTGCATCGCGGGCGTGAAGTTCACCGTCGCGGACAAGGAAAAGTTTTGTTGTGGCTTGCGGTTCGCCGATTTCGTGATAACGGTAGAAAATTGCGCTCGAATCGCTAAAATGCGCTCGTCCCCATTGCCAATCTTTAACGGTTTTCGGCAACCAGCGCGTGTCGTGGTTGTGGTCGTGATAACCTGTGCCGCGAAATTGGACGGTATCAATATTTTTTCCGCGTTTGTCTTCGATTTTGATGCTTCCCGTAACGTCCGAACGCGAAGAAACCAAATTCCAATGATGCGCTTCCGACGGATTTTTCTGTTCATCCGGCATAAAATCGCCTTCGATTGAAAGCCATTCAAAATTCGCTTTCAAAGATTTTCCGCGCGGCAGTTTTCCGTCAATCGAAATCAGAAAACCCGAACCGTAGGGCGCGGATTCGAGCCGAAAGGAATTTTCGCCGATTTGACACGCGGGCGCGTCTTGATTCGCCGAAAAATCTTCCTTGAAATATTCGTTAATGCTGCGATAAAGAGGCTTACCGTCGCGGTAATAAATAAAAGCGACTGCCGGAAATGTGCTGAAATCTGCGCCTAAGTCTTTGTTTTCACGTCGCGTTTTGCGTGAATTATAGCGCGGCGAAAAGATAAAATTTTCAAGAAAAATTATCACGACGGCATCGCGTCCGTTGTCGGAAAGCGCGTCGAAATACCACCACTCAAAAGCATCGGGCTTCGTTTTCGGCTGCCACGCGGCGGCGGCAATGCTCGATGTAAATGTAAAGTTTTCAAGCGGACTTTTATTCATTCGGGATTTGGGATTTAGGATTTGGGATTTGGGATTTTTTGATTGCAAAGACTTTATATCGTGTCGAAAAATTTCGAGCAGTAAGCAATCCCAAATCCCAAATCCCAATTCCCAAATTAAAACGTGCTTGGATCAGCTAAAGGTTGCGACAAAATTTTGTCGTAATATTCGTTCATTCCGGTTTCGGATTGTTTGATGAAAGCGTAGATTTGCGAAAAGCGTTGCTTCCATCCGGCGGCGTTTGCATTTTTCTCGATTTCGCCAAGTTTTGCGGCTTTGCCGTAAGAATCCAACAGCAAGTTGAGCAATTTTTCGAGCTTTGCATTGTCAGCTTTCATCGCTTCGTCTTCGGTTGTTTTTTTGCCGTGTTTTGCTTCAAAATCCTTCGAGAGTTTGTCGAAAATCAAATTGTAATTATAAGCAATAATGTAATACGGATACGAAATTTCTTTGATTTTTGAATCAAAACTTAGTGATTTGTAGAAATTATTGGCGGATTCCTGCGGATTGCTGTCAATCAAAAAACTGCCCTGAATGTAATACATATAAGCCGTAGCTTCATTTTGATTTGCAAAAGGCGCAAAATCCTTCGGCAATTTATTTTCGCCCAAAAGTTTGAGCGTGGTTTTGGCGTAATCGGTTGAATCTTTGCCGAACGATTTATCTTGTTTTTTTATCGAGGCATTGTATCCGGCAAACGCAAGCAGCATCGTAACTTCCGCATATTCGGGATTTCCCGCCAACATTTCTTTGCCGAGCGCAAAGGCTTCCGCCGTTTTATCCGCTTCAATCAAATTGCCTAATTTAAATCGTTCGTAATTGGCAACGAATTCTTTGATTTTTTTGACTTCATTGCTCGTGCTGTTACCGAATTTTTGTAAAAAAGTTTTTGATAATTTATATGCTTTTTCTTGGTCGTCAGCCTTTTTTGTATTTGTTAATTTTGAAATTTTTTGAAACATCTCGCCTTCGGTTTCAACTCTTTGGGCGGAAGCCGAAACCCCGAAAAAGGTAACTGAAGCGAGAAAAACGAATGTAAATAAAATTTTTTGCATTTTGTTTGAAAATAAACTCCTTAGAAATCTGAAATATTTTGAATAATAGCAAAGCATTGAATATGAAACAATCCGATGAACGAAAATAAAAAAAGATTGCAAACTTTTTTCGCCGAATTGAATCTTTAAAGCCGTAACGAATGGCTTTCCCCAAATTTATTCAGAGCAAAAATAAGGAGAATTTTAATGAAAAGCATTACAAAAGTGTTTTTATTGGGAATAATTTTGTGCGTCGGGCTTTTTACAGCGTGTCCGAAGCGCGTGGCGATTGCCGATATTGAAGCGAATCCGTCAAAATACAGCGGCAAATCAATCGCCATTGTGGGAACAGTCAAAGAAAGTTACGGCGTTTCGATTCCGGGAACTAATTATCGCGGCGGCGTTTATAAAGTTGACGACGGAACAGGTTCGATGTGGGTCGTAACCGAAAACACCGTTCCGGCAAAAGGCTCAAAAGTCGGCGTTAAAGGTAAAGTTCAAGACGGCGTAAATTATAACGGCAAAAATTACGGCTTGGGAATGAGAGAAGAGGACCGAAGATTTGCGGATAAATAATTGAAAATAAGTTTGTAAAAATTGGAGCGCGGGCATCTTGCCCGCCGCGCGTTCAAGCGAAGCGAGAACAGGCGCGAACAGCTCAGATTACTCGAAAGTTGATTTGTAATGCGGCGTGAACGCGCCTGTTCTAGCAAAGCCTCGAACGCGCGGCGGGCAAGATGCCCGCGCTCCGACTTTAAATTTTCAATGTAAAAATGACATTCGGCGGGCAAGCAAGTTAAAATCTTGTTTGTCTGCCGATTTTTTATGAAAACTTTACTCGATATTTTTGATCGTCAATTTGCAATTTTGCAAGAACATTCGTTTTCGCTTGTAAGTAAAATTCCGCCCGAAAAATTGTATTGGCAACCAAACGAAACCGATGCGCTTTTTCCCGTAAATTCTTGCGGCGAATACATTTTGCGTTCGGCGGGCGCGGTCGAACAAACTTTCGGCGGAATTACGACGCGGCTTTGGGACGATCCGTTTGAATGGACTTTGCCCGAAAAACTTTCGACGAATGAATTGATTTTGGAATATTTAGAAGAAGTTGAAGAAACTCGCCGACGCGGTTTTGCTTTTTTTCAGACGGACGAAGATTTGAAAAAAGAGATGCCCGCGCCCGAAAAATTAAAACCAATCGCGCAAATATTGCTCGAAACGCTCGCCCGCGCCGAAAATTTTCAAGGTCGCGCTTTGGCGATTTTTAAAATTTTATCAAAATAGACAGCATCAGCCGACTGTTTTAACAGAACATTTTAGAGTAAAATTACGTTTGCCTTAAAGTCTTATCAATTTTCAACATTAGGAGAATAAAAAATGCACTGTCCGCGATGCGGTCAACAACAGGTTTCCGATGAAATAAAATTTTGTTCGCGTTGCGGATTTTCACTCGGCTTGGTTTCCGATATTGTCGCGCACGGCGGATTTTTGCCGCAGTTAGATGATTTGAAACAGGACAAATCTTGGCTGACGCGCAAAAATGGAGCCGCGTTCGCTTTGCTTTGGCTGATATTTTTTCTGCCGCTTTGCACAATTATTATCGGCGGTATTTTTGATAATGAAATTTTGGGCGGAATTACGGCGGCTATTGGTGTTTTCGGGAGTTTAATGATTTTGATAGCTTCGCTGATTTGGTTAAAACCTGCGCCGAAACCTTATTTTCAGCCTGCGCCGAATCAACTTCCAAATGCGAATCCGCAAAATCTTTACGGCGCAAAACAGACGGCTTTGCCCGAAGCCACTCAACAATTTGTTCCGCCGCCCGGAGCGTGGAAAGCACCGAACACGGGCGAACTCGTTTCGCCGGGAAGCGTTACCGATCCGACGACCAAATTATTGCAAAGAGATGAATAAAACATAATGAATTATTGAGTTTGGAAAGTTTTTCTTGAATTTTAAAAATGAAACAGCCTTTCGGATTTCTCCAAAAGGCTGTTTGCGGGAGATTTATTTTGTTAAATCTTTAGTTTAATTTTTAATTGATTAGTCCGACATCAACATACCGTTACGGCAAGCAACCGTTTGATTTCTGTTGTTTTCATTGGTTGCATTCAAGTCGGTAACGATGATTCCGGTAAATCCGGTAACGATGATTCCGACAATATCGGTAACGATGATTCCGCCGTTATCTGTCGCGTTTTGTTGCTGACATTGTCCGCTACCTGCAAGATCCGTCACAATGATTCCGCCATTCGCAAAAGATGTTCCAACCATCAAAACCACTACCATTAAACTCGCCGCCATCATATTTTTAATATTTTTCATTTTATTTTTTTCCTCTTCTAAGTTTATTTTTTTTTGAAAGTTTTTAGTTACGCTTATACCTAATACAATCGGTGTGCCAAAGCACAAAATGCGTCATTGAGAAGTGCTAAAGTGTTGTCATAAGTGAAGTTAAAGCAATCAAGCAAGCGGGAAATCAAGTAACAAAGAAAACAAACAAAAGCGGATACCAGATAAACAGCTAAAGGCAGAAATAAGACAAGAAAGCAGAAAACAAAGGCATTTCGGTAAAAACAGCGCGGAAAAAAGAAGTGGATAGCAAGTAAGCAGATGTGCATCTAGTATGCACCTAAAAGCAACCTGAGTTTGGATGAAGAGTTTTTGCCTGCGAATTATGCGAAATACGCGAAAATTAAATCATTAATTCTCGCTAAGCAGGTCATCATAAGTTTTGGAACATAATGACTTTGCGGAAACACGCACGGAGTAAGAGTGTTCTCGCCCATACTCCGTGCGGGCTTCTGCATTATGTCACGAAACTTACGCATACCTGCTTAAATGTTTTTTTTGCGTTTTTCGCGGGCAATTTCTCCGTGTTATTTTACAAAGTTGAATTATTTGTCATTACTGAGCGGCACGGAAATTGATAGGACAAATCAATGACCACCGCGTTTCCGTTTTCTTCTGTGTTTTCTGTGTCTTCAGTGGATAGATTTATTTTTCTATCCACTGAAGACACAGAAAACACAGAAAACACTTGATTAAGTTGCTCATAATAAGCGATTTTTCAACTATGCAATTTTCAGACCGCTCAGTAATGATTATTTGTGCGTCTTTTAGTTCCCGAAAAATTGTAAATTACATAAAGATTCAAGGCGTTTTCCTTGATTTCGGCGCGGACTTCTTTGACTTTTGCCGAAAGCGTGCCGTCGGTGGCGGCAACGGGAACATTAAGCGCGATTTGCGAAGTTTTCAGTATGACAATCGGATTGACTCGACTGTTTAGCGCAGATTGAACATAACGCGAAATAACGCCGCTTGCCATTGCCGGAATGCCGTCGAGATTTACCGATTCGACTTCGATTTGCCCGAAAACGGTTTGCTGTGTTTCATCAAACCGCAGTTTCATATTCGCATTTGCCCAACCCGTGAATTGATAACAAAAGCCGAGCAAAGAATAACTGCCGCGAAAGGCGAGCGGCGCGGAAATTTTACCGTTTTCGAGCCGGACACTTGTTTTAACACTGCTTCCCGAAGGCAAAAGCACGACATTTCCATCGCAACCGCTATTTTGAAATTGAATTTTTGTCGGAGTTTCGGTCGAATCGTTCAGGTTTTGACTTAAAGGAAATGACGGCGCGTTCATATCGTTGAAGATTGTCGTCAAAACGGTGTCGAAAAATTGCTGATTGAGCGAAATCGAAGCCGTTCCGGGCGGATTTCCGCTTGCGTCGGGCGGCGAGATTAAATTTCCGGGCGGCAGAGAAGTCGAAACGCCGAAAATAAAATAAAAAATTAATCCGCCACCAATAATTAAACCGGCGAAAATGCCTAAAATAAAAGTCGTCAATTTACTCATTTTGCTAAACATAATTAAGTTCTGAGTCCCGCCTTCAGGCGGCGGAACGCCCGCGAAGCATAGCGTTCCTGTCGTTTGGTTAGAATTCAATTTTATCAACGTGAAAACCGTTTCGCTTCGCTGACGGTTTTGCCGCCTGAAGGCGGGACTCCAAACATTTTAATATCCGATGGCTGCGCCGTCGCTTCGTGAATCAATCGCGCCGAGACGAACGCCTTTTTCGTCAATCATAATCGCGGTCATCGAAGCGATATAGCCGGGATTAGAAAATTTATGACCGAAACTTTCGAGAACTTTTCGCGTGTCGGAACTCATTCCCAAAGGTTCGGAGAGAATTTCGTCGGGAAACCATTGATGATGAATTCGCGGCGCGTCAATCGCTTGTTGGATATTCATATCGTGGTCAATCACATTCACGACGGCTTGCAAAACCGATGTAATAATTCGCGGTCCGCCGCGTGCGCCGAGCGCGAACCAGAGCGAGCCGTCTTTTCGCAAAACAATTGTCGGAGTCATCGAAGAAAGCGGACGTTTTTTCGGTTGGACGGAATTATTTTCACCTTGAATCAAACCATATAAATTCGGCGTTCCCGGACGCGCCGCAAAATCGTCCATTTCGTCATTGAGCAAAACGCCCGTGCCTTTTGCCGTAACCGCCGAGCCGTATAAATCGTTGATCGTATAAGTATTTGTTACGACATTTCCGTCTTTATCAACAATTGTAAAATGCGTCGTGTCCATTCCTTCGCTGAACGTGATTTGTCCGGCTTTGACATCGGAACTCTTTGAAGCCGAATTCAAATTAATCGTTCCGGCACGGTTTGTGGCGTAGGTTTTATCAATTAATTGTGTTGTCGGAACTTTTACAAAATCAGGATCGCCCATAAATTCGGCGCGGTCGGCAAACGAACGGCGCAAAACTTCCGCGAGCAGATGATATTTTTCCGACGAAGCCCAATTCATTTTCCGCACATCATATTTTTCGAGCATATTCAAGGCTTGCAGAAGAACGATTCCGCCCGAACTCGGCGGCGGCATTGAGATAATTTCATAGCCGCGATATGTTCCGCGAAGCGGCGTTCGCTCTTTCGCTTGATAATTTTTGAGGTCTTCCATTGTTATCAAGCCGTTATTTTTTTTCATATCGTCGGCGATAAGTTGCGCGGTTTTGCCGGTGTAAAATTCTTTTGCGCCGAATTTTTGCATTCTTGCCAGAGTTTGGGCGAGTTCGGGCTGTTTGAAAAGGTCGCCTTCTTGGTAATAATTGCCGTTATTTAGAAAGATTTTTTTGCTGTCTTCATATTTTCCTAAGTTATCTGAATAATTTTCTAGCATTTTCGCCAAACGATATGATAAAATATATCCTTCCTGCGCGATTTTTCGTGCAGGTTCAACCAACTCAGCCCAACTGATTTTCTTTGAGCCGTATTTTCTCAAAGCTAAATCTAAACCAGCCGGCGTTCCCGGAACTCCGGCGGCACGATAACCGATAGTCGAACCTCCGTCTCCTTTTATAAGTTCGCCTTTATTATCAACAAAAATGTTGCGGTTTGCCGCCATCGGAGCCATTTCACGGTAATCAATGGCGTGAGTTTCGCCTGATTTAAAGCGAATCATCATAAATCCGCCGCCGCCTAGATTTCCCGCTTCGGGATAAACAACGGCTAAAGCAATCGCTACTGCTACCGAAGCATCTACCGCATTGCCGCCGCGTTTGAGAACATCCGTGCCGATTTTAGAAGCCAATTCGTGCTGTGAAGCAACCATTGCGTTCTTCGCTCTCACGGGTTCGCGCCACGCCGCAAAACTTTTTTGCGAAACGGGAATAAAATTAAAGCATAAAGTGATTAGGACAAAGAAGACCGTAATTTTTCGGATTATTTTCATTGGTTTTGTTGAATCTTAACGCAAATTTTTCACGAATTGATTAGTAATTAATTACTTGCTTATCAAGATAATTGTAAAAAAAATAAAAAGTTTTGAAAAACACGCGATGTTAGTTATTTATTTGTATAGCTATTTTCTTGGCAAAGGTGAAAAAAAGTAGTAAGATTATTCAGAAAAACAATTTTATATCGGGTAAGAACCGTTCCGAACCATTTTCGGGTGTCCAATTTTTAGGAGAAATGTTATGAAAAAAGGATTAGTATTTTTATTTTTTTCGATTTTGGTATTAAATTCAAGCGTTTTAGCGCAGAATTTGAGAAGTTTTGACACGAAAAGTCAAAATCCAATCGTTACATATGCCGGAACACGCGCATTTTCGGATGGAAGAGGCGTTTGGCTTGAATGGCAAACCTTGTCCGAAACTAAGAACTTAGGTTTTTTGGTGTATCGTCAAATCGGCAATGGAAAAGAACTCGTCAGCCCGAGATTAGTCGGCGGCAGTTATGTTCGCGCCGGTGAAGAGCAAACTGTGGGCGATAATTACAATTATTTTGACCCGAACGGAAACGGTTACGACACATATTTTATCGAAAGCCTGAACACCAACGGCGAACGGGAATTTTCAAAACCGATTTATCCGCAATTCATCGGCGATTTGGAAACCGTTGCCGGACGCTCCGCACTCGAAATGACGGAAAATGCGGAAAACGGCAATTCGATTGTTCAAGAAAATAAATTGCAAACTTCAAAAGGTTTGAAATCTTTGGGAGAAAACAATCAAATCGCGCCCGACTTAGCGAATCAGCGTTGGGTTGCCGCACAGCCGGGCGTAAGAATCGGTGTCAGAAAAGAAGGCATCTATCGCATTACCCGCGCCGAATTGCAAACCGCCGGATTTGACGTAAATTCTGCATCGGCAAATTGGCGAATGTTTCTCAACGGCAATGAACAAAGCATTATCGTTCATCCGAGCGGCGATTACATCGAATTTTACGGCTTCGGATTGGATCAGCGGCAAGCCGATACGCAAGTTTATTATTTAATTACCGGAAGCCAAGCGGGAAGCCGCATTCAAACGACAACTTTGCCGATAACCGGAACAGGTGTCGGATTCAATTTTGTTCAAGCTACCAAATATAAATATCGGGCGTTTTATATTTCCGGTATTTTGAACGGCGAAGATGAAAATTACTTCGGTTCACAGGTTATTTCGACGACGACCGGCGTAAATGTTAATTTCAACGTGCCGGATATTGATTGCAATTCTATCGTTGACCCGCAAACTTCTTGCGGCGCACGACGATTGTCCATATCAGTCGGTATCCAAGGTATAACGCAAACGGCGCACACGATTCGCGTTGAACTCAACGGTGTCGAACTCGGTTTTATCAACGGTAGCGGAGACACTTTGATGACGCAAAACTACAAAATTCCGGTCGCGGTTGCAGGAAGAGTAAATCAAGGAATAAATACGCTCAAATTTTCAACAACCGGAACGTCGGGCGACGTAAGTTTGCTTGAATCAATCAGCGTTAATTATAAACGTAAATATCGTGCGGTAAACAATCAATTGGTTTTCCAAACCGCAAACGGCAGACGCGCTTCAATCGGCGGATTCGCTTCGCACAATGTTCGTGCCTTCGATTTAATAAATCCTGACCAACCGGCGTTAATCAATGCGCCTGTAACTCAAGACGGCGCGGAATATAAAGTTGATTTGCCGGCGAGTGCCGCGCGAACGATACTTGCCGTTGAAGATTCGACTTTGTTGCAAGCCGCTTGGGTTATTCCGAATACGCCTTCGGCACTTGCCACAACCAATCATAATGCGACTTTTATTATCGTAACGCACAAGAATTTTACGACTGAAGCAAATGCTTGGGCAGCCCTGCGAATCGGACAAGGAATGTCAACCGAAGTTGTTCAGGTTGATGATATTTTCGATGAATTCAGCTATGGCGCACACGATGCAAACGCTTTGAGAACTTTCTTCCAATACGCGAAAGAAAATTGGCAAACGCCGCCGGAATATATTTTGTTAATTGGCGACGGAAGTGTTGATTTCCGCAACTACGATGGTTTGGGCTACAACAGTTATGTCCCGACGATGATGGTTGATACGGTTTATATGGAAACCGGAAGCGACGACGCGCTTGCCGATTTCAATAACGACGGCTTGGCGGAAATTGCCATCGGCAGAATTCCGGCGCGTGATGCGGCAACCGTTACGCAAGTAATGAATAAGACGATTTCGTTTGAATTAACCGTTCCGAATTGGACTAGTCGCGGCGCACTTTTCGCTTACGATCAATCCAACGGCTACGATTTCGGCGAATTGAGCCAGCGCATTTCGCAACAGCTTCCGCCAACTATGCCGAAAACATTTATCGGGCGCACTTATTCAACCGCTGTCGTTGACCAACAAGCGAATCAAGCCGAATTGGTTGATTCGATGTCAACCGGCAAATACTTCGTAAATTATTCGGGACACGGCTCGACCGGCATTTGGGCTTCGCCTTCGTTCTTTGGTTTAGGCAATATGCAAACAACGCAACCGACAACGGCTCCGACGATGCCGGTTATGAGAAATACGAACAATTTTTCGATATTTACGATGTTGACTTGTTTGAACGGTTATTTTATACGCAACGACGCGGATTCATTAGCGGAAAAACTTCTGAAAGGCAAGTGGTATGAAGAAATTATGCCGGGAACTTATAATGTTAATCAAATCGGTGCGGCGGCATCTTGGACTTCGACCGGAAAAACAACACCGGACGTTCAAGAAGTTATGGCAGCACGCTTTTTGAATCAAGTAACGGCAGGAACTATGCCGCGTTTCGGCGATTTGATTCGTGATTCAAAAGCAACCGTCATCGGCGGACGCGATGTGCGTTTGTCTTGGGTTTTGCTCGGCGATCCGACGATGAGGTTGAGATAAATTTATAATTCACGTTACACGGAAACTGTTTCTTAAAAATGTTTCTGTGTAACGTGAGTTAGTAATTCAACTAACGAAGAACAGTTTTTTCTGTTTTCGTCCCTGACGGCGACGAACAAAATGTGCGGCGATTGTTGCTCACTTTCAGCGAGCGAACGAATTGCCACATTTTCCTAGCGATACTCGCTAGGCTTTAATGTCAGTCGCTTACAGCGACAAAACTTAAACTGCGTAGGATGAATTGGTAATTTGTCTTTTGTAACGCGAGTTTATAAAAAAAAGATTCAAAGGCGGATTTTGTAAAGTTCGCCGGCTACGGCTATTTAACCGATAAGCGCGAAAATACGCTGCTGTCGAGTCGTTAATTTGGCGAAATATAAATTGTTTTGCCCCGAAAAAGTTTAATTTAGTTAATAAATTTAGTAGTGAACTAAAGTAGAACCGGAGATTTTAATTTTCGGGCAATAGAAATTATACGGATAGATTTTTAAATTATCCGTAATTATTTTTATTTGTCTGCGAATTGAAAAAAAATCTTCAACTTTTAGGGCATTACCGGAGATTTTTATGCGAAAGATTAAACTTTTCGGGGCGATTCTATTTTTGTTTTTTGCATTGGCAGGAACTTCTACTTTTGCACAAGGCGATGTCGGAATTATCGGCTTAATGCACGGGCGCATCACAAAGGCGGACGGCAGAGGCGTTGGCGGTGTAGCGGTTTCGGTCGTGGCACTCGGTTCGTGTTTTGATTGGGCAGGAAACACGACGCGGACAAATCCGTTCGGCTATTATCGGGTTAATGTTCATTACGATTGCGGTTTGTTGGTGATGACAAATCGTAAAGGTTTGAATTTTACGCCAAATTCGATGGTTATTTCGATTGACAGCAATTATAGCGGAATAGATTTTTTAGCTTATTGAAAATCAAATTTCCTTCAACTCCGTAACTTTCTGTAACTCTGAAAACTTTCTGCCAACTGCTTAGTTTTCATTAACGCGGCTGAATTCTCAATAAATAACTGCAAATTACAATCGGCACACCGACTGCAACCGCGATTTTTTGTCCGCCGGGCAGTTCGTAATTATTGACCATCGCTGCATTTCTTCCTTCATTCGTTACCCAATAATTTCCGTTGCTGTCTGTGGAAACGGTCAAATGTCGGCGGCTGATTTCGGGATCGCCCACGAGCGGAATATCAACGGGTTTTGAGCGCGAACCGCGACCGATGCTGACTTCCGTCTGAAAAACCGGCACGACATTTTGCCTTACGCCGCCACGCCAAATTTCCAAACGATACATTTCGCCCGTTCCGCCGCGTTTTTGGACGCGGGTTGCTTCTTCTTCATCAACATTTTGCATCGGAATCGGCGGAGTCGGAACATATCCGATAACCGTCGGCGGCACGATTTCGGCTTGTTGCTGAAGCGGCGTGTTTTGCACGAAATTCGGTTGCGCGATGACCTGATTTTGCATCGGTGGTTGCTGATATTGCGGTGGCGATTGCTGAACTTGAGGTTGCTGCTGAATCGGTGGTTGTTGAACTTGCGGCTTTTCGTCCAAGCCTTTCGGACGCGCTAAAATTCCGGTTTTGTTGCTCGAATTATCGTCCCAACTGTGCTGAACGCGAACGTCGCCTTTTTCCAAAGTTCCGTCAACGCGAAGTTCGACGGAAAAAGATTTTGTTTCGAGCTTGCGTTTGCCCGAAATTTCTTTGGCGCGTTCGGCTAAGATATGATAAAGCCCTTGTTCGAGTCCGCGCCGCTTTGCGCCTTGCCAATCTTTATCGTCTTCGTCGCTCAGAAAAATGATATATTCGCTTGGAATAATCATCGTTCCTTGCGGCAAAGGCACAATTTCGCGCTGCATCACTTCTTCGACCAGACGCGCAATTTTCACGATAAATTCTTCCGCGTGGCTTCGCGGTTTAACCTGTGCATCGCGGGCGGCATCTTCCAAAACCGATTCGGACGAATCGCCGTCAATCCATTTACGAACTTTATCCAATACGCTCAAAATTTTTTACCTCACCATTTTTATGGTATCGTTTCCGTCAATATCTTTACTGCTAATCCAACCTTCCGAAGCCGAATTGTCGGAATTTGCCGAATTTCCTTGTTCAAGAATTCTTACTTTATACCAATTTCCTTTGGTTTCTACAATTTTCAAACGCGAATCTTTTGTAACTTTCCCGATTCGGTCGGAATTTTTTGTGGAATTTGAACGCAAAAAGATGTCGGTTACGGCAACCGCATCGGGCGTTGCAAAAGGATTGCTAATGGAAAACCAATTACCGCTTCTGCGAAAATAAGAATAAGTTCCAAACAAAATTCCGGTGAAACAAGCAAACAAAACGAGCAAAACGATAAAACGGCGCAAAAAATTACTTTTGCGTTTCGGCGGAATCGGTTGAAATTCTTGAGCAATCGGCGGCGCAACGCTTTCTTGTATTTTCGGTTGCGGACTCGGCATATTTTTCGGCAAATTATCGAGCCGCACGACGAGATTCGGATTTTGCTTCGGTAATAATTTTGGGTTCAAACGCAATTCTTTTGAAGTATTGAAACGCGGTTTTTGCGGCGCAAGCGGCGTGTAGCCTTTGGCAACGTGCGGTTGCGGAATCGCGTTCGGCGGACGAGTTGAAACTTTTGTCGCAATTTCGCCTTCTTCCTGCGCGGCAAAAGTTTTCAGTTGTGATAAATCCTGCCAAAATTCGACGACCGTTTGATGACGTTGGCGCGAATCGGATTGCGTCGCGCGGCGCAAAATTGGCAAAAGTTTGTCAGCCCAAGGTTCTTGACGAAAAGCAAAGGGAAGTTCCGTAATCGACTGATTCGTAAAAAATCGCGGCGATTCGCCGGTAATCAAAACGTAAGCCGTTTTCGCCAAACTGTAAATGTCAGCGGCAGGCGTAAGTTCTGAGAACACAAGCGTTTGCGTGTCTGCCGTGAGAAGCGGCGAATGTTCCGGTGGCGCGTAAATGTGTGTGCCGACGCGCGTAATCGGTGAATCGGATTGCGAAATTCGCGCCACGCCGAAATCGGCAATTTTGACGGTTTTTCTATCGCCGGTTAAAAGCAAATTTTGCGGCTTAATGTCGCGGTGAATAATATTGTTTCGATGCGCGTAGGCGAGTCCGGCGCAGACTTGTTCGAGATAATAAAGTGCTTCGGCAAGCGTCAGAGATTTTTCACGACATTTTTGCGCCAAATCACCGCCTGAAAGAAACTCCAAAACGAGAAAATGAAACGTCGTGTTTCGCATATCGCGTGCGCTTCCGTGTCCGAGACGGCTGATGATGTTCGGATGCCGCACGCGGTCGAGCGCAATCGCTTCGTTTTGAAAATTTTCGACTAAAGTTCGTTCCAAATCCACGTCTAAATCATTCTGTAAAAAGACATTTAGAGCCTTAATAACGATTTGGCTGTGCGGCGATTGAGGCGACGCGAGAATATCACGCGCAACATAAATTTCGGCGTAGCTTCCGCGCCCCAAAATTCTCTGGACATCGTAGCGACCGTCAAGGCGGGAATTGATTAGCGCAAGTTCTTTCATCGTCGTTTTAGATGAGCATCCAGCATTAAAAATAACACAGAATCTTTCTCTATACGACATTATAAATTCAAAGTTCGACAATCGCCCAATGAAAAAAACTTTAGACAACAAATTCCCGAAAAGTTATAATCTAAACAGGTAATTTCTTTTGCCTTGCGCCTGAGTTAAAAATGAATTTAGACAAATTTTTCAAAATCATTTCGTTTGCCGTAGTTTTTTGCGGATTTCTTGCGCTTTGGGCGGCGGGCGGAACGGGAATTTTTGTTTCAGCGTTGTTTTTGGCGGTTTTAATCGGCGCGTGGTTTGCGGATGAAACGAAATTTCAGATTTCCGAGCGTGTCGGAACGGCTTTGATGTTTGTTATCGTGCCGGGCTTTTATGTGGCGTGGAAAATGAAATTATTTGGTTTGGGTGTGAACCAATCAGACATTGCCGGAGTTTTGGCGCGATTGATTTTGCTTTTGACTGCGCTGAAAATGTTTCAGAAAAAGAGCGAAAGAGATTGGATTTTCCTTTATTTGATGGCGTTTTTTGAAGTTCTACTCGCCGCCGGAATCAGCATCAGTCCGTTGTTTTTCGTTTCGATGATTTTGTATCTGCTCGTAACTTTATGTGCGATTATTGCGTTTGAAATCAGAAAAACTTCGCGCACGATAAATGCAAAAACCAACGGCAAATTTGAAATTCAAGCGGAAAACAATCTTAATTTTCGTTTGCCTTCGACGGCGGTTTTATTACTTTTGTTCATAATCGCAGTTGCCATTCCGCTATTTTTTGCGCTTCCGCGTGTTGGCGGTGCAGGTTTTGGCAGCGATCAAGGCGAATATTCGAGCATTACGGGATTTTCAAACGAAGTTAAGCTCGGTGAAATGGGACGTTTGAAGCAAAGCGACGCAATTGTGATGCGGGCGCGTGTCGAAAATGTCCGCAAAAAAAATCTCAATACCGAGCGTTGGCGTGGCATTGCTTTGGACAAATTCGACGGGCGCATTTGGTCAAAATCAATCGAACAGCAAAAAATCGTGCCGATTGAAGGCGGTTCGTTCCGCCTTGGTTTCGCGCAAAACGCCGCAAATGTCGTAACGCAAACGATTTATCTCGAACCTTTAGAATCATTTGTGCTGTTTGCAATGCCGCGACCGATTGAAGTCCGCGACGGAAATTTCAGCAAAATTCATCAAGATTCAAACGATAAAAAAACCGATGACGTTCAATTCAGATATAATGAAAACAACAGTTTAAATTTTACCAGAAGCGGATTTGACCGCGTTATTTATCAAGTCGTTTCCGATGTTTCCATTCCTGAAATTGAAACATTACGCGCTGATGTAACCGAATATCCCGAAAATTTCACACGCTATACGGAAATTCCCGAAAAGTTCGATCAAAGAATCAAAACTTTTACCGAACAAATCACGCAAGGCAAAACAAACCGCTACGACAAAGCCAAAGCCGTCGAGCAATATTTGCAGAATAATTTCGGCTACACGCTCGATTTAACGGTCGGCGGCGACGAACCTTTGGCGGATTTTTTGTTTAATGTAAAACAAGGTCATTGCGAATATTTTTCATCGGCAATGGCGATGATGCTTCGCACGCAAGGCGTTGCAACGAGAATAGTCAACGGTTTTCAGCAAGGTGAGTTCAATGAAACAGCAGGCGTTTATGTCGTTAAACAAAAAGACGCGCATTCGTGGGTTGAAGTTTATTTTCCCGAAACGAAATCTTGGGTCGCGTTTGATCCGACACCGTTTGCCGGACAGACAAACGAAGCGAATTACGCGGGAACATTCGGCTCGTTCAAAAAATATATGGAAGCCTTTGAAACCTTTTGGATTCAATACTTTGTGGCTTTCGACAACCAAGAACAGCGTTCACTTTTCAGTTCGGTAAAAAACAGTTTTCAAGATTATCAATCGAAAACGTCCGTCTGGCTCAATGAAATTCAAACCAAAATCGGCGAATGGTGGAAAGAAGTTCGCGGCGACAAAGGCTTGCAATCGAGCGCGTGGGCGATTCTTTACGGCATCGGTTATTTGATTAGTGCCGCATTGGGAATTTTGCTTATCGTTTGGCTTTTCCGACGAATTTCAAGACTCAAAATCTGGCAAAAAATTTCCGCGTGGTTGAAGCAAAAAAACGAAACGACCATCATCGAATTTTACGAACGAATGCAAAAACTCCTTGCAAACAAAGGCTTTACTCGCCAATCGCACCAAACGCCGCTGGAATTTGCCTTTGCCCTGAAGATGCCCGAAGCCGTCCAAATTACCGAAAAATACAACCGCGTCCGCTTCGGCGAGAAAAAACTTTCTGATGATGAAGCCGAAGAAATCGAAAATTGGCTGAAAAGTTTGGAAGATTAGCCCAAATATTTTGTAACGCCTCAATAAATTCACAGAAATAACTGCTGCACACGAAATACACGAAAAAATTATCTTTTTAGTTCAGTTTCATACATCAATACTTTGGACAGTTTTTTGATATTTGAAAGCCAATAAAGACGGGCTTTTTAAATTTGAACAAGTGAATTAAATCAAACTTAGCTCAAAACCTGACTTTGATTTAATTCATAACTTCAATGTTTTTCAATAATTTACAGTAATTATCGAATTAAAAACTGTCCGAAGTGTTGCTTAATACAATTAAATTTTAAGTCAAAAGTAATATTCTTCACTTAATTAAATCGCCGTAAAATCGCCAATTCGGTTTGAAGTCTTTTGATAATTTCTGCTTCGTCAAAATCGCTCGAACCATTTCGACGGGGATTGAGCCTTCTTTTAAAATCGCGTCGTGAAATTGTTTGTTCGTCATTTTTTTACTGCCGACCAAATCGCGTTGGAGATTGTAAAATTGCAAACCGCCCATCATATACGCCATTTGGTAGAGCGCACCGTAATCGCCGGCAAATGAACGGCGAACTTCCGCGAGAGCATTTTCGCGTTCGTGTCCGACGCGCTCGACGAGAAAATCAACCGCTTCTTGCGGAGACATTTTTTCGAGGTGAAAATTCAGACTGAAAATGATTCTTGCCGAACGGTGCATTCGCCAAAAAAGTGCGCCGACTTTATCTTCCGGCGTTTTGTTAAAATTCAAATCCCACAGCAAAAATTCCCAATACAACGCCCAACCTTCCGACCAAAAAGGCGTGCGGAAAGTAGCGCGATACGGACGATGGCGGCGATTCATAAAACCTTGTAAATGATGTCCGGGAATGAGTTCGTGATGGACAACGGCGTGCGAAAAATGCGGATTGTTGCCGCGCAAAGACATCAATTTTTGTTCGTGCGTCATCGCGCTTGTCGGATACGCGACCAAAACCGTTTCGCCGCCCAAAAAGAACGGCGCAATGAGTTGACGTTCCGCCGACATCATCTCCATTCGCCACGATTCTTTGGCGATTTTGGGGACAGTTACGAGGTCATTTTTCTCGACAAAATCAATTGCTTCGAGCGCAAGTTTCGTAATCAATTCCGGCTGTTTGCCCGGCTCGACGTATTTATTTTTGACGGCTTCCAAAGCCTTTTTCCAATCGTCGCCAAAACCCATCTCACGCGAGGCTTTTTTCATCTCGTTTTCGCACCACGCAAATTCTTTATTGGCGATTTCCACCAATTCTTCGGGCGTGTAAGGAATCATTTCAAACTCTAACTCTTGCAGTAAGGCTTCGCGCCCAATCGGGTCGCCGATGATTGTCGTTTTATCGTCGGCGCGAATTCCGACGAGTTTTTCGCTGACAAAATTTTGATAATTGACGAGCGAAGCATCAACCGCCTTGTAAGTTTCGGCGTTCCACCAAGAAAACTGCGGATCGTAAGAATTGTAAAAATTAAACCAATTTTTTAAAGTCGAGCGCAAAGAAAAAATCGTCTGCACGGCACGATTCGCAACCGTGCGTTTCGGCTTCGCAATCGCGCCCGATTCGATGCTTTTCTGCGTCGCCGCAATCATTTTGTTTAAATCATTGAGCAAATTCGCAATTTTCGCCGCATCAATCGGTTCTAATTTCCGCCGCGAATCTTCCAAATCGCTAATTGTTTTTGCAAACGGCAAAATCGCCGACATTTCCTCAAACTGCTTGTTTTCGCGCTCTGCTTCCTTGAGTTCGTGCGCCAAATAATTCTTAAAAAGCAAATAATCAACCTGCTCATCGTGGTTCAAAGAATCAAACTGAAACCGATTCAAAACCGCCGCCCAATCCGCAAAAAGCCGCCGAAATCTTTCAGCACGATTCGGCGAAGTCTGCGCCGTGTAAAAACGATTCAAACTCCCGTAATCTTCCGAAAATTTCTCAATCACGCCCCGAAAACGACTCGGCGGCTCGGTATAATCACTCAAATCATCAACCGTTTGAGCGAAAATATTTGCGGCGAACAGAATTGATAAAATGATTGGAATCAGACGTTTCATATCGTTAGCAGTTTAACTCAATTAAAGTATTTGTTTTGACCGCGTTAGCGGTAATTTGAATTTAGATACAAGCCGTGTGTCTTTTAAGCATTAGTATCCACACAAGTCTGTAAGTGTTGATTTTTGGTTAAAAATCGCCTCTAAACTCAATTTATCGCTACGCGATATTTAAGGGATTTTTTTATACGAAAATCCTATATCGAAATCCAAATTTATTTGATTATTTTCCAAAATTAACGGGATTTTTTAGATTGGGTAATTTGTTCAAAATTGCGACGGTAATCGTCGCCGTCAATCAAAACGGTTTTGCACATTTCGTAAAGACGCGAACGCAGACGAACGCCGATTCTGTCTTGCAAAGTTTCTTCTTTATCGGTTCGTTTGTCGAGATAATTGGTCGTAAAAATCGTCAATTTTTTATCGTTGTAGCGCGTGTTGATAATATTTGTCATCGTATCGCGCACCCATTCGGTCGGTTTTGAGGCGGCAAGCTCGTCTAAAACCAAAACTTCCGCATCGAAAATCGGCGCAAGAACGCTGAACTCCGAAGTTTGCGTTTGCGTGTTGTAAGAATTTTGAATTTCCTTGAGCAGCGAACCTGATTCGTAAAAAACACAATTAAATCCGCGCTTCGTCAATTCCTTCAAAACCGCCACGGACAGATGAGTTTTGCCGACTCCGCAATTTCCCATCAATACAATTCCCTGCCCGTCGTAATCGGGAAGATACGCCGAAGCCAATTTGCGCGTCAGCCAAACGGCGTTTCTTTGAGATTCGTTTTGCGGAATGTAATTTTCAAAATCGCATTTCGTGTAGCGTTTCGGAATTCTGGCTTTATCGAGCTGATTGGTTTGCGTTTTTTTCTTGCGGCATTCGCACAAACGCGCACCTTTGCCCGGAACGACTTCCCAGCCGCCACCGTAGCATTTTTGACAAATATCTACGTCCTCATCCGGCTCGAAATCCGCGAACAAATCTTGTTCGGGATCATCGGGCGACGGCTGCGGCACAGCGTAAAGGGAATGAATTTTAGCTGTTTCCTGCGACATCTAATTCGTTAAAATACTACTTAATTTTACTTTATTAACCTTGAAAAATACGAGTGAACTTTCAGACAAACTTCTTAAAGCATTTTGGATTATAGCATCGAAATTTTAGATTTCAAGTTTTATTCAGCATTTAAAAACTCAATAAAAATCGGGCTTTCACGAAAGTTTAAAACCGCCAAAAGATGAAATCGCTGAAAACACAGGACTTAAAAATTCAGGAAAATTTAACATTCCACAAAAAAAAGTTAAATTTATCGTTTTTCCCGCTTTTGTCGTATGCTATATTATCTATTTCGATACATTACTTAGCGGCATAGAATTGGCTGACGCGGGAAATACCACTTAATCGGGCAATTATCGAAGTTCTTTTCCGTGTGTTCCGTGTGTTCTGTGGATAGAAAAAGAAATCTATCCACGAAAAACACGGAAAACACGGAAAAAACCACCGAAAATTGAAGGCGATGATGTCGTAATCAAATTCTATGCCGCTCAGTAATGATTTCGATATAAGTTTTATGAGTATTTTACGCAGTTTGATGATAAAACTCGGTTTGGCTGATTTGAGCGCGGGACGCACGCCGATAACTGTTTTCGTGCTTGACGACGACAAACGCCGGCATCGTTGGTTTAAAAAACGCTTTACGGGCGATGAAATTGACCTCGCCGAAACGGTTGAAGAAGCAAAAGTTTTTTTGCAAGAAAACGCTTACGACGCGATTTTTCTCGACCACGATTTGCTTCCCGAACATTACGAAACCAATGATCACAACGATTATTCGCGCACCGGCTACGCCATCGCCGAATTTCTCGACGAAAACCCGAAACTACAACGCGCCGCAACCATCGTTGTCCACACACGCAACGCCGATGCCGCTATCAAAATGGTGCAAAAAATCCGCGATTCCGGCAGAAGTTGTGAATACGTCGCCTTTCCGATGCTCGATTTAAAGATTAAAAATTATTGGAAACGCTAAAGCAAGGTAAAAGGTAAAAGGTAAAAGGTAAAAGGTAAAAGGTAAAAGGTAAAAGGTAAAGCTAAGATTCGTAATCCAGCTTTGCCTTTTACCTTTTACTTTTTACCTGAAAAATTACTTTTTCACTTTCATTTCGTCCAATTCCTTTTGATTTTGGTCAATCAAAACTTTCAGATTCTTTTTCAAATTTTCGTCTTTCGTGGTGTTGAAAGATTTGTTCAAAGCCAGTAAATATGCGGTTTTGAGCGACTGGTCTTTCGGCACGGCGACATCGGGCAAAACGCCTGTGCCTTCCCAATTTGTTTTTGTAATCGGATTTATCGCGCGTCCGACAGGAATGAAAACGCCGAAATGATCGTTAATGCGAAAAACTCCGCCCGGATTTGCGCCGCCGCCGGTTGTTTCGCCAACAATCGTAGCACGTTTTAGAACTTTCAAATTATTCGCAAATTCTTCCGCGCCCGAAAACGTCCGATTGCTCGTCAAAACATAAACGTCTTTGTCGCCGTATTTTTTGCCTAAAACATTCGGCTTCGTCCAAAATTCTTCCGTTTTATTTCCGGCGCGGAAAAATAAGTTGTTCAAATGCACGGGTTTATCGCCAAAAAGATATGAACAAATTAGCGCCACCATTTCGGGATCGCCGCCGCCATTTTGTCGCAAATCAATAATCAAAGCGTCCGTTCCATTAACAAAAGTCATCGCCGCCGCCACAGTTTCCGCACCCAATTCAGGACCGAAAAATCCGCGCAAATCAATGTAACCGATGTTGCCTTGCATTCGCTCAACTCGTTCAAAACCGTAATTTATCCGTTTCAAATAATTGCGAAATTCTGCTTCTTCCTGTTCGGTCGGTTTTTCGCGTTTTTCGCGCACGGGAATCGCTTCAAATGAATATCGAACGTGCAAATGCTTGTCTTTGCTGACCGATTGCAAATCTTCCGTCAATTTTACAGCCAACGCTTTCGCGCTCGTAATATTGTCGTATTCCTTGTTTTTCAAACGATTGCGAACATCTTCCTCCATTTTTTTCGCAACATCCGCGAAAACGTAAGAATCATTCAAATTTTGCAAAATCGTGTTAATAACTTCCGTGCGCGTTTTCGCATCAATCGTCATATCATTCTGTTCGTTTTGCGCGACGATGACGATATTTCCAATCGTTATGATAATGAAAACCGCAACGATTGAAAGACATAAAGCCGTATATTTTTTCATATAATTACTCCTCAAATTAACTGTTATTTGTTGCGGGAAATTAAACCTTTTAAAAGCAAATTCGCAATTCGTCGCGTTTTTTCCTCGATTTCGTCGCGTTCGCCGAGTTCGTGCGCGGTCAAACTATACGGAAGCAGCGAATTTGTCGCCAAAAGCAATGTTTGCGCTGTTTTTAGCGCGTCGTCTGTTTCAAAAACTTCCGCTTTTTCGATAACCGAAGCAAAAACTTCCGATTCTTCAACAAAATAATTTTCGCGTCTTGCCAAAAGACTCGGACGAATCGCCGAAAGCAAATCATTAAGACTTTGCGTGTAATGCTGAACGCTGTCAAACCGAAACAAAACGCGCATTACAAGCATTTTTCGCAAACGCTCTTCGGCAGAAATTTCGAGCGCGGCAATGCTTTTCAATTCCATTTTCAACCGCTCGATAATCCGGTCAATGTGCGATAAGACGACTTCTTCCTTACTCCGAAAATGCAAATAAATACTGCCTTTTCCGATGCCAACTGCCGCCGCTAAATCATCAATCGTCATTTTCTGATAACCGTTGCGCGATAAAAATTCATCCGTTGCGTCCAAAATTGCTTCTCTAACTTCGCGTGTCGAAACCGCATTTCTCATATAACATCGAGTTTTGACCAGATTGCGACTTTAGTCAAATGTAGAAACGTAGATATTTAAAATTTGTTTCAAAAAGTTTTGAGTTCCAACTTTAGTTGGGGCAAACGCGAGCGAAGCGAGGCGTTTGCTTTGCGCTAAATAAACTCGAATTCTAATCGAAGCCGAAAACCGCGTTGCTTCGCTCGCAGTTTGCCAACTAAAGTTGGAACTCAAAACTTTTTTGTCACAAATATTACGTTGTCGGTGTTTTCCTATTGTAATTCATACGAAAATTCAAAAAAATCAGGAGCTTTTATGTCAAAAAACATTCAAAATTTATTCAAATTCGCGTTCGCTTTTATCGTTATCGTCATCGGAAACTACGTCATCGTTGCCCAATCGGTTGTAACGGGCGATTGGAAAGCCGAGTTGAAATCGGATTCAGCGAATCAAATTAATCTTTCGTTTTCGCGCAAAGCTGACGACAGAAATAATCGTTCAGGTTCAAATTTCGATCTGAAAAATTTACAAGGTTTGTCTTTAAGCGAAATCAACAGTTCCGGTTCGAGCGTCAGATTTTCGATCTTGCGCGAAGCCGGAAATATCGAATGCGAAGGCAAATTTACGAACGGCAAAGGCAACGGAAATTTTCGTTTTACACCGAGCAAAACATTTATCGAAGCAATGAAATCGCGCGGATTAGACTTTTTGGAAAAGAATTCAAAAGATGAATCGAACATCGAAGACAGACTTTTTGCCGCCGCAATGTTGAATGTAACAACTGCGCTGGCAGACGATTTGCTCTCGGCGGATTTCGGAAAATTGGACATCGGCGACCTGTTCAAAGGCGCGATTTTCAAGATTGACGGCAAATTTGCCCGCGAAATGAAGGAAAGCGGTTTTCAAAATCTGACATTTGAAGATTTGGTCAAAGCAAAAATTTTCAAGATTGATGCCGAATTCGTGCGCCACGTCGCGCAGATGGGTTTCCAAAACGAACCTTTTGAAATGCTCGTTAAAATGCGTATCTTCAAAATCACGCCCGAATTTATCATCGAAATTCGCAACGAAGGTTTTGATAATCTCGACATCGAAGACTTGGTAAAGATGCGAATTTTTAAAATTGATGCCGAATTTATCCGCGAAGCCCGTGCTGAAGGCGTGCCAATGAACGTCGAAAAATTAGTGCAAAAACGTATTGGTGTTTATCGTAAAGACAAATAAATTAATGTGCCGAGCGAATGTTTTTTGCCCGCGAAACACGCGAAACACACGAAAAAAAGAAATGAATTTGTATTTTTTTAGCGTGTTTCGCGTGTTTCGCGGGCAAAATAAGATTTATTTTTTTTTACTCAAATTGCTTCTTAAATTCCTCAAATTCCTGTCGAAAACTCGTAAATTCACTCTTTAAACTTTCCAATTCCTGTTCGAGTTTTTCGACTCGTTCGTCGTTTGCCGTTGAGCGTGAAACTCTTTCCGGCGGCGTGTAATGTAAAACTTCGCCGCAGAGAAGATGTGCGTAGCGGGCTTCTTTTTGTCCGGGCGCACGTTCGAGTTTTGTAATTAAAGGGTCATCGCGTTTCAGCAAACTTTCGAGCGTTTCGTTGACATCGCCGAGACCTTTAAATTCGTAAAGCCGATGCGTTCGCTGGTGCAATTCGCCGATTGTTTGCGCTCCGCGAAGCATCAATACAGAAAGCACGGCAACTTCCGAAGGTTCGAGTTCAAAATAATCGCCGAAAATATGTTTGTATTTCGGCACACGCGAAGTGCTTCCGTAAAAAACATAGACGAGATTTTTGTCGCGCAAATCGTCTAAGGTTTGCGAAACAGTTTGCTCATCGTAATTTACGACCGGCTCGCGGTTCGTTTTTTGATTGCAAGCGTTGACGAGCGCGTTGAGCGTCAAAGGATAATATTCGGGCGTTGTCAGTTGCTTTTCAACAAGTGCGCCGATAATTCTGGCTTCGATTTCGGTTAAATGTTCGGACATATTTCGATTTTGGATTTCGGATTTGAAATGCCGAAAAACTTCTAAAAGAATAATACATTTTCCGCCTTTTGCCGAATAATATTAAATTTAATCCAAGTTGCCATTTATCAACAAAAAGATAATTTGCCCACGAAACACACGAAAGACACGAAAAAAAAGCAAAAGTTTTTGAGTTTATTTCTTATTTTCGTGCATTTTGTGTGTTTCGTGGGCAAAAAAATAAATTAAAAAAAATGGCAATTAGGTTACAATTTAATCTGTGAATATTTTAGTTGCGCGTTTGCCGGAGGAAATTGAAACGGCTTACGAAAAACTCTCCAACTCCATTGTTTTAGGTTGCGATACGGAAACTTCTTCGCTTTCGGCGCGAAACGGTAGAATTTTTTCGATTCAATTTTCCGACGGCGATTTTAATGTTTTGATTCCTTTGAGCGAAGGCGTTTCACTTGGGCGTTTGGAAGAAATTTTGGCAAATCCAAACATTACAAAAGTCTTTCACAACGCCAAATTTGATCTCGAATTCTTGCGCGAAAGCGGTTTTCACACCGAAAATGTTTTCTGCACGATGATTGCCGAAAAACTTTATACCAAAGGCGCAGGACAATCGGCGAGTTTAGCCGAAACTCTCTATCGTCATTTCGCCGTTGATTTGGACAAATCACAACGCACTAAATTTAATAAATTCTGGGACGGGATTTGGACGGACGAACTCGTCAATTACGCACTTTCAGACGTTATTTATCTACCGCGTTTGATGAATGAACAAAAACTTCAGCTCGAAAGTTTGGGTTTGATTGAAGATTTTGAAAATAAAATGCAGAAGATTTTTTAACCGCGAAACACGCGAAACACGCAAAAAAAAGAAATAATTTTCGCGCTTTTTCGCACATTTCGCGGTTAAATTTTACCAACGATGATAAGCCGGATGACCTTCTTTGACGGCGATAAATGTGCCGCGACAGGTTGCACAAACTTTGTCATTCGCAATCAATTCGGCTTCGACAATGGCTTTATCATCGGTTGATTCGACAACTCTTGCTGTTAAAAAAAGTGTTGCATCAAACGGCGTTGGTCGCCGAAGTTTAACGTGGAAATCCGCCGTAACAGTGTAATCAAGCGCATCTTTGTTATGCTTTTTCATCAAAAAATGTGCCGCCGCCCAATTTGAATGACAATCGAGCAACGCGCCGATAATTCCGCCGTTCAACATTCCGGGAAACGCTTGATGATGCTCGTCCGCGCGAAATTCGGCAACGACTTCATCGCCTTCGACAAAACTGCGGATTCGCAAACCTTTTTCGTTTTTCACACCGCAACCGAAACAAATTCCGTCCGGCGCGTAAGTTTCTTGCAGAGATTTTTCGTTGTTCATATCTCGATAATAAATCAAATTGCAACAAATGAGAACAAGGAGCGGTAGCGACTTGGCTGACTTTACCATAGCCAAGTCGCTACCGCTCCTTGTTCTCATTTTGTTTTTCGGGCGAAATATCGTAAATTTAAGGCACTTCAATTCTTTTCAAATCGTAAATTTCGGAGAAAAAATTTTATGTTGGCGGCTTTGGCGATTGTCTTTTTAATTTGGCTCGTTTTCGGCTATTTTGCTTACGGGCGTTGGATTGCAAAACAATTTAATCTCGACGATTCACGCGAAACTCCGGCGAATAAAATAAATGACGGCGAAGATTTTGTGCCGACGAAGCCGTTTTATTTGTTTGGACAACATTTTTCGGCAATCGCGGCGGCTGGTCCGATTGCGGGACCGATTATCGCGTGCCAATCGTTCGGCTGGCTTCCGTGTTTGATTTGGATTGCGCTCGGCGTGGTTTTAATTGGCGCGGTTCACGATTTTTCGACGCTTGCTTCGTCCGTGCGACACGGCGCAACTTCAATCGCCGAAATCGCCCGCGAAAAGCTCGGCAATGGCGCAGGTCGCGCAATGATGGCGTTCATTTGGATTGCATTAATTTATGTAATTGTTGCATTTACAGATATTACGGCAGGAACTTTCGTGTCGGGAACGGAAGAATTGTCAGGAATCGGAAATTTCAACGCGGGCGGCGCGGTGGCGTTTGCGAGCATAATGTATCTCGGTCTTTCGATTATTTTGGGGCTTGTCGAAAGATATTTGAAACCGCCGCTTTGGTTGTCAACGATAATTTTTGTTCCCGCAACTTTTGCGCTTTCTTTTCTCGGCACGAAATTTTCGACAATCTTTCTTTTTGATCATACGACTTGGGCGATTTTGATTTTGATTTACTGCATTCTCGGCTCGCTCGTGCCGGTTTGGGCGTTGCTTCAGCCTCGCGGATATTTGGGCGGATTCGTGCTTTACGCGGCAATTATCGTCGG
Source organism: Acidobacteriota bacterium (assembly GCA_031409875.1). GTDB lineage: Bacteria > Acidobacteriota > Blastocatellia > Pyrinomonadales > Pyrinomonadaceae > CALMEH01. The sequence goes on along the minus strand of JANNYB010000050.1, from coordinate 16,966 downwards.
CGTTATCGGCATATTTTTCGGTAATTATACGATTCAGCAACCTTCGTTTAAGTCTTGGGACATCGGCGGAATGACCGGAATGTTATTTCCGTTTTTGTTCGTAACAATCGCTTGCGGCGCGTGTTCCGGCTTTCACGGATTGGTTTGTTCCGGCACGACTTCAAAGCAAATCAACAAAGAATCGGACACGCATTCAATCGGCTACGGCGCAATGTTGGCAGAAGGTTTTGTCGCATTTATCGCGCTCGTAACGATTATGATTATTACTGCCGAAGCCGCAAAAGGCGTTCCGCCGGGAAAAATTTACGGCAACGGAATCGGCGAATTTTTGACGCTGATTATCGGCAAAGAAAATCTACCGATTGCGATAACTTTCGGCGCGATGGCTTTTTCGACTTTTGTTTTCGATACTTTGGACGTTTCGTTGCGATTGGGAAGATATATTGTGCAAGAACTTATCGGAATTCGCGGAAAAATCGGTGCAATTATCGGAACTTTGGCAACAATTTCGATTCCGTTCGTCTGTGTTTTGATTGCGCCGAAAGGCAGTTGGAACGATTTTTGGACGCTGTTCGGCGCGTCAAATCAATTGCTTGCCGCGTTAAGTTTGCTTTCGATTACGGTGTGGCTTTATCAGGCGCGGAAGCGAATCGCGTTCACGCTTTTGCCGATGCTTTTTGTTTTGGCGATTACGCTTTGGGCTTTGACAAGTCTGACAATCGGCAATTTTCGCGCCGCAAACGGTTTCGATGTCAAATTTGTCAACGGAATTGCGTCTTTAGTTTTGATTTTGTTAGCAATTTATTTGGTAATTACGGCGATTTTGAAATTGCGAAGCGATAAATCAAGTTTAACGACAGTTGAGAGTTAATTTTTATATTGTTCAGAGTAACGCATTTATGCGTGAATTCGCCCGCGAAGCGCGACGAAAAGCACGGCTGAAGCAGTTACTCTGAACACTCGAAAATTTAGTTTTATGAAATTTCCAATTTTTACATTTTTTCTCTTGATTTTTTATTTTGTTACGGCTTCGGCGCAAGACAAAATCACGGAAATAAAAATCAATGTTTTGCCCGCGACGGCGAAGATTCGTCCGCTCGAAACTGCCGTAATTCAAGCGCAATTTTTTGGCGAAAAAAAGAAAGGAATTTTGGATAATGTTCTTGCGGACGAGAGCAAAGCAGGACAAATTCAAATCAACGATTGGAAAGCAAGCGCAAGCGGCGGTTGGATTTCCAAGCCGTTTTTGCTGCAAGACGCGAGCGAAAAAACTAAATCCGGCTTCGATAATTTTATCTTACAAGGTTTAAATTCGGTTGCCGCCAAAGATTCGATTCTTTTCACTGCGCCAAGCAAAATCGGCAAATATACGATAAAAATTTCGCAAGGAAATCTGACAAAAGAAGTTACAATTGAAGTTTCAAACTCCGCCGTTTCGCAGAAAAAATCGGAGGTAAATTTTTCTTCCGACGTAAATTCTTCCGATGAATATTTTGCTTTAGTCGAAAATTACGCGCCGTTTGTCGCGCAGGAAACTTGGTTTGAGCCGAAAGCCGATTATCTGGCGCGATTTGATTATGACGGAAATTGGCGCGGCGCGGACAATTGGGAAAATCTTGCTTCCGGCTCGTCAAAAGCCTTTGTTTACTATGCCGTGATGGAAACCGAAACGCATTGGTTTTTGATTTACAATTTCTTTCATCCGCGCGATTATTCGGACTTTTGCGTCGCTTCAAGCTGCCACGAAAACGACAACGAAGGTTTGATCTTGACCGTGCGAAAAGATTCTTCAAAATTCGGCAAACTCGAAGTTATGGAAACTCTCGCGCACAACAATATTTATTCATTTACAAATAATTCAGCGATAAAAAAAGGCGTTCACGACATTGACGGCAAAATCGAATTTCACGAAAACACGCATCCGATCATCTTCATCGAAGCCGGCGGACACGGCATTTTTTCGAGCAATTATAAATCTTCGCTTTTCGATTCTACGAAAATGGAATTCAAACAAAACACAGGCGTTACATACATTTACGGCAAAAAATCTGAAAGTCCGCAGTTTTCAAATGATCGAAATGTAAGTTATGCTTTGCTTCCGATTTACGATGAATGGTGGTCGAAAGGAAATCAAAAATCGAGTAAAGCAACTGAAACTTTTGATGATTTTTACGTCTATGAACCGTTCGGAAATCGTCCGCGAGCAAGCGCAAAATACATTTCCGGCGCATTTCACGGCGTTATGGCAAGCAAAAATCAGGCGAAACCTTTTTGGGCGTGGTTTGATAAAAAAACCAAAGACAAGAAAATTTTAAACACCGGACAATGGGCGTTAGATCCGGCATACTCGGTTTCGATGAATCTGAAATTTCCCGATAATTCGCCTGTTTCGCTCGAATATATTTTCAATCCGTATTTGGAATTTTAGTTTTGAGTCCCGTCTTTAGACGGCTTTCTGCCAGCGAAGCAAAGCAGAAATTCGTCGGCTGTGATTTTTTTTTTAGAAACACGAAACCGCTCCGCTTCGCTAGCGGTTTAGCCGCCTGAAGGCGGGACTCAAAACAAATATTATGCCTTCAATCGAAGAAAACCTTGATATAAAAGAAGTAATTTCGCCGCAAGAAGCGCGGTTTGAAATGTGGCGCAATCGTGCCGGATTTTTTTTCGCGCCATTGGCTTTTTTGCTGATTTATTTCGCGCCGCTCAATCTTAAACCCGAAGCGCACAATCTTGCCGCAATTATCGCAGTTATTATAATTTTATGGATTTGCGAGAGTTTGCCGATGCCGATAACAGCTTTAATCGGCGCGGCTTTGTGCGTGATTTTCAAGGTTGCGCCCGCGAAAGAAGTTTTTGCGCCGTTTGCCGATCCGTTGATGTTTCTGTTTATCGGTTCGTTTATTCTGGCGCGGGCAATTTTTTTGCACGATTTGGATAAACGATTTGCTTACGGCGTTTTGTCTTTGAAGTGGATTGGAGCGCGTCCGAGCCGCATTTTATTTGCGTTTGGCGCGGTTACGGCGTTTATTTCGGCGTGGATTTCAAACACGGCAACAACCGCAATGATGTTCGCAATCGGAATGTCAATTCTCGCGTTTTTGTTCAAACAGGAAAAGGAAACCGGCATCAAAATCAGTCGCAATTACGCGACGGCAATGATGTTGATAACGTCGTTTGCCGCGTCAATCGGCGGACTGATGACACCAATCGGAACGCCGCCGAATATGATTGGTTTAGGTTTTATTCGTCAAATCTTAGGCGCGGAAATTTCGTTTTTCAAATGGATGATGATCGGTGCGCCGGTCGTGATAATTTTATACCTTTTTCTTTTCGCTTATTTAAACTATCTCGCGCCTGCCGGAGTTAAGGAAATTAAAGGAAGCGCGGAAATGATTCGGCGCGAAAAAGCGAGTTTGGGCAAATGGACAAGAGCGCAAAAATCAACTGTTTTTGCTTTCGCAACAGCGGTTTTTCTATGGATTTTTTCCGGTTTGGTCGCGCTTTTTGCCAGCGATACGAGCGAGATTTACAAAGCGATAAACTCGCGTTTGCCCGAAGCCGTCGGCGCAATTATCGGCGCGGTTTTATTGTTTTTACTGCCCGGAAATGCGAAAGGTGAAAAAGCGATAACGTGGAACGAAGCCGTGAAAATTGATTGGGGTGTAGTTTTGCTTTACGGCGGCGGATTCGCGCTCGGCGTTTTGTCATTTCAGACAGGCTTGGCGGAATCAATCGGCAAAAATATGACTTCGATTCTTCCGTTGAGCGGCGAATTCGGTTTATTGGTCGCGTCGGTTTTGGTCGCCGTGATTTTGTCTGAAACGACTTCAAACACGGCTTCGGCAAATATGGTCGTTCCGGTCGTGATTGCGATTGCTCAAACTCAAGGTGTAAATCCTTTAATTCCCGCACTTGGCGCAACATTCGGCGCGTCGCTCGGTTTTATGCTTCCGGTTTCCACACCTTGCAACGCGATTGTTTATGGTTCGGGCTACATTCCGCTAATGAAAATGGTTCGTTACGGAATAATTTTAGACATTTTCGGCGCGATTGTGATTATTGCAATTTTGAGTTTGCTTGCGCCATTTTTAAGATGATTTTTTTGCCCACGAAACATACGAAAGACACGAAAAAATTTAAGTTTTCTTATTTTCGTGTCTTTCGTGTGTTTCGTGGGCAATATTTTCTTAATTTTCTTTCAGCGGAACTTTGTCGAAAATTTGCGTCGTATGTTCGGTTACGCTAATCGGCATTTGCGTCGGTTCGGGTAATTGCGCCGTATTTCGCGGCGAAACCTGCGCGGGCTGAACTATTTTCGTTGAATTCTTTTTCTCTTTTCCGATGGTTGCATTAATTAGTTTTGAAATCTGCGAACCCAATACAAATTCGATTGCAGTAAAACAAGCGAGATAAAAAATGAGTGTTATTGAGACTATTTTTTCGGTCGCACCACGATCAAGAAGCAGCGCAATCAAGGCAATCAAAATGCCTAATCCGACAATCGTGATAACGCCGAAAGTAATAATTAATGTTGCTAAAATACGATTGGAAGTTTCCGGTTTTTCATCGCCGACGAGACGCATTCCGCAACTTTTGCAATAATTTAATTCCGAACTTATGACGCTGCCGCAACTTGCACAATACATTAAATTTCTCCCAAATCAACTTTTCGGCTTAATTTTATCTTCCAGCCAATCGGTCAAATCTTCAACGGATTCGATGTGAATCGGCTTTCCCTGCCACGCTTTGACGGCAAAAATTATCAGCATTACCATCGTTACGACTTGAAAAATCGCCAAACCGAAATCGGCAAAATCAGTTACTTTATCAATGCCGCGCAAGATTGCCGAAATAATCAAAATCGCTAAATGCGCCGCCAAACCTTGCGCCGCGTGAAAACGAACTTTCGTTTCGGATTTCGGCACGATAAACAAAATTATCAAACCCGCAATCAAACCGATATAAAACGGAATATAAGGCAACGCTGTCAGAATATTTTCCGGCAAACCGATTTTATCAACCTTGCGATTTGAAGATTGATTCATATCGTCGTAAAGTTTTGCGGTTTGATAGTTTGCGGGAACATTTTGCCCCGTAAAAGGTGCTTGATAAGCGTTAAAATCCGTGTTATTAAAGCGTTTGGTTTCTTCTTCCGTAACCGATGCCGGCGGAAATTCGGCAGTTTTATATTCGGTTTTCGGCAAAGCGGCAGTTTCGGCTTCCCATTTAACTTTTTCGGGAAACTCAGGGTCGAGCGGATTTGTGTCAAATTTTTTCTTTGCCATTGCTTTTGCTTTCTACGACAGTTTATTGTGTTTTGTTCGGAAAAATTAAAACTTATTCGGGCGGATGTTGTCCCATCATAAAAAGGGCTTTTCGCCGATTTATCAAACCTTTCCGGTTTAATTTCATCAACTCGACCGTTACGCGCCCGACAGGTGTCAGTCCGACAACAATCAAATAATTTTCCGACCAACCGAAATTTTCTTTCCAAATGTCTTCTCGCGGATGAAATAATCTTGGAATTTCCTGACTAACCACATCGAAAAACTTCGTTTTATTTGATTTTTTCATATTGCATCCGTGGCAAGCCAAAGCCAAATTATCAAGTTCGTTCGTGCCATTTCGGGAAAGCGGAATGATATGCTCAACGTCAAACGGGCTATCCGAGAAATCCGAGTCCGTCCGACAATATTCACAAAGTCCTTTAGCTCTTTTGATAACTTCGCGGCGCAATGCGGCAGGAATTTTCTTCCTCATAAATTCAGAGTTTTACTTTAAATTCCTTGACGACTTTCTCGAACGATTGTCCCCGCAGTTTAGCGAGTTCGCCGAGATATTCCAATTTTTCGGCATCAAGCATTTCAAACTCATCACTCAATTTTAACAGTTCTTTATGCTCTTTCGGAGTTATATTTTCCTGTTGAAATTTTTCGTAAAGATGGTTGTATCTCTGACGCTTTTCTGCTGAGTAAATCGTGTTTATTTTATGAATCAAATCATTTTCGGCAAGCGGTTTTCGTTTAATTCTTATTTCCTTTGCCTTTTCGACAAAACGATTAAACTCGCTTTCAGGCATCTGCGCGACTGCATTCAAAAGATTTTCGGTTGTAACTTCAAGCTGAACTGTCATTTCATTTCCTCCGTTCAAAACCGATTATCGCACATTTATTCGACAATTTTAATCGCAAGTTCGTTTAATTGCGCGTCATCAACGTCGCCGGGCGAATCCATCATCAAATCTTGCGCCGAAGCGGTTTTCGGGAACGCGATAACGTCGCGGATGTTGTCGGTTTCCTGCAAAAGCATCGTTAAACGCTCAATTCCGGCGGCAAATCCACCGTGCGGCGGCGTGCCGTATTCGAGCGCGTCGAGAAAAAATCCGAATCTCGTCTGCGCTTTTTCGCGTGTTAATCCTTGCGCTTTGAAAATCAAACTTTGGATTTCGCTCTGATGAACGCGAATCGAACCCGAACCGATTTCGTAGCCGTTAATCACGACATCGTAGGCGCGGGCGCGGATTTCGCCGAGCAAATCTTTTTCGCCGTCTTCGATGGCGCGTTTAAAAAGCGGCACGTCTTCATCTAAAAGCGACGTGAACGGATGATGCATCGGATCATAATTTTCGGTGTCTTCGTTGTATTCAAACATCGGAAATTCCGTTACCCAAAGCGGTTTATAAACGCCTTTCGGAATCAGATTTTCGTTTTTCGCAATTTCTTTACGCAACGCGCCTAAACTCGCCGCAACAACCGATTTTTTGCCCGCGACAATCAAAACCGCGTCGCCTTTTTCGGCAATTTGCGCTAATTGATTAATTTTTTCTTCGCCCAAAACCTTCAAAAGCGAAGATGTCGTTTCGTCACCAACTTTTATCCAAGCCAGCGCATTTGCGCCGTAACGCTTAACGAATTCCTGCAATTCGTCCAATTTTTTGCGCGAATAATCTGACTTTCCTTTCGCAACAATCGCTTTAATTTCGCCTTTATTTTCTAAAACGGAAGCAAACGGCGCAAAATCCGTATCGCGCAGATTTTCCGATAAATCTTGCAATTCCATTCCGAAACGCAAATCGGGTTTATCAACGCCGAAACGCCGCATCGCTTCCGCATATGTCATTCGCGGAAATTGCGCGGGAAATTCAGGCTCAACCAATGAAAAAACTTCGCCGATTACGCCTTCCAAAGTTCGGAAAACCATTTCTTCATTGGCAAAACTCATTTCAATATCGAGCTGGGTAAATTCCGGCTGACGGTCGGCGCGTAAATCTTCATCGCGGAAACATCGGGCAATTTGATAATATTTGTCCAAACCTGCAATCATCGAAATCTGTTTCAAAATCTGCGGCGATTGCGGCAAAGCGAAAAATTTTCCGCTATGAATGCGCGACGGAACAATAAAATCTCTCGCACCTTCGGGCGTTGATTTCAGCAAGATCGGCGTTTCGATTTCGAGAAAATCACGCGCTTCCATAAAATCCCGAATTTTCCGCAAAGCCTTTGCCCGCATCATCAAATTTTTCTGCAAAGACGAGCGGCGCAAATCCAAATAACGATATTTCAGACGCAAATCTTCGCTCGCCAAATTTTGCGAACCAGCTTTTTCGAGTTCAAACGGCAAGGTTTTCGCATCGTTCAAAATCAAAATTTCCGAAACGTGAATTTCAATATCGCCCGTCGCCAATTTCGCATTTTTCGCGCCTTCATCACGCAAAGAAACTTCGCCTTTTATAGCAACGACAAATTCGCCGCGCAAATTTTTCGCTTTCGCGTGTGCTAACTTTGCAGTTTCTTCGCTGACGACAATTTGCGTCAAACCGTATCGGTCGCGCAGATCAATAAACGTAAAAACGCCGAAATCGCGCTTTTTCGCCACCCAACCCATCAAAACAACTTGCTTGCCGACATCTTCCGAACGCAATTCGCCGCAAGTGTGTGTTCTCTCTAAATTTCCTAAAACGTCTAACATAATTTTTTTTGCCCACGAAACACACGAAACATACGAAAAAAAGAAAACTTAAAAATTTTCGTGTCTTTCGTGTGTTTCGTGGGCTAATAAATAAAAAACGCCTTTCGATTCTGACACGAACGAAAGGCGGAACGCTGAAATTTTGCGCTCTCGCCAATCAATTATTATCGTCATTAAATCGAACTGCGTTCATAAAACTAAAAAATAAAACCGTGAAAATGATACAAGACGAACTCTCGAAAAAGCAAATTTGCAATTTTTCGTCTAAACCGACTGCAAAATTTCCTTTTCAATTTCCATTTCAAACGGAAAATTCACCACGTCCGATTTCAAATAATTTTCGATTTTATCAACCAAAGAATGAGTCATCGAAACGGGCAGTAATCTCAGGATTTTCCGCAATTCTTCAGGAAAATCAACCACAAAAATATCACTGTCGGAATATTTAAAGGAATATTTTTTTTCAGTATTAGCGATTTTCAAATGGATTTGCGCCAGATTTTCGCTTCTTTTTCTAATTTCTATAAGTTCCATCTGAAAATTACCTCGCCATTCCAAACTTTCAAAAATTCTTCAATCGTCATTTGATAAACGCTTGCGTCCCAAGGGTCTTTAATGTTCAACAAATTTCCGCGCAGACTCTCGACTAAAACTAAATGCCCAAGCGGTTTTCCTTCACGCAAAACCGCGCCGAACGAACTTTTGAGCGCGATTTTTTCAAGATATTTCACCGAAACGATTACGCCGTGCCATTTTACGTTGCCATCGGGCTTATCAACTTCGTTCAGCAAATTCGCCAAATCTTTTGTTGTAGAAGCCTCTCCGATTATATCAATAATTTGCTCTTGCGTCATCATTTTTCCACGATTTTGCAAAAGCATCACGCCAACTGCGGCAACACACGAAAACGGCGTTTGCTGCTTTTCCACCAAAGCATTTTGTCTTTCGTTTATTACTTTCCAAAAGCCGCCTGCACCAACTTTTTTAGTTGTTATTTTCAGCATTTTAGAAATAAAACCGCGCAAAGTAATAAAGAATCGGCGCGTTGAACAGCAAACTGTCCAATCTGTCGAGAAGTCCGCCGTGTCCGGGCAAGATGTTTGCCGCGTCTTTTGTTTTCGAGCCGCGTTTTATTGCGCTTTCTGCTAAATCGCCGAAAAGTCCGATGACGCACATTGCGAGCGCGAGCGGAATCGAGAATTTATAAGGCAATTCGGGGAAAAATGTCGCGGTTGAGATCGCCGCAAAACCTGCGCTTAAAACTAATCCGCCGAAAACGCCTTCCCACGTTTTATTGGGCGAAACTTTCGGAATAAGTTTGTGTTTGCCTAAGTTTTTGCCGACATAATAACCGCCGACATCTGCGCCCATTACGACGATAAAGAAAAACGCCAGCAATTTTGTCGAAAGATGCGGCACGAGCGTTTCGGCAAATCCGATACGCATTGAAATGATAAATCCGCCTAAGAATGCGACATACAAAACACCTAAAACCGTTACGCCAACGCCGGTTAGCATCTTTGAAAAATCGGCTTGAAACCGAAAAGTTTGCGTAATCAGCGTTAAAATCAAAAACAGCGCAACCGTTAAAATCAACAAATCAGGCGCGTTTCGCGGAGCATCAAACAAAAACGCCACGAAAAAAGCTGCCGCGCCAAGATATGCAATCGAAGCATCGGCTTTTAGTTCATTTTTTTTCGTCAGCGTAAAAAACTCAAAAAGTCCCGCGCCCAAAGCTGCCGCCGCAATGACCAAAAAAAGCCAATTCGCCGCCGCAGTTTGCGGCAACAAATACGGCAAAATGATTGATAAAATTAAAATCGGTAACGCGACAATCGCGGTTATAAGTCGGCTATTCATAGTAAGCGGAAATTTTTACACCGCATTTATTCGCAATATTTTTGCGCTTTCCTCGTTTAAGAACAAATGTTTTATTGATACTGCACTTATCTTTATTTCTAAATTTGACATCAAGAACTACTTCGGATGAATTTTCATCTAAACGAGAGGCGGCACTAAAAATTTGATAATAACTGCTCAAGATACAGTTAAAACAATCAACGGTCGCAAAACTTCCTAAGTAAACTTCATCTAGTTTATTGAAGCTATTCTTATCATCAAAAGATTGGTTTACAATCGGAACTTTTGCTATATCAGAAAAAAATTCAGCGTCTATCTTGATTTCAATTTGGATAAATTCTTTTTTATCTTCCTGTGAGAAAATATTTGTAATACCTACGCATAAAAGAAAAACGATTGCGATTAACTTCGGAAATATAGTTTTCTTCATAAGCCTCCCAGATTAATTTACTCCGCCGAAGCGTCTTTCGCGTTTTTGAAAATCAATAATCGCTTTAAAAATTTCGGCGCGGCGAAAGTCCGGGAAAAGCGTCGGCGTAACGTAAATTTCGCTGTAAGCTAATTGCCACAACAAAAAATTTGAAATGCGAAATTCGCCGCTCGTGCGAATCATCAAATCAACTTCGGGCAAATTTGCCGTGTAAAGATTGGCTTCAATGTTATTTTCGCTCAAATCATCGAGCGATTTTCCTTGCTCAATCAAACTTTTTGCGGCTTTTTTCGCGGCTTCGGTAATTTCGGCGCGTCCGCCGTAATTGAGCGCGACACTCAAAATTGTTCCCGTATTTTTTGACGTAAATTCCATTGCCGAAGCAAGTTCTTTTTGCAAATCCGCGCCTAATCCGTCAATTTTTCCGATTGCCTGAAAGCGAATATTGTTTTTGTGGACGCTTTTCAGTTCTTTTTTCAAATAAAGTTTGAGCATTTGCATCAAACCCGAAACTTCGTCTTCCGGTCGCTTCCAATTTTCAGTCGAAAAAGCGTAAAGCGTAACGGCTTTTATTTGCAAACGCGCACAAGTGTCCAAAATCGCCCGAACCGATTCCGCGCCTTCACGATGCCCGAAAATACGCGCTTTCCCGCGCTGTTTCGCCCAACGCCCGTTGCCATCCATAATAATCGCAATATGTTGCGGCAAACGCGCAAAATCAATCTGCGCGAGCAATTCGGCTTCTTCAGATTTCGGTTTGATAACTTTTGCAAAATTTTCGTGCATTTTTTATTCGTCCACAGATGAACACAGATAAACACAGATGATTAAATTCGGTTTTATCCGTGTTCATCTGTGTTCATCTGTGGATAAATATTCTTCTCATCAATCGCAACAATCGCCGATTTGTTGATTTTTCCGTAAATGTGCGGATAAATTTCCCCGTTCGTCGAAGGCTCGGCAATCAATTCCGAAGTCAAAAGATGCGGATTGATTGATAAAATCAAAACCTTTTCCGCATTTTTATAATATCTCTGCAAAACATCGTCAAGTTGATTGCGATAACTGCAATGAATAAAGCCTTCCGCCGCTAAACTTTCGGCTTCATATTCGTATTCGTCTGTAAATTTTTCCCAAATTTCGGGTAAAACAATGTGGTAAATCAGCATTTTTTATTCTTCGGATTCTGTGACGGCTTTTTGTAATTCCAAAAACTTTTCACGCACAAACGGATTAAGTTTTTCGGCAAAATCTGCCGTTAAACTCCTTATTTTAATCAATTCCTGCACGTCTGCCAAATCTTTCAAACGATGCGGCGCAGTCATTCCCGATGCAAGTTTCAGATCGATCAATGTTTCCAAATTTACGGTTTTAATGCCGTCAATTTCAATCGAGACATCATTCGGATTCGGAAAAATGACAGGTTTCGGCTTGCCATCGCCCGGAAATTCGCCGCTCGAAATTATCTCGATGCTGACATTTTCCTGCGTCGTGCGAAATTTTTTCGTTGCACCTTCAAACGCCGGACGATAGCCTAAACCAACCAACTCCGTCTGAAATTTTTCCAAACCTTCACGAGTCATCAGCAAATCAATATCTTCGGTAAAACGCCGATAACCGTAACTGTTCAAAGCAATTGCGCCAATCACGCTGTATTCGATTCCGTGATTTTCCAAATCCTTCGCCACACGCCGCAAAGTTTCATTCAAAGTTCCTTCACCCATAAAAAAACGCAAACCTTCCTGATAAGCCAAAACGGGAGAATTTATAATTTGCTGAAAATCAGTCAACGACATTTTACTCTTACGGCTTTTCCATCAAATTCTTAAACCAAAGTAACTGTTCCAAAAGTGCAAAAACCACGCTTTTAACAGCATAATTACTTGGTAGTTCCCAATATTCAACATTAACATTTGTCGGCTTGCTCGTTGAATGATTTCCGAAAGAACTACAAATTTTGAATACACTTGAAGCTAGATAAGATAAAACAGGAGTTTGATAAACGGTTGTGTTCGGCAATTTTTTTTGCTGACTTTGATTCCATTGTTCATTACCATCAAGATGTTTGTTTTTATCAGCAAAACTACCATTGGGAATAATTGCCGAGTTTTTTTGTTTCAGAACCTTATACATCTCTTCTTGAATAATTCTTACTTCTGACAAAACAGAACCATTTTTTGCCGGATTTTCAAAATCCTTTAAAACATTTATAAGTTTCTTTCTAAAATCTGTTGGGTTCGTTGGCAAATGCTTAACTGCTTTGAAAACATCATCAAATTGCTTTTCAATTTTCGTATCTATTGAATTTTCAATTTCATTTAACAAATGCTGCAACATTTCTTTCGCTTGCTTTGATTTGTCAAAGATTTTACCTTTATGTCTTTCTATTTTTAAGGATAGTGAACTTAAAATTTCTGTATCGTAATAGCCTGTATTTACTACAAAGGGCGTGTAAATTCCTGTCTGTTGATTTATTTTTTCAAGTTCATCAAGAGCTTCAGGCAAAAATTTAAAATCTTCTTTTTCCTGTTCTTTGGTTAGCAAACATCTTGCATCTAAAATCACAGCCTTATACTTACTTTCCTTTTTTAATTCGTTGAAGCCTTCTTCCAAGTTTTGAAAGTCTTTTACGATAACATCATAGTCATATTCATCAATTCCAATGCTCCGAAGTTGATTTTTAACTTCTTGACAATAGCTTTTATCATCGTCAATTAAGAGAATGTCAATAATTTGCATAAAATTTAATCTTCTAAAGGTAAAAGTATTTCAAATTGTATCGAAAATGGCGAATCATTTTCGTAAATCGTAATACAATTTAGTTTTCCTCCGTGTTTTTTTATTTTTCGGGAAATTTCCGAGCCGCCGATTCCCATTCCTTGATTTTTTCCGGCTTTGTTGGAATATTCAATATAATCATTAAAAGAAAAATCTTTCGGAAAAGGCTTGCCGTCATTTTTGTATAAAATTCGTGCGTAGCTTTTATAAGTTTCATTTTGTTCGTCATAAACATCATCTTGCTCAGAAAGTTCAAAGACAATTTTGTATTTGCGGTCTTCCGAAACGAAACCGTGTTTTCGGGCATTTTCAATCAAATTTTCAATAATATCTTTGAAGGAATTCTTATCAATTGAAACATAGAGTTTTAGTTTTGGCTTTGCCAAAACTTCAATTGTATAATTTCCACCGGAATACAGAGGTTTTAAGTCATTTTTGAAATAGTCAACTAATTCAACGGTTTCTTTATTAAGTTGTAACTGTTCAATTTTTTCAAAACTGTTAAAAACATCAGAAGCATCTAAAAGATGTTTCTTCAATCTTTCCGTGATTGTTGCAATCGTATCAATTTCTTCAACATTTTCACCTTCACGAACCGGAAAAATCGGCTCGTCAAATTTTACGGGTGCATTTTCCCGCTCTTTGCGTTTTAAGAATCTAATGAGCGTATCATAACCGCCGACGATAGCTCCAAGTTTATTCTTTAAGCTATGATTCATATTGGCGATGGTTTGATATTCTACTTCGTCGCGCTCAGATTCGGCTTCAATAACCTCTTTGGCTACCTTAAAAACTGAATCTCGAAATTCTTTAACTTTATGTTCTTGCTCTTCCAAAGACGGCAAAAGAATCTGAATATTCAGGAAATCTTCGATACTGATACGGTTGATTGTTGTTCCAGAACTAAACATCTCAACTTGAATTTGCACAAGCCGTGAGTGAAGTTGCGTTAAAAAATACTCGATATTTATATCTTCATTCATTTTCAAAGCAATAACGTCCGAACCAATAACAATTGGTTTTCCTTCATACTTAAAGTAAGTTGGTTTTAACTTATTTCCAATAAGATTAACTAAAACCGCGTCAAAATCAATCAAGTTGATTTTGCGACTATTATTTTGCGGATTAATTCTTTTCTCAATTTTGGAAATATCTAAGTTAAAGTCCTCGCCAATTTTTGACAACTCAGAAACCCGAATAAATGGCACTTTACCATTTGAATTGTTGCCGTTTGTTATCGAATTTTTCGAGTAACTTCTTCCTAAAACTCTCAAAGTGATTAAGTCTTTAATTTTTTTGACTTCATCTTGCGGATATTTTGAAAGAATTAATTCTAATTCGTTACTTTCTTTGGCGGCATAACGAGCTACGCTTAAATTGGCACCATTAGAAAAAATTTCTTCGATGCTGATTTTGGTCTTTTCAAATTTATCTTCCGAACCGTCAAAATCAATAAAACCTTTTTCAAGTTTAGTTTTATTAAAAACGATAACAGATACATCTACTAAAGAATTGGCAAATTCTTTAGGTAAAGCATAGATTTTCTCTATCCAATCATTCTTTAAATATTTTTCACGAAAAACTTTGGATTTTTTAGAAGAAAGAAACTCATTACGGACAACCGCGATAACCTTTCCTCTTTCCGAAACACTTTTGAGCATAAGTTCGATATATGCGAGTTCGGAGAAATAAATTTTCTCTGCTGAACCTAAAAACTTATAAAGTTTTTGCAACTCTTGCTGTTGGATGTTAATAAAGGGCGGTAATGAAATGGCAATCTGAACTTCTCCGAAATCAGAATAATCGCCACCCAACAGAATTAGCGGATTATCTCCGGTAGTTAATGGAGCGTGATAGCTTATTATATCCTTGTGTATAAAATAATTGATTTCTGTAAGAAACTCTAACTTTTTATCTGGTTCATTTCCAACAAAAAAGCAGTCTTCTGCTATGTGTTTTTCTTTGAGGTTTTTAAGCAAACTAACAACGATGTCACCTGCTCCAACATTCGATATATAAATGCACCATTCTTCATATTCGTCATTATCGGGAGAATGTAATTCGAGAGCTGATTCAGTTGCAAGAGCAACTATAAAACTAAGAAAATTTGAGGAGGAAAGTGAAATATTAGCGGACTTTAAATACTCTGCAATTAGATATTCAGAAAATAATCGGATTTCATATTTACTAAATGATTTAAGATTAATCAGTCCAGAATCTTTAATTGCACGAAAAGTATTACTATCTAAATCTCCATCTTCGATTAGGAAAATACCACGGCTTTCAGGAGTCATATACTCACGGTATTTAGCTAAACCTAAAGTGTCATAAATAAAAGCAAGGAGATAAAGCGATACCTTACTTTTCGGCAAACGAAAGTTTTCGGCAAGATTTTTGGAAAGATTTGCAAAGTTATTAATAAGTTCCATAAAAAATAAACTCCTGTCAATTTTATCTTTTACTTGTTTTCTATGAAACTTCGTCTAACAAAAAAGAGCGATTTGTCAGATTACACGCAAAGTTTTCGGCTTGTCAAGTATTATTCGTAAAAAACCTTTAAAAGCGTTAAGCCGTGTGCCGGAGCGGTTGCGCCGGCGAGATTTCGGTCGCCGCTGACGATTGCCGTTTGAATTGTATCAAAATCTTTTTCGCTGCGCCCGACTTCGAGCATTGTTCCGACAATCGAGCGCACCATATATCGCAAAAAACCTTCGCCCGTGATGCGAAATTCGATGATTTGCGATTGGGCGCGTGTGTCCCAAACGGTTTCGACGGTGAAATCTGTGATGTTTCGCACACGATTTTCGCTGTCCGATTGCGCCGCCGAAAACGCCGTCCAATCGTGTTCGCCTAAGAAATATTTTGCGGCTTCGTTCATTTGATTTACATCGAGCGGACGCGCTTCGTGATGTGCGTAGCGCGACCAAAACGGCGAAATTACGGGCGCGTTGATGACTCGATAAACGTAAGTCTTACTTTTGGCGGAAAATCTTGCGTGAAAATCGTCCGCCATTTTTTCGACTTGCAAAATCCGCAAATCGCGGAAAAGATTTCCATTAATCGCACTACGCAATCTTTCGGGCGTGAACGGTCTTTGCAGTTTGATGTTGGCGACCTGACCTTCGGCGTGAACGCCCGAATCGGTGCGCCCCGAACCGCAAACATAAACTTCCGCGTCTTCAAGCAAAGACAAAACGCGCTGAAGTTCGCCCTGCACGGTGCGTTCGCCGGGCTGAACCTGCCAACCGCGAAAATCCGTGCCGTCGTATTGGATGAGAAGTTTAAAATTCATTTTTCGGAAATAATAACTTAAATTTTTCGCAAACAACAATTGATTTCTCGTGAAATTCCAAGTTGTTTTCTGCCGCGTCTTTCGTGAAAAAATCATGATGCACTCTGCGCCAATATTCGAGCGTTTTGTCGCCTTCGCCTTCTTCAAACGCGAATTCGGAAGTAACTTCATTGAAAGGCACATTTTGAATTTCGGTGGCTTGAATAACGCACATCGGAGAACCTTCAAAATCGGTTACGACGCTGTGAACATCGAGAATCGGCGCGGATTCGGGAGAAAGTTTGGCGGATTCGAGAAGCGTTGCCGTGCCGCGTTTATCGCCGCGCAAAACCAATTCGGCAAGGTTTCGCGCCATTTCCGAAGTGTTGCCGAAATACCAAGTTTGATAATAAATTTCGGGATTTGTTCCGCTGATTTCGCAGAATTCATTCCAAAATGTTTCAACTTTTTTCATAAAATTTTCTACGCCGGGAGCGCGGACTTCCCAGCCTGCAAGATTGTGTAGCGTTTAGCGGGGCCATCTAACGGCGGGTTGGGAAAAATCAAGTTAATTTGTAAGCGAACGCTGTTATTTTTCTCCGCGAAACGCGCGGCCATATTTCAGGCTGGGGAGGCTGCGCACCCGGCTTTATGCGTAT
>JANNYB010000049.1:0-8616 GCA_031409875.1 Acidobacteriota bacterium | reverse complement strand
TTTATGCCGAAGTTGATAAAAAAACAGGTTATTCGACGCAGACGATTCTGGCTACGCCTTTGAATTACAACGGCGAAATTATCGGTGTTTTAGAATACGTCAACCGCATCGGCGAACCGCCGTTTGAATCTTTTACGCCCGATGAAATGGATAACGCAACGCTTTATGCCGACGCGATTCTTCACTCGTCAACGCATATGAGTTTGCCAAGATTTTCAGAGATTTGGGAAGTAAATTGTTTAATGAAAATGAGCCGATGGAATTCTCCGATGTGCGCGAATGGCTTGCCACTCAACGCGATTCCGTCGAACACCGCGAAATGATTGATTTAGCCGTAATTTTACGCGAAATTGCTTCACGAGGCGAAGCTGAACGCAAGTTATGCCGCGAAGTTTTGGAAGCCGTAATGAGCTATACGAAGATAAAGGATGAGGGAAGTTTTTTGAGTTTCGATTAAGGGTAAGGAAGGGACAGTTGGCAGTAACTCTCTAAAAAATGCCGACTTCAGACTGAAAAAAATATGACTGAAGTTTCAGGTTACGAAGCAAATCAATATAGAACCGTTTCAACATATTTCCAACTTGACGACAAGTGGAAATTGCGGACAGGAAAAGGCGTTTCCGTTGCTATCATTGACAGCGGAATTGACGTTTCGCATCCCGATTTGCAAGGGAAAGTTATCGAATCTGTCGAGGCGCGGGTTGATGACAGAAAAGTTTTGTTCGATCCTTCGGAAAGCGGCGATTCGACCGGACACGGCACGGCTTGTGCAGGAATTATTTCACGAATTGCGCCTGATGCCGAATTTTACAGCATTAAAGTTTTGGGCGCAGGAAATGTCGGCAATTCGCAAGCCTTTCTTTACGGTTTGGATTATGCGATTAAAAATCGTTATCGTCTGATAAATTTGAGTTTAGGCACGACAAAATCGAATTATTTTAACGAACTTCACGATTTGCTCGACCGCGCATATCGCGCCGGTTGTATCGTTGTCGCGGCGGCAAATAATCTGCCGCAACCATCGTTTCCGTCGGTTTTTTCGTCGTCGTTGATTTCGGTGAGCAAATCAACCGAAACCGATCCGTTTAATTTCGGCTTTCGTTACGGCGAAATTATCGAATTAACCGCGCCGGGCGTGAACGTCCGCACGGCTTGGCTCAACGGAAGTTATAAAAGTTTGACGGGCAACAGTTTTGCGTGTCCCAATATTGTCGGAATTATCGCGCTTTTGCTCGAAGCTAATCCGACTCTCACGCCTTTTCAAGTAAAATCAGCACTTTATGCGCTGGCAAAGGAAAATCAAGCTGAAAAAGAAAATCAAACTTAAGCAAAAATTATCAAAAATTTCAGAAGTTATCGAAATAAATACTTGATAAATTAACTCAATAAAATTAGAATTAAATCATTACGTTTGAAATCCTGTTATTAACTTAGTTTCCCGAAAAATATTCATTTTAGAAAGAGTTGTATGAAAAAATTAATTTTACTTGTAATTCCGGTTGCATTGGTTGCACTGGTTTTCGTTTTTTTGTCGCCGATTTCAAAAACGGTGGCGAATATTGACAATCCGTTTATCGAGCGCGAACCGGACATTCCGGCAATGCTTCAAAATGCCAAAAGTTCTATTACAAAAGAAGAATTTTTGGAGCAACGTGCCAATGGTTCTGCGTTAAAACGCGGATTAAACAACGATTTAATACCAAATCCGCTCGACCGCCCGAAAGCCGTCGTGGAAATGGACAGACAACAAAGCGAATTGGCGGAACGTCCTTCGTCGCCGGAGCAAAATTCGCTTTTGGCAAGCTGGACGGCAATCGGACCGAATCCGATTGTGGTTGGCGCGGCTAGAAATTCGGGCAGAGTTATTGCAATCGCCATTCATCCGACCAATCCCGACATCGTTTATGTCGGCACGGCGCAAGGCGGACTTTATCGTTCGACCAACGGCGGCACATCTTGGACGGCTTTGATGGACGGCGCACAAAGTTTGGCTATCGGCGCGATTGCAATTTCGCCTTCAAATCCTGAAACCGTTTATGTCGGCACGGGCGAGCCGAATTTTTCGCTCGACAGTTTTTTCGGTGTCGGTGTCTATCGCATAGATAATGCTTCGACAACCGCAACTTTATCGGGACCTTTTAATACAGACGCGGGAAGCGCAAATGTTTTCGTCGGTCGTTCGATTGGCGAAATTGTGGTTCATCCGACTGATCCGAATACGATTTTTCTCGGCACGACTTCCGGGCTAGGCGGTATTGGCGGTGTAGGAACTGCACCGTTGCCTTCGCGCGGCGTTTTTCGTTCGACAAATGCGGCAGGTGCAACACCGACGTTTGCCAAATTAACCGGACTTGCCGGAAGTGCCAACGCCAGTATCCGCGATATTGCGATTGACCCGACAAATCCGAATGTTTTGGTTGCCTCCGTTGTGTCTGCTCTTCCGTTGGGCGGGCTTTATCGCACGGCAGATGCGTTGGCGGCAGTTCCGACATTTACACAAACTTTTGCATATACGAGCGGAACAACTACCAGCGAATTAAACGCCGAATTGACTTCGATTCGACCGACCGGAAGCACGGACGCAACTTTTTATGCGGCAACGGGAAATTTGGGCGGCAGAGTTTTGCGTTCAACTGACGGCGGCGTAACTTGGACAGAGCAAATTGATAATAATTTCTGCACGCCGCAATGTTTTTACGATATTGCGATTGCCGTTGATCCGACCAATGCCGACCGCGTTTATCTGGCAGGCGCACCTGCTGTAATTGCGGCGTTTTCAACTACCGGCGGCACCTCGTTCACCGAAGGCGGTGCGGGCGTTCACGTTGACTCGCAGGCGATTGAAGTTTCGCGTTCAAATCCGACAATTGTTTATCTCGGCACGGACGGCGGAATTTACAAATCAACCAACAGCGGAGCGAGTTACACACATTTGAATACCGCGCAATTTTTCGCTACGCAATTTATGAGCGTTGCCGTGCATCCGACCGATGCCAATTTTACAATCGGCGGCACACAGGACAACGGCACGAATTATTATGATTCGGCGGCAAGCGGTTGGGTTCGCGTTGACGGTGGCGACGGCGGTTATACGGTGATTGACCAAACTGCTCCCGACATAACCAATGTGCGGATGTATCACACTTATTTCAGCCAAACAAATAACGTCGTCGGGTATGCCACACGCCAAAACACAACAGCAGGTTGGGGATTTCGCGGTTGTAACGGAGGCGTTTCAAATAATGGAATTACTTGCGCCGACCAAGTTTTGTTTTACGCACCGCTCGAAGGCGGACCCGGAAATCCGAATTCGATTTATTACGGCACGGACAGACTTTATCGTTCGGGCGACTTTGGCATCGCTCACGCAGTTGTCAGCCAAGTTTTCGGAACTCCGATAAGCTCAATCGGCATTTCGCGTCAAAACGATAATGTCAGAATTGTCGGAACAAGCAACGGCGGAATTTTCGGCACGAATGCGGGAAGCGCAACGCTGACCGATTATGACACGGGCGGACAAGTTCCCGCCGGATTTATTTCGCGTTCGGTAATTGATCCGACAAATCCTGCGGTGGCTTACGTTACGATTTCAAATTTCAATTTGGCGAATGTCTGGAAAACGACAAATTTGGATTCGGGAACGCCGACTTGGACAAATATCTCGACCGGCATTCCGCAAATTCCGGTAAGTTCTTTTGTCATTAATCCGCAGAATACCAACACGCTTTATGCCGGAACTGACATCGGCGTTTATGTTTCGACGAACGGCGGCACAAGCTGGTCGCCTTTCGGCACGGGACTTCCGCGTGTTGCCGTGTTCGGAATGGCGATAACCAACGGCACACCGCGTAAATTGCGAATTGCCACGCACGGCAAAGGAATGTATGAAATTCCGCTCAATGTTCCGCAAGGTCGCAGATTTATGGACTTTGACGGCGACAGCAAAACCGATATTTCAATTTTCCGTCCCGCGCCGGGCGAATGGTGGATAAATCGCTCATCAGACAACGGAAATTTTGCGACGCAATTCGGAAATTCGAGCGATAAACTCGCACCAGCTGATTTTACCGGCGACGGCAAAACCGATATTACGTTCTTTAGACCTTCGACCGGCGAATGGTATGTGCTTCGCAGTGAAAATTCGACGTTCTTTGCATTTCCGTTCGGCACAAACGGCGACATTCCTGCGCCCGATGATTACGACGGCGACGGCAGAGCCGATGCAACTGTTTTCAGACCTTCGTCAAACACTTGGTTTATCAGCAGATCGAGCGGCGGAACTGATATTATCGGATTCGGCGCGACAGGCGATAAACCCGTAGTCGGAGATTATGACGGCGACGGAAAAGCCGATATTGCAATTTATCGCAATAATGCCGGAACGAGCGAATGGTGGATTCGTCGAAGCTCGAATGCAACCGTTTTTGCGGCGGCATTCGGCGCATCAACCGATAAAGCCGTGCAAGGCGATTACACGGGCGACGGCAAAACCGACATCGCTGTTTGGCGACCTTCAAACGGAAACTGGTTTATTTTGCGTAGCGAAGATTTCAGTTTCTTTGCATTCCCGTTCGGCACGACGGGCGATGTTCCGGTTGCCGGAGATTATGACGGCGATGGCAGATTTGATGCGGGAGTTTTCCGTCCGTCGAGCAACACTTGGTTTGTCCAACGCTCGACTGCCGGAACGCTTATCCAAGCCTTCGGTATTGCGGGCGACCAACCCTTGCCGAATGTTTTTGTGCCGTAAATTGTTGTAAATAAACACACAAAAGGCTTTGTTCTTTATTTGAGAACAAAGCCTTTTTATTATTTGTGCGAGAAATCGAGTATAAAAAATTATACGGAAAAGGCGTAAAATTCCAATCCGCCAACGCATTACGCGGCGCATTTTATCTGAGTTTTTAATGCCCTTTGGTTTAAGAATCGGAATTTTGCCGAATTGATTCAGCAAAATCTCTTTGAACAATATCTTCAAAATATTCTATTGATTCTATATTTTCGGAAACAGCCGAGACATCGTTGAAAGTTCGATTAATCGAATCGAGAATGATTTCCAAAGGAATTTCTTCCTTTTCCCATTCGGCTATTAAAACATAATCGCTCACCGCAAGGAGTTTTTTGCCGTTTCTTTTCAGAAATAAATCGGCTACGGTTTCGATATAATTCATTATTTCCCCCCTTGAATATTTAAAGTAAAAATGAAACAGCCTTTCGGATTTCTCCAAAAGGCTGTTTGCGGGAGATTTATTTTATTAAATCTTTTAATTAGTCTGAAAGCAACATTCCATTGCGGCAAGCAACCGTTTGATTTCTGTTGGTTTCATTGGTTGCATTCAAGTCGGTAACGATGATTCCGGTAAATCCGGTAACGATGATTCCGATGATTCCGGTAACGATGATTCCGCCGTTATCTGTGGCGTTTTGTTGTTGGCATTGTCCGCTACCTGCAAGACCCGTCACAATGATTCCGCCATTCGCAAAAGATGTTCCAACCATCAAAACCACTACCATTAAACTCGCCGCCATCATATTTTTAATATTTTTCATTTTATTTTTCTCCTCTATCCTAAATTTATTTTTTTTGAAGTTCTTAGTTACGCCAATATCTAATTCAATTGGCGTGCCAAAGATTAAAAGGCTTGAAAGAGAAGTAGTAAAGTATTGTAAATGCTACGTTTAAGCCAATTGAGAAAGAGAAAATTCAAGAAGCCGAGAAAACAAACAAAAGCGGATACCAGATAAACAGTAAGCGGAAGAAATAACACAAGAAAGCAGAAAACAAAGGCATTTCGGTAAAAACAGCGAAGAAAAAAGAAGTGGATAGCAAGTAGGCAGATGTGCATCTAGTATGCACCTAAAATTGATTACAGTTTTAAGACGGATTTCTCATAATAAAAAAACATACGAATTCAATCAAAAATTTAGAAGTTCAAATTAAGTTGCTATGGTTTTTGTTACTTAAGGCGAGAGAGTCAGAAATTTTAATTTCCAACTTTGGCGGAAGCATTACTAAAAAAAAATCTAGCTTTTATCAAACTGAAGTGATATTATCTAAATTGGAAGTCACCAATCAAACCTTTTGAATCTTCCCCTCTATTTAGTTTCCCTTAAAATAAATAAATAGTTTCAAAAACTCTTCGAATATTTTTCTTCGTTTAACTTCCCATTAATATGAATCGAGAAAATATCTATAAACTTTTTAAAGCCGTGCAAATAATCACCGGCGGCTTTTGTTTTGCGTTTGCAATTTTTAATTTAGACGTAAAAATAATCAATTTAGAATTTATTGCGCTATTTATTTTTACGCTCACCATCGGCACGAGATTGAGCTTGTATTTGCCGCGTTCAAATTTTGCGGTAAGTTTTTCAGATGCGGCGATTTTTCTGTCGTTTTTAATTTACGGCGGCGAAACGGCAATTATTTTGGCTTCGTTAGAGATAATCGTCAGTTGTTTGTTTTTGAACAGTAAAACCAACAAAATTTCTACTTTAATTATTTTCTTAAACTTTGGCATTACCGCGTTTTCAACAGCAATCACCTATATCGTTTGGCAATCGTTTGTGAACTTTAAGGGTTTCCCCCAACAACCGACTAATATTTCGCAAATCATAACGATCTTAGGTGTTTTAGCGGTTTCCCAATTTATTTCGACTTCGATTTTTGCCGCACTTTATTATTCGCTCAAATCGGGTGAAAGTTTTTGGGAATCGTGGAAACGCAAATGTTTTTCGAGTTCGATGTCGCAAATTGCCGGAGCAAGTTTGGCAGGCGTAATTTATAAACTCATAAAATCGGCAGATATTACCGCAACCATTATCGCGTTCACGGTAATTGCGATTGCCTATATCAATTACCGTCGAATTATCAACGACATCAATGAATCAATCGAGCAAGTCGAAAAAGCCGAGCGCGACAAAGCTGAAACCGAAAAAATCCGCGCCGAACAAGCGGAAAAACACGCCAACGAACTCGAAGTTTTGCTCAAAAAAGAAGAACAAATCAGCCACGCTTTACGCAAAAGCAAAGTTGCTTTTCAGCATTCGGCACTGCACGACACCTTAACAGGTCTGGCAAATCGGGCGAGTTTTGCCGCCGTATTGCGCGAAACTATCGAAAACTGCAAAAAATCTTCTTCCGAAAAATTTTATTTACTGTTTTTGGACATCAGCAAATTTAAATATATCAATGATAGTTTAGGGCATACCATCGGCGATAAAGTTTTGATGATTATTGCCAAAAGACTGACGCGGGTAATCGGAACAGACGATATTGTAGCGCGTTTGGGCGGTGATGAATTCGGCTTGATTTTGAAAAATTCTTCGGCGATGGAAGCCGAATCAATGGCGCGAAAGGTATTTGCTAAAATTGCCCAGTCATTTTCGTTAAGCGGAAACAGCATTTTTATCAGTGCAAATATCGGCATTGCGGCGTTTGAAATCGAATACAATACGCCCGAAGAAGTCTTGCGCGATGCAGATATTGCGATGCAGCACGCGAAAGCGACCGGAAACGGAACGGCAGTTTTCACGAAGGAATTGCGCGACAAATTTTTGGACAAAATAACGCTCGAATCGGATTTGCGGTTCGCCATCGAACGCAATGAACTTTCAATGCACTATCAGCCTTTAGTTTCGCTCAAAGACGGCGGACTAATCGGTTTTGAAGCACTTTTGCGTTGGAATCATTCAAAACGCGGATTTGTTTCGCCAGTTCAATTTATTCCGATTGCCGAAGATTCGGGGTTGATAATTCCAATTACGACTTGGATTTTACAACAAACTTGCAATCAACTTGCCGAGTGGCAAAAACTTGCGCCCAAATACAGCGAATTAATTGTCAGCGTCAATATCTCGGGCAAACATCTCGATAAAGAATCGCTTATCGAAGACGTGCAAAAATCGCTCGCATCGGCGAAACTTTCTGCCGAATCTCTGAAACTCGAAATCACGGAAAGCGCGGCGATGGAAAACGCCGAACGCACGATAAAAATTCTCGAAAAACTCAAAGAACTCGGCGTTCAACTTTCGATTGACGATTTCGGCACGGGTTATTCCTCGCTCAGCTATTTGCACAGTTTGCCGTTCGATACGCTCAAGATTGACCGTTCGTTTGTTAATTCGGTCGGCGAAAACGGCGAGAATTCGGAGATTTTGCAGACGATTATTTCGCTCGCCAAAAACTTGAAAATGCGCGTCATCGCCGAAGGAATCGAAACGGAAAGTCAACTTGCTTTGCTCCAAAATATGGGTTGCGATTACGGGCAAGGTTATCTGATGTCAAAACCGCAACCGAAAGAAATAATGCAAGAACTGCTTTATCAAAAACAAATCTGGTTGCCGCAAAAAGAAGAAACGCAAAAATTATTTCCAGAACAACCGAAAGCCGAACAGATTTCCGTGCATTAATTGAAATCGGAACAAGGATCGGTAGCGACTTGGCAAATATTTAACATTGCCAAGTCGCTACTGCTCCTAGGGCGAACGCATTAAAATTGTAAAACTTTAAGCAAGTAATTTTCATTCCAACCGGCTTTCTTGCGTTTGCCTTCGATTCCTCTTTTACAGGTTTTTTCTTGCTTCAACAGATTTATTCCGATGTGCCGCAGCGTGGCT
>JANNYB010000048.1:0-1591 GCA_031409875.1 Acidobacteriota bacterium | reverse complement strand
TTTTTCCGTGTTTTCTGTGTCTTCAGTGGATAGATTTATTTTTCTATCCACTGAAGACACTGAAAACACAGAAAACACTTGATTAAGTTGCGAACAATAAGCGATTTTTCAACTATGCAATTTTCAGACCGCTCAGTAATGATAATGTATAGTTTTCTTGACATTTCTTTAAACCGCAAATATGACCGAACAACAAACATTTTTGCCAAATACCAAACTTTCGACAGTTGATAAACTGCGTCTGTTACTTGATATTACGAAAAAAATCAGCCGTTCACTCGATTTGGACGAAGTTTTGACGCTCGTGATGGACACGCTCGGCTCAGTAATTCATTACGATGCGGCGGGAATTTATCTTATTGAAACGGATGAAGGCGGTTATGTTTTCAAATCGCGGGCGATTCGCGGTTATGAAATCAGTTTCGCGCTTGTCGAACCGCGTCTGAAAATGGGCGAAGGTTTTATCGGATATGTCGCACAGACGGGAAAATCTCTGATTTCGGCGGATGTAAAAAACGATTCGCGCTATTTTCACGCTCGCCCGAAAACGCAATCGGAAATGGTTGCGCCGATTATTTCAAACGATAAGGTCATCGGCGTTTTCGATTTGGAAAGCGACAGTTTGGACGCTTACACCGAAGACGATTTATCAATTTTACAGCTTCTTGCGTCGCAAGTGGCGATAATCATTGAAAAAGTCGAGCTTCACAAAGCCTTGATTGAAAAAAATCGTCTGCAAGCGCAACTCGAAATTGCGCGGCAAGTGCAAACTGAACTTTTGCCGCCGCACGATCCGCGCATCGAAGGTTTTGACATCAGCGCGTATATCTTCCCAACCGAAGAAGTTTCGGGCGATTATTACGATTGGGTAAAGGTTTTCGATGATCAAATCGGCATTGTCGTCGCCGATGCCGTCGGCAAAGGAATTCCCGCCGCGCTTTTGATGGCTTTTCTTCGCGCATCGCTTCGGGCATCGGTGCAAATCGGTTATGCGCCGCACATCGCCTTTTCAAAAGTCAGTAATTTGCTGTGGGATTCGACCGAAGAAAATCAATTTATCACGGCGATTTACGGCATTTTGGACGCGACAAACCGAAATTTCGTTTTTTCAAATGCCGGACACAATCCGCCGCTTTTGGTAAATGCCGACGGCACTTATCGTTTCGTAAAATACGGTGATATGCCGCTCGGAATGTTTCCCGATATGCGCTATCATCAGCATTATCTTTCGTTTGAAACCGGACAAATTCTCGTGATTTACACCGACGGAATCACCGAAGGCGAAAACGCCGACGGCGAAGATTACGGCAACGAACGCTTTGCTGAAAGCGTTTTGAGCGGAAAACATCTGCCCGCCAAAGAACTCATCAACCACATCCGCAAATCGGTCGCCGATTTTACCGAACGAAAATTTTTAGACGATGACGGAACGCTTTTCATTGTCAAGGCTTCTTAATTCTACTTTGTCAGATTAAAAACTGCCTTCGCCGCACAATGTCCTTGTGCCTGACGCGGTGTCTTTGATGGATTGTTTCCATCAGTATTTCCGGCTCATCCAACTTATTTTTGAGGATGTTTCCGAGCATCAATT
>JANNYB010000047.1:0-83796 GCA_031409875.1 Acidobacteriota bacterium | reverse complement strand
GCGGCAACGGTTTATACGACAACGACGCAAGTTTTCAACGGACGCGACCAAGTTTTGCAAACGATTCAATACGCCGGAACGGAAAGCTCAAGCAACACGCATCAGACGGTTTCGATGAGTTACGACGGACACGGGCGAATGAAAACGCGGCATTATCCGATTGAAGGCGCGACGGAAAATCCGAATGCGGAAACTTCTTGGATTTATAACTCTGACGACACGATTCAGCAAGTCATTGACCCAAGAAATGCCATCACCAATTTTGCGTATAATTCCAGAGGTTTGATGAATCAAATCAGCTATTCTGTGCCATCGCCGAATCCGACGAATATCACGACGACTCCGACCGTGAATTTCAATTACGATGCGCTTGGCAATCGAACACAGATGACCGATGGGACGGGAACGCAGACTTACATTTACGACCAACTTTCGCGCTTGACCAGCGAAACTAAGAATTTTACCGCGCTGGCGGGCAATGCAAACAACCCATACACCATTTTTTACACCTATCATTTGGGCGGCGGTTTGAAATCAATCACTGACCCGTTTAATTCGACCGTCAACTATACAAATGACAAAACGGGCAGAATCAGAGAAGTAACGGGCGTTCCGGTGGCGCAGAATCCGTCGGGGAAATATGCCGAGAATATCGAGTATCGGGCGTTTGGCGGCATCAAGCGGATTGATTATCCGATGCCGAACGATTCGTCTCAGATAAGATTGGAATACGACAATCGCCTCAGAGTCAGCCATTCGGAAGCCACGACAACGGCGACCACGAGCGGTTATTTGTTGAAGGCGGATTTTTCTTACTATGCCGATTCTCGCGTGGCGGCAAAGGACGATCTTTTGGACAACAAATGGGACCGCACGATGAAATATGATTTTGCGGGACGTTTGAAGTTTAATCAATTCGGTTTGGGATTGAGTTGGAACAGCGAATACAAGCGGGTTTATGAGCAAACGATTCAATACGATGCGTTTTCGCAGATGACGCAAAGGCAAGGCTTGCATTGGGGAGCAAACATCTACACAGTGCAAACTTACACCAACGGCAGATTGAACAATTTTGCGGGAATCTATGACGCTTCGGGCAATGTCGTGCGCGTGGGCGATACGAATTCAAACCCGCACACTTATCAGGATTCAATCTATGACGCGGCGGGCAGACGGACGATATTTTTTGATAAAATCAAAGGCAGATTCGGGAATGTTCTGAATATGATTCAGGAACATCACGAAGAATATCTGTTCGATGGCGATGGTCGTCCCGTTGTCGAAAAACAAGGTGTGCGAAGCTATCACGTTTCGGAAACGAATCCGCCAGCGATGACGATTTCGACAAAACATTATCAAGTCTGGTCAAGCGTTTTGGGAAGCAGTCTGACACAAATCAACGTGGACGGCACAAAATACGAAACCAAAGTCTTTGCCGGAAACGCGCTGATTGCAAGGCAAAGCACCAACGGCGTGGGATGGACAACGGCAGACCCGGTAACGGGAACAACCGGCGAATTTGGGAATCTGCAAGGCAGCAACATCGCCTCGAAAGAAGAATTTGAGCCGTTGGGACAGCGCATTAACAACGAAGACCCGGCAGAACAACCCGAACCGATGTATGAAACAAGGCTTGGAAGCGCAGACGACCCGCAATGGCAATGCGAGGTGCAGAGATATTTCGGCGGCTTTCAAGGAATGCCGTGGGGTTGTCAATACAAACAGTTGCAGGATTTGAGTGTGCCGCTCAAGGATACGTTTAACTGGAAGGAAGAAAGTATAATTCTGCTGAATATGAACATCAACAAATCGAAGCCGACTTATCTGAACCGAAGCGACAAAGCCGGATATGCAGTAAATTCAATGCGAAATGCTACGCTGAGTTCGACATCAAAAATATTGAGTGATGATGATGGCGATATAATCAAAATCGAAATTCGTGTGCCTAAACTTCCTGAAGACCTTGAAAGATTCAATGCAGAATTTGACGGTGATGATGATTTGTCTCCCCCAAAGTTGTTAGATGCTACTGATGAACAGCGAGAAAGGTTTAATGAAGTTTGGTGGGATATAGTGAAAAGATTGAAGAATCCTAAATGCGCTAAACTTTTTGGAGGATTCAAAAATGCAATAGAAATACTTCGGAAAACTTTCTTTCGGGTAGATGTCAATCCAACCCCAATTGATAGAGGAGGAGTAAACGCTTATACTAACAATTTCTCTGCTGAAGAAAGTGAAGAGGGTCAGACAGGAATTATAGATTTAAATCCGCTCGGAGGTTTTTTTGCCAAAAATGGGGTAATCGTTACAGAACGCGAAGGATCTTTGCCGGTTGGTTTTCCAATAGATAGTGGTATTAGCTATGTAACAATTGACGGAACTCCAAGACCTATTGGTAATGTAACTGCAGTTGTATTCAATAGCGATATTAATGCGTCTGCTTTTATTTTCCTCCATGAACTGGGGCATAGATTTGATCCGAGTGGGACATTTGATGGCGGATATGTTGGTGATTTTTATGATGACGTGCTTGCTAGACAAGTAATTTGGAATACTCAAGTTTTAAGTGCCTGTTTTAATAATAGTGAAACTAAAATTGTTACTCCAAGGTTGAGGTTTAAATAATGAGAACTTTTTTAATTATACTTTTTTTAACTTTTTCAGCATTTCCCACAATTCGGCAAGGAAAAGTATATAACGAAAGCAGATTAATACTGCCTATCTCTGTTACTGATAAAACCATTCAGGCAGAGTTTGAAATACTTGACAAAATATATTGTAAGCCTTCTGCTTTATATTTATCTTTAAGGTTAAAATACAAGAACATTAGCAATAAAAGCATAATATTCTACAAATATTCATCTTTACCAGTATCTGACAGAATGTTCAGAATTGAGTCAGACGGAAATAATAAACTAATTTCCGAAGGGACTTATACACTTTTCACTTCTGTAACAGAATTTCCTCAATATAAAGGTAAAATAGAAAATATAGACGAAGATTATTTTGTTGTTTTGGCTCCCGGAGAAAGTTATGAAATTAATGATCTGAAATATGTCGTTCAACCCCTATTTAAAAAAGGGGAATATTTATTGGAAAAAACTTTTATCACATTTCCATTCACAATGAATGAGTATAAAAAGCTACAAGAACATTGGAAAAAATGGGGAATTATTTGGGCTGGAAATGTTGTAACAAGCCCGCTTAAGTTCACCATTGAACCAATTAATGTTGAAAACATTGATAGTTGTAAAAATTTAATGACTAATATTAAAGAATAAAAACAACCATTTACGATGGATATGGGCGAATGAAAACGAAGTATTATCCGATTGAAGACACAACCGATATGGTTTCAGATGGTTCAATAAAA
The DNA here is from genome assembly GCA_031409875.1 of Acidobacteriota bacterium. Classification (GTDB taxonomy): domain Bacteria; phylum Acidobacteriota; class Blastocatellia; order Pyrinomonadales; family Pyrinomonadaceae; genus CALMEH01. Next base: position 80,423 of record JANNYB010000047.1, on the reverse strand, counting down.
GTAGAACGAGAAATGCGCGAAAACATCGGGAATGTTTTCGCGCATTTTTGTTTGCGGGAGAGAATTGTAACCGTCTTATTTGATAAAGACGGTTGGATCGCCGAGGAGCAGATAGTTGCGTCTGACATCGGGGTCGGTGGTGGCTTGTTTTGACAGGCGCACGATGTCGCCGATGCGTTGTTGATTTGCGCCGAAAATCATCCGCATTGCCGATTGGCTGACTGCCGTTTGGGTGTCGGGGTAATTCGTTCCCGAAGATGCCCACACGACAACCGCGCCGCCGTTCGGATTTTTCAGAGCAATTTCCGCCATACTGTCGTTATAGGCGTTATGCGAATAGCCGTTCAAACAAGTCGTCAGCATATAAAAACCGAGCTGAGAATTGTTTAACGCATTAGCATTAGTCGCCGTAAAGACAGACGAAGCCGCCCACATTCCCGTCGAACCGTGTCCGAGATAAGCCGTAACCATCGGATTATTGTTTAATGACGTAACGATTCGATTGTGCATTTCCGCGTCGGTCATTGCCCCACGGTCAATGCGAACCGCATTAACATTGGCGGGAACTTCATTTTGCAAAATTTGAATGAAGCTCTCGAACGTGCGGTCGGAAGGCAAAACGACGGTTCTTTGCGTGCGTGCGGGTTGATTGTCGTAAAAGGCGAGTTTATCAATTAACACATCGGCTTCCGACACATTCGCCGCCGGCAATCTGCCGAGCGCGATGTCTTCCACATTGTCTTCATCGAAATCCGCCAACCACGAATCGCCCGATGTTTCCATAAACACCGTGTCAATCAATTTGGTCGGAATCAAATTACGATTCGTTTGACCGAGATAATTGCGCTGGTCATAGCTCGAATCGCCGAACAGAATCGCATAACGCGGTTTGATGTTCCAATTCGACACGGCATTTTGCAGAAATTGCTTGACCGATTCAGCCGTTAATACGCCGTAACCGAATTCATCCGCTACGTCTTCGGCTAAAACGACTTGCGATTTCAAACCTTGCGCTTCACGCATTTCGGCAAGCCGACGTGCCTGACTTTGAAATATTGCCGGAGCAATAATAACCAAATCGGCGCGGTTTGTCGGTGAATTGAGCGTCGAAGGTTGATTGTTTTCAACCGCAACGGGCTGTTCGCTCTGCAAAGTCGAAACCGCTAAAAATTCGCGGTCGCGCCCTGATGCGCCGAGTTCAAAGCCGAATTCGCCGTTTGATTCGGTAATTGGTGATTCAGCGCGGAAACCGACACTGCCGTTGATGATTTCATTGACCGCAATTCTGCCGGTCGTAAATCCGCCGACTCTGACGGTTTGACCTGCCGGAATTGTAAAACGAATTTGATTGTTCACGGCGCGGAAAAGCCTAGAATAACTCAAACTGACCGTATCAACCAAATTAACATCGCTCGAACCGCCCGCCGATTGGAGTTTGACGTTGTTTGCGCCTTCGACCAGCGCGGATGACGGCACATCAAATTCAAACGTGCGATTTTCAACGCCGTTAAAATTGACTTGTCCTAAATCCGTATCGTTAATGCGGACGTTGACGAAATGCCCGACGTTTGTCAAACCTTGCAGTTTGACGCGCAAACGCGCCGTCGAATTTTCTTGGATATTATTCAGCGAAAGCGTCTGAATCGTTTGCGCTGTGCCGTTGATAACCGCACCGAACCAATTTTCCGTTTCGCCGTTCAAAAGCGACGAAATATAAATCGCGCGGTCTTTGCGCTGAACGGTTGAAACATAAGCGGCAAGCGGATTTTGTCCGGCACGTCCGCCTTTGATTTCCGTCAGACGCATTGCGCCCGTTTGTCCGTGAACCAAATAATAGACATTTTTGTTCGTTTCGAGCGTGTCCGCGCCGCGCCCGTAAAATTCTATCGAACCGTCAGGTCCAATTCTAATCGCAACTTCTTCGCCGCCGACAAACAACTGCCAATTTGCACGATTTGAATTAATATCGAAACCGTTTGCCGCGAGTTGTTCAGCCGAAACGCGATACCAACCGTCGTGATTAATCGAAATTTTCACGCCGCCGAGTGCCGCAATTTCAAATTGACGCGAAGCATCGAGCGAAGCGTTTGCGGACGTTTCGTTGACAAATTCTTTTTGTGAATCGGCACTCGAAACATTAGCGAAATCTGAAATCAATCCCGCATTTCGTTCAAATTTATTCATTGAGATTTTGAATTCGGGCGCAACCGGACCGTAAGTCGTGCGGTTGCCGCTAATGTCCAAATCTTCGAGATAATAAACCGAACCGAGCCGCGCATCTTTATCAACCCAACTGTATTCGTCGCCGCTGACGACGAGATTAGCCGAAGTTTTCAACGCGCTTCCGGCAATTGGCGCAGGCGTGATGAGTTCACGTTTGCCGTTTGTTTCGCGGTAGATGTTGAAGCCTAAATTTCCGACTTCGCCGCCCGTTGACCAATTTAAGGAAACTGCTCCGCCGTCGGTCGTAACCGTGAATTTATCCAAAGTAACCGCTGTCGGCGGCAAAATGAAACCGAAATCAACCGTCGGATCGTTGGTTATGCCCGTGCTGTTAGTTACGGTTTTATTGTTTAATGTGCCGGTGCTGCCGGGCGTTACGGTAACTAAACCGCTGACCGTTCTTGACGCAAAAGGTGCAGTTCCCGCAAAACCGTTGTCGTCGCTGTTGACGTTATCGTCGGGAGTTGTTGAAGTCGGCACGCTGGACGAACCGCCCGGCGTGGTAACGACGACGCGATATTGTGCCGGCGCCATTCCGCAGAACGAATAATTTCCGCTGCCGTTGGTCAGCATTCCGTTTGCGGCATCATCGGAAGTTCCCAATCTTCCGTCAGGTCCGACGAGAATTTCCGTGTTTGCCGAATCGTAAAGTTGAACTCTGACCGAAGGAATCGGTGATTCTCCGGCATTCAAAATTCCGTTGTTATTGTTTGCGCCCGCGCCGTTATCATTCCAAATAACATCGCCCAAACAAGCGCGGTAAAATCCGAAATCAACCGTCATATTTGCCGCCGCGTCAATCGAACCTTGTCCGCTTGCTTGAACGTCGGCTTCGCTGACAGGTTCGCCCGGTGCGCCGAGTGTGATTGAGCCGGAAAGAATTCCGTTCGTTTGAACCGAATTTGCCGCGCCCGAAGGATTGATGCCGTTTTCGCCGTTTTGTCCGGCTACCGAAGTCGAATCCGTATCGGCATTACTGCTTCCCGCCGTGTTTGCATAACCGCCTAAAACCGCCGCGTTTGCGAAGTTTGAAGCGTTGATGCGAACAACGTAACTGTTTGCCGCCAAAGTGTCGAAACGATAATAACCATTTACATCGGTGTTCATTGTCGCCACCGGGACTAAAGGTGTGTCAGGAACGCCGTCGCCGTTTGCGTCTAAGAAAATGCTCACGGAAACGCCGCTGATGCCAACTTCGCCCGCATTGATTTGACCATCGTTATTCGTGTCAAACCAAACGCGGTTGCCGATTGAATAAGTCGCGCTCGAAGCAAATCCAACGTCAAAATTATGATTATTGTTTCCGGCTGAACCTGTTGTCAGCGCGATAACCGGATAAGTTCCAGCAGGTGAGCTAGTCGGATTCGTAACAAGGGACGAATCGGAATCGCTTCCGTCATCAAAACCGAGTTGTGAAGTTTGGTCGCGGGTGGTCATCAAAAGTCCCGTCAAAACTCCTGCACCTGTGTAGTTTGCCGCAAGGTCGAGGCGGATTTGATAATTTGTATTCGGTGTAATTTGTCCGTTGACGATGCCGATATTGTTGGTGATGTCGCCGTCAACTGCCGTGCCTGAAGTAAAATAATATTCGCCGTTGGCATCGGTTACGGCAGTTGCGATGAGCGTGTTTGAAGCGTTGTAAAGACGAACTGTTACGCCTGAACGTCCGCTTTCGCCCGCGTCTTGCACGCCGTCGTTATCGGTATCAAGCCAGACGCGGTTGCCGAGTTCAATCGGCGCACGGTCGCACAAAAGTTCGAGGTCGCCGACACCGTTCGATTTGCCGAGCGTGCCGAGTGTTGCCGTGTCGCCGTCGTAAATTCGATACGCTTTACTGAAATTTCCGGTCGTGTTGTTCAACCAACGCACGCCGCCATCGTGAGTTTCGTTCGGGACGTTCGGAATCGGATCAAAAATTGTAACCATCACATCGCTTGCGCCGGGCATTTGCGCCGCGCCGCCCAAGCTCAATTCGTCGTGATTTCCGCCTTTTCCGGCAATGTCGGTTTGACCTGCCGGTTGGTTGAAATTAAAAGCCAAATCGTAAGAATCGCCGTAATAAAATTCGCCGCCCTGACTTGTTCCGTTTTCAGGTCCTTGGTCGGTATTTTGCGGAGCAGTTCCCGTGCCACCACAACGTCCGTTGGCTTCGAGTGTCCAACCGCTCGTCGGATTGCCGCAAGCCCGCAAGGTGTCGCCGCCGATGCGCGGTTGATAGAGAGTTGCCGAAGCATCGCCCGGATTTGACCGCGTTTGATGTCCGACTTGGTCGCCAACGCGGTCGCGCAAACCTAAAACTAAATTGCCATTGTCAAACCCGATGCCGGTCAGCATCGGTTGTGAATAAACCGTGCGGTTGGCATTGCTCGCGTTGGTGCTGCGGTAAATATTTGACCAAGGTTTCCACATCGCTATTGCGCCGAGTGCTTGCTGGTTGATTCCGCGTTTGTAATTGAGTGGTGCGCTGAAAGTCGGAGATGCGCCGAACGCCAAAGTCGTCGGATTGACTCTAAAGACATAAGCCGTCAATTTACGCGCATCGCCCAGGTTATAAATTCCGTTGCCGTCGTTATCAACAATTGTGTCGCCGGCGTTGTAAGTCCCCGAAGCGTTTTGGTCGTAATACGGCTCGCCTGCGGTGTAGCTGCCGTTGTTGTTGGTGTCGAGATAATATTCGCCGGTGTCATAAACGCCTGCCGTGCCGCCGGCAACGTCGGTGAATGTATCAACCGTCGCGCTCGATTCGCCGCTGCAAACCATTCCGACATAAACTTCGCCGCGATAATATGTAACTGCAAACGGGCGCACATCAGCCGCCGCGCAATTTCCGTTGGCGGTCGTCAAACCTGCTGTTGGGACAACTTGGCTGGTAAATGTGCCGCTTGTCAAATCGCGCCGATAGAGCGTGCGGTTTTCCAAATTCATCACAAACAACGCGCTGTCGTCATCGGAAATCGCCATTCCGCCGAGCGCATTTTTACCTACGCCGTCCCAGCCGGTGTTGCCGTTGTCGGTTTGATAATCTGCCGTGTTGTGAGAGTTGAGCGTGATGCCCGGCACGGTAAATCTGCTTGCCACCGAACCTTTGTTGCTGTTGCCGGTGCGGTCAATCACATAAACCGCGCCCGCATCGTCCGTTGTGTTGAGCGTGTTGTCCGCGCCCGTGCCAAAACCGGAATGGCGTTTGAAAAATGCTCCGGCGTATAAAAGTTGGGTTGAACGTGCATACGCCAAACCGAAAGTCGTGCCGATTTGGTCTGCTGTAACATTTAAGTAAGAGTTGGTCGTTAATGTGTAATCCGGGCTGTCAAAAGGCGCAATCGGCGCAGTAGTTAAAGTGTCGCTGCTGCCCGCCGTGTAGGGAAATGTCAGCAATGCCGTTTCGGTGTTGCTCGGCGCGATGGTTTGATTGCCGAAAGAATAGTTACACGAAGCACTTTCCGGGTTGTTTTGACAATAATCTTCGGCGACGTTGATTGCCAGATTGATGTTTGAAGTATTGTCCGGCGAAAATTGGATGCTCGAACCCGCATCGGTTGCCGTTCCGCCCGATACCGAATCGGTCGAACGCGCCGACGGCTGAAATCCGGCGGGCAGATTTGTGAACTCAACGCGATATGAACCGGCGGCAGGCGTGGCAATGCTATATTGACCGAGAGTTGCCGTAACTGCGGAGGTCGTTGTCGTGCCGACTACCGCGCCGGACGAATTATAAACCGTAACCGTTACGCCGCCGACTCCGGCATCAATCGCCGGTAAAGCCGCCGAACCTGCCGTATCGTAAGTTCCGTTGCCGTTATAATCCTGAAAAACGCGCCCCGCAATCGTTCCCGCCGCTTGGCTGTTCCAATATGCCGCAAACGGCAAAAGGAAAAACGACAAACCGATTGCCGTCATAAATATTCGGTTCACCACTCGGTTTTTTGAAAAATGGCTTTTAGTATTTTTTTTCATATTTTTTCTCTATTCTCAAAAGGGAATTAATCAGGGGTTTTAGGGAGAAGTTTATAGATTTTCCGCGGGCGGCGAACAGAGATGTTCGCGCTTCGGGGGGATTTTGGAAGGAGTGTTTGTAGGAGAAAGAATTTAATTGCCGAAAGCATCGCAAAAAAAGCAGGTGAAAGAAAATAAATCTCTTTCGCCTGCTTTTTTTATCGAATGATTTTATTCAATTGCCGTAAAATCCAAGTCTTCCATTGCTTCTTCAAGCGTGAAGATTCTTGTCGGGTCTTTGAATGTGAATCGTTTGGCGCGAATTTCAACCGACACGGTTTGTCCGACTTCGATATTGTCGAAACGATAATATCCGAAAGCTCCCGTGCGGGTTGATTGTGTCGTGCCGTTTTGTAACACCAGATTGACGACGACATTGCGGATTCCTGCGCCGTCGGCGGCTTGAATTCGTCCGCCAACCGGAACAGTCGCCGCTGTCGGCGCAACGTAAAAGCCGAAATCGAATGTGTGATTATTGCTTCCGGCACTTCCCGCGACGAAATTGGCAATGACGTTTCCGCTCGAAGCTATGCCGTCAGAATCGCGGCTGTCGCCGTTTGCCGTTCCGTCGTTATCGTTGGGCGAACGCAGACGATTATTGAGCGGTTGACCTGTGCCGAATTGCGAAGCGGGAATTCTTACTTGATAAGCTCTACCCGATATAATTCCGCCGTTTATTTGCCCGATATTGTCGGTCGTGTTCGGATCGGCAACTGTTGATCCGACGAAATAATATTCGCCGTTTGCGTCTGTTACCGCTGTCCCAACTTGCGTGTCAACTGTTCCGTCGCTGTTCGTATCCGCCCATAATTGAACCGTTACGCCGCTCAAATTCGATTCGCTCGAATCTTGAATGCCGTCGAAGTCGGTATCAAGCCAGACGCGGTTGCCGACTTCAATCGGCGCACGGTCGCACAAGGCTTCGATGTCGCCGATGCCGTTGGCTTTACCGAAATTGTCAGGGTCGGCATCGAGATATACATCGTAAGCTCCGGTAATTGCGCCGGTCGTATTGCTGTATTTCTGAACGCCCGTCGTATAAAAATTACTAACGCGAGCACCGCTGGAATTAAATGCAACCGGATCATACGCCGTTGTCATTACTTGCGTATGACCGGGAACTTGAAGCAGACTGCCGAGCATTCCTTCTTCGCGCCCGTCGCCGTTCAAATCGAGATAAAATTCACCGTTTGAACCGTGCAAACTGACGACTGAAACATTGTCAACGTAAATATAATTCGTGCCTGACACGTTGGGCGAATTGAGCCGGATAGCCGTTGCAATCGAGGGAAGTGCCTCGGAATAATCCTGAAAAGAAGAATCCGTTCCCGATGCGATGGTGGTTAAAGATTGCCACGCTGAGCCATCGAAATATTCGACAGTCAACCCCGCACCATCTCGTTGATAACTGAACAAAACTCTTCCGCCAGCCGCCGCTCCGCTCAGAGAAAAGTTTCTCGACATTCCGCGAGCATCACGAATACGCAGAGAATTGCTTGAAACCGAGGGCGTTGCCACGACTCGATTTTCTCCGGCGTTGGCTCCGTCCGCTTCGCCGATTTCCGTCCACAGATTTGATGTCCAACTTGTTGTTCCGGTCGAACCGTTATAAGCGACTGCCGCGAAGGTATCTCCGTAGTTAATGGAAATTCCGCTCGTTGTTGTTCCGCCGCAACTTGCGTTGCTTTCAAATGTGTAGCTTCCCGAAACGAGGCACGCCCGCATAATATCACCGTAGCCGCGATAAAAATCAGGAAAAACGACTTGATCGCCGTAGCGGTCGCGGATGCCTAAAACCATCGCGTTGCCGTCAAAATCAATGTCGGCAAGCATCGGCGAAGGTTTTGAAATATCTGAAACTGTATCAGACCATCTTTCCCACGAAGAGGTTGATTGACTGCCGCCGATGTAGCGTGTGAAGTTGCTCAAAGAACGATTCAGAACGAGCGTAAAGCCCGGATTATCAAACCGCCAAACGTAAGCGTGAAGTTTCGTATCGGCAGTTTCCGATTCGGCAGAGCAAACCGCGCCGACAAAAATTTGACCGCTCGCGTTGCGCCCTAAACCGAACGGACGAACATCAGCCGCATTACAATTACCGCTTGAAGTCGCCAAACCTGTGGTCGGAACGTCAAAGCGTGTAATGGTTGTCGAATTCAAAGTTCCGCTGGTCGGAATGACATATAAACGGCGGTCTGCAAAATTAACTGTGTAAAGATTCGCGCCGTTTTGCGAGATTTCCAAATCACCGAGTCCGCGTTTTGAAACAAACGGTGTCGTAAGTGGATCTGATTCCGCACTTGTCCAATCGGTTGTCGCCACCGGATGCGGATTTGCGCCCGTCGTGCCGCCGCCGAAAATTAAATTTAAATCTACATAAACCGTCGGTGCGGGCGTTGAAGATGAAGGATTGCTTTTAACGTAAATTGCGCCCGTGCTTTCAGTCGAAAGTCCGCCTTGCCGTGCGCCGCGTTTGACGTAAGCCGAAGCAAAAAGGCGGCTGTTAAACTTGTCCCAAGCCAACCCGTAAGTTGCGCCGAGATTGACGTTTGTGCCAATTGACGAAGGCGCAAGCGTTGCGTCTCTCGAAGGCGAAGTCGTCCAAGTTCCGCCGATATTTCCGTCCAGTTCATTTGAATAACTGTAAGGAAAAGTATGAAGTGCCGCGCCGTCAACATTGCCGACTAAATACATCGCATTGCAAACGAGCGGGTTGTTTTGGCAATAATCATCCGGCACGTTAAGTGCTAAATTGATGTTTGCCGTGCCGCTGTTCGGAACAAATTGAACGGTCGAGCCGGCATTTGTCGTCGTGCCGCCGCTGACCGAATCGGTCGAACGCGCCGAAGGCAAAAATCCGCTCGGCAAATTCGTAAATTCGACGCGATAAGGTCCTGCTCCCGTCGAAACGATACTGAAAGTTCCGTCAGCGGCAGTATTTGCCGTGCCTCGCGCCGCGTTGCCGGAATCGTAAAGCGTCGCGGTTACGCCCGAAACGCCGATGTCAACCGCAGGATTTGTCGTATCGCCTGCCGTATTATAATCGCCGTTGCTGTTAAAATCTTTGAATACGCGCCCCGAATATGTTCCGGCTGCGCTGTTTTTCCATTGCGTTGCAAAGGGCAAAAGGAAAAAGGACATTCCGATTGCCGCAAAAAATAATAGTTTCCCAAATCGAACGGATGCGAAGGGGAATTTTAAACTTTTCATCATCTAGTAGTTCTCCAAAATTGGTTTAAATTGTTAAATAACAGAAGCCTGAGCAAATTAAAATGTCTTATAACGCCGACATTTAATTGCTTGGGGATAGGAAATAAAAAATATGTGGAAAATGCTAAGTGAAACCTAATTCGCTTTTCACTTATTAATTTTTTATTAATACAAACTTCTAATAATCGGTTGGTTGGATATGAGAAGAAGTAAACTGGATGCGCCAACAGAAGATAAATTGACACAAACTAAGTTTATATTTTATTAACAATGTTAGTCAATAGTTTTTTTTGCTTAAAGTAAAGTTTCAATAAAAATATTAAATATTTCTTAAATAATTAAATCTTTCTTTCTTTCTTTTTTTAACTTTAGGCTTTACGAAAAACTATTCGGAAGTTTTGAAATCGGGATTTTTGCGCTTTGCACGAAAACTTTTTGTGGTTGTTTCGATTTGCTTTTGTTCGGCAAAATCAACATATCGGTTCAAAATTTCGACTCTTTCGGCTTTCAATGAAACTTCGTCCAGAGGCATTGTCTTTCTCAAATAATTTGCCAAAAAATATCGGACGAGCGGATATTCTTCTTCTGCAAATACCGTGAGCGCGAATGGTGCGAACTGATTCGATGCAGAATTTTTGTGAACAGCGTCAGCCGCCAGAGCGCGTGTCCAAGCGTCGCCCGCAAAAAGCGCACGAATTGTTTCGGGTTGGTCAAACTGCGAATCCTTTGAAATTTTTGCATCGTAAAAATGGTTGTTCCAAAGTTTTTTACTTTCGGAAATCGCCCAATTTACGGATTTGTCGGTGTGGCAAAGATTGCACGCATTCGGAATGTTTTTCGTCGCGGTAAGTTCTGCGTTTGGAATATTTATTTCGTGTGTTTGCTGAAATTCGAGATGTCCGTAGGCAATTTCGGGCTGATGGCAACTGAAACAATTTGCCGAAGCAGGTTGATGTTTTGAATGTTCAAAAACGGCTTCGGGCGCGGAAAATTGCTGATGACAATTGATGCAGGATTGTTCGGAAACGCTTTTCAAATTTTCCGAATTATGACAACTTTGACAATTTATCACATCGCCTCCTTTGTTTTTGACGAAACAGACCGAGCGCAAAATTCCTTGATTTTCACGCGCCGAAAAACGAATAATTTCCGTTTCCGTTTCGTGCAGATTTTTTGAATGACACGCGGCGCAATCCGTCGGAAAATTTTGCGCGGAAGTTTCGAGATGACACGAAGCGCAATTTGTTTGCCAATCTTTTTGAGCCGAAATAATTTCTTCGCCGTCCGTTTGAAAAAATGTGTTGTTCAAATTTATCCAGCGTTTTTGGCGTAAATCGAAAGCTACGGGTAATAAAAACAATTTGCCGTCTTTTTCGGCGATATATTCTTCGAGTTTTTTACTGCCGACAACCGATAAGATTTTAAAGGTTTCCGCGTTATCAATTCGCATAAAAAACTCGCCGCCGCGCCGCGACATTTCGGCTTTTATGTCTTGCGATTCAAAAATATTTTCGCGCTCGAAATCGGCTTTGATATTTTGCGGATTTGCTTCGCGGACAGTTTGCGAATGATGCGTTTGCAAAGAAATTGTTTTTTCGGAAAGTAAATAACACGCCGCTGAAAAGACGATGAAGATTGCCAAAATTGTAATTTTCAGAAAACGCATTTAGGAACGAATTTTTTTAGTTTAAATTAAATGATGTGTTTGCAATGGTTTAACTCTTCTATATAACTGATAGATGAAAGATTATAGATGAGAGATTTTATCTATCAGTTATCAGCTATCATCTATCAGTTACATAGAAGAAGTAAATTTTCATTTTCTAAAAACGCGCGGGCAAGAAATGATGCTTGCGCTCCAAGCTAATTTTCACCAACGATTTGCGGTGGTTCGGCAATGTAATTCCAAGTATCTTTTGCCGCGTCATATCGAAAACGATAAATCGTTTCCTGTTTTTCGGTCGGCGCGATTAAATTGAAACCGAATTCGATGCCGAAAACAATCATTTCATTTTGCGGTGAAAAATTGATGCGTCGGGCTTTGTCGTCGCCGCGTGTGCCGAGCGTTTCGAGCGAAACTTCCTTGCGCGGTTCGCCCGAAAAACTGCCTTTGTCGTCGAGCGCGATTGACCAGATTTCCGACGTTCTGGCTTGCCCGAAATACAATCTTTTGCCTTTCGCGGAATTAAAAACGCTCAAACCGATTGCGTCGGTTTTTTCGAGTTGTGAAACGGTTTTTCCGTCCGCCGAAAGTTGAAAAATTCGCCCGTTAATTTCGTTGCGCGTCGAACCCGAAACCGATGAAACATAAACGCTGTTGGTATCGCAATCGAAGGACAAACCGAGAACGCCGTAAGGATTTTGCGAAGTCGGCGCAACAACTTTCGGCAAATCGCTAAACACTTTCATTTCTTGCGTTTGCCCGTCAACGCGATAGACTTTGTTTTGTTCGTCGGGCTTGTTTTCCAAAACATCAATCCACGGCGCAGGCGCAGTAAAAGTATTACCTTTTCCGTCGCGCGTAATCGGTGCAAGACTGCCGGCGAGTTTCCACGTCGGATGTTGATAAACTTTTTCGCCTTCAATCAAAATCAAACCTTGAATTTTTTTGTCAGAAGTGCTGAAAGCCGCCTTGTTTCCGAATCCGAGCGCACGCACAAACGGCGGAACTTGTTGACACGAAATAACAGAACCGATTGGTTTTTTCGAGGTTTGTTCCGCAGGTTTTTTGTAAAGAAAATAAATCGTCAAACCGATACTTGCGACAACACAAATCGCCAGCCAAATTAGCCACGACGGAAGTTTTTTCTTCGCAGGATTTTGTTTAACCGAAGTTTCAGTTTGAATCGTTTCAGCAGATTTTTGACGTTTTTTCTTTGCCATCTTTTATTTTTGTCCACAGATGAACACGGATAAACACAGATGATTTTTTGATAAATCCCAGAAAAATATCACAAAAAAATCTGTGTTTATCTGTGTTCATCTGTGGATAATTATTCTTACTTTATCGGCACGAACATTGCGCCCGAATAGCACGGATATTCTTTGACTTTATAAATTCCGTTTTCGACAACCGATTCTGCCCAACAATATTCTTTGCCTTTTTCCGAATCGTTTTTGAGTTGCGGAACATACCACACGACGAGCGGCGAATTTTGAATCGATTCGGGTTGCGGTTCGATAAATTTCTCGGGTCCTTGTTTATAATCCGTGTTGCAACACGACGCGATTGTTACCAAATCCGATTCGCCTTCATCGCGGTCGGGAACATTTTTCGTAACGTAAACAAAAGCATTGTCGCTGCGTCCGTTATCGCCGAATTGTCCGCGATTTGCTTCGACGTAAAAGCCTTGATTGCTTGAGTTAGCGATTTTATATTGAAAATTTTCTTTCGTAAAAACCGTTTCGCTTTTCTGCGCTTGCCACGCTTCATTTTGCCAATTTTTCCAATCGTTTCCGTTCCATTCGGCAAAATTATTTTGCGTGTCGGCAAACGAAATTCGCGTTACGGGACGATAAGTTCCATCATTTCCGCAGCCGCGCCCAAGACTTGCGGCGACAACGCGAAAACGTCCGTCACTGTAAAAATCGTAACGCTGTTCGTAACTGTAATTGCAAGGTGTCGGATAACCGTCGCTGTAATATTTTTGCGTCAATGAAAAGCCGTCTTTGATGTCGGAAACTTTCGGCTCGATTGCGGCAACGACCGCCGCTTGCGAAAAATACGGACAACCGACGGCATCGGAATAGCCGAAACCTTCGGAATTTGAATAATTAACGTGCCAATCAACCAATTTCGCGCTCGTCAAAATCGGTTTTCCGTTAAACGAAACATCGGAAATTTTCAAGCCGTCGGAATTCGTCAGCATATAATTCAGTTTCCAACCGTTTTTATCTAAAAGCGTGTTTTGTTCGCAATATTTTTTGGTCAAAACTTCATTTTGCAGAGATTTTTGCGTTACGGCTTTTCCCGTCGAACCAACCTCAGTCCAACGAATTCCAACCAAATCCAAATCGGTCAAATCAACAATCGCCCACAGAGCTTTTTCGCCCGAAACAAAAGTTGGTGCAACGCATAAATGTTGTGAACGCTCGCACTTAGTCCGATTGAGCGAAGTTTTCGTGTTCGTCATCAAAGGATTTTCCGCCGTTCCGCCGAGCGCGGTTTTAACTTCGTTCGCGGTTGTCGCAATGTGTTCGGCAAGTTTAGTTAAATGGTTTGGAATATCAGGTTGCGAGTTTGGAATTCGTGTTACAACCAAAACTTTTTGCTGATTAGCGTCAACAATCACGTTTGTCGTCAGATTGAGCGCGAAATTATACATTTCGACGCGGAAACATTTGCTTTGTTTGCAAGTTTGAGTTTGCTGTATAAAATCGCTTTCACGAAGCGGATAAACGCCGAAAATTTCATTCAAAAGCGGTTCGTTTGAAGTTTTATCGCGTGTTTCCCGCAAGAATTTTTCGTCTTTAATCGCTAAATTCTGTGCAATATTTTGCGTTTCGTCCAAACCTTCAAGCAGAAGAATCGGCGGATTTTGTTTTAGAGAGTTTTGAATTTTTTCGAGACGTGCTTTAATGACCTCATCGTTTAAACGTGAAGCATCGGGCGAAGTCAAAATGCTCTGCTCCGAAGTTTTTGAATCGGTTGGTTGAGTTTGCTGACAAGCCGAAAAAAGCAAGGCAATAGCCAATAAAATCAGAAAGTTGCAGGTTTTTGTCATACTCGGCACTGGACGGTTTGAAACTTCATAATAATGACGAAATCTTATCATTTTCAAATATTAAATATCAATTATCAATTATTTTTTTATAGGTTAATTGATATTTGATAATTGATATTTGATAATTAAGTCGGTCAAGAAATTTATGAAAAGCAATCAAAGAATCGTTTCGCTTTTGCCGTCGGCAACAGAAATCGTCTGTGCGCTCGGTTTGGAAGAAAATCTGGTCGGCATCACGCACGAATGCGATTTTCCGAAATCTGTTGAAGGAAAGCCGCATTTAACGGCAAGCCGAATCTCGCATTCGACGATGACGAGCAAGGAAATTGATCACGCCGTTCGCACGAATTTGGACGGACACGGCTCAATTTATGATTTGGATACGCGCACTCTAGAAGAGTTAAAACCTGATTTAATCATCACGCAAGAGCTTTGTGATGTTTGCGCCGTAAGTTATAAAACCGTTCTGAAAGCCGCGAAAATTTATGTGGCAGACGCGCAAGTCGTTTCGTTAGAACCAAATACGATTGAAGATATTTTTGAAAACATCAAAACCATCGGCGAACTTTGCGGCGTTTCCGAACGCGCCGAAGAAGTTGTTGCCGACTTACAAAATCGCTTAGACAATATCCGCCAAACAATCAAAAATCAAAAATCAAAAATCAAAAATCAAAAAGTTTTTATGCTCGAATGGCTCGAACCGCCGTTTTCGCCGGGACATTGGGTGCCGGAACAAGTTGAAATCGCGGGCGGAATTGCGCTTTTAGGCAAATCGGGCGCAAAATCGGTAACGACAACTTATCAAGCAATTTTTGAATCAAAACCTGATGTTATCGTCTTAATTCCGTGCGGATATTACACCGAAGATATTTTGCGACAGCTTGAAAACACAGTTTTTCCGGCAAATTGGCGCGAAATTCCGGCAGTTAAAAATAATGAAGTTTGGGCTTTGGACGCTAGTTCATATTTTTCGCGCCCTGCGCCGCGTGTCGTGGATGGCGCAGAGATTTTGGCGAAGATTTTTCATCCCGAAATTTTCGGCGCACCGACTGAAAACGAAGCCGTCAGAGTTTCAAAAGATTTGTTAAGATTTGAAGAAGAAATTGCCGCAAAAGGCTGAAGAAAATTATCCACAGATGAACACAGATAAAATCAGATAAGAAAAATTTGTGTTTATCTGTGTTCATCTGTGTTCATCTGTGGATGAAAAAATTATGAAATTTATTGCAACTTGTTTTTTTACAATCGTTTTCGCGCTTTCAATTGCGGCGCAAACACCGACACAGATTTTGGCAAAAGCGAACGGTCAAAATTATACGGCGGCGGATTTGCCTGCCGAATTGCGCGATGCTTATTTGAAATTAAACAAAAATTCGCTCGATGCGCGGCAGATTCTTTTTAATAATCAGATTGCCGAAATACTGCTCGACAGCGAAGCCAAAGCGCGGAAAATTTCCGTTGACGATTTGGTCAAAAGCGTTACTTCAAAAATTACCAATCCGACCGAAAAGCAAATTCAAGACGTTTACGACAAAAACCGCGACGCGCTCGGCGGACGCTCTTTGGAGCAAGTCCGCGATCAAATAATCGCATTTTTGCGGAGCGAAACCGAACAAAGAGCGTTGAATGTTTTCGTAATGAGTTTGGGAAAAAAATATAAAGTCCTTGTTTTCAAAGACGTAAATGCGCGGGCATTGAAACCGGCGGATATTTTGGCAAGCGTCAACGGAAGAAAAATTACTGCGGCAGGTTTTGAAGCAAAAAACCGCGTTACGCTTTATGAACAAAAAGCGGACGTTTTCGATGACGTAAAACTTGCGCTCGAAACAAAAATTTATAACGCGCTCGTTGTCATCGAAGCCAAAGCGCAAAATCTCGATGCGAGCGATTTGATTGGGCGGGAAATCAGCGATAAATTGCGCGATTATACGGAAGACGAACGCGAAACGCTCGAAGCGGATTTGCGGCGAAGGCTTTATGAAAAATATAAAGTGCAGTTTTTTTTGAAAGAACCCGCGCCGCTTGTTTTGCCGATTTCAGTTGACGATGATCCGTCGAAAGGCAGCGCAACTGCGCCCGTTACGGTCGTGATGTTTTCCGATTTTCAATGCTCGGCTTGTGCGGCGGCACATCCGATTTTGCAAAGAGTTTTAGCAGAATATTCGCCGGAGCAAGTGCGTTTTGTCGTGCGCGATTTCCCGCTCGAATCAATTCACGAGAACGCATTCTTAGCGGCAACGGCGGCAAATGCGGCGCATAAGCAAGGTAAATTTTTTGAATTTACAGAAATATTGTATCGCAATCAAAATGCGTTAAACCTTGAATCTTTGAAGAAATACGCCGCCGATTTAGGTTTGAATCTCGCGCAATTTGAGTTAGACTTGCAAAGCGCGACAACAGCCGCCGAAATCCGCAAAGATTTAGCGGACGGCGCAAATTACGGCATCAACGGAACGCCGACAATTTACGTCAACGGCGTAAAAGTCAGAAGAAACAACGCCGAATATTTTCGGGTAGCGATTGATAAGGTTTTGAAAAAATAAATGATTTTAACGCAAAGGCGCAAAGTCGCCAAGACGCAAAGAATATAAAACTTTGCGCCTTTGCGTCTTGGCGACTTTGAGTTAAAAAAAATATATGGTGCGAATTTGTGTGTTAATTTTGCTATCGGTTTTCGTAGTGTCGAATTTGGCGCAAGTCGAGAAAGATTTGCCCGTATTTACTTACGAAATCGTCAAAACTTACAAGCACGATGCAAAGGCTTTTACGCAAGGTTTAGTTTTTTACAAAGGCTTTTTGTATGAAGGCACGGGCAAAGAAGGCGATTCGCAAATCAGGAAAATCGAACTCGAAACCGGCAAAGTTTTAAAGAAAAAAAGTTTATCGGACAAATATTTCGGCGAGGGAATTACGATTTTTAATGATAAAATTTATCAATTAACGTGGCTCGAAAAAACGGCGTTTGTTTATGACGCGGAAGATTTCAAATTGCTCGAAGAAATAAAATATAAAGGTTCGGGTTGGGGCTTAACAAACGACGGAAAAAGTCTGATTTTAAGCGACGGCACGGACAGTTTAAAGTTCGTTAATCCGAAAACATTTGCGGTCGAACGCACAATTTCGGTTAAAAGAGAAAACGATTTTCCGGTTTATCATCTGAACGAACTCGAATATGTCGAAGGAGAAATTTGGGCAAACATCTGGCATTCGGATCAAGAAGGAACGAAAAACGAACACGGATTTTTGATGAATTTGGGCAAACCGAATTACATTGCGCGGATAAATCCGAACACGGGAAAAGTCGTCGGTTGGTTAGATTTGACGGACATTTCGCCCGACGACGCAAGCAAAAAATCAAGCACTTTGAACGGAATTGCTTACGACGCGACAACGAAAAGAATTTTTGTTACAGGCAAAAATTGGAAGAATTTGTTTGAGGTAAAAGTTAAATTAAAGGAATAAATTTTTGAGTAGTGAATTAAAAGAAAGGCTTTTTAATTATCCACAGATGAACACAGATAAACACAGATAAAATCGGATTTAATCATCTGTGTTTATCTGTGTTTATCTGTGGATAATTTTTTCTTCACTCTTACTCTATAATTTGTAATATATGCGTTTATTTTTGATAATTGTTTTTATAATGACAGCTTTGGCGTGCGGCGAATCGGCATTGAACACGAATAATAACAAAGTGAACACTCCGACTAATACGAACACCAACACGAACGTCAACAAAACCGGCGCGGCGATGCAGAATTACACGGTTGAAATCGTGAAAACTTTCCCGCACGACGCGAACGCTTTTACGCAAGGTCTTGTCGTTCACAACGGCTTTTTTTACGAAGGCACGGGCGGTTATCGCGGAAGTGATACATTTACTTCTTCGCTTCGCAAAGTAGAAATCGAAACGGGCAAAGTATTGCAGAAATACGACTTAGCGGCGCAATATTTCGGCGAAGGAATTACGATTTTCAACGGAAAAATCTACCAAATAACTTGGAACGAAGGCGCGGCGTTTGTTTATGATTTGAACGATTTCAAATTGCTCAAAGAACTGAAATATCAAGGCGAAGGTTGGGGCTTGACGCACGACGGAACGCATTTGATAATGACCGACAAAACACACATTATTCGTTTTATAAATCCCGAAACTTTTGAAACGGTGAGAAGTCTGGCGGTTTTTGACGAAAAAGGCAAACCGGCGATGGAATTGAACGAACTCGAATTTATCAAAGGCGAAATTTGGGCAAATGTCTGGGGCGAAACCTATATTTATCGCATTGATCCGCTGACCGGAAAGGTTACGGGCAAAATTGATTTGGAAAAAATTTCCGCCGAACAAACCGGAAGCAGTATGGACAATGTTCTTAACGGAATTGCTTACGACGAAGCTAACGACCGGATTTTTATCACGGGCAAAAAATGGAATAAAATCTTTGAAATCAAACTTAAACCGAAGGAATAAATGACCGAATTGGACGAATATTTTATGCGCTATGCGATAAGTTTGGCGCAAAACGGAATTGACGACGGCAAAGGCGGACCGTTCGGCTGTGTCATTGTCAAAAACGGCGAAATCGTCGGCGAAGGTTGCAATTGCGTAACTTCGACCAACGATCCGACGGCGCACGCCGAAATTGTCGCAATCAGAAACGCTTGCAAAAACTTAAATTCTTTTCAGCTTGACGATTGCACGATTTACACGAGTTGCGAGCCTTGCCCGATGTGTTTGGGTGCGATTTATTGGGCGCGTCCGGCGAAAATTTTCTTTGCTTGTAATAAAGCAGACGCGGCAAATATCGGCTTTGATGACCAATTTATCTACGAAGAAATCGAACGCCCGATAGACGTGCGCCACATCGAAACAGTAAATTTTTTGCGCGATGAAGGTTTAACGGTTTTCACAAATTGGGCAAACAAAACTGACAAAGCGGAGTATTAGTGGTGAGTGATGAGTGATAAGTGATAAGTTTTTTTCTTATCACTAACCACTAACCACTAACCACTAACCACTAAAAAATGTCTTCATTTTTTAACAATTATTTTTTTATCTTTCTCGCAATGTTGACGGGAATAGCGATGGCAACGCAGGCAACCGTCAATAGCAAATTGGCAGATTATGTCGAAAGCCCAATTGCCGCCGCGTTTATTTCGTTTGCCGTCGGAACAATTGTGCTTTTCGTTTTAATGCTTTTGACGGGCGTGCCTTTAAGTAGTTTGGCTTTATCAAAAAACGCGCCTTGGATTGCTTGGATTGGCGGGTTTTTGGGCGCATTTTTTGTGGTCGTAATGGCAACGGTCGTGCCGCGTATCGGCGTTGCGTTGGCATTTAGTTCGGCAATCGGCGGACAATTATTAATAGCTTTGGCGATTGACCATTTCGGCTGGCTCGACGTTCCCGAAAAACCGATAAATATCTGGCGCATTCTCGGCGCGGCATTGGTTCTGGGCGGTGTGATTTTGATTCGGAAGTTTTGAAAACTAATTTAACCGCGAAATACGCGAAAAGACGCGAAAAAATAAACATTAAGCAGGCTTTTGTATAGGGCGAACGCATCACTTTTTTTCTTTAGAATCAAGTATTTAGTTTTTTATTCAACAAATTACGCGAGTAAAAACAAGCGAATTTGATTGAAATTTTGGAAAAATTGAGATTAAAAAAATTAGAATATTTTGCGAATCTCAATTTTTACCCAATAAATGAAGCACTTTGCTTCAATATTAGTTTTTCCAAAAAGTGATGCGTTCGCCCTAGGCTTTTGTATGAATTTTTCTTTTAGCGTATTTCGCGTATTTCGCGGTTAAAAAATTATATGATTCGATTTATTTTGAACAATCAGACAATTGAAACCGATTTGCCGAAAGGCACGACGGTTTTGGATTTTGTGCGTTATCACAAAAATTTGAAAGGCACGAAAATCGGCTGTCGTGAAGGCGATTGCGGTGCTTGCACGATTTTGGTCGGCGAATTAACAGACGAAAAAGTTAAATATCGCACACAAACTTCGTGCTTGATGCCGATAGCAAATGCGAGCGGAAAACACATCGTAACAGTCGAAGGAATTAACAAAGAAAACGGCGAATTAACGGAAGTTCAAAGCGCGATGGTCGAAGAATCGGGAACGCAATGCGGCTTTTGCACGGTTGGTTTTGTGATGTCTTTGACGAATTTTTGTATTGATGACAGCGAAAAAACGATTGATTCGGCAATCTCCGCAATTGACGGAAACATCTGTCGTTGCACAGGTTACAAGTCTATCGAACGAGCCTCAGAACGAATTTGCGGCAAATTGTCAGAACCGTCTGCGGTAGCGGATGGTTTAAGTTTGAAATCAAAACCGTTTGATAAATCAGGCAGATTAAACTTCGCCATCGAAAAAGAAATCGTTCCCGAATATTTTGCCGACATCAAGGAAAGATTATCTGAAATTTCAAATTTCAAATCTCAAAATCCCAAATCCCAAATCCCAAATCCCAAATTCATCAGTGGCGGAACAGATTTGTATGTGCAAAAGCCGGAAGCAATGATTCACGCCGAAGCAGAAAATCTTTTTGACAATTCAGATTTACGATTTATCAACGAAACTGATGAATTTATCGAAATCGGCGCGTCTGTTGTCGTAACGGATTTGCTCGAATCTGAAATTTTTCAAAGACTTTTCCCGAATCTTTACAAACATTTAAAGCTGATTTCATCAACGCCGATTCGCAATATGGCGACAATTGCCGGAAACTTCGTCAACGCTTCACCAATCGGCGATATGACAGCGTGGTTTTTGGCTTTGGACACGGAAATTACTGTCAGAACCGCGAGCGGTAGCGACAGGGCAATTCCTTTGCGCGACTTCTATCTCGGCTACAAAAAACTTGCCAAAACAGACAACGAATTCATCACAAAAATCCGTTTCCGAAAAGATTTCACGCATTTCAATTTTGAAAAAGTTTGCAAACGAACTTATTTAGACATTGCTTCAGTCAATACGGCAATCAGCTTGAAAGTTTCAGATAATTTAATCGAAATCGCCCACGTTTCCGCCGGTGGAGTTTCGCCGATTCCTTTGTATCTGCAAAAAACTTCCGAATTTTTGCGCGGCAAAGAAATCAACGAAGCAACCATCACCGAAGCAAACGAAATTCTCCAAACCGAAATCAGCCCAATCTCCGACGTGCGCGGCGCGGCGGAATATAAAAGATTATTGGCGCGACAACTTTTTACGGCGCATTTTGTGGAATTATTTGGAATTTAATTCACCATAGAAACACAGACAATATGATTGTTTTTGAGTGGCTTAATAATTGGTTTGAGGATAATAAACCAGCATTGAAAGAAAGAGAAATTACTTTTTCATTTTCTAAACTAATAACTGATACTGATAAGCCAAGTCAGTATGTAGATATTGATACGCAAACCAAAATGGCGAGAGTTTCGCTTTGGGAAACGGGAGAATGTGACTTTGAAATTATTAAAAATGAAACAGGCGAAAACATTTTTTGGGAAAATCGGATTATTAAATCAACTGATGAATTAGCCGCTTTTCTCCATTACGGTTTCTCAAGATTGTGAAACTTTGTGTTCTCTGCTGTGAATTTATTTTATGAAAAATGTAGATTCGTGCATCGCAAGTTTGTAGCGAATCAGCTTATTTCGACAATTTTCTCTCCAAAATTATCTTGACAAATAATTACAAGTAACGACAATTAAATTATGACGTTTGAATGGGACGAGAACAAAGCTGTCGAAAATGAAAAGAAACACGAAGAAGTTACTTTCAAAGAAGCGGCGGAAGTTTTTCTCGATTCAAATGCAGTTGAAGATTATGATGACGAACACTCGGACGCGGAAGAAGTTCGTTATTTGAGAATCGGCAATTCGTCAAAACGTCTGTTGAGAGTTTCATTTACCGTTCGCGCCGATGAAAGCGATGACGAAATTATCCGAATAATTTCCGCCCGCAAAGGCAAAGCGAAAGAGGAGAAGATTTATTATGAACACAACCGATAAAGAATTAATTTTGGAAGTTACGCAAGAAGAATACGACGAAGCGATGGCGAAAGGTTGGAATGATGACGACATTCAAAAGCCCGGCAAGCATAAGTTTCGACGAACAACGCGGGTTGCAACGGCAGAAGAAATTTTGCCGTCAAACATCAAAATACAAGTTACTTTGCGGCTTGATTTGGACGTTTTAGAGCATTTCAAAAAACGCGCTTCTTCGTCGAATGCTGCGCCTTATCAAACGCAGATAAACGCCGAACTGCGAAAAATAATGGAGAATGATTTGTCGAACGAAGCGGTAGAAATCAATAAAAATATCGAAACTTTGACGACCAACAAAGATTTTATCCGCGCTGTTGCCGAGCAATTGAAGGAATTGGAAACAGTTTGAAAGCTATATGAGGCAAAGGCAGATTAAAGTGATTTTTGTTTTAATGCTTTAACTTTCCGTAATAAGTGAAAAGTGAGAGGTGATAAGTGATAGATTTTACCTTTCAGCTTTCACATATCACCTTTCACTTATTCCGAATAGTTATTTGATTGGTAGCTTCATTCAATTAAATTTTCAGTTTGTTAATGAGCCTTATCATTCGGGTTTGTCTTTTCTTGAAGTCATCTTCTGCGTCTTCTTTGCCTTCGGCTTCGATGTTGACGTAATCGAAAACCTGTTTGGTTTTTCCCCAAAAGGTCGTGCCGAAATAGATGCTCATTGAGCCGTCGTCGGTTGATTGTTGGTTTTGGTCGAGATATTTTTTGTCTTCCTGAAGCACGATGTTATATGGCTCATTGAGGCTGAGAATTTTGGCGAAAAGATTTTTGTTTGAAACCAATACGAAATCGTCTTTATCTTCAACGGCATCGTGCGCGGCGTTGTTTGAGAGAAAAATTCCGACCGCCGTTTTTGCTTCGCCGCCGGGTGGATTCCACGTTGTAACATCAAGTTTTAAGTCCACGTTATTATGAATTCCGATGATAAATTTATGACGATTATTGTTCGTTACAATCTTTAATAATTCAACACCGAAGCGCGAAATTTCCTTGATTAAATCGTCATTGTCGCTGTCAAACATATCAGGCGTAACCGGCGTGCAAACGTCTTCTAAATTGTCTTCGGCTTTCGGATAACCGGCGAAAAACTTTCTGATGCCGCGAATGCTGTAAATCCGATTTGGGTCAACGCAGACGTTTGTTTTATCGGCAAAATCAATGTGTAAATATCTTCGCGGTTTGCCTTCAGCGGTTTTTGAAACGGCTTCAACAAGCCGTCCGCCGTCTTCCGCGATGACTTTTTTTGCCGCTTCCAAACCTTTCTGTTCGTTGTGATGAACGACGACAAAAGTGCGGTCAATCACGCGATTTTTGTAAGGTTTAGAATAGATTTTTATTTCAAACGCAGATTTTCCCAACTTCAAAACTTTGGTCGTTTGCGAATAGCAAGTTGAAATTGTCGCTAGAAAAATGATAAACAAGGACACGGAAAGTTTTTTCATAATTTTTAGAATAAGTCCGCTTGGTTTTTTAAGTCAACTTAATGAAAAATGTAGATTCAAAATCGCACGTTCGCGGCGAGTCGGTTTATTTAGATGATGTGCCTTTGCTTGAAGGAACGCTTT
Source organism: Acidobacteriota bacterium (assembly GCA_031409875.1). Lineage (GTDB taxonomy): Bacteria > Acidobacteriota > Blastocatellia > Pyrinomonadales > Pyrinomonadaceae > CALMEH01. The sequence continues at coordinate 56,661 of JANNYB010000047.1, read as the reverse complement.
TTGCTTGCGTTTATGATTCGCCGATTGCTCACGGGAAATTGAAAAATATTAATATTTCCGAAGCTGAAAAATCAAAAGGCGTGGTGAGAATTATCACGGCGAAAGATTTAATCGGCGAAAATGAAATCGGCGGGATTTTGCCCGATGAACCGCTTTTGGCTGATGAAGAAGTTCATTTTTGCGGAATGCCGATTGCGCTCGTTTTGGCGGAAACCGAAGCGCAAGCGCACGCGGCGGCGAAGTTGATACGCGCCGAAATCGAACCGCTCGAAGTTATTACGGATGAACGAGTTGCACACGCGAAAGGCGAATTGATTGCGCCGCCGAAATCGTTTAAATTGGGCGATGCGGACAAGGCTTTTGCAACTTGCGAATACATTTTTGAAGGTCGCGCTGATGTTAACGGACAGGAACATCTTTATATCGAAACGCAAGGTGCATACACGATTCCGAGCGAACAAGGCGGAATGAAAATCTATTCGTCAACGCAAGGTCCGACGGCAGTTCAGCGTTGCATTTCGCGGGTTACGGCGATTCCGATGAACTTGCTCGAAGTTGACGTAACCAGACTTGGCGGCGGTTTTGGCGGCAAAGAAGATCAGGCAAATGCTTGGGCGGCACTTTGCGCGGTTGGCACGCAACTCACGAAAAAGCCCGTAAAATATGCGCTTCACCGAATGGAAGATATGCGTATGACCGGAAAACGGCATCCATATTCGGCGGATTATAAAATCGGTTTGGACAAAGATTTGAAAATTGTTGCGTATTCCGCGACGTTTTATCAAAATGCGGGCGCAAGCTGTGATTTGTCTTTGCCGGTTCTCGAACGGACGCTTTTTCATTGCACGAATTCATATTTTATCCCGAATGTTTCGGCGACCGCGTATTCTTGCAAAACGAATTTGCCGCCGAACACGGCTTTTCGAGGTTTCGGCGGACCGCAAGGAATGTTCGTTATCGAATCCGCAATCGCACACGCGGCGGAAAAATTAAATGTTTCGGCATCTGAAATTCAGCGCAAAAATCTCATCGAAAACGGCGACGAATTTCCTTATGGGCAAAAAGCCGAATCGGAAGCGAAAACGTCGTGGACGCAAGCCGATGAAAAATATGATTTTGCGAAACTTCAAAAAGACGCAGACGAATTTAACAAACACAATAAATTCATCAAAAAAGGCGTTGCGCTGATGCCGATTTGTTTCGGAATTTCGTTCACGAAAACGCCGATGAATCAAGCGCGTTCGCTCGTTCACATTTATACAGATGGCTCGGTTGCAATTTCAACCGGCGCAGTCGAAATGGGGCAAGGCGTAAATACGAAAATGGCGCAAGTCGCCGCAAAAGTTTTTTCTCTACCGATTGAACGGGTTAAAGTCCACACAACCAACACTTTACGAATCGCCAACACTTCGCCGACTGCGGCTTCGGCGGCGGCAGATTTGAACGGACGCGCCACGCAAATCGCTTGCGAAACGATTTTAGAAAGATTGAAAATTGTAGCGAAAGAGATGTTGAAAGACGGCGCGTTCAGAGTTCAAACTTCAGTTTGTCCACCCGACAGCGAAGCGAATCGGGAACACGCTGAAGCTCGAACTCAGAACGCGGAAGAAATCACGTTTGAAAACGGTTTCGTTTTCCATAACGGCGAACCGACGAGTTTAGATTGGCTTTTATTAGTGAATGAAGCGTATATGCAGCGCGTAAGTTTAAGCGAACACTCGCATTACGCCACGCAAGGCATAAATTTCGACTGGTCAATCGCCAAAGGTCATCCATTCGCGTATCACGTCTACGGCACGGCAATCGTCGGCGTAACGGTTGATTGCCAACGCGGAATATATGAAGTTGATTACGTCAAATGTTGCCACGATTTCGGCAGTTCGATGAACACGAGCGTAGATTTCGGACAAATCGAAGGCGGAATAGTCCAAGGCATCGGCTGGATGACGATGGAAGAAGTTTTCTACGACAAAGACGGACGACTTCGCTCAAACGCGCTTTCAACATACAAAATCCCCGACATCTATTCCGTCCCCAAAGAAATCGAAATATTACCACTCGAAACCACCCGCGAAAACCTCGCCATCTTCAACTCAAAAGCCGTCGGCGAACCACCACTAATGTATGGAATCGCTACCTATTTCGCCATCCGCGAAGCCGTTAAATCATTCAATCAAGATAATTTACCAAAATTTAACGCGCCTTTTACGGCTGAAAAAGTTTTGATGAATTTGTATATCAAGTAAGGTGGAAAAGATTAGGAAATAAAAAAATCCCAAGTCTTTAAAGACTTGGGATTTTAGATAGATTTGGGGGATTTTTACGGACAACCGTTATTCCAAACTGGGGGACCTTGTCCGCCTTGTCCGAGAAACAAAAAGTCTTTTTTAAGAAGCGAAACAGCAGGATAATTATCACCGGCTAGAGTGTCAGCCCCTTTATTGCCAAATAGTAAGTCTCGGGGTTCATCTCCACCTGTAGAACACATCTTGTCGTTGTTGTTGTTTCCAAAAGCAATGTTGGAACCATCAATTGCCCTGATATAATCATCTCCGTCGCCGCCGAAATTTAAGTCGTTTCCGCCGCCGTCATCAATGGTGTCATTTCCGCCTCTTCCAAAAAGAATGTCCTCGTCATTTCCGCCATTTAAGGTATCATCATTTCCACCGCCGAAAATTAGGTCTGAACCACCATCTCCATTTAAATTATCAATTCCGTCCCCGCCAAATATGATGTCTGAATCTATTCCGCCAAAGATTGAATCATCTCCGTTGAGTCCGAAAAGAACATCAGCCCCTTCATTGCCTTCGATTGTATCGTTATTTTCTCCACCGAAGATAAAATCGGAATCTTTATAGCCGTAAAGTTTATCATCGCCCGAACCACCTAGAAGTAAATCCATTCCACCCGTATTAGCTGATGGATCATCGCCGAGCAATTTATCATTACCTAAATTTCCGAATAGAAGATCAGAATTTTCTTCGCCGTAAAGCTCATCAGCATCTTCGTTGCCAAAACCGACATCAATAAAGCCGCCGCCGAAAAGTTTATCTTCTCCTTCACCGCCAAACATTAAATCAGAGTCGTTTTCGCCTTTGAGTAAGTCGGAAGCACCGCCACCGAATAAAGCATCTATCCCAACTCCGCCGTAAAGTTCATCACAACCGGAATTTCCGAAAATTAAATCAATTCCGCCACTGCCGTATAATTTTTCAAATTCAACAGCAGGTTTTGCCTTGAAACAATTATCTCTTGGAGTATCGTTCGGATTATTTTTATTTCCGAAGATAATATCCGTTTCAGCTTCGCCATCTGCCCAATCCACTCCATCTCCGCCAAATATCAGGTCAATAGAATTGCCTCCTCGCATATTATCTTTTTCGGCATTGCCGAAGATTGCGTCAACACCATTCTCACCTTTCATTTCATCTTTTCCCTGTCCGCCAAATAAAGCATCAATTGGTCCATCTCCGCCAAAGACTTTGTCATCTCCCAAATTTCCGAGAGCCAAATCAACTTTGTTGCCGCCTTGAATCAGATCATTATCGGCGTTCCCGATTAAGATATTAAAAATTCCAGTATCGCCGTATATTGAATCTGTGCCTTGATTACCAAGTGCTAAATTCAAAATGCCGTCGTCAACGTGAATGATGTCATTACCGGCGTTACCAAAAATATAATCCTTGCCGTCTCCGCCGTTTATATTGTCGTTGCCGGAATTTCCAAAAATGAAATCCTGCCCCTGACCTGCGGCGATTGTTTCATCATCTTCATTTCCAAAGATAAAATCGCCGAGCGTAATTTCTTGAGCAATCAGCGGCGTATCAGTTCCGAAGATTGTGTCGTTTCCTTTGTTTCCAAAGAAAAAACTACCTAAAATTACCGGAACTCCATCAACTCTTACACTTCCATATCCGGTGTTTTTTAAAATATCATTTTTGGATTGCCCGAAAATTGCATCAATTCCTCTATCGCCGTCAATCGAATCAACACCTGAATTTGTTTCATCTGCTAATCCATCGCCGATAATAACATCGGCAAAGCCATTTTTATTAAGTGGAGAAGCATTGTCCATTCCATAGATTGTGTCGTCTCCTGCATCGCCTGAAATAAAATTACCAATATCAAAGGTAATTGAGATTGGTTGTCCCGGCGGAGCAGGCACTAACTTGGTGTAAGTTTTTCCTTCGTTGCCATAAATCGTATCATTATTTTTCCCGCCAGAGAGAAAATCGTGGTCATCGCCGCCGTCAACTAAATCGTTGCCTTTTCCGGCAAATACAAAATCCATTTCTCCTTTGCCGTAAATACAATCATCGCCGCCAAAACTCAAAATGAGATTTCTATCGCTACCTCCGGTAATTTCATCATTCCAAAATGAGCCGATGATTATTGGAGTATTTAAATTTATCGTGAAAAGAATATTACTATTACAAGATGGTTGAGCCATTGTTGACAATCCGCCGAGAGGCATAATTCCACTCAATCCGTTTAATGATGCAACCGACATATTCGTATTTGCCGATTCATCTTTCAAAACTTTCTCACTCACAAATTTCAATAACGGTTCTACTGATTTGTCAGATGCTTGTCTTAATTTGAGGTAAGAGTCTAACTTATCAAACTTAGCCGTATCCGTTTCGATTTTGGTTTGCCAAGTATCAAAATCTTGCTCTGCACGCTTGGCAATTTCCTCCATTTGATTGCCAATTACTTCGTAATCAGCCGTTGAAACAAAATTTCCTTGCGACAAATTTGGAGTTGAGCCGGGAAAATTGACATCATCTCCGGCTGTTAAGAAATTTGCAAACAAACCGTCCATACATTTCTCGGTATCTTTATTCACACCATCAAAAAGATTCTCATAGCTGTCAATTATGGCATTTCTCGGATTATCAGTTCCGTTAGGAGTATTTTCATCGTCATCCGTTTCTTTTGTTAGATTCAGGGAATTTATTAATTGTGTTCGTAATCCCCAATTTCGCTCATACTTTCCACAGCTGATTACTTTTGTGCGGATGTTTGTAAATGAGAGCAAAAAATTGCTGTATTTTTCTACAATCTGCTTAGTTTTTTCAGCGTCTGCATTAGCTTTTCCTTCAATTTTTGCTTGAAAAGGAATAATCTCATCTCTGTAGCCGGATAATTTTTTATCGCCTTCTTCAAATAGAGCTTTATTGACCAAATAAAATTCCCCTAAATTGTCTTTTTGCATTTCGACAAATTTGCCTCCAATTTCTGCCAGATTTTTATTAATATCATTTGCAGTGGAATAAATAAGTTGTTGATTTTTTTCCGTTTCCGCAAGACTTCCTCCTTTAAGAAACGGAATAAATGAATCGGCATTTAAGGGCATCATAACGCCGCACTTCGGACAATCTTTCGTGCCGCTTGTATTACCGTTAAAAGTCATCCGCAAATCATTTCCCAACGGAAGATTATCAGCGTAGAAAACGCCGGAAATACCTTTCTTAATATCTACATTTACAAGAAGCGGACTTTTGCTGGTAACAGTTACCGTCTGAACCAATGTGGATTTTGAATCATTCAAAATCCAAAAATAGACCTCGTTTTTTCCGTTAGCCCCAACATACAAAGCTCCGGGTCCTTCAATTACAACATTCATAGGTTTTGGAATTGTTCCGTAAGCTATTGTAAAGCTAGTTAACCCAAACAAAATTCCTAAACACAAAACACTCAGTTTTCTAAACATATTTTTTCCTCATTTAAATTTTTATTTTTAAAGCTACAAATTTCGCGCTTCGGTTATATGTGTCGGTTTCTTGCAAAACGTAACGCACTTTTTTGAAAAAAAACCGGAAGGCGAAATTTGCGGTGGAATGCGGTAGAATTTTGTTGATGAACAGAGAACTTGAACTTTGGAAATTTGCCGCAGGGAAGTTGGCGCGAGGCGAATCGGTGATGCTTCTTGTGGTGGCGGAAAGTGTTGGAAGTTCGCCGGGCAGAGTTGGGTTTAAGATGATTGTTGCCGAAGATGCAATGTGTGGAAGCATCGGCGGCGGCTTGATGGAAGTTGCGCTTGCGGAAAAAGCTAAATTACGAATTACGAATTACGAATTACGAATTACAGAAGTTTTTGAGCAGGTTCATCGGAAAAACGCGGCAAATTCGAGTGGGATGATTTGTTCGGGCAGACAGACGGTTATTATTTTTCAGCTTGATTCTTCGCATTTGCAAAGTGTTGAAAAAGTTATTCGTGCGCTGAAAAATTATCGTAATTTCAAATTTCAAATTTCAAATTTCAAATTTCAAATCTTGGAAAACCAAAGCGATGATTTTGATTTTCGATTTGAAAAATTTGGCGAAAACGAATTTATTTACGAGGAAAAGCTCGGCTATAAAAACAAACTTTTCATCATCGGCGGCGGGCATTGTGCGCTTGCGCTTTCGGAATTAATGTCGAAAATGGATTTTCATATTTCGCTTTTTGATGACCGCAGCGATTTGAATACTTTGGCGAAAAATGAGTTTGTTCACGAGAAGAAAATTATTGAAAGTTATGAAAACATTGACGAATTTATTGAATCGGGCGAAAATATTTATGTCGTTGTGATGACGCTTGGATATAAATTTGATGAGATTGTGATTCGACAATTGTTTGATAAAAACTTTAAATATTTCGGCGTTCTCGGAAGCAAAGCGAAGATGAAAACGCTTTTGAAAACTCTTGAAAAAGAAGGCTTTGACAAAGAAAAACTATCGCAAATTCATACGCCGATTGGTTTGCCGATAAATTCGCACACGCCCGAAGAAATCGCGGTTTCGATTGCGGCGGAAATTATTGCGGTGAAAAATAAGGCTTCTGAATTTGAAAACAATCCATTGCAATCAACTGTTGAAAGGAATAAAATTGATATAATTTCTCGTGAAAAAAGAACACATACCTTTAACAATTGAAAGAATAAAAACGGCTTACATTGAGCGCGGTGCGGATGTTCGGCAGAGAATTGCCGAATTTGATGCGATTTGGGAAAGCGGAACGGACGAAAAACTTTGGGAAGAAATGGTTTATTGTTTTTTTACCGGCGGATGTTCGGCGCGGATGGGATTGAATTCGATTGAAGCGGTGCGACCGATTTTGCTCACCGGAACGCACGACGAATTGATGAACAAACTCGTCGGCAAACATCGTTATCCGCGAGCGCGAAGCGGTTATATTGTTGCTTCACGCGATTTTTTACAAGAGCATTGCGGAATGCGTCTGCGCGAAAAATTGAGCAGTTTCGATGATGATTTTGAACGCCGCGATTGGCTGGTTAAAGAGAAGCGTATCAAAGGTTTAGGCTATAAAGAAGCGAGCCATTATTTGCGAAATATCGGTTTGAAAGGTTATGCGATTTTGGACAAACACATCTTGCGGAGTTTAGCAGAGCTAAAAATAATTTCTGACCCAAAGCCACCAAATACCCGTTTGAAGTATCTAACGATTGAAAAAGAAGTAAAAAACTTAGCTGAAAACCTCAAAATTGATTTTGATGAGTTGGATTTAGTCTTGTGGTCGCTCAAAACAGGAGAGATTCTGAAATGAGAACGGCTTGACAAGACATTTACAGGAGTTGTTTATGAGAGACAAAGAAATTTCTTTCCCTTTTCGCATCAAACGCCCTTTTTTGCCGCTTTTAATCGTTTGTTTGTTGTTCGCGTTTTCGTCTGTTGCTTTGGCAAATACGGACGAAGCGCAGGTTCAAACCGATGAAATTAAAAAAGTTCTAAAGCAAGCCGAAAAACTGACGCGCAACGGAAATTTAATAGAAGCCGAAAAGATTCTGCGCGGATTGCTCGAACGAAATCCGCAAAATTCAAAAGTGAAAATCAGTTTGGCTTACGTTTTGATGAAGCAGAGACGACTTTTTGAATCTTATAAATTGTCTTTTGATGTTTGCACCGCCGAGCCGCAAAATTCGTATGCTTTTGCTGTTTTGGGAATGACGATTTTAAACGCCGGAAATTTCAAAGAAGCCGAAATTGCGCTGAATAATTCTTTGAATCTCAATCGCCGTCAAGCGTTGGCGTGGGCTGGACTCGGAATGTTGGATTTTTACGAAAACCGTATTTTCGACAGTCTCGACGCGATGCGAAACGCCGTTTATATTGACGGCAAAGAGCCGGATTACATTTTTGCGTTGGCGCAAATTTCCGCCCGCGCCGAAAAATACAAAGAATCCGCTCAAGCCTACCGCGAATTTTTGCGGATTTCGCCGCGCAGCGACATTGACCGCCGCGAACGAATCAAAGGTTTGATTGATTTTTTGGAATATTTGGGTAACAAATCTTCGCTTTATGAAATCGGCGGCAAACGTCAAACAAAAGTTACCTTTGCTCTCGTCAATGACCGTCCCGTAATTCAGCTTCGCGTCAATAAATCCGATAAACCTTTGAATTTTGTTCTCGATACGGGTTCGGGAATTTCGGTGATTTCCAAACAAACGGCGGAAAAACTCGATATTTCGCCGGTTGCCAGCGGCGGAAAAGCGAAAGGTTTCGGCGGCAACGGGAAATTTGAAATCGTTTATGGTTTCTTAAATCGCGTTGAAATCGGCGATGTCGCCATCAAAAACGTGCCAGTTTATATTCGCCCGTTTCATTCGATAAATGAAGGCATTGACGGTTATATCGGCTTGTCTCTGATTTCAAAATTTCTGACGACGATTGACTACGGCGACACGAGTTTTTCGTTGCTCAGAAAAGATTCGCCGCGTGAACAAATCAGCGAATCCGAAGGTTTAGTTTTGCCTTTGCGTCTGACTTCGGGCGGTTTTCTGAGCGGCGAAGTGCAGATTGAAGGCATCGAACCGCGCCTGAATTTTATCGTTGACACGGGCGCGAGTCTTTCGGTAATATCCGATGTAGTTGCCGGAATGGATGCAATGAGCCGTTTTCAAGTGCGCGACAAAATCAAAGTTGTCGGTTCAGCCGGCGAAACCGAAGAAATGCCCGTTTTTATTCTTCCGCGCGTAACATTCGGCAAAGAAAGTCGCCGCTCAATTGTCGCCATCGCGCTTGATTTGGATATGATTAACGAATCTTCCGGCTTTGAACAGATGGGAATTTTAGGCGGAAATTTCTTGAAAAATTATCGCCTGACGTTCGATTTTCAAAACTCGAAAGTCCTTTTCGTGCCGATTAAAAGATAGGATGCAAAATGAAAAAGTTCAGATTTATTTTTTTGATTTTCTTGATTAGTTTGACCTTAAATGTTTTTGCACAGAATGAAAATAAACTTGTCGAAAATCTTGATATTATAGGCAATCGTCGTTTGACTGATGAAGAACTTCTAAAGTCAATCAAAACCCGTGCAGGCGACAAATTTGACCAAAAACGAGTTCAAGAAGATTTGCAATCACTTCTCGCGCTTGGTGTTTTCAACACGACTGATACAGGCGTGATTATCGAAACAGGTGTTCGCGGTGGCGTAAATGTCATCTTTCAAGTTCACGAATTACCGCTTGTCGCTGAAATTAATTTTGACGGTTTGCGGTATGTCAAAAAAGAAGAAATTTTGGCTGAATTGCGTGAGAAAAATCTAAAAATTAAAGCCGGAGAACCTTATCAACCGCAGGATTTTAACAAAGCGAAAAAAATCATTAAAGAATTTTTGAAAAATCGCGGATTTGCAGAGGCAAAAGTTTCGGTTTCGGAGGAAGTCAACTCGGCAACGACTATAATTATTGTATTTTACATTGACGAAATGCCGAATGATGATGAAGAAGATTGTTGCGCGAATTAAAAATAAATGAAACAAAGTTTATATCTTGAAACCTCGGTTGTTGGTGCGTATTTGGATAACGGCGAACCTTTTCGGCGGGATTTGACGATTCGTTGGTGGGAACACGAACTCTTTGAATATCAACCGTTTAGCTCGATTCTGGTGCGGCGCGAAATCGAACGTCTGGTTGAACCGCATCGTAGTGGTTATCTGAAAATTCTCGAACCGCTTCCCGAATTGGAATTTGCCGAAGAGGTGGCGATTTTGGCGGAAGGTTACATTTCACGCGGCATTTTTCATCGAAAATTTCTCGCCGATGCGTTTCACGTTGCAATCGCTTCGTTTCATAAAATTGATTATCTCGTAACGTGGAATTTCGGGCATCTGGCAAACGTCCGCCGCCAAGCCAGAATCAGGCTTTTCAACACCGCCGCCGGATTTTTCGTGCCGATGATTGTTACGCCTGAATTTTTAGTGCATAGTTGAGATAGTGAAAAGTGAATAGTGAAAAGATTGTATTCACTATTCACTATTCACTTTTCACTAAATTATGTATCGCCGCCCGAAATTTTTAGAAGTTTTATTGCAAATTCGGCAGGAAATGTCCCGCGAAGCCGATTATGATATTGATTTATTTGCCGAAAAAGTGCGGACGGGAAATTTTTCAACGGAATTAACGCTTGACGATTCAAACTCCGACAAAGAAACTCAAAACGAACCACTCAAATCCCGCAAAGTAAAAATTTAATCTGCAAAATGCGTCGTTATATTGTTCTAATTTTGATTTTGTTGACCGTTTCTTCGGCGGTCGGGCTTTATTTTTTTAGAGATTATTGGATTCATCGCTACGATGGAGCGATTGCGCGTTACGCGAAAGTTTATAATCTGGAAGAAAAACTGGTTTGGAGCGTGATTTATCAGGAAACGTATTTTCGCGCGTGGAAAATCGGCGCGGATAAAGAAGTCGGTTTGATGCAGGTTACGCCGACTGTGGCGCGTGAATGGGCGAAAAAAACCCAGCTTCAGGAATTTGAAAAACAGACGGAAGAAAATCTCAACGAATTTTTGCGCGACCCGGAAACGAATATTCAAGTCGGCTGTTGGTATCTCGAAAAAATGCGCGAAAATTATCGCGGTTTTCCCGCCGAAATCCCGATGACGCTCGCCGCCTACAATGCCGGCGCGAGCCGCGTTACCGATTGGAGCAAATCGCCCGAAGCAGCCAAAACAATGACCGAAACGGAATTTATCAAAAACATAAATATTCCTTCGACGCGCAGTTACGTTACGGAAATTCTGGAACGTATGAAAAGTCAGAACAGCGAGCGGTAGCGATCCGCTCACAATGTGATATAAAAAATCTATCATCTATCATCTATCATCTATCAGTTATATAGAAAGTGTAAAAATTTTACCTTCTAAATAGCTGATAGATGAAAGATGATAAATGATAGATTCGTCTTTTGTTTATGAAAATTTTATCAGCAAATTACGTTTTACCGATTTCCGCCGAACAGATTTCGGACGGTGCGATTGCGTTTGAAAAAGATAAAATTGTCGCGGTTGGGAAACGTGCTGATTTACTCGAAAACTTTCCCGAAGCGATTCACGAAAATCTCGGTGAAGCGGCGATTTTGCCCGGATTTGTTAATGCTCATTCGCATTTGGAAATTACGGCAATGCGCGGATTTCTCGATGAATTTGACGCGGATTTTTTTGCGTGGCTGATGAAATTGACGAAAACACGCGGCGAAATTTTGACAGATGAAGACGTAAAACACGCCGCAATTTTCGGCGCACTCGAAGGCGCACGCGCCGGCGTAACTTGTTTCGGCGACATCGGACGTTTTAGCAAAGCCGGATTTGAAGCGTTGAAAACAAACGGTTTGCGCGGAATTTTATTTCAAGAAACCGAATTTTCGCCTGTCAACGAAAATGCTTCGGAAGATTTTGCGCGTTTGAAGGAAAAATTTCTCGAATTAAAATCTACGGAAACCGAACTCGTCAAAATCGGACTTTCGCCGCATTCGCCTTACACGGTCAGCCGTGCGCTGTTTGAAAAAATTACCGAATACGCAACTCAAGAAAATATCAAAATCACGATTCACGCCGCCGAATCCAACGACGAAGAAAATTTTATGAAACACGGCGCAGGACTTTTCGCGGAACTTTACAAAAAAGGCGGTTTTGAATGGAACACGCCGCACGTTTCTTCCGTTCAATATCTCGCAAACATCGGCGTTTTACAAGCAAAACCGCTTCTCGCACATTGCGTCAAAGTTTCCGAAAACGATATAAAAATCATCGCCGAAACCGACACACGCATTGCACATTGCCCGAAATCAAACGCCAAATTTGGACACGGCATCGCACCGCTCGAAAAATTTCTCGACGCAAAAATAAAAACCGCTTTCGGCAGCGATTCGATGGCAAGCAACAACACCTGCGACATCTTGGAAGAAGCCCGATTTGCCGCACTTTTTGCACGAAATCTGCCTGAAACAAAAAGATTTTTGAGCGCAAAAGAAGTCATCGAAACCGCAACACTCGGCGGCGCAAAAAGTTTAGGATTAGAAAAAGAAATCGGAAGTTTGGAAGCCGGAAAGCAAGCCGACATCATCGCCGTTTCGCTCGAAAACACCGCACAAATGCCCGTTCACGACATTCATTCCGCACTTCTTTTCGCTTCAAATGCGCGTGATGTTTGCTTAACAATCGTCGCGGGCGAAGAAATCTACCGCAGCGGCGAAGCGAAGCGGATTGATGAAAAAGAATTGAAAATTAAGATGAAAGAAATTGCATTGAAAATGCTTTGAGCGGCTAAGTTGACGCGACTTGCCACAATCTGCCGCACTTCGGAACTGATATATTTACTCATTCGGCAGAAAATCGCGGGCGCGGGCTTTTGCAAGGCGCATTAAGTGTTCAATCTGCAAATAATGGTCGAGTTCGCTCTTTTCCGCAGACGACAAATCGCCTTCTTTTTCACGCGACAGCAAATCCTCAACCCGATTTTGCGCCGCCTCCGACGGACGAAACGCAATAACATTCTGCGGCGTTGTCCCGGCGGCAATAAAATCAACAACTTCTTCGTAGGCTTTAACGGTGTTCATAACGAAAACAGAATACTCTTTTCCGGTTAATTTATCCAGCCGTTTCGGATTTATGAATAAATGTTCAATGACGGTGGTGCCGTTATTTGCAGGCTTTTTTCGACAATAATAAACTCTTTGTATAGTAGTTCTCGAAAACGCTTGACGCGATAAATGTTTGTTCAAAAATCTTTTCCAGTTTGAGTTTTGGCTCAACCATTTCATTGTAAATAGTGCTTTCTGCTGTGCCTTCCTTGAGTGTGAATTTAACACGATAAAATTCGCCTTCAGGTTTGCGTAATAAAGCTGAAATACTGCTTTTAATTTCGCCCTTCGTCCACGAAACTTCAATCGGCACATCTGCCTCAATTGGCATACACAACTTAAAATTAGGATTGAATTCATCTTCTAATTTAATAGTCAAAGTTAATATTTTTGGCTTTGATTGCGTTTGAGCAGACGAGTTAATCGAGAAAGCAAAAACCAAGAAAAGCGTCAAAGCCATTAATACAAAAAGATTAGTTTTTAAGTTGCGAAATAATTTAATAATCATAGCTGCGAATTTAGATTTTGTTATATGAAATTATTTATACTTCGCTTTTTGTGCGAAAGTCAATAATTATTTGAAGTTTCGGGTAATGCCCCAATAAAAAGTTAAAAGACTGGAGCGCAAGCGTCCCCGCTTGCAATGAGCGTTGGCTTCCGACGCGAAAAAGCGTTTGATAATCCGACAATTACACTTTCAAACGAGCCGTAACAACCGCGCCGATAAATTTAAAGTTTGAAATCGCCAAACGCTTTTTTGTGTCGAAGCGACACTCATTGCAAACGAGGACGCTCGCGCTCCAGTCAAAACTTTTTATTGAGCCATTACAGTTTCGGCAATAATAACTTGAAAATTCTATTTTAACGTCGCTTGCATTTCGCGCACTAAATCGTTTGCTGACCATTCATTTCCCAGTAAAATTTTGACGACTTTGCCGTCGGGTGCGATGACGGCGGTGCGGAGTGAATGGTTAAATTGGGCTTTGTCGTTCGGGTCAATTTCGTAGCGCAAGCCGAAGAAATCGGCGACTTTTCGCACTTCGGCTTCTTTGCCGACGGCGACTTGCCACGCGCTTTCGGCGGCGTTTGCGTCTTTGCCTAAATAGCCTTGACGATATTTTTTGAGTTTTTCGGGCGTGTCGCGCGTCGGATCGAACGAAACGCTTAATAACGCCATTTTGTCTTTAAATTCGGAGGCTTTGATTTGATTTGCCGCGTCGGAAAAACTCGTGGACATTTTGATACAATAATCGGGCAGCGGACATTCGGCGTAAATAAACGTGATTGCCCACGCTTTGCCCGCGAAATCTTTTGGCGAAACGGGTTTGCCGTCTTGATTCGTGAGCGTGAAATCGGCGACTTGTTTGCCGATTTGCGCGAAATCTTCGCTGACGGCAAGCGGCGTTTGGTCGGCTCGCGGCAATGCGCTGATGCCGAGATTTTCAAGCCAATATTCGCCGTTTGTTTCAACCACCAAATCGCCGCGAACGTCTGCGCCGGGCGCGAGTTCGTCCCAAACCCAATCGTCTTTGATGGAAAATTTCATCGTCATCGGCTTCATATAATCGGGAATTTCTTCGTGCGTGATTTCCGCTTTTTTCGCGGATTTGTCAACCGATACGACTTTGCCTTTGAGCTTGTAACGCTTGGCTTCGGAGCTGGCGTTTTGATTGCTTGTTTGGCTTTTTTGGCAAGCCGTGAACATTAAAATTGAAATTAGAAAAATAATTAAATATCGCATAAATTATAAGGTAAAAGGTAAAAGGTAAAAGGTAAAGCCGAAAGAAGATTTTACCTTTTACTTTTTACTTTGCAATTTTTCATCGTAAAGAATCTGATAAACGCGATAGCTTGCCATCACTTTGTAGATGTAATCTTTCGATTGCGAAAAGACGATTTCGGCGACGTATTTGTCGGCATCGTTTGAGTTTGCGCGTTTTAGCCAACGAGCCACATTGTCTTCGCCGCCGTTGTAGCTGGCGGCGACGGCTTGCGGTTGATTGGGGAATTGTTTAAAAAGATTTCCGAGATATTGTGAACCGAAAAGAATCGCCGTCGGCGGATTGTAAAGTTCGTCTTGACGGAAGTTTTTACGATTCACTTCAAGCGCGATTTTGTCCGAAGTCGTCGAAATAAACTGCATCAAACCACGCGCCGCCGCGTAAGATTTGACATCGGCGCGAAAACGCGATTCTTGGCGCATAATTGACAAAACAAATCGCGGATCAACATTGCGTTCCGGCGCAAATTTCATCAAAGAATCAATGTAAGGCGTTGGATATAAAAGTTCGATTTGCTCACGCGGAATAAGTTCGATTTCATAATCTGCCGGAACATTTTTCCAAAGCGGTTCGATATACGCAATCGCCCGATTTGCCCAATCGCCGCGCCTGAAAATTGTCGCCAAAGCGAAATCAAAATCTTTTGATTGCGGATTGCGGATTGCGGATTGCGGATTTTTTTGAGCGGATTCCAATTCTGGAGCGGCTTCGTCATAAAGTCCTAAAAAAAGCAATTCATCAGCTAAATTCTGAGTTTTCGGCTTTTCCTTCAACACATCTTTTCTGCCGATTTCCAAAAGTTTTAAATCGGGAGTTTTTTGATATTCGGGCAATTTTGCGTAAAGCGTCTTAATAATTTCGAGCATTTTCACGCGAACGTCGGGCGCATCGGTCATACGCAAGACATTTTGCGCGGATTGCCGCCGCGAATCATCGCTGATACTCGTCGAATTTGCACGCAAAACCAATGCGCCTAATTTTGTCGAAACAACTTCGCGTGTTTTTTCATTGTTCCGCAAATTTCGCAATCTTTCGGTTGAACGCCAGCCGTAATATTCGCTTCGTCCGTCGGGAATCGAAAGATAAATATCGATTGCTTCCGCGTATTTTTGCTGATTTTCAAGCGCATAGCCTTTTAAGAAAGTAACTTCTGTTTTGGATGTTCCGCCGGCAACGCGAGTTCCGCCTAAATCACTGAAAAGAAGTAGTTTATCCAAATCTACAATCGCTTTTTCCCAATCGCTTTGTTCGAGATGAATTTTTGATTGAACAAAAAGAGCGAGCGGTTCAGCCAATTTTCCGCGAAAAGTTTCCTGTGTTTTTTGCGCCCATTGCAAAACGGAATTATCGCCGCCTTGGTCGCGCAAAACGTCTATGATGTTCAAATATGCGCGGTCGAGATTTTCGGCATCGGGAAATTGTTCGATAAATCTTTTGTAGCGCGAAACCGATTCTTTCGGCTTGCTCAAACGCGCAAAACCGGAAGCCGATTGATAAAGCGCGTCTTTTGCCACCGGATCAGACGGAAATTGCGCCAAAATTCGTTCAAACCAATCAACGGCAGACGAAAAATCACCTTCCTGCGCGAAACTTCGCCCGATTTGATAAGAAGCGAAAGGAACATTTGTGCCGTTCGGATAGCGTTCGACGATTGCCAAATAGTGCAAACGTGCAAACGGAAAACTGCGGTTAAATTGATAAATCGAGCCGCGCCGAAGATGTTCGTTTTCAGAAATTTGCGGCGCAATTTTGCCGAAATTTTCATTTCCGCCTTCAATCAAATCCAGATTTTTCGCCGCTTCCAACGCATAATCATCAGGTTGCGACGGATTTGCCAAACTGCTCACAAGGCGCGTCAAAGTTTCTTTTGCTTCCGTCGTTTTTCCGCTCTGCGAATAGCTTTGGGCGAGAAGTAGCAGATTTTCTCTGAATCTTGCGTCATTCGGTTGCGGATTACGGATTGCAGATTGCGGATTTTTGAGGCGATTTATAACTGTTTCATAATCTTTACTTTCAAAATAGCTTTGCGTTAGACGGATTTGCACGGCATTTGCAAGCAGGGAATTCGGATAAAGCGTTAAAATTTCCTGTGAAATCGTGCGTTCGAGCAGAAGATTTCCGGTCGAACGAGCAATTTGTGCAAGATGCCAAAGCGCGTATTCCTTTAAGATTGAATTACGATTTGCAACTGCTTGAAAATTCATCGCCGCTTTTGCAAAATCGCCTTTTTTTTCTTGCATCCGCGCCAGAAGATAATCGTAATTGTTCAATTCAAAGAGTTTTTTGTCAGATTTTTCAAGCGTTTCGAGTTCGACAATCGCTGTTTGATACTCGCGGTTTTCAACTGCGGCACGAATTTTCGCGTGAAAATCCTGCGCGAAAACTTGCGAAGAAATAAGAAGAAAAATGATAAAGACAAAAAATTTAGTTTTCATTTTGTAACAAGTTCAAAAAATCATCGGCGGAAATAACATTTACTTTCGGAAATTCAACGGGTTTCAAAGCATTAAAATGTTTATCATTTGAAAAAATAAAATCGGCACCGGCGGAAATTGCACAATCAACAAATTTGTTGTCATCGCGGTCTTCGGTGAGAATATTCCATCGAAAATAAACTTCGATTTTTCTGACGTTTTCGAGCGAAAGAAGAAGTTCGGCGACATTGTTGGCGATTATTCTATTGGTTTTTCGTTCTAAAATTTCAATGTATTCCGTCAAAATTTCGTTGCTGATATTCAGTTCAAATCTACCGCGAAGAAGCGCGTCAAAAATCGGACGATATTTTGATTTTGTCGCCAAGCAAATCAGTAAAATATTGGTATCCAAAAGAATTTTGAGCATTATTCGTATTTTGTCCGCAAATGTTCCTGCGATAATTTTTCGATTGTTTCATCGTTCCAACCGGTTTCTTCCCAAAATTTATCCATTTCCGAAGTCGCTTTTTGGGCAAAATATTTCGCCAAAATCTCGCGGATTTCGGTAAGTTGCGTTTCGTTGAGATTGTAGCGAAAGGTTTTAAGCAATTCTAGTTGCAAATTTGTCAGTTGCATAAAAATCTCCTATTGCAAATTTATTGTAGCAAAATTTCGCGTCAGATTATCGGAATTATTACGAATCGAAATCAGCAGATTATTCAAAAGTCGCGGATTTTTCCAAAGTCTTTTAACCGAAAAATTGATTGTCGCCGTTTGATTCGGATTTAAGATTACTGTCTGCGTCGGATTTGTAACGACAATCCAGCGGCGTTGTTCGACGAAAATTGAAAAACTCGCCGCCGTCGTATTTCGATTTGTAATCGTGATTGAAAAATTCGTGGTCGCGCCGACATTGGCGTTGACGTTTTGCGTTGCGGGCGAGATTTCGATGCCCGAATTGGTTTGCGCTTGAACCAAAGAATTTTGCAAATCTGCGCCCCAAACTTGTTTCCAATTCGATTCATCCGATTTTAAATAAAGATTAAAAAACGAGGTCAGAAGTCGTTTAGTTTCAGATAGTTGCTGTTCGCGCGTAATCGTTCCGTTGTCGCAGCCGATGCCGTTTGCATCTTCAAAACCGCAATGCCATCCGCCTTGAATTATCGGTAAAATCTTCGGCGCGTTGCCGCCGTTGAACATCAATTGACCGTTTTGCGCGACGGGAACAATCGTGTCTGCGCTTGCCGAAATCAGCATCACGGGCGCGGAAATATTCGGCATCGCGCTCACGGCAGACGGATTCGTTTCAGCCGCCGCGAGGTTTGCAAGTGCTTTAATTCGCGTATCTTGTGCCGCCGCCAAAATGCTTGCGCCGCCGCCCATCGAATGTCCGCTTGCGCCGAATTTATTTGTCCGAATTTGATTGAAAAATATTGACGAAGAATTAGCATTTTGCTGTTCGAGATAGGTTAAAGATGCTTTTAAATCATCGGCAAAATTTTGATGCGAAGGAAAAAGACTGCCTTCGGAATCCGAAGCAATAACTAAAAATCCGTGCGTTGCCAGATGTTCGAGCGTTGATTGATAACTCGAAACCGCTTGAAAAAATCCGTGTCCAAAAGTGATTGCCGTATATGGCGCACCGCTTGAATCGTAATTTGTATTTTGTCCGGCAACCGTCGCCGGATAATAAAGCCGAGCCGTAAAAGTCGTGTTGTTTGAACGAGTTACGGTAACACTTCGCCAACCGGCGCGGTATCTTCCGGCAGTCGAAAGCGGATTTGTCTGCGCGAAGATTACTCCGGCAAAGAGAAAAATCACGAAAAAGCGAATTATTTTCATAGCCGCGATTTTAGCGTAATTCATAAAAATTAGCTACAACTGACAAAATGGGCGCGAAGGTTTAGAATAATTTCTTTATGTCTGCAAAAATTTTAAGCGGCAAGGAAATTGCCGAAGCTATCAAACTGGAAGTCGCCGAAGATGTCAAAAATCTGTCGTTTCGTCCGTGTCTGGCGGTCGTGCGCGTCGGCGAAGATGCCGCGTCGGCGGTTTATGTCGGAAGTAAAGTCAAAACTGCCGAAGAACTCGGAATTATTTCCGAACATCATCATTTTTCGGCGGAAATTTCGCACGCGGAATTGCTCGATTTTGTCCAAGATTTGAATCGGCGCGAGGAAGTTGACGGAATTTTGGTGCAATTGCCGTTACCGAAACAGATAAATGAACGCGAAATTTTGGAAACAATCAGCGCGGAAAAAGACGTTGACGGATTTCATCCAATCAACGTCGGCAAACTTTCGCAAGGTCAAAAATCGCTCGTGCCTTGCACTCCGGCAGGCGTGATCGAGATTCTAAAGCGTTCAAACATAAACATTTCGGGTGAACACGCAGTAATCATTGGCAGAAGTAACATCGTCGGCAAACCGATGGCACAGCTTCTTTTACAGGAAAACGCAACGGTTACGATTTGTCATTCGCGCACAAAAAACTTAGCGGAAATTGCTTCAAGCGCAGATATTTTAGTCGCGGCAATCGGACGCGCCGGATTCGTCCGCGCCGAACATATTAAAGTTGGCGCAACTGTGATTGATGTCGGAATTAACAATGTTTCGGACGCAGATTTTGCGCGAGAATTATTTGATGAAACCGAATTAGAAAAACGTCTGCGAACGATTGAAAAACGCGGATTTACTTTGGTCGGCGACGTAAATCCAAAAGAAGCGCGTGAAAAAGCGGCAAACTTCACGCCTGTTCCCGGCGGCGTTGGACTTTTAACTGTCGCAATGTTGATGAAAAACACGGTCGAAGCCGCGAAAATGAGAAGAATTTTTAACGCAAAGGCGCAAAGACGCAAAGACGCAAAGGAAGAAATTTAAAAATCTTTGCGCCTTTGCGTCTTTGCGTTAAAAAAACAATTATGAAATTTGAAGAATATCAAACAGAAGCAAAACAGACGGCACTTTATCCGCGCCGTTTGCAAAATCTCGAATATCCGACGCTCGGACTCGCGGGCGAAGCAGGCGAAGTTGCCAACATCGTCAAAAAAATCCAACGCGATTTCGGCGGCGAAATTACTGACGAAGTGCGCCTGAAATTAAAAGACGAACTCGGCGACGTGCTGTGGTATATTTCCGCTTGCGCCGACGAATTGGGCTTGACTTTACAGGAAATTGCAGAGTTTAATGTAGAGAAATTAGCGAAGCGGCATAATCGGAAATAAAGTTCTGAGTTCAAACTTCAGTTTGCAAAACCGCGAGCGAAGCAACGCGGTTTTCGCTTCGATTAAAATTCTAGTTTGTCAGCGTCGGGCAACCTATTTCCTTCGCTCGGGGTTGCGGAAAACTTAATTTTGAACTCCAAACGAAAACAAATATGCTCGAAAAAGGCAAAAAGGTTGGCGAATATGTTTTGCTCGAAAAGCTCGGCGCGGGCGGTTTCGGCGATGTTTGGAAGGCGGAAAAGCGCACGGTTTTGGATGTCAACCATTTTGCTTTGAAGTTTTTTCGCCCGAAGGAAGACAAAATTGATTTCGACAAAATCGGCAAGGAACTCGCCGTCTGGAAACAACTTAGAGGTTTGCCGCACATCATTTCGGTCATCGAATTAGACCGTTTTGAAGATTACGTCTATGTCGTCAGCGATTTTGCCGACGGCGGAAGTTTGGAAACATTTCTGAACAAAAACGGCAAGGCGCAGACGGAATCGGAAGCCGTGCAAATCGCGTTGGAAATCTTGACCGGACTCGAAAATCTGCACGGCAAAGGTTTTGTTCACCGAGATTTGAAGCCCGACAATATTTTGATAATGAACGGCAGATTTTGTCTAGCGGATTTCGGCATTTCACGCGAGATAAAAACTCACTCGAAAGCCACCGGAACAGCCGGAACAATGGAATATATGCCGCCCGAAGCGTTTGAAAAAACGCCGTCCATTACTCAACAAACCGACATTTGGGCAGTCGGCGCGATTCTGCAAAGACTTCTGACGGGCAATCTGCCATATCCGCAAGATGAACAACCTTCGCTAATCGCTGCAATCCTAATGAGCGAACCCGACGAAATGCCCGAAAGTGTTTCGGAAAGTTTGCGCTCAATAGTCAAAAAAGCATTACAAAAAAAACGCGAAAAGCGTTTTCAATCCGCAAGCGAAATGCGCGAGGTTTTACGAAATATTTTGAAAGGTTCGCAGAAAATTGTTTCAAATCAATCATCATTGCAAGCTAAAACGCTTCTTCTTGAAGATTCGGACAAAACGGCGAAATTAGAAATTGAGCCGACAAAAGATTGGCGCGAAATCGAAGCGGAAAAAGAACGGCAACGAAAACTAGAAGAAGCACGACATTTGGAGGAAATTGAATTTCAACGCCAGCAAGCGGAAATTACACGCTTGGAACGCGAAAGAGCGGAAAGATTAGCGCGTGAAGAAGAAAAACTAGTAATATCGGAATCGGAAAATGAAAGACGAGAAAGCGAAGCTAAAACAATACGTGGAACTATCATAGCCATTTTCGCAATAGTTCTTATTACTATGATTACTGCGGCACTTTGGACAAAGCCTTGGGAGACAAGTAATCCAACCATTGCTAACAAATCAGTAAATCAATCTGTGAATAATGCCGCGAACAAAGTGTCAAACACAGTTTCAAATCAGCCTGCCAGCAACATAACAAATACTGCAACGAACATCGCTTCGACAACCGTGACACCTAGAATTGAATTTGTTGACGTTACAATGCAAATGTATTTTCATTGGGCATCTGGAGATACACCAAGCCCATCCGCAGAAAAAAAAGTTAAAATACAAACTTCTGAAAAGAACACATTTGAACTAACAGATAAAAATGGCAAGGTGTCTTTTTTTAAACTATCTTGTGGGCAAAGTATTATTATCGAAGTTCCTGGAGAACAATTATGGGAAGAAAATACTGTTAAGGATAAACTAAAACGTAACATTCCCTGTAATAAAGAAAAAATCATAAATTTAGGACGCTTTTATATAGATGTAATGGATGTAGAGTGAGACTATTGTTATGGGGAAGAAATTGTATAAAAGGTGCAAGTTTCAAGCAGTTAGCCAAGAAAAAG
The DNA here is from genome assembly GCA_031409875.1 of Acidobacteriota bacterium. Classification (GTDB taxonomy): domain Bacteria; phylum Acidobacteriota; class Blastocatellia; order Pyrinomonadales; family Pyrinomonadaceae; genus CALMEH01. The sequence goes on along the minus strand of JANNYB010000047.1, from coordinate 34,515 downwards.
AGTGGGCAGATTGATAATGTAGTTGTTGAAATTCGAGTTATCAGAGAGTTGTTACGCTTTGTCGAAAAAGATAGTTTGATTGGAGAATTCGCTCCGAAGCGGAGCCGCGACGAATTTGATTATCAAGCGGCGTTGGGGGAAATCTGAAAACTCGGCAAATCGAAAAAAACGCCGCGTGAGCGGCTCGAAAATAATTCAAAAAAGTTGAAACAAGACGGCGGGCGCAGAGCAACCCTTCCTGACCTGCAAATGTGGCTGAGTTGTCTTTCTGCGTTTTAACTTGTATGAAATTTAGAGTAACAAATTCAAGCTAAAAACAATTTCAGGTCAGGAAGGGTTGCTCTCTCGCCCGCTCTTAAAAATGAAGAATCATTCGGTTGTCGGCAAAGATAAATGAGAAAAGGCTTTGTGTTATAATCGGCAGGAGAGGTGAAAGAATAAAGACGATGATTTTTAATGTAAAATTAGAAACGGCTGAAGATGGATGGATTGTTGCGGAATGTCCTGCTTTGCCCGGATGCGTTTCGCAAGGGAAGGATGAACAAGAAGCTCTGGAAAATATCAAGGAAGCGATAACGGCGTGGTTTTGGGCGGAAAATCAAAAAGCCCTTGCCAAATTTTCCCCGATGGAAACCAATGTGATGGTAACAGTCTAAGACAATGGGCAGACTCGCAAACATTTCAGGCAAAGAGGCAGTGAAAGCCTTTGAAAAAGGTGGTTGGTATCGGGTCGGACAAGTCGGCAGTCATCTGGTTATGTCAAATGAAGGCTCGCGGGCAAATTTGTCAATTCCCCAACACCGCGAACTCTCAGTTGGAACTCTACGAGCCTTAATCCGAAACGCCGAAATTACGGTTGAGGGATTTCTCAAACTTTTAGGCAAATAAAACGATTTGCCGTGTTGAGATTCATTGGTATTCGGCACACGGTATCGGAAATGTTGATTGCAAAATCAAAATTTTTTGGGATTGAATTATGGACAAGAAAATGGAAGAAAATCGTTTGGCAATTTGCATAAATAATACGGATAACGAACTCTCTCTGGAGTTACGCAAAGTTTATCAAGTGGTCGAAGATGAACGGGCGGAAAAACGAAACTATCTCAGAATCATTGATGAAACGGGCGAAGATTATCTATTTCCGCAAGAAAATTTCGTAATTGTTTCCGTGTCGTCAAAATCAGCCGAAAGCGTTTTGGCATTAGCGTAGAATTTATTGCAAAGCGTGATAAAATCGGCTAGAGAGGTTTTTATGAATTATGGAAGTTACGCTTAATTTACCTGACAATATTTATCGCAGTTTCGAGCGGTTGGCGGAAAAGACGAGTCAGCCGATTGATGAGGTGATTGCCGAGAAGATTCAGGCGGATTATTGGGTTGAAAATGTTAATGCCGATGAATCTCTCGTGAATTTGTCGGATGCGGAAGTTTTGGAATTGGCGAATTTGAAATTGTCGAAACACCAAGACAAGAGAATGAGTCAACTTCTTGAAAATCAGCGCGAAAGTCGGATTACGACGAGCGAAAAAATCGAATTGGAAGGTTTGATGGGACTTTATCGGATGGGAACGCTTCGCAAGGCGCAAGGTTGTTTGGAAGCGGTCAAACGCGGTTTGATAAAAACGCCCGCCGATTTGAAATGAGCCGGATTTCCCGAAAAAATCAGGCAAAAGTTCGCCGCGATGCGAGAAATCGTTGCGGATATTGTTTACTTCCGCAAGAAATTTTGATGGGCAAATTGGAAATCGAACATCTTTTACCGTTGGCGGAAGGCGGAACTGACGATGAAGAAAATCTATGGCTGGCTTGCCGCGATTGCAACAGTTATAAAAGTTCCAAAGTTTATGCTTTTGACGAAGAAACCAAACAAACCGTCAAACTCTTTAATCCGCGCACTCAAGATTGGCACGAACATTTCAGATTCGACGAAAATCAAACAAAAATTATCGGTAAAACGGCTTGCGGACGCGCAAGCGTTCTCGCCCTGCGAATGAATGAAGATCAAGCCGTAAGTGCGCGAACTCGTTGGGTTTTGGCGGGCTGGTATCCGCCGAAAGATTAAACGAAAACACTCAGTAAATCAGCAGATACGAAAAGGCTTTGTGGTATAATTCGGCAGTATTGAGAATTTGTGATTGAGGTGAAAATTAATGAAAGGAGAAGTAACGAAATTAGGCAAAAAGTTTTACGAAGAGCATTTGAAGCCGATTCTTGAACCGCAAGAAAACGGTAAATTTGTTGCTATCGAACCCGAAAGCCAAGAATATTTTGTTGGCATAACTGCGCTTGAAGCGTTGAAAAAAGGAAACGGCGCGTTTCCCGAAAAAATTCTTTTTTTGGCGAGAATCGGATTTCCGGCGGCTTTTAAAATCGGAGGCTATGGCTATAATAAAAGAATCAGGAACGGTTAATTTTGGGCTTGAACCTTGTATTTTCGTTGAGTTTGAAAACGGCAAATATGTAGAATTTCTGATTGATACGGGCTTTAACGGAGCTTTATGTGTGCCGTTTTCGTTAATGAAGGAACTCGGACTCGAACAGATTTCGGAAGTTGAAATTTTTGGCATCGGCTTACATCAAGATATTGTCGGCTTGGCGATAGCAAAAATTATTTGGTTCGGGCAACAAATCGAGATTGAAGTTTTAATCAATGATGGCGATGACCGTTTGTTGGGTAGTGAATTGCTTGAAGGGAAAATTTTAGAAATAAACTACCGAAATAAAAAAGTATCTATCTCAGAAAAATAATCTCAAATCAAAATGCTGAAAGTTGGCTTAACAGGTTCAATTGCGGTTGGTAAATCGTTTGTTTGCAAGTGTTTGCGCGAATTTGGTGCGGTCGTGATTGATGCGGATGAAACGGCGCGGGAAGTTGTGGCGCGAAATACGAAAGGTTTGCAATTAATTGTCGAAAATTTCGGTGCGGAAGTTTTGCAACCGAATGGCGAACTTGACCGTGTGAAAATGGGCGCAATTGTCTTTGAAAACGAGGCGAAACGGCAACTTTTGAATTCGATTGTGCATCCATTAGTTTTTGAAGCGCAGAATGATTGGTTGGCGGAAATCGAGCGGGAAAATCCGTCCGCGATTGCGGTAATTGATGCGGCTTTGATGATTGAATCGGGCGGATTCAAAAGATTTACGAAGTTGATTGTCGTTTGGTGTCAACCTGCGATACAATTAGAAAGATTGATGTTACGCAATAATTTGAGTGAATCTGAGGCTTTAAAACGCATCAATTCACAAATGCCGCAAGACGAAAAAAAGCGTTACGGCGATTTTTTGATTGACACTTCGGAAGGTTTTGAAGCAACGAAATTGCAAACGATTGAAGTTTTTGAGCAATTAAGACTTTTAACTTAAAATATGAATTATTCACGGATTAAAAATTACAGATTACAAATTTCAAAAAAATCTGTGTCTATCTGTGTTCATCTGTGGATAATAATCTTCGCTTTATTTTTAAGTTCTTGCGCGGAATTAGAAAAACCGAAAACCGAGCCTTTTTACGCGCAGACTGCGCCGACGGGCAAGAAGGAATTTCGCTGGTCGAACGGAAAAACTCCGAAATCTTTTGATCCTGCGCTGGCGGCTTCTTCGCCGGAAACGGACATTATTCGCGCAGTTTTTGAAGGTTTGACCGATACGAATCCGGCGACTTTGGAAACGATTCCGGCAATTTCGATTAAATGGGAAGCGTCGGAAGATTTCAAAACTTGGACGTTTCATTTGCGGAAAGACGCGAAATGGTCAAACGGCGAGCGCGTTACGGCAAAGGATTTTGAGCGTTCTTGGCAGCGTTTGGCGAAAATGGGAACGAAGGTTTCGCATTATAAATTGCTTCAAAACATCGTCGGAATGCAGGTTGCGCCGAAGGAAATCTTGCCTGTTCTTGAAGAAAAAGAACCGGATATTTTTGCAAATGCGGGCAACCAAAATTTACAGGTTTTAACCAATCAAACAAACACGAATACGGCAAATACGACGATTGAAACCGAAAAGAAACCGACTGAAAAAGTTGAAACCGAAAAGCCCGTTTTCGGCGTTGAAGCGGTTGATAATTACACTTTGAAAGTTTCGCTCATTAATGCCGATAAAAATTTCCCTGCGCTCGTCGCCCATCCTTTGTTTCGTCCGATTTACGGCAACGGAAGCGATTTTGTGGCGGGTAAATTAAACGCCGCCGTGGTGACGAACGGCGCGTTTCGCATTTCGTCAATCGGGCAGGATGGCATCACGCTCGACCGTGCGGAAAACTTCTGGAATAAAGATAAAATCGAACTCGAAAGAGTGCGTTTTGTGCCGGCGGAAAATGCTGAAATGGCTTTGCAATTTTACCGTAAAGGCGATGTTGATGCGGTTACAAATTTCGATTTTGCGCCGCTTGCTTTGAAATTGCTCGAACCTTACGACGATTTTCACCGCACGACGCATTCCGCGCTGAATTTTTATGAATTCAATCTTGAAAAAGCTCCGTTTAATGACCGCCGCGTGCGCGAAGCTCTGGCGATTGCCATCGAGCGCGAACGTCTGACCGAAGGCACAACCGAAGGCTCAACCAAACCTGCGCTCGGATTTTTGTCATTCACAAAAGGCGAAAATAAATTATCGCAAGACATCAAACGCGCTAAAAAATTGCTCGAAGAAGCCGGATTTGCGAACGGCGAAAACTTTCCGACAATTAAATTAGTCGTCAATCGCAACGACATCCAACAGCGCATTGCCCGCAGTGTCAAGCAGATGTGGGAGCAAAATTTAAACCTTAAAACCGAAATCAGCGTAAAAGAATCAGGCGAAATTGAGGCGATTGCGAAGTCTAAGGATTTTGATGTTTTACGACGCGGCGCGGTGTTTCCCGTAGCCGACGAAACGGCGAATTTGTTGGCGATTTTTCCTCCGAAAATTGCTGTCTCCGAACAAAAAAACGAAGTCAAAGTAGAAATGCCGGAAACTGAAACGGCTGAAAATCCGGACGTTTTAACGGAAAATTCGGAAACCGATAATTCTGCCATCGAAAAACCTCAAGCCATCGAAGGCAAAATCATTTTGACCGAAGAACAAGCTATCGAGGAACTTCCCGCAATTCCGCTTTATTTCCCGATGACTTATTCATTGGTTAAGCCTTACGTTAAAGGTTTTGAAATGAATTCGCTCGATGCGCCGTCGCTTAAAAACGTCAGAATTGATAACGATTGGCAACCCTAAGGATTTTAGATTTTTAATTTTTGATTTGCGATTATTTTTAGGTAATCGTAAATCTAAAATATAAAATCGCAAATAAAAATCTCTCCCAAATCTAAAAAGGAATTTCATAAATTTATGACGAAAATCGGTTTCAGACAGGTTCGCAGTTTTTCGATATTAATTGTTATTTCGTCGTTTTTGTTGAGTTGCACGAGTTCGGCAAACAATCAATTTTGGGGCAAAACCGAATTGCCGAAGGAAAATGTTTTGCGTTATTCTTCCGGCTCCGAACCGGAAACGCTCGATCCGCAGATTCCTTCAGGTCAACCCGAAGCGCGTATTTTGGCGGCTTTGTTTGATGGTTTGGTCGAATATCATCCGAAAGATATGTCGCCGATTCCGGCAATCGCCGAGCGTTGGGAAACTTCGACTAATCAAGACGAATTTGTTTTTTATCTTCGCAAAAATGCCAAATGGAGCGACGGCACGCCAATAACTGCGAAAGATTTTGTTTATAGCTTCCGGCGCGGTTTTGCGCCCGAAACGCTTTCGCGCACTGCGCCGCTCGGCTATTTTATAAAATATGCCGAAGCCGTCAGCGGTAAAAAATATTTCGTGCGGCGCAACGGCGAATTTATTTTAGACAAAGATTTGGCGGAAAAACCTGCGGACGCACCGAAAATTGAACCTTTCGGCGCGGAAACGCAGTTTCGCAATTTCATCAAATCGCCCGAACGCACAACGCTTAACAACGATCCATTCGGTCGCGCCCGCGCCATTGAAGGCAATCCGAAACTCAAAGCAAATTTCACTTTTCTGCCTTCTGAAATTAAAAATCCGACGGCTTTGGCAACAAAAATCAAAGAATCGAAAGATGATTTGACCAAACTTTTAGCGGCAAATCTTTCGCCCGATGCGCTTGTTTGCGCTGATGCAAACGCTTGTAATGACGGCGCGAAACAGGCTTTGGCAGATGGTTTGAACAAAGCTATTGACGGCAATTTGTTTTCGACAAATGAATGGTTTGCGACTTCAACGCTCTCGAAAGACGCGAAAAAATTGGTTGATTCGATTGCGACGGAAAACGCGAAACGCCTTGACGATAACAAAGCTCTCGACGTGCGAATCGGCGAAGCAGCGGACGAAGCGAAGAAAGCCGAACTCGAAAAAGCCAAGAAAAAACCGATTACGAAATTGATGTATGGCAATCGTTTTTGGCTCGAACAAGCGTTTGCGGAAGAAATTCAACCTGCCGATCTTGTTCCCGTCGAAGGCAAAGACATCGGCGCAGAGGCGATTGACGATTATACTTTTCGGATAACTTTGCGCCAATCCGCGCCGTTTTTTGTCGGACTTCTGACGCATCAATTTTTCCGTCTCGTGCCGCAACACACAATCGAAAAACACGGCAATAATTGGACGCGCCCCGAAAATATCGTAACTTGCGGTGCGTTTAAGGTGAAGGAACATAAACCGTATAATGTTTTAATTGTCGAAAAAGACCCGAATTATTGGGACGCGGCAAACGTGCATCTCGACCGCATCGAATTTCCGGCGGTTGAAGAACTCACGACTCGTCTGAATATGTATAAAGCGGGCGAAATTGACGGATTTTTGAATCACGGCATTTTGGCTTCGTGGATTGACGAAATTCGCCAATATAAAGATGAATATTTAGATTTCCCCGAAAATGCGACATCTTCTTACAGTTTCAACGTCCGCAAACCGCCGTTTGATAATGTCAAAGTGCGTCAAGCATTCAGCGCGGCTTTAGATCGCGTAACGCTTTCCGAATCGCGCAAAGTAACAAAACCGCTCTATTATTATACGCCGAGCGGAATTTTCCCCGATTACGATAAAGCAATGCAAAAAGTCGGCGAAGAAATCCGCCAACAACAGGGAATTTCGCCGGAAGATTGGGCGAAACGTAATGATTTTAATCCTGAATTGGCACGAAAACTTTTGACCGAAGCCGGTTTTCCGGTTGAAAAAAGCGGCGATGGTTGGTCGTGTCCGACATTTCCGGCGGATAAAGTTACGCTGACTTTTAACAAAGGCGAATCGAATCAGGTCATTGCCGAATTTGTCCAATCGCAATTTAAGCAAAATCTGGGCATTAATGTTCCGCTTCAAAATATGGAGTTTCGCACTTTTCTGCCGATGCGGAACGCACTGCAATATGAAGGTTTGGCGATGAGTTTGTGGTCGGGCGATTATATGGATCCATATACGTTTTTGGGTTTGCATTACGGTTTTCCGAATGACGGCGGCTCTGGTTTTCAAGATGAAACTTACGACAAAATGCTCGACGAAGCCAACGCTGATTTAGATCCGCAGAAGCGTCTCGAAAAGTTCGCTCGTGCCGAATATTATGTGCTGGACAAAATGCCTTCGATGCCGCTCACGATTCCTGCAACTAATTGGATGAAAAAGCCTTACGTCAAAGGAATTTATCCGAACGCGGGAACGCTTCACGCTTGGAAATTCGTTTATATCGAACGCGACCGGGCGAAATGGGACAAAGATGTCAAAAATATTATGACCGAAGTTGATCCGCAAGTTGACGCGCAACTGAAACAGTTGACTTCAACTATGACGAAGTAAAATTATGGATGACGAAAAATTAAAAGAAACGATGGAATTTATCCTGAATAATCAGGCACAATTTTATGCCGACTTACAACAGCTTCAGGAAACCCAAAAAGAAGCTGAAAAAAGAGGTAATGTTTTAGAACGAGTTTGTTTGAATTTATATAACACGACGGTTGAGCAAGGAAAAAATATCGCTGAACAGGGAAAAAATATTGCTGAACAGGGAAAAAATATCGCTGAAGTAACGGCTGATATAAAAGATTTGCGGGAAGCGCAAAAGACAACAGATGAGCGTTTGAATACTGTGATTTATATGGCGGAAAAATTTTTTAGCGGCGAAAACGGAAAGAAGAAAAAATAAAACTATGCTAAGTTTCATCATTCGCAGATTACTTTTGATAATTCCGATGGCACTCGTGGTAATTACGCTGACGTGGGGCTTGATTCGACTTGCGCCGGGCAATTTTTACGACAACGAGAAAAATTTGCCGAAAGCGGTTGTCGAAAATATCAAAGAAAAATACGGCTTGAACAAACCGTGGTATCAGCAATACGGAATTATGTTGTGGAACACGATTCGCGGCGATTTCGGCGATTCGGTTAAAAGTCCGGGCAAAACGGTTAATGAAATTATTTGGACGCATTTTCCGTTTTCGGCGCAAATCGGGATTTTGGGATATATTTTGGCTTTGATAATCGGGCTGACTGCCGGAACAATCGCCGCACTTAAGCAAAATTCGGCGTTCGATTACGGTTCGATGTCGTTGGCAATGCTTGGGTTATCAGTGCCGAATTTCGTTTTAGGTCCGATTTTGGTGCTGATTTTCGCGCTTTGGCTGTTTTGGTTGCCGACTTCGCGGCTTGAAACTTGGGGCAGTTATATTTTGCCCGTGATAACTTTGGCGGGAATTTATGCCGCATATATTGCGCGTCTGACACGCGCCGGAATGCTCGAAGTTTTGCGTTCCGATTACATCCGCACGGCGCGGGCGAAAGGTTTGGACGAAAAAACGGTTTTGCTGAAACACGCACTTCGCGGCGGATTGATTCCGGTTGTTTCGTTCACAGGACCTGCGCTTGCCGCACTTTTGGCGGGAACGGTCGTTATCGAAAAAGTTTTTTCGATTCCCGGTTTGGGCAATATTTTTATCAATTCGATCACCAATCGGGATGAACCTCTAATCTTGGGAATTGTCGCGTTTCTTTCGATTTTGATTATGATTTTTAATCTTATTGTAGATATTTCGTATGCGTTTTTAGACCCGCGCATTCGTTACGAGTAAATTTTATGACCACAGTTAACGAATTAAAAACAGTTTCACGAATTGTGCCGAAACGGTTTCGCGTTGAAGATTTTCGCCGAATGACCGAAGCCGGAATTTTGCCGGAAGAAAGCGGTTGGGAGATTATTGACGGTTATTTGGTAGATAAAATGAGCATTGGAAGCAAACACGCCAGCGTTGTAAGAAGAATAAGCAAACTTTTAGAAAAAAAGTTTGGCGAAATAATTCAAGTGTCGGGACAAAATCCGATTTATATTGATGAATTCAACGAACCTGAGCCAGACATTGCACTACTCAAACCGCGCGAGGATTTCTACGCCGAAAGCCATCCGACGGCAGAAGATATTTTATTAGTTATCGAGGTTTCCAATTCAACTATCGAATATGACCGAGACATCAAAAAAACTCTCTACGCGGAAGCCGGAATTATCGAGTTTTGGATTGTAAATTTGCCGGATAACACAATCGAAGTTTATTCACAACCGAAAAACGGCAATTATCGGCTGGCGCGGATTTTGGAAAAAGGCGAAACGGTTGAATCGAATTCTGTGGAAAATTTGAAGTTGCAGGTCGAAGAAATTTTAGGTTTATAAAGTTTATGGAACAACAAGAAATCATAAAAGGCACATCGCTTTGGAAAGATGCTTGGAAGCGTCTTTTGCGGAATAAATTGGCGGTTTTCGGGATGATTGTTCTCGCCATAATGTTAGTGGCGGTCATCATCGGACCTTCGATAATTTATTGGACGACCGGATTTACATATGATTTTATTCCGGCGACGGGCGATTTGGTGCGCTCGTTTCCGCCAACTTTGCAACATCCGATGGGAACTGACGATCAAGGGCGCGATTTGTTGGTGAGAGTTTTGCAAGGCGGACGAATTTCTTTGGCAGTCGGGTTGATTTCGACGATTGTTTCGTTGCTCATCGGCGTTTCATATGGCGCGATTGCCGGATATTTGGGCGGCAGAGTTGACAATATAATGATGAGAATCGTTGATATTATCTACGCAATTCCGTATATCTTAATCGTCATCGTGCTTTTGAAAGTTTTTGAAAAAGACAACACGCCCGATTTTATCAAATGGATTTCGTCGCTTTTTGGCGGCGCGAATAATTCGGGAATGAGCCAAATTATTCTGCTCTTTTTCTCGCTCGGACTCGTTTCGTGGTTGACGATGGCGCGTGTCGTGCGTGGGCAGATTTTGAGTTTGAAAAATCAAGAATTCGTTTTAGCGGCGCGGGCGACCGGAGTTTCGACGCTCGGAATTATTTTCAAACATCTCGTCCCGAACGCGCTCGGTCCGGTGATTGTTTATGCGACTTTAACAGTTCCGTCCGTGATGCTTTCGGAAGCGTTTTTGTCATTTTTGGGAATTGGCGTTCAACCGCCTTACGCCTCGTGGGGAAGTTTGGCGGCGGACGGTATTAAAAATCTCGCCATTTTCCCGTGGCAGATGATTTTCCCCGGCGTTACGATGGCTTTAACGCTGTTTTCATTAAACTTTTTAGGTGATGGTTTGCGCGATGCGCTTGATCCGCAGACGCGGAAATTCTAGGAGAATTGAATGAGAAAAATTATCTCGATATTGTTAATTTGCTTCGTTTTTATAGGTTTAACCGAAGCACAAAATAAAAAGAAACCGACAACAAAAAAACCGACGGAGAATTACAAAACCGCGCGGGAAGGCTCAGGCATTGAAGGCATTATGGTCGGGAGTTCGACAGCGGATGCCGTTATTAAAAAATTTGGCAAAAATTACGTCAAACAAACTCACGGAAAATATTCGTTTGCAATAAGTTACCCGAAACTCGGAATGGTTTTTTATTATTGTCAAACCGACAAAAGTAAAGAGATTTTCGACATCGAACTGCGTGCGCCATACAAAGCAAAAACGAGCAAAGGCATAATTTTAGGCAAAAGCACGGTCGCCGATGTCAAAAAAATCTACGGCAAATCACGCGGACAAGCATCAGGCGAAAAAGGCGAAGACCTCGAATATGGCGGCGTAAGTTTTTATTATGGAACAATTGGCGGCAAAAAAGTCATCACGGTAATTGATATTGTCGAAGCGGGCGGAATCCGCCAATGCAAAGAAGCAAAATAAATGAGCGAAACAAACGGCACAATCTTAAAAGTTCACGATTTGAAGACGTATTTTCAGACCGAAGACGGCGTGGTTAAAGCGGTTGACGGCATTTCGTTTGAACTTAAAAAAGGCGAAACTATCGGCATTGTCGGCGAATCGGGCAGTGGGAAATCGGTTACGAATCTTTCCGTGATGCGTTTGATTCCTGAACCGCCGGGAAAAATTGTCGGCGGCGAGATTATTTTTGATGGCATTGACGTTCGCAAATTGGCGATTGACGACGTGCGGAAAATTCGCGGCAAACGAATTGCGATGATTTTTCAAGACCCGATGAGTTCGCTAAATCCGTTTCTGAAAATCTCGACGCAATTGATGGAAGTTACGCGGCTTCATCTTGGGCATACGAAGCAACAAGCCCGCGCACACGCGCTGAAAATGCTGAAAATGGTCGGGATTTCCGATGCCGAAAGTCGTCTTGACGGTTATCCGCACGAACTTTCCGGCGGAATGCGCCAGCGCGTAATGATTGCGATGGCGTTAAGCTGTGATCCCGAATTATTGATTGCGGACGAGCCGACAACTGCTTTAGATGTAACAATTCAAGCGCAAATTCTCGAACTTATTAAAGATTTAAAATCACGAATGGGAACGAGCGTGATTTTGATTACGCACGATTTGGGCGTGGTCGCGGGAATGACTGAAAAAATTATCGTGATGTATGCCGGAAAAGTTTTCGAGCAAGCACCGACGCGAGAATTATTCGCAACTCCGGCGAATCCATATACGAAAGGTTTGCTAAAAAGCGTTCCCGATCCGGCGCACGAAGACGGCACGGAACTTTATCAAATTCCCGGACTTCCGCCAGATGTCGCGCACCTGCCGCCCGGTTGTCCGTTTGCGCCGCGCTGTTCACGCGCCGAAGATATTTGTCGTTCCGATTTTCCGCCGTTTGTGCAAATCAATGAAAATCATCATTCGCTTTGCCATTTTGCGAAAGAAGTTTATGCCGAATCGGTTGCCGAAAGAGAAAAATTATGAGCGTTGAAGTTTCAACAATAAATTCCCGAACCAAATTTATCCCGCGAGTTGCGGATGAAAAAGAGATTTTTTATCCAGACAGCGACGAATTAATTATGCCTGAAGGAATTTTACATTTTTTATTGAGCGTTCATTTAACCTCAATGTTGTTGGCTTTTTTTGCAAATCGTGAAGACGTGAAAGTCTTTGGAAATTGTATGTTGTATTACGAAAAAGGTAATCGGCAAAAATTCATTTCACCGGATTTGATGGTTTGCTTTGGATTAAAGGAATCGCCGACGAAGGTTTATAAACTTTGGGAAACAAAAGTTGTTCCAGCAGTTGTGATTGAATTTGCGTCGGACACGACTTGGCTTAATGATGTCAGCAGTAAATTGGCGATTTATCAAAAACTCGGCGTGAAAGAATATTACGTTTATGAAGTTGATTCGACACATTTTCCGTTGGCTTTGATGGCTTATCGTTTGGAAGAAGGTATTTTGACGGAAATTGAAATTGTAAATAAGAGAATTTTGAGCGAATCTTTAGGTTTGGAATTGGTTGACACAGGCGAAACTTTGCGTTTTTTCAATCCTAAAAAGAATGAATTTTTAATGACAACTGAAGAAATGCAAGATGAAAACGAAAGACTGAAAGCAGAATTAGCAAAACTGAAAAAACAAAACGATGGAAAATAACGAAAACAATTTAATATTACTGCAAAATCTGAAAGTTCATTTCGATTTGGGCGCAGACCCGAAATACACTAAGTCATATCAAAAAAAGGTGATTTTGTTTGCATTGCTTTTGGTTGGAAGTCTATTTTTATATCTTCTGATAAATTTATTGTCTTCATATCTTCCTAAAAATCTTGTTTATTGGGGCGGTATAGGATTGTTAATTATTGCGGCTGTTAGCCTTGTCGGACTAATTATCAGCGTAATACTGCAACAAATCGTTGGGCTGAAACATAAACTAATAGTTAAAGCGGTTGATGGTGTATCCCTTGATATTAAAAAGGGTGAAACGCTCGGTTTGGTTGGCGAATCTGGTTGCGGAAAATCTACGCTCGGCAAGGCAATTTTGCGTTTAACCTCAATAACTTCGGGCAGAGTAATGTATAACGGCAAAGACATCGCGCATTTGAGCGAAAGTGCAATGCGCGAACAACGTAAGAATTTGCAGATGATTTTTCAAGATCCGTATGCTTCTCTTAATCCGCGAATGAATGTCGGGCAGATTATCGGCGAACCGATTCACACTTTCGGATTAAATCGCGGTAAATCGGTCGAAGCGATGGTGCAGGATTTGATGGAAACCGTCGGAATGTCGCGCCGTTTTGTGAAGCGTTATCCGCACGAATTTTCCGGCGGACAACGCCAACGAATCGGTATTGCGCGTGCGCTCGCGGTTGATCCCGAATTTATTGTCGCCGATGAACCGATTTCCGCGCTCGATGTTTCGATTCAGGCGCAAATTATGAATTTGATGGAGAAATTGCAAGCCGAAAAGAACTTAACATATCTTTTTATCTCGCACGATTTACGCGCCGTTCGTCATTTGTCCGATAGAGTTGCGGTGATGTATCTCGGCAAAATCGTCGAACTTGCCAACGGCAAAGAAATTTACAAAGAATCGCTTCATCCATATTCAAAAGCGTTGATTTCCGCCGTTCCCGTGCCAAATCCCGAAATTGAAGCGAAACGCGAACGAATAATCTTAAAAGGCGATGTTCCTTCGCCGATAAATCCGCCGTCGGGCTGTCATTTTCACACGCGCTGTCCGTTTATGATTGAAGAATGCAAACGCCAAGTTCCGCAACTCGTCGAAATCAAACCGCGTCATTTTGCCGCCTGTATCAGAATTTCGCCCGAAAAACCGCACATCGAAGTAAATTAGAAATGAGAAATTAGAAATGAGAAATGAGAATTCAAGAAGCGCGACAATGATTTCGCACCAAACTCTCATTTCTAATTTCTCACTTCTCATTAAAAAACTCGACATTTCTACAAAATCGTATTGAAAAAAAAAATTTTTCAATATAGAATTTTTTAGTTCCTAAAAAGAAGTTTAAACAAAAAATTTACGAAAAAATATTCGGAGGAAAACTGTGTCAACAAAACTAGGCATATTTCTGGCTCTGTTAGCTTTGGGATTGCTTTGTTTTCTTTGTATTTATACGCATTTGCCGGAAATGATGGCAATGCAAGCGGGCGGTAGCAACACCAATCAAGCCGCGAATATGAATACGAATGCAAACGTCAAACTCGGTGCGCCGACTTTGAAAATTGCGTTTGAAAACGGCAAATATCGGCTGACAGGAACGCTTCCCGATGAAGCGTCTAAACAACAAGTTTTAGCCAAAGCGCGTGAGACTTACGGCGAAGGCAATTTTATTGATGAATTGAAGGTCGGCGGTGTTTCTGCGCCAACGTGGTTAGCGTCGGCGATTTCATTATTTCCGTTCACGAAAAATGGCGTGAATAATGGCGGACTTTCGATTGAAGGCGGCAGTATTTCGTTGGTTGGACAAGTTCCGAATCAAGCCGCGAAGGACAAAATTTATGCGGATGCCGTTAAAGCTGTTCCGTCCGGCGTAACGATTAACAATTTGTTGACAATCAGCGGGCAAACGGCTTTGAGCGCAGAACAAACAAACGCGCAAGTCAAAGTAAATGAAGCGATTGCGGGGAAAATTGTCGAATTTGAAACGGGCAGCGACAAATTGACCGACAAAGGCAAAGCGGTTTTGGACGAACTCGCGCCGGTTTTGCAAGGTTCGACCGAAAATCTCGAAATTACCGGCAACACCGATAACAAAGGCAATCCGAAATCGAATCTCGATTTGAGCAAACGCCGCGCCGAAGCGGTCAAACAATACCTGATTAGCAAAGGTATGAGCGGCGAGCGTTTTACAACCAAAGGTTTCGGACAGGAAAAACCGATTGCGGACAATGCGACCGAAGAAGGCAGACAGCGTAATCGTCGAATTGACTTTCAAGTCATAGGAGGAAAATAGTTTATGTGGGAAATAATTTTGAAAATGCTGCTGTGTTTATTGATTGCGGTGATTATCGGCGGAATTATCGGATGGCTTTGGCGAAGTCTTTTTTGCAAGAAACGCTGTGACGAACTCGAAGCGAATTTGAGCGACAGAGATAAAGAACTTGCCGAATTGCGGCTTGCTTTGAGCAAAGTTAAAAAATCGGGAGACGAGGAAAACACGAAAGATGACGGTTTAATCGCGTCTTTGAAAACGAAAATTTCATCGCTCGAAACAGACCTTTCGGCAAATGCGAAACTCGATTCCGATTGGAACGGGAAATACGCGCTTTTGATGACGGATTTAGACGGCTGGAAAGACCGATATTCCAAACTCGAAAGCGATTACAACGCACAGGCAAATGTCGGCGGCGGTTGGGAAGGTAAATACAAAACTCTCGAAGCCGAATTGAAATCAACCAAAAGCGATCTTTCGGTTTGCCACGAGCGACAAGTTTCAGTCGAATACGAACTTAGAAATTGGGAATCGAAAGCGTCTTTGGCGAGCGTTCCGGCGGCAGCTTTGGTTTCGAGCGCAGTTGTTTCCGATGACGGCGAAAATGATAAATTGAAAGCCGAAATCGCTCGTTTGCGTGTTCAAATTAACGAAGCCGAAAACGAAAAAACATATCTTTTGGGCAGAGTCAAAAAAGCCGAATCCGGCGAATCTATTGCGAATGTTGTGCCGATGGAGCAGCGCGACGATTTGGAATTGGTTCACGGCATCGGACCTGTTTTGGAACGAATGCTTTATGATATGGGAGTTTATTTCTTCAAAGATATTGCCGGTTGGGACGCGGCGAAAATTGCCGAAATTACCGAACAATTACCCGGTTTTCAAGGTCGCATCGAGCGCGAAGGTTGGATTGAAAGCGCGAAGGAAGAACATTTCAAAAAATACGGCGAAAAACTTTGAAACTGTCAGAACCGTGAGCAGTAGCGAACGGCTTGTTTTCAAAAAAAAGGCTTGAAATTTCAAGCCTTTTTTTATTTTTAAGATTTTCGACTTAAGCATTTGCCGCTTTTGCCGAATCGCGCCACGATTTAACGTCATCGTGCGCCGTTTGGACTGCGCTGTATTGATTTTGAACAACTTGCGCGACATTTGCCGGAAGATTTATTTCTAACGCTTCTTGATAAGCATTTTTGGCAACGTCTTCGCCGCGTTCGCATTCGTTGAGAATTGCGCCGTCGTCTTGTCCGGTAATGACCGATTTGATGTTTATCCAACCGCGATGCAATGCTCCGACAGTGCTTGAAGTCGTTTCAGGATTGCCGCCGAGTTCGCGCACGAGAGTTTGCAATTCGCCCGCAAATGTGGCGCGTTGTTGTCCGAATTCATAAAAAGCCGTTTTCAATTGCGAATCTTGCACGCCTTCTGCCGCTTGTTTAAAACCTTCTTGCCCGTCTTTGCAGGTTTCGATTAAATTGTTCAATGTCGAAATAACATCATCGTTTGAAACTGTTTCTCCGCCGATTGTCGTATTTTCATTTGTCATAATTTGTAAAACTCCTTTAAGTTAAAATTAATCGCTTTAACTTGCATAATGTTTAATCAATCGCTGTGCCAAAGCGTAAATTGCCGATAAACACTAGGTTTTGAGAAAAAAGCGGAAAAATGATGTTCGGCATTTTGTATCAAATCGCTTCACTCGCTTGATAGATTTGCGGACGATTTTTGTGTGATAATAAAACAATGAAAAAAACTCTCGCGCCGCAGAAAAATTTATTGAAATCTCGCACCGATTGAATCTATATTAGCCAATAAGTATGAACGGCAAAAAACCGTCGTGATTTAAAATTCACCTTTGCGAACTTTGCGCCTTTGCGGGAAATTCGCAAAGAGCTTCTAATTTCTTTAAATGAAAACGCAGACCGAAAATCTTTTGTGGGAAAATCTGCAAGACGCGCTCGCCGAAAAAAACGGCTTGGCGATTGTCTTGGTAGATGAAAATTCGTCTGCCGTTTTGCAGTCAAACAACAATTCGATGTGCCGTGCGCTGTATAATTCGCCGGAATTTGCGCCGGAATGTGCAAAATTTTGCGGTCGCGCTTTTGAAATGGCGAAAGAAGCAGGCACAGAGGTTGATTATAAATGTTATGCGGGTTTGAATTGCAAAGCTGTGCCGATGCAAGAAAATGCGGCGGCGATTGTCGGACGCACTTTTTTGAAAGCAGAAGATTATCGCGCAGCCACCGAGCGTGCAATTTCGGGTGATTGGAATAGTTTTGCGCCGTCGGCGTTTTTTGAAAATGTTCTTCTTAGCGGTTCGACAAAACATTTGGATTCGTTGGCAAATCGTCTGCAAAAATTACGCGAAGATGAACAATTCGCGCTCGATGAATTAACCGGAAAGCCCGAAACAATCGAAGAAAAGATTGAAGAAAAAGTTGAAGAAATAACGTCGCAAACCGAAGAACTTTCTAAATTGGTGGAAGAATTTCATAAAAACCCCGAAGAAACCGTAACGATTGCGACAACGGCGGGGCGAATTTCCGAAGAAGCCGAAGATTCAGCCGCGTGGCGTTCGCTTTTCGGTTCGCTTTTGAATTTGAATTACGAACGCGCGTTTCACTCGATTTTGGAGTTTTTGGCAAGCCGTTATGCGGTCAAAGATTTGGCTTGGCTCGAACGCCGTGCGAATCGTTTGGAGATAATTTTCGCCGCCGGAAGTTTGAAGGCGCGAAATCTGCAAATCAGTCTTGCGGCAGACGATAAGCGTTTGATTGAAGCCGCGCAAAAAGAAAGTTCGCTCGAATTGCGCGAGAAAAATGATTCGGAAAAACCGCAAAAAATCAATCTTTTCCCGATTACAGTCGGGACGCGCATTGTCAATGCGCTAATCGTTGCCGACGAAATTAAAGACGAAAAAACGAAAAAACATATTGCGCGTTTTTGTCATTCGGTTGCACCGTCGCTCGAAATTTTGCGTCTGCGCGAGGAGATTTCGCGCCGTGCGATTTTGGAAGATGCCCTGCGGAAATTTAACGAAAATTTGCGCGAAGTGAACGAAGAAGATTTTTGGACAAATCTGGCACAAGTTTCCGCCGAACTTCTTCGCGCCGAACGTGGTTCGATTTTGCTTTTTGATGAAGAAAGCAAAAGTTTTACGGTCAAAGCCGCAGTTGGCACACGCGCCGAATATTTGAAAAATGTGAAAGAAAATGTCGGCGCACGAGTTGCAAACGCGGTTCTTTCCGAAAATAAACCGGCAGTTGTCGAAGACGTTACGAAAATCGGACTTCGCGCCGCGCCGTTTGAATGGGGCTATAAAACCGAATCTTTTATCAGTTATCCGCTGAACGTCGGCACGCGGAAAATCGGCGTAATGAATTTTACAGACCGCATCGGCAGAAAAACTTACGGCAAAGCGGATTTGGAAATTTTAGAAACAATCGCGCCGCAAATCGGTGTTTTGATTGACCGTTTTAATTTGAAACATCAGGCAAACGATTTTGAACATCAAGCTGTAACGGACGCACTGACCGGATTGCTGAATCGAAGATATTTGATGCCGCGCCTCGAAGAAGAAATAAAACGCTCGAGCCGCAACGGTTATCCGATGAGTTTTGTTTTGATTGACGTTGACGATTTCGGCAAATTTAACAAAGATTTCGGCGTGCAAACCGGCGACGAAGTTTTGCGGCAATCCGTTAATGCAATGACTTCGACTTTGCGCGGCGAAGACGTGGCGGCGCGTTACGGCGGCGAAGAATTTTGCGTCTTGTTGCCGCAGACGACTCTGCGCGAAGCCGCAACAATCGCCGAACGTATGCGCCAATCTGTTGAAAACATTGATTTTCCGTCGCGCAAAATTACGATTAGCCTCGGCGTTACGACATTTTCGCACGAAGTTTCAAATTCCGAAATGATTATCAAAACTGCTGACGAAGCCTTGCGAAAAGCAAAGCAAGGCGGCAAAAATAAAGTGCAGGTATATGAAAATTAAAAAAGAAATTATCCACAGATGAACACAGATGAACACAGATAATTAAATCAAAAAAATCTGTGTTTATCTGTGTTCATCTGTGGATAATTATTCTTAAGATTTATGAATTTGGGTGACGAAAAAATTCTAGCGTCCGTCAAAGCCGAAAATTTTATCGGCAGAACACGCGAAACGAACACGCTTTCGGCGCACGCACGCGGCGAACGGCGGACGAACGGGCTTTTGTTTTTGCACGCGCCCGCGCTTGGCGCGTCGGAGCTTTTGCGTCAAACTTACGACCGGCTTTTTCACGAAAACGGCGAAGTTATTCCGTTTTATTTTGCCGTTAAAAAGAGCGATAAATCAGCCAAACAATGCGCGGTTCGATTTCTGCAAACATTTCTCGCGCAGACCATCGCTTTTCGGCGGCAAGATGCAACGATTTTCGATTCTGCGCCCGAAATTTGCGAACTTGCCGAACTCGCTTTGCCTTCGGACGGTTATTGGATTGATAGAATTGTCGAAACTTGTCTGCGCGAAAGTCGGCTCAACGATGAACGTGCTTTTATTCGCCAAGCCCTGAGCGCACCGCTTCGCGCGGCGGCGAATAATGCCAAGTTTTTTGTGATGATTGACAATCTTCACGAAGCCGAGAATTTTACGGGCGAACTTGGTTTTATCGAAGAACTCAACGAGATTTATTCGCGTTCGAGCGTCAATTTCGTCTTTGCCGGACATCGGCGTTTTATTTACGAAAAATTTCGCGGCAATTATGAATCAATCGAACTTCAACCGCTTTCTTTCTCGGAAGCTGGAATGTTGGCAGAAAAGTTGGCGGAAGAATTTGAAGTTAAAATCAACGATCAAACGCGCGATTTAATTGCGACGCAATTTGGCGGAAATCCTGTATTCATCACATTTATCTTTCAAGCCGCAGGTGAGAAAGGCAAAGATTTGACCAGTTTTCAAAATGTCGAAAGAGTTTATGCCAACGAACTTTTCGGCGGCAGAATCGCTAAATTTTACGATGAATTTTTCCGTGAAATTTCGTCCGATGTCGAAACACAAAAGAATTTTTCGGGGCTTTTGTTTGACGCGCTGACGCTCGAAAAAGAAAAAACGCCAATCGAAGCGTGGCGCAAACGCAGCGGTTTGAATCCGGCTGAATTTTATCGTGTGATGCGCTTTTTGAACGATAATGAAATTGTCCGCATTTCTTCAAATTTAGTCGAAGTTTCGGAAGAAAACGAAGTGTTAAATGATTACATCAAAGCGCGTTTCCGGCTCGAAACGATTGAAGAAAACCGCGCTTCGGTGTTTGGCGAAACGCTTTCGGAATTTCTGAAACGTGCGCCCGAAACGATGGCGAAATTTTATCGTCGTTCGTCGGCAATCGGTTTGCGCGAACTGCTTTCAGTTTTCGATTGTCAGGAAACGCCTTTGGCTTTGCTCGATTACGAAAGATTTAAAGAAAATTACAAAGGCAAACCGGACGCGGAAATTCTTGCCGAAATTGAAAAAGAAGAAACTGAAATCGTTTTGCCGCAGATAATTTACACGGCGCACACCGTCGCATTTTACCCGCCTTTGAAACAATTTTCTGAAAAAGAACGCTCGGCAATCGCGCTCGGTTTTGAAGAATCGGTTTATACTTCGGACGGCGAAATCGTTTGGCTGGCGGCGGAAATTGATTCAAAACTCGAAGCAAACAAAGAACTTACAGAATTCTGGTGCGATAGATTGGAAATGGTTGCGCTGATGTGCAATTTTCCGAAA
The DNA here is from genome assembly GCA_031409875.1 of Acidobacteriota bacterium. Lineage (GTDB taxonomy): Bacteria > Acidobacteriota > Blastocatellia > Pyrinomonadales > Pyrinomonadaceae > CALMEH01. The sequence goes on along the minus strand of JANNYB010000047.1, from coordinate 13,603 downwards.
AATCAAATTTGGCTTGTCGCGCCCGAAGGTTTTTCTCCCGAAGCAATGGAAGTTTTAAGCCAAAGAAACGCTTTCGGTTCGAGCAAAAAACAGGTCGAACTTTTAATAAACCATCTCGGCGCGTCGGACAAAATCAGCGTAAAATCTTCGGCGGACGAATACGAAATGATTGTCCCGATGGGCGACGACACGGAATTAATCGCCGCGCAAACGCTCGAAGAAATCGCCCGCCGACATCATTTTGCGCCGAAAGCCATCAACCAAATCAAAACGGCTTTAGTCGAAGCCTGCATCAACGCGGCGGAACACAGTTTAAGCCCAGACCGCAAAATTTATCAAAAATTCGCCGTCGCTGACGACAAAATCACCATCACGATTTCAAATCGCGGCTTGCGTCTGACAGACAAACAAGCCCAAGAAATCACGCCCAAAGAAGGCAGACGCGGTTGGGGCTTGAATTTGATGAAAACCTTAATGGACGAAGTAAAAATCGAACAAGTTGACGACGGCACGCGCATCTCAATGACGAAATATTTGAAATCTTAATTCGGAATTGATCTTGCCCGCCGCCGTTGTTGACTTGTCCGTCAATCGCCATCAGTTTAAATCTATAATTTCCGTCGTTGTTTATTATTTGTGTTTTTTTGTATGAGTTTTCCATATCGCAACTTTCTATTTTGATGCGATGAACGAAATAATTCTCGCCAATATTGCTCCGGTTGCGGCGGAAGGAATAAATAAAACAAGTGAAATTTTAATAAGTCTGAATAAATCATCTTGTATTAAACCAAGAATTAACTCGATGGGATTTGGGTGGTCGAATATTGAAAACAAAAAGTAAAACCCAAAAATAATAGCTTCAGTAATAATAATTCCCACTAAAATCCCTTTGGACACAGTATTTATGTTATAAATTCCGGCGAGCAAACCAATCGAAAAGCCTTGGATACCGCCAAAAACCGCGCCTGCAACTAATGACCAAAAAACGGGCTTATCAAGCGAAAGATCGCCAAAAATAAAGGGACCTAAGTTAAAATAACCATACAAAGAAACATAAATATACATCAGACCGGCAAGCCATAGACTAAACCACAAAGAACCGACAATCGCGCCTGAAACAGCAGATGAAACTACTTGAATTATTGCTGACATAATATACTCCTATTAAATGATTTGATTGAAATGAAAAGATGAGTTGAAACAAAAAGGCAAAGATTGTTCAATCTTTGCCTTTTCTGAATTTACTGCCGATGAATAATAATACTTCCGCCGCCAATTACCGTTGTCGGATCTGAGCCGTCGGGAGTGCCAAGTTGATTGTCGTAGATAACGGAACCGGAAATTTTGTTCCAAATTTTGATTCGGAATTTATCTGTTCCGCCTCCACCGTTTATCTGTCCGTCAATTGCCGTTAAGATAAAAGCATAGTTGCCGTTGTTATTGATTGTGCCTGAGCCTTTGTATTGCGCTCGTGCGCCGCCGACAACTAACCAATCGTAACTGGTGCTTTTGAAATTAAAGTCAGCTACACGAAACTGAAATTCGGTATTTCCGGTCGGAACGGTTGCACCGCGTTGATATTTCGAGTTAAAACCGAAACTTGCACGTCCGATTAGACTCGGATTCGGCGTGTATGCCCCGAGCGGCGAATCAACCCAACCGCCGCCCGTAACAAATCCGCCATCGGGGTTATAAATTACAACCATCGCTGTTAAATCGCCGACAGTATTTGCCGTTCCCGTTCCGCCACAGTTGTTATTCACGGTCAACGAAACGAGATAAACTCCTGCCGAAGTGAATGTATAATTTGTGGTAATTGTGCCGCTAGTTTCATTAACTGTTCCCGCTTGCGAAATATTATCGAACATCCAAATCGCATTGTGTCCGCTGCAAGTGTCCCCGCTAAAATTTCCGGCAAAGTTTATTGATGCTCCAACTGCATAAACTGCGCCGCTAGACGGAGAAGTAATATTTACGACCGGATTGACCACGATAATTGTAAAAGACAGAGTTTTAATTTCCTCGATGTTTCCCGCTCTGTCTGTTGCAAAGAATGTAACGCTGTGATTTCCATTTCCCGACACGGCAAACGGCACAGAATAAGTTTGCAAACTTCCGCCGTCAACTGAGTATTTGATGTTTTCAACACCCGAAAGCGTATCGTTTGAAGCCAGAGTTACAATCATTTGACTTCCATTTTGCAAATAGCTTCCGGTTGTTACGGGGACAGTTTTGTCAATTTTTACGGCAACGGCTTTAGTCGTTTCAACATTATCTGCTTTGTCTTTAGCAAAAAACATTAGATTCGTAATGCCTTCCGTATTTATTGCCAAAGATTTCATTAGAAAATCAGATGTAGTGCTTGGTTGCGGAAATGTAAATGGAGTTTCATTTACTGAAAGAGTTGCTTCGGGAATCGTTTGCGATCCGTTTCCGCTGTATGTCAACGATTGAACGCCCGAACCGCCTAAATCGTCGAGAGATTTTATTTCAACCGTAACATCTTCTTTACTCCAACCGTTTGCGTTCGGCACAGGCATTTGAGTTGCGATTGTGTTTGGCAGAGAAATGTCTAGCCATTTAGCTAATAAGTTTCGGTTGCCCGCGTTGTCCTCCGCGCTAACGTAAAGCAATTTTGATTGATTTAACCCAATAGTGAAAGGAGTATTGTAAATATGGTCGGATGTTTCACCATTGACAATATAGCGAATTTGGTTAATTCCCGTTTCGCTGTCTGTGGAATTTATTGTCACGGTTGCGGTATTGTTATTGACGGTAAAAGAAACACCAATATTTGGCGGGGTTTTATCGTTAGCCGCCGCACCCGTTAACTGAAATGTGGGTTGAACCAAGGTTTCAAAAACTCCGTCATTGTCGGCATCATAACGCAAACTTTCCAACCCGTTTGAAGTAAATTTTAACCAAGCATTTGTGCCGACAGGTAATTGCAAGTCCAAATATTTGGTTGCTCCAGTTGCATTTCCCCGACCGAATCCTTTGATGTTTTCGATTGCTATTTTATCGGTTGATGCGCGGAATTTGACATCTACTATTTTGCCGGAGAAAAATTTTACTTCGTGCGGAAATACTAACGATTCTCCTACATCCGAGCCATACTCATAGTCAATTTCGGGAATCGGAGTGTCCATTGCGCCCAACGGCGAATTGGTATTTCCGTTTTCGTCCGTTATTTCAAGTCTGGCAACTCCGGTAACTTGCAAGTAATTCATCAAATCATCGGAATTAAAGTTTTGTGATTCATTACTCATCTGTTTGGAGTTATTATTTTCCGTAAAAAATTGCTGCCCCGAACTGCTACTCAATATTTCAAGTATTTCGGATTTAAACTGTTCATTTTGCAAAATCTCATTGTGCTTGTAATTATTATCTTGTCTACAACTCGAAGATACATACGGACGAACAATCGTGTTCGGAGCAAGCATTGTTGAAGGGCGATTTGCACTCAATACAGGAACTGTTCCATCTCCGCCAATTGCCTCACTACTAACTGAAAAACGTCGTCCGGCATCCACAGGCAAAGGATATTCCGTTGTGGGATGAATAAGAACTTCCCCAATGGTATCATCACATTTCATTTGACCGTAAAAATGGTAATATTTGATTCCGCTAGTGTCATTAACCCAATTATCTTGTTGCGGCTCGTCTTGATGGAAAATTGCCGAGTTAGTGTAAGGCGGTTCTACCGGAAATTGGTTATTAATAAAATCGTATGTTTGTGAGTAAGAATATGGATCGTAATTTATGCTCGTAGAACTTCGGTAAGCTAAAGGCTGTCCGCCATTTATAAAATACCACGCACTTGGCAATAATTGATGCGGAGCTTCGCCAAATCGAATGATATTCTTAATTCGCGTAGGATAAACCCCTAACGGTAAAAACTTTCCGGTAAAAAGCGCACCGATTGCCTTCGGTGCGCCAAGCCACGGAGCAACCACAGTAACCAACTTATCAACATTATGGTTATTCGGGTGATTAATAACGTATCGTCTTGCCACTAACCCGCCCATACTATGAGTAAGAATATTTACTCTCTTACCCGGATGAATTTGCTGTATGCAATTAACCAAATCCGAAAGTTTTTCGGCACTATTGATATTGCTTAATCTCCAATCGTATGGAAATACAAACATTGTCGGTTTCTGTCCATTATAATTAGGCGAACATCCTACGGTCTGTATGTAATTACCATTTTCCTCTAAGTCCGAAAGGAACGTGCCGTATATATCTTTAATTGAAATATTACGAAGAGCATCAACCGCTACTATTCTCGGAAACGGAGCGTCATCAGGGTTTAATGACAGTTTCCTTAACTTTAGAGTTGGTAAAGGAATAATTTGAGTTAATCCGTCCGCCCAAAGATTTTCGATTGGATTACCATTTTCATCTGCTTCATGCAAAGTGCTTCCGGCGATGCCGGGAATAAAAATTACCGGAGTTTTTTCTTCCGGCGGAATATTCAGTTGAACTTTGGCGAAAAATCCTTGACCGAAAGAATTGGTAACATTGCTCGTTGGCTGATAAGCGTCGGGCGTAGTTTGCAAATTGAGAGAGGTTGTTTGTCCGCCGGCGTAAATTATATTGGGTTGCGTTCCGAGCGCGATGCCATAGACTTTTTCATCTCTCGAAGCGTCTATCGTGTCGTTGTCAATTTCGTCGCCGTTCGGACGCAGGGCGTAGATTTTGGTGCGGATTCCGCCTGCGCTGAGAGGCGCGTAAATATTTGCGGCGAAATATGCGCTGCCTTGTCCGTCAACGGCAATATCGCGGATTTGCTGTCCGAAAGATAACGGTTCTACGAGCAATGCGCTTCCTGTATTGTTCAATTTGGTAATTTTTGCCGTTTCGAAGCTCGAAAAGCCTTGTCTCGACATTGCTATCCAAGCGTTTCCGTTGCGGTCGGCGGCGATTGCCGCGCCCGTTTTTGGAATTCGTGTTGAATAAACAAGCGAATTTGAGCCGGTTCGGGTGGTATCGAATTTTGCGGCAAACCCCGTGCCTGTCGAACTGCTGTATGCGCCGACAGTCGTATAAATACTGCTTCCCGCGCCGCCCGTAACATATGCGATGCCGTTGCCGTCGGTGAAAACGTCCGTGCCGTGCGTAAAACCGCTGATGCCGAAAAGCGTTGAATAGCTGATGTGTCCGAAAAAGTCGTATTTGGTTAAATAGGCATTTTCAGAGCCTTGCAAAGAATTTTGAAAACCGTTGTGCGTCGGAAAATTTGACGAACAGGTAAAGCCGGTAACATAAGCGTTTCGGTTGCTGTCGGCAACAATGCTTTCGCCGTATTCACGCGGACAGCTTCCGCCCAAATAAGTGCTGTAAGAAATATTGCCGCTCGAATTTAATTGAAAGACGAATCCGGTATGATGATTGTCAATAATCGTAATCGGATGCGAACTTTGTTCGGCAAAATTTAGCGGAAAATTCGGCGAATAAGTTACGCCCGTTACATAAACTCTTCCATCCGCGTCAACGTCCATTCCATATGGCGCATCGTCTTGGCTTCCGCCGACAACTTTATACCAAAGCCTCTGTGTTCCGTCTGCGTTGAATTTGCTGATTAAAACTTCGCTGTAAGTATATTCGACATTATTTTGAATGTATGAATATCGAAAATCCGAAGCCGTATAGATGTTTCCTTGGCGGTCAACGGCAATGTCGTTGATGCTGTCGCCGCCCGAATAAGAGCCGAGATATGAAGCATAAACAATCGGGTCAATAACCAATTCTTTCGTGGTATCATAATCGCCGATTTTGAAGCCGATACGATTTTTACCGAGCAGAACGTATTTTACTGAAACCTCGTGCTTTTCGCCATCGAGAATTTGATAAGCAATTGGTTTTTCGTGTCTTAATTCGATGCCTTTGAATTTGAAAATCAAATCGCCGTCCGCATCAATCCGAAAATTCTTCGCGCCGTCGAACTTAAATTGAATCAGCGACGGATTAACTTCCGGTGCAACGTGAAAATCGTATTCCAAATTTTGTTCCGTGCCGCGAAAGACGAGATTGATGCCTTGATAAATGTTTTGATATTGAACGAAGTTGTAATTCGGAATGTCGTCCAGCCATTTGGTTTGGTCGTTGCCGATGGCGTAGCTCGCTTTAGTAACGGCTTCGTCGAGTCCTTGGACAACGGTATTCGGGTTTGCGTCGAGCATTTCCATTTTTAGCGAAAGAGTTTTACAAGGCGTAAATTGTCGGATTGGTTTTTCGGCTTTACAATTCGGGGAATTCATTTGATAAGTAAATTCGTTCAAGCCCAAAAATAGATTAAAATTATTTACACGCGAAAGAAACTTCACGTTTTTATCGAATTGCCCTTTGTTTTCTTCAAACAAAATCGGCAACGCTTTTATTTTATCATCATCAATCGTTTTTATGCGATTATTTTCTTTGCGGTCGAAAGATTGTTTTGGTTTTAGTTTAGATTGCGGTTGCGGTTTGGCAAGAAATTCTTGTCCCCCCCCCCGCAAATATTGTGCCAATTGAAAGTAACAGAAAGATTTGAACAAATGTCTTTTTCATCGAAAAGACCTCCTTGGATATTGAATTATGGGTAAAACTACATCAACGATTTCCAAGTCTTTCGATGGAAAACACAGAGAAAGGCTTGGGAGAAATTTTAATGAACACAAAAAATATAAATCTGATTGGAAATGTTGTCAACTGGAGCTTTCTAAAATTTATGAAAACGCTGACGACGACGAAATATTTGAAATAATTTTGGGAATTTGCATTTTGCATTTTACATTTTTTGGTGTTTTAAGGTAATTTAGAGGTGATTTTTTTCGAGATTATTTGTCTTGCGGAAAGTTAAATCCAAAAATTGCCCCGAATTACTTGTCGTTTAGTTGTTAAAATAAATAAATTTTCCTTGCTTTTCTCTATCTTTCTGTGTTACAACAAACTTCAAGTAACTTCTGCGCTTTTAGGTTCTAAATACTACAAGGAAAAAAATTAAGTGATTACAAACAGAGAAATTCAAATTCAATCCGAAGGCGAAAAAGCCGTCGTTTATGCGGGCGATTACATCAACAAGTTGAGCGGCGAAAAAATCGAGCGCGAATGCCGCGAAAAAATCGAAGCCGGCGCGAAAACTTTAATCGTCAATTTTTCCGAAACCGAAATCGTCAACAGCATCGGCGTTTCGATTCTGCTCGGCGTAATTGACAACGCCTCGGACGCGGGCGCAAAAGTCATTTTTTCCGATGTCAAAGACGAAACAATCGAACTTTTTGAAATGCTCGGTCTAACAAATCACGTTACTTTAAATTAGTTGACAGAAAGTTTGCAGATAGTTAACAGAAAGTTGCAGGAAGTTTTAAGAAGTTCTCCAACTATCTCCAACTATCTCCAACTTTCTGTAACTTCCTGCAAACTTTAAAAAATGGAAAATCAACAAAAACTAATCCACACTTTCGGCGCGTTGGCAGAACTCGGCAGCGAGGTTTCGCAAAAGCAGAATTTTCAAGAAATGATGCGAACATCGTTGCATCTTTTGCTCGGAAGTTTGGCGATTATGCGCGGCGGCGTGGCGCGTTATTCGCGTTTCGGACACGAATTAAATATGCTCGTGATGCGAAATTTGGGCGATGAATTTCCGTTAAGTTTAAGTCTTTGTTACGAAGACGAACGCCAATTTCTCGTCAATGGATTGTTTCCGATTGAGGTTGCACAAGCCAAAGTTTTGCCGTTTTTTCAGATTTATGACCAGAGTTTTGACCGCAAAAAAATCGAACTGCTCGTGCCTTTAATTATTCGAGACGAAATTGTCGGCGTGGTAATGCTCGGCGAAAAAGCTAATGGCGAGCCTTATTCGAGTTATGATAAAGAAATTATTTGCGCGATGGCGCGGCATATCGGCGTTGGCATCGCGCAACGAAATATGATGGCGGAACTCGAACGCCGCGCCGACGAAAACCGCAAACTTTACGACGATTTGAAAATGACTTACGCCGATACGGTCAAAGCGTTTGCGACGGCGATTGACTGCAAAGATAAATATACGGAAGGTCATTCGGTCAGAGTTGGCAAATATTCGGAAATTATCGCGCAAGAACTCGGTTACGACGACAACGAAATCGAAGGCGTAGCAGTCGCAGGTTATTTGCACGATGTCGGAAAATTGACCGTCGAACGCAACATCATCAACGCGCCGTATCGCATCAACGCCAAAGAATCTGCCGAATTAAACAAACATCCGGCGGTCGGTTACGAAATTTTATTGCCGATTCATCATCCATACACCGACGTTCCGCTTGCGGCAAAATATCATCACGAACGCTTGGACGGACGCGGTTATCCCGACGGTTTGATTGATAGAGAAATCCCGTATGTTGCGAAAATAGTAAATTTAGCCGATTCATTTGACGCAATGACGACCGACAGACCATACAAACGCCGCCGTCCGGCAAACGAAATCGTCGAAGATTTGCAACGCAATTCCGGCAAACAATTCGCGCCCGAACTCGTTACCGCATTTTTCAAAGGAATGCTCAAAGAATTAACCGGCGAATCAAAAGACAAACGCTTTCGCCGACTGTTAGGCAGAGAATATATGGAAACCGAAGGCATAATCCCAATGCTCAAAGACGCACTCAACGGCATCAGCCCAACTTCGAGTTTGACGTTGGTGAGTTTGGAGTAAGTTGCTTGTTAGAGGTATTAGGTAGAAAAATTATTAGAACAATCCATAAGACAATTAAAATTAGTAGACATAAGAACTGAACACTAAAAAGACCATATATTTTTAATCCAATTTGCCCATGCATCTTATAAAGTGCCGCTTCTTCTTTAATTCCCCATTCTTCTTCGATTTCTATTAAGACTTGACGGGCATTTGACGCAGTTCCCCTATAAAGTCTGGACACATAGACCCAAAGCGAAAAAAGGAAGATTGAAGCTGATGCAAGGAATATCTTACGTTCTGGATATTGCAATGCTAGTCCGATGCACGCAGCAGAAATTGGCACTAAAAAGGTTCCCATTGACCAAATGATTGAATTACACATTCGAACCCAATGACTGGCTTCAATATAAACTTTTTCCAAATGATCGACTTTATTTTCACTCATAAATTCTGCATTTAACTTCAGATGATAAAATTGAGAAACGTCTAACTATAAAATCATTTCAGATAAATATCAAAAATTCGTGTATTATCTGGAAGGGGATCGCAACTTATTCAGAAAATCAATAAAATCAAGTTAAATTCAGATTTCGATAATTTCTTTATCTTTCTTCAAAAGCAGATTGACGATTTGGCTTTGGTCGAGGTTTTTTCGGCGGCGAGTTTTTTTATAAATTCGGCTATTTCAGGTTCGAGATAAATCGGCAGATTAAATTCGGCATCGGCGTTGTAAAATTTGCCACGCACGCCTTTTGAGAAATCATATTCCTTCTTCATATTGTTCTTCTTCCGTTTTGGTCGCTTTACGCGCTGAAATTATTCTTATTCGGCAAACTGCCGCGCTCAGATGCTCAAATTTGTGCGAAAGCACAAGCAGTATTCCGTTTTCATCTAAAGCTATTGTAATCCATTTTTCTTCAAAATCGCTATGTTCGTCGTCGGGAATCGAAAGCAGATTCGGGTCGCGGAAAATTGTTGTTGCTCTTTCAAAACTGATTTTATGTTTGTGGAAATTGATAGTCGAAAAATCATTGCTCGTTGGAAGTTTTCGCCTTTTGAATCATCTCTTGGATTGTTTCGGTATCGCCAATTTCATAAAGACTTATCAAGCCATTCTCAATAGTAAAAATTTGATGAACTGTGGCATCAGCAAGCGTATTGCCTTGCAAATCTTTGATGATTTGATGAACGGTAACAATATTTCGGTTGTTTTCGTCCGTTTCGAATTTTAATGTTTCAAGTTCCGGTTGAATATCTTTAAATTGATTAGCCCAATATTCGCGCACCGCATCGCGTCCATAAACGAAACCGCCTTCCAAACCGTTCGCCCATTTCACGTTGGGCTTCATCAACGAGATAATTGTTTCAATCTCGCGTTTGTTAAAAGCATCGTATAAATTTTGCAGAAACTCTTGATTTGAACTCATAATTGTTCACCTCGCGTTGCGTTTGGAGTTCCAACTTTAGTTGGTTTGCGCCGCGCTTCGCTGGCGCAAAAGCCAGCTAAAGCTGGAACTCCAAACTTTTCACAATTTTTACGGTAAATAGCCGATTGGAATCGGAATGTCATTGCTCAAGCCGAATTGTGTAACTGTCAAACCGGCGGTTGATTGGTTTATCCACCAAGTTCCATTGCGGTAGATGGCGATGTCGGTTTTGCCGTCGCCGTCGTAATCGGCAGGGACGGGAATATCGCTTGAAATTCCGAATTGGATGGAAGAATTTCCGCTGCTGTTTTTGATATACCAAGTGCCGTTTGACGGACGATAAACTGCTAAATCGTCAATGCCGTCGCCGTTATAATCGCCCAAAGCGATTTTATCGCCCGCGGTTCCAAAAGCAAAACGGGCAAATCCGCCGGTTGTTGTTGAAGTAACGCTATACCAATAATATTCGCCGAATTCAAAATTGACGGCAATCAAATCGCCTTTGCCGTCACCGTCAACATCGCCGCCAACGGGTTGAGCGGTAGATGGCAAAAACGACAAATTAAAGCTCACTTGAGTTTGTCCGTTACTGCTTTTGAGAATATACCAGAGGAAATTTCCCGTTGTCGGGCGAACAATCGTAATATCGGCTTTGCCGTCGCCATCGTAATCTGCGACGACCGGAATATCGTTCGGATTTCCCCAAGAAACGCCTGTAAAAGTTGAATTTGAACTGTTGAGAACGTAAAAATCGGGCTGACTGCCGTCGGCTGTCGGGCGAAAAACGGCGAAATCGGTTTTGCCGTCGCCGTCGTAATCTGCCGGAACGATTTTGTCGGTCGAAATGCCCCATTTTACTACGCCGAAACCTGCCGTCGAACGATTCAAATACCAATTTCCTTCCGACGGACGAAAGACGGAAATGTCGGATTTGCCGTCGCCGTCAAAATCGGCGCGTTTGCGCTTGGTGCATTGCAGAGGCAAGTCAAACGCTTCGGTTACAACCGTATTATTTGCGCCGCTGCCGATGTTTTGAATGCTTGCCGAAGCACCCATTCCGCGAAGGGCGAAACCGCGCCAGACAGCGCAGACATCGGACGCATCTGACGCTTGCGTCGCGGCTAAAATCGAATCACGCGATTGCAAAATTGTCGGATTCAGCGGCGAAAGTTTCATTCCGTCGGTTACATATTTCAACGTCCGCCGATTGCCTTCGCCGTTGAACGGGTGAGAAAAAAGCAATCGTCCGCGCATTTCCCAAAGTGCCGATGCCCAAACCTCGCCCATATTGTGAATTTGGTCGCAGTTGCCCGACACATTCGGATTTCGTGGAAATGCGCTGTTCGGATTGGTCGTAGATGTTCCGATAAGCGCATCGCATCCGGCATTTATGTAGCGAAATGTCAGCGGATTGTGCGGCAAACCGTTTGCGCCGACTCCGGCGTTTAGGGCGTATGGAAAACGCCGCAATCCGTAATAGCAGTTGCTAATTCCGCTAATCGAATAACAGCCGAGTGAAAAAACTTCCAAACGGTTGTCGTTTATTTGCGAAAGTAGCGCAAGCGAGTAAAAATCAGACCAGCCTTCGCCCATTCCGCGAGCCATATTTGAACTCAAGCCGCTTGTGTTGCCAATCAAACGATTGGAAACTCCGTGCGTGAGTTCGTGAACGACAACTTGATTATCCAATGCGCCGTCGCGGTTCGGCGTTGTGCCGGTCCAGATAAATAATTGCAAACGTGGCGGACTGCCGTCTGCCGGAGTTGAAAGATTTCCGCCGTTTGTGCCGGTAAAATCTTGTGTTTCAACTAAAAGAGCGTCGCTGCCAAGTCCACCGATGCCGAAATTATTGGTTTGAAAATTTCGTGATGCTTCATTAAAACCGAGCAGATACATTTGGTCGTGCCAACGATTTACGGTATAAAAAACCGAAGTAACCGCGCCTTGTTGAAACGCGGAAGGCGGATAAGTTTGTGTTGCCGGAAGCGGTTCTTCGCCCGGCGCGGGACTTCCGGGCGCAGGATTGTATGCAAAATTAAAAACGCGGTTCGGATTGCCGAAAGCCCAACCATTCGGGTCAATTCCGTTCGGATTTTGGCGGTCAATTCCGGCTTCGACATTGTTGCCGATTGTCCGGTTTTCGCCATCGGTAAGCCAGCCGAGTTGATTAAATTGATACGGCGGTTCGTTGCCGATTCCGACAATATTTATGCGCGAACGCATCGGCGGTTGTGTGCAGTTAAGCGGTGTTTGACAAAAAACAGGTCCGATAGCCGCCGGACTTTCTTCGCTGTTCAATAAACTGTTGGAGTTCCAATAAACATTATAATTTGCTGTTTGCGTTTGCGATTCGGTAATGCTTTTGCGCCACAAAAGCGTTCCGGTTTTGGCATCAACAATCAAATAATATGCAGAAAATTTTGTCCAAATCAAAACGCGCCACGCCGTTCGCGCCACACCGTAATCGAGTGGAAAATAGATTTTTTCCGCCGTTGTTTTATCTTCAAATTGTCCGCGTTCAAACGTGATTTTCAAATCGTTTTCTTCAATTCGTTTTAAGTCATTTGCTTGTAAATCGAGATGCCGTGCAGCATTTAAAACAGCTTGTTCCACGCTTCCGAAATCTTTTGAAATTGTTTGATAATCGAGATTCGGCGCGAGATTGTTAATAACGCGGATAATTTCATTTTTCTTCGTAAATCCGGCTTTGATTTCGCCGCGAAAAACCGGAACACGATTGATTTTTTGCTCGAATTGCACAAACGAAAGATTGCCGTCGGGATTTGTGTAATCGGCGGTTTTTTCGAGTTGCGAAATTTGCGTTGCGCTCAATCCAACGAGTTCGGCGTTTTGATTGATAAATTCGCGCAAAATGTCGGCGCGTTTTGCGTTACTCGGCGCAGTCAGAAAATTTGTGCCGCGCATAAAATCTGGCGAAATTACTTCGGGAATGCTTAAATCGTCGTTGTATTCAATTTTCAAATTCGGAATTTCAGAACGTAATTTTGCTTCGGCACGAACAGTTTTATTGCGTTCGGTTTCAATTGCTGAATTGCTCGTTTGCGCCGTAAATTGTTCGATTGATTGTTTAGCAGTTTCGCTTTTATCGGTGCGAATGTCGTAATTCGACAAAGTTTCAAGCGAAGCATTTTGTATCGCAGATTCTACTTTCGGAGGCGAATTCCACAACAGAAACGCGACAGTCAAAATTACCAAAACGAAAACCGAAACTATAAATCTTTGAAAAAAGTTTGACGAAATCATAGCAAAACTCCTCTTTTTCAGAAACTCAGAACTTGGAAATGATGAAAGAAATGCAGTAAGTATAACATCAAAAAGCGAATTTACTAATTTTTTTTCACGGCATTTTATAAGTTAAGTAGGGCTATTGCAAAGTCGTTGAAAAATTGAAAAGACCATTCAAATTTGATTCAATCTAAGTTTGAACAAAAACACTAAATCAAAAAGGAAGGTCTTTTATAGATGGATAATACCACAGAATTTGAGATATTTGAACAGA
>JANNYB010000046.1:0-18282 GCA_031409875.1 Acidobacteriota bacterium | reverse complement strand
CGCTTGGCAATCGTTGTTTTGCCGCTCCCGCGCTCGCCGGTAATCAAAATGTAGTGCGAAACGCGGGCGTAACGAACGATTTTTTCTTCCAATTCCGCAATCAATTGTGCGCCTTGTTTTTCCTTTCCCTGATAGCTCAAGTTATTCATCTTTTTTCTTAGGTTCGGATTTGATTTTCAAGTCTCTTTATTACAAATCGTATGCCGAAGATTAAGAAGTAACTGGGAATAACCCTAAACTAAAGAGAATAGTAGGTTTATTCAAAAACTTACGTATCAGTAAAATTTTAGAAAATGCTCAAACTGTTCACGCCGGCGACACCTCAAGTGTTGACGATGGCGACAGTTTGAGACTTTTCTGCTCGTTCAATCGAATCTTGAAATTTGTAATAATTTTCGACAATTTCGAGTGTTGCCCGATGCCAGCAGGGGAAGCCTTCCCAAAAAGCGTAGCAGAGAAAATTCCCCGGATCTTCTAAACGGCATTCTTGAATGGATGTGCGGTAAAATTTCGGCTCGCCTTTTTCCGTGACGGAATCGCTCAAGATGAGCATTTTACCATTTTCGTAATCAATATACGGGTTTTCAATTAGTCGGTTGTATGCTTTCTTCAACGCATTAAAGCGACGTTTTTTCATCTTTTCGCCTAATTCTTTCTCAACTGTGCGGCGCGTTTCAAGATATGCTCTTTCAAGCAAAAAAGGATTCAGCAACATAATTTTTTTCGTGTTTTTTTAATTAAACTTTGACTAAAATTCTATTCAACTCTTCGATTAACGGCTCAATCAGCCAATCAGGTAACGAAACAGCTTCTTGTTTCAAGTCTAAATTAGTCGTCTTTTGCGCGATAAAAGCGTTTCCTTCACTTTTTAGCAGTTGAATCGGCGGATACGACTTCAGAACCTTTTCGAGCGACTCAGTAGCTTGCTTTTCATCTTCAGGCAAAAAGAAGCGGCTGCGACTATTCTGAATGATGTTGATGAGCGCGGTTTCTCGCAATTCGCGGATCTGCTCAAAAGAACTCGGGCAAACTTCGATTACCCGGTTTCCTTGAAAGCGCGTGAGGCGGATTTTGATTTCGCCGAGAAGCTCGATGATTTCATTTTCTTCTCTCACGGCTCGAATAATTTCTGCGGCTGTTCCGGCGGTGTTTTTCCAGATTCCGAATGTGCGGCGAATTTCATTGATGGTTTCGCTCGCTATTTTTACACCGACGAGCCGCGTTCCGTCATCCGTCGTCGTGCGAACGATATTCAGTCCGTCTTGCTGTAATCTTTTCAGATTTTTCCAAATTGGCAGCAATGCACCGCTCAAGAGATGAATCGTTTTTTCTTCGGTCGGCGGAATTTTCTGTTGTTCTTTCAGCCACCATTCGCGGGCGCGGCTTTTGGGGACGATTTTATACTTCTGCTCAACTTCGTTATCACGAATATAAAGCAGGTTGTAGCCCGCAGGTCGGCTAATTGAAACCATTTGATACCGTTCTCCGGTTTCAGGATCGGTGTGCGCTAAAGTCGGACGCACCGCGATAAATTCGCCGATTGTCCGACTTTCATAAAAATAAACGCCGTCAAAATTTGAGATTTCTTCAAACCGCGCAGGGCGAGTCGGAACGGTGATTTCGAGTTTGTAATAACCTGTGTTTGCACCGGTTAAAACGTCGGTGTATAAAACTTGCGGCGGTTCAAGTTGTCGAACTGAAAGTGCTTTGAGATCTTCCATTCCATCGTCAATCTTGCCGGTTGCTTTGAGATGTTCAATGGTTTCGAGAAAGGTTTGATAAAAATAATCAAATAGTGCGTTTTGCCGTTCAACTTCAAGAGAAAGCAGCCGATTTAAGAAACGCGGAATGTTGGTTCGTTCATTTGCCGGAACATCGCCGCCTTCTCTGCTGTCTTTCAAAAGCCCCATATCAATTAGCGTTTGGCGCGGATTTTCCAGTCCCAAAATTTCTTCTCCATTCAAAATTCTCGTAAAAACAACATTCAACGCCGCCCTGCCCGGTCTTGATTCGAGATTATATTTGTCTAAATTTCCCGCTTTTTCCGCCCGCCGGTCGCCTTTCGTGAGTGCGCCCATATTGCCCAAACGCCGCGCAATCGTCGCCGAAAATCTTTTCTCACCGCCAAGTTCGGTAAAAACGAGCAAATAAATCGGCGGTGCGACTTGTCCCGTGCGGTGCGTTCGCCCGAAATCCTGAACCTGTTTGTCGGCAGACCATTTCAGTTCGGCGGCGATATGCAGACGACGTTCTTGATTTCTGACCGTGCGGCTCGAATGAAAACTATCGCCGGTGGAAGCAACTTCTGACATAATTGCAATCCGTTTGTCTTTGTTTTGAAAACAGTTTTTTTCGTGCAAATTGATCAGGCGATTCGGCACACCCGGAATTTGGCGGGCGCGATATTCCATCCGCCCCGAAAGCGTTTTAATCAGACGTTTTTTGCGTCCGGTCATTTCCGCGACATTTTCCGTCCCGAAATAATTGACGAGTTGATCAAGCGGATGTTCGGGAATTTCCAAAACTGAAAGTCGGTCGAGCAGTTCTCTTTTGAGTTCAAGCGCGGCGCGACTTTCGAGCTGATTTCCGCTTTCGTCTAAGACAGGAACATAAACGACGCTGCCGCCATTAGCATCGGTTTCTTCTTGAAAAACTTTGGTCGGAAAGCAGTTTTCAACCAGTCGTGAAAGCGTTTCGCGTGGGCTGAAATCTAAATCATCAATCGCTTCTTCTTCGTCAATCGCACGGCTGATTTGTTTTTTCGTTTGGGCTTCGCCCGTTCCCGTGATGGAAACAACCACCGATTGTTTTTCCGAGAGAGCCGTTTCGATTTCCCGAATTAGCGTCGGCACTTTGAACGCCGTAATCAAGTTACGGAAACATCGTTGATGCTCTGCCCAAAACTGTCCAATGGCGTAACGACGTGAGATTTTGCTCGAATTGGTGATGTCGAGAGCGCGATTGAAATTCTTCAAAACTTCCTGCCACGCCCGCGCCATGTTGTTATACATTTCGCGCTGACGAGGTGTTAATTGGTGAATTACTTCGCGGTATTCGACCGCCAAACCCGAATCGGGATCAATTCCGTAGCTCAGATTGCCGCAAAAATATCTGCCCATTGCTTTCAGATCGCGGCAAACCATCTCCATCGCGCCGACTCCACCTGCCTCAATTTCTTCGGCAAACTGGGCGAAACCGAGCGGAAAACTCGTGCCTTCGCCCCAAAGTCCAAGCCGAATCTGATACGCCAAGTGTCTGACTTCACTCGCCGCAGTTGCTGACGAATAAACAACGCGCACGTTTGGATATTTGATTGTGTCTTGAATTTCTAAAACCGCTTGTCCGGTTTGTGTCGCTTTCCCGTTTTCATCGGCAAAAGCGTGTTTAGCGCGGTGTCCTTCGTCGAAAATTTCTAAACCTTCGCTTCCCAACCAACGCATTATTTGGTCAATTCGGCGGTCACTTGTTTTTGATTTGGCAATCAGCGATTTATAGGTGCAGAAAATTATGCCTTCGCGCAAGAGAATATTTTGTTCCGGCGTATAATCGTTGATCAGGCGAATCGGAATCTTAAAACCCAAACGCTCAAATTCTTCGCGGACGGCTTCGATCAAGTCGGTCTTAACGGAAAACCAAACCGTTTTTCTCTGCCCGCGAAACCAGTTATCCAAAATAATTCCGGCAAGCACACCTGTCTTCCCTGCTCCCGTCCCGTCGCCGATTGAAATCCCGGCTCTCGCTCCGTTCGCTAATCTTTGTTCGTGGGCTTGTCCGGCATAAATCACCCGCTCAAACTGAAACGAAGAAATTAACCCTTTGTCATTCAAAATATGCGGCAAATGCGGGCGATAGGTAATCGGCGGCGGCGCGACGTTTGCCAAACCGGGCGTTTCGACAATCAATCCGGGATGTTTCGCTCCGCCCGAAATCCAGTGCGGCTCGTATTTTAACGGCTCGTTTTCGCTCGTCTTTCTGTCTCCACGATTAATTTCCGTTTTTTGCGTCTCTGTCGGCTCAACCGCCATCGGCGCATAGTTCACCGCTTCAAACGCGGAAATTTGCGTTTTCGTTAAATTTGTTTGCATTTTGGTTTGGTTTATTGGTTTAGACGAAGGCTAAAAGTTTCAGCTTTAGTGAAGGCTTCTTCGACTGTGTTAGCTGAAAAACAAGTGATTTTATTTAACATTTGATTCCAGTCCGTCCTTTGCGGCACTAAAAATTTCTTGCCGATGATCAGATTTATATCTACGGTCGTGCCGTAACGAGCGTATTCCCGCCCGTTAATTTTAATGATTGCGCTGACTTCAATGCGGTCGGAGAGTTTGTGCCAGAAGTCGTTTCCGGTTTTTGTATCAAGTCCTGCGGCTTCGCCCAAAATCACGCCGAACTTGCCACCTTTTTTCAGTCTTTCCAGTGCCGATTCGACGTGGCGAAAACCGAATTTGCTCGAATTGTTTTTGGTGCGTCCGCCACTCGACGAAAACGGCGGATTCATTACCACGCAGTCGGGCGTGCAGTCGGGTGCAAGAAAATCGTTGATGAATTCTGCATTAAAAGCCGTCGGTGCAAATCCGATTTGCTCAAGCAAACAACGTCGGCGTGAATCTATTTCATTAGTGTGCATTTTAATTCCGTTACCGCTCGTCCAGACGGCTAAATTGCCCGTTCCGGCAGATGGCTCAAGCACTTCTTCACGTCCATTTAAGTTCATTAGATAAACCAAAAGATAAGCAATCGAAGGCGGCGTGGAAAACTGCTGCCATGAGATTTGTTCTTGACTCCGCCAGGTTTGGGTCGGCAGACGCGAAGCCAGCGGTTGAAGTAAGTTTCTCACCATCATCATTGGAAAATTTTTGGTAAGCAAACTTTGCGCGTATTTTTCCTTTATCAATAAGTTTAGTGCGGTTTCGGCTATTTCGTGACAGAAATGAGGATTTGTTTTGATACTAAAAATATCAAAGTTTTCACAAATTTTTAATAATTCTCTATTATTTATCTTTTCTTCTCTTACATCTATTTTTTCGATGATTTCATTAATAACTTCTCTCAATAACTGTATTTGCATTTCTTCTATCTTCAATCCACCTATAATTCTTATTTCATCTACTTACCAACCGCTTATTTTGTAACTTTTGTTAAATTTGTAAGTTTAGTAATAAATGTAACTTTAGTTTTAGTTGTTAATTAAATAGTAATTTTTGTAAATAATGTAGAAGTTGTAATTAATGTCTTGACACTAACTTTAGTCTATTATAAAACTGAAAGAGTAATAATTCCGAATTAAGTGAACAAACAGATAAAAATAAGTTGGGATAAAGTAAATGCCGAAAGAAAATAAAGCTGAAGGAAAAATTGTAACTTTTGTAAATCAAAAGGGCGGAGTTGGAAAATCAACTTTAACTACAAATATAGCCGCTATTTTAAGCGAGAAATATAAAGTGTTACTCCTTGATACCGACAATCAGGGAAGTAGTGAAGATTGGGGAATCGCCCGGATAAACAAACTTGAATCAGCCAACAAATTAAGAGTTTTCAGCAAACATTACAGGGGCATCAAAAAAGCGACGGAAGTTTCAATGGATTTAGCGGAAATTGCAGCTTCATACGATATTGTGATCGTGGATACTCCCGGCAGAAATGAATTGGTTTCGCTCGGAGTAATTGCCGCTGCGAATCTGGTTATAATTCCACTTACGCCCGGTAATTTTTCGTTTTGGAGTTCTGAGATAACCAGAGAATTAATCCAAAAAGTAGCCGCCGCGCGTCCCAGTGATTTTGCTGCAAGACTGCTTCTGAATATGCGCGACAAACGCAAAAAAATTAGTAAAGAAGCAGAAATATTACTACGGGAACTTGAAATTCCGGTAATGAAAACTTCAACCGGACATCGCAATATTTTTGAGGCGAGTTCCGAAGGTTTGTCGGTTTTGGAAATTACTGCCAAAACTGTATCCGACAAAGAAGCGCAACGTGAGATTTCGGAGCTGATTAGTGAAATGGAAGAGATTTTAGGCTTCAAGTCAGTCACAAAAGATGCCAAATCAAATTCTGATAAAAAGCAGAAAAAAGCGGCAGTTTAGAATAAACAATTGTGGAGGTTCAAGAAAATTATGGGATTAACGACGCGACCGAGCAAAAATATTGACTTAACAAAGATAGATGAAATCCAAAGTGAATTTTTCGATGACGATTTGAACAATAAAGATGATTTGAATAATAAAAATGAATCATCAAAAGTCGAAAATACGTCCAAAATAAAGGACAAAAACACGTTGATTGCAAAATCTCGTGAAGAATCCGACCTGAGATCTATTAAACAACCTCAGAAAACCAATCCGTCAAAAATAAATACCAGCAACTCTAAAAAGGAAATTAAAACGGATTTGCCAAAAGAGACCGAATTTGGAGCGGGAAGTTTAAAGATTGCGGATTTACTGGCAACCGAGAAAACGCACGGAGTTCGTCACTCCAGCCGACCATACACCGTGCCGCGCAGTTTGACAATTGATTTAACTCGGCTCAAATCAAAATTTAGAAGCCGGAGTCTGCAATACACGCAAAATGAACTAATGGATAAAATGCTGGGCGAATCGCTTGAGATAATAACGGCGGATAATTTTCTCGAACTGCGGGAAAAGGCTCTTGATTTTGTAAAATCTCCAGACCAATGCTCACGCCGTTCGGTAACTTTGACGGAAGAAAACGTGTCCGAGATGAATGAATTAAAGGCTGATTTAGCACTAAAATATAATCGGCGTTTTTCGGCTGACGAAATTTTCATTACTCTGTTAGCCGTGGCTTTTCTGCCGCTTTATGAAAATGGTTTGTTGTAGGAAGGAATTTCCAGAAGTTACTTTTCAGGATTTATCTCACCTAAACGGATTTCGCGGCAAACTATCACACTCATTGAAAACCCGCTCTACTTCAATTTGGCAACAGGAACTTAAAGTTTTGAACCATTGAGCCGGAGTTATCTGATAAATAGGCGAATTTTGAAGTAGCGCATCATCTATTCCTTTAAGGCTTTTGTGCCACGTCAAAATATTTAAATCGAAATAATACTTGTATTTTAAACTATCAACCAATCTGGAAACAATCAGTTTCGCAATGGCACGCGCAACATGGCGGTTGACGGCGTAGTCGCTATCAAAACCCAAAATTACCGGGCAATTTCGGGTTGATGAAATTATTTGTTCGTGAAAGCAATTTACACCACCGCCCGCAATCACATTTATATTCGGCTTAAAGATTTTGACGGTCTCGGCTTTGAGTGCGCCTTCAGTAATCAAAATCGGTCTATCTGGAAGTGAAATTTTGTAGGCGGCAAAATGAAGTGGTGAACCGCAGCTTAAACCGTTAGATTTATCGGGAATAGAAAGCCAAACATAGCGAACAGATGTTCGTAAATTTCCCATATATCGAATCTGACAAGCCTCAATCAAACCCTTTTCATTGCGATATGGAATTACCATCAAAGGACATGAGTAATCTTTATCCTGCCAAATCCGCGCATACCCGTTTTTTTCCAACCAAAATCCGGGGATACTTGTAATGCTTGATTTTTTTTGCCGGACAAATTGCGGAAATTTTCGGTTAATCAGATTTCTTATTTTTCTCGCAATCGCAGTCCGTTCAGCCATTGTTTGCGGCAAAGCACCGTAATTTTCAAAATCAAGAATCTTACGACTTCGCAAACCTTTCCGACCGTCAATTATTTCCTTGGAATTGGTCGCGGGAGCAAATTCAATGAGTTTGCGATAGGCAAAATCTCTGATTTCGATTGGAGCTAATTCTGCTTTTTTGGGTATAGGTTTGGAAGGCAAGGGAAGGGATATATCAGCAAAAAGTAATTTTTCGTGATAGAAAACTCCCCAACCCGTGCGGCTTACCCGGTCGGCGTTAGTGATGATTCGGGCGCAAAAAGAAATTCTGCTATCCGGCGTGTAACTGCACCAATCAGGCTTACCGCATATCAAACAAATTCTTTGGCGACTGACGCGTTTGTATTGAGAATTCACACAATAATCTTAATAGTAATAATTTACCCTTGATTATTCACCGCTTTTTTGTTGGTTGAAAATCAGTTTGAAATAAGTGACCGAAACCCTAATATTTTGGTTTCATTTCTTCAATCCGCCGATCCATATCACGGAAAAATCCGGTTACGACTGTGGACATCATTCGCAAATGGGCGGATTCGGTGGCTGCTTTTTGATTAATGGAGGCGGCTTCGATGCGACCATCAAAGTTTAGTTGATTTGCCTGTTTATCAAGTTCCGTTGATTTGTTGATGCCCGAAATTTGAATGCCCGCGCCCTGTTTGGAGGAATCGGCAGCAATCGTCGTTCCGGCGTTGACTGCGCCGATAGTCTCATTTGCCTGACGATTAAATGCCGAGTTCATCTCGTTTTGATAAGTTGTTGATGCGTCAATCTTTTGATCGGTAACATATTGGGTATTTTGATTTTGCAATTGATAAGTATCAGTCGTCGTCCGATTCATAGTTCCGGTTGATTGCTGCAATATATGTTGGTCTTTCATGTAATCATAAAACTCAACCCCTTTTCTAATCGGAATATTGCCGCCGCCCGGAATGGCTTCGTATTTGAGCATCCCGAACTGCTGATTTGTTCCTTGACTGCGAAGCGCGTTTTCTTTGATACCATCAAGAGAGCGAATATTTTGCATTCCCGTGTTTTCGGCTCTCATTGTAGTGATTTCCCGATTGGTTGAAGCCTGACTGCTCGAAATTCCGAAATTCCGGTTGGCATTGGCAATCATCGTTTGCGTTACCTGATTTGCCCTGATTTGTCCGAGACTGCTGACAAGTCCGCCTTCAACTCCGGCGACTGATGAAACCCGCCGGGCTTCAGTTGAAAGGTTTGAGGCTTCAAGTCCTTTTTTTGCACTCGCTTGTTCGGCATTATAAATGCCTTGGATTTGTGTGTTTTCAGCTTGACGATTAATCGCCGCGCCCGCGACAAGTCCATAAGTTTCGAGAGCCGTGCCAACCGATGAAAGCATCCAGCCCATTGAGATCTGCGACACTCCCTCAAAAACTTGACCGCGCAGGACGCGATAACTGAGCCAAGGCACTAAGATATAGCAAAGACAAGACACGAAAAATAACAGCGTGACAATCAGCGCACTGCTTGCCGGATCATAATTTCCATTCGTAATAATCTGTGCGGTGTTGGGGTCAAGCGTGAAAACTGTTTCGCCGTTATAAATCGAAAGCCCGATTAAGCCGATTCCGTAAGCAACGTAAAGGGTTATCTCCTTCACAATCGGAAAAGCCAAAGAAAACGTCGCTACGCCCCAGCAAAAAGGATAAAAAATTTGATTAGCGAACTTCTCATCGAAACCGAACGCGGAAAGCACGGGCGCGGCGAGCTTTAAGCCGATTAAAATAAACAGTCCGGCGAGTCCCAAAAACAAACCACCGAATTTTATGATGTTTTGCGAAACAACCATCAAGGTAAAAAGTCTGGTCATATCCCAACCCAAAATATTCATTTCCGAAGTTACGTCTTTAACAGAAGACTCTTTATCGAAAATTATTCCAACGAGTCCCGGTTCACCATTCGGCAGTCTTTCGGCAAGCAGGGCATTCGGGTCTTCGACGGCGAAATTCTTTTTGACATATTTCTTCATTTTTTCGTCGAATTCGGCAACGAGTTCGCGGTTGAAACTTTTGATCGGTCGGGCGATGAATTTTCCGGTAACGGTCAGCATATCAATGATAAACGGACTCGCGCCGATGATAACCATAAAAATTATGCTGCGAATTCCCCAGCGCGTGAGTTGTTCGGGACTGATGCCTTTGTTGTCCGAAAAACGCCGCAAAAAACCGATACCCAAGATAAAACTCGCAATTATCCACGCAAAGAAAATCAGCACGGGCATTGCGGGTTTGATGATGACATCGAGCAGGGATTTGAAAAGCCATTCCTGCCCGGTTTTCATCATATTTTGAATCTGCACACTAAAGCTCGGCGCAACCGGCTTCGGCGTGGTTGTCGGCGTGGGTGAAGTTTGCGGTGTCGGGCTGGTCGTCACCGGATAATTCGTTTCAAATTGCTGTAAAACTGGAACGGGACTGCCATCGAGCGGCGGCATAAACGGAGAATCGTTGTTGATGGTCATAATAATATCGTCAGCGGTGACGGGAACGCCGTTTATCGTTCCGATCACCGTTTGCCCTTCGACACGCGGCGGTTTGATTTGTCTTCTCTGAGCAAAGGTTTGGCTCGCAACGAGAAAAATAATGGCTAAAAGAAAACAGCCAACCGCAATTTGAGTTAATATTTTTCTATTCAAAACACGCATATAATTTAATTCTCCGTATTAGTTCATTTAAGGAAGCTGGTTATCATAAACTTCCTGCCGCCAAACATCGTATTTTTCAAGCTCATTCATAAATTCGTCGCTCGCCCTTGTAATTCCGGTCATCATTTCGTTGGTTTGCCGAATCTCTTTGCC
This sequence comes from Acidobacteriota bacterium, assembly GCA_031409875.1. Classification (GTDB taxonomy): domain Bacteria; phylum Acidobacteriota; class Blastocatellia; order Pyrinomonadales; family Pyrinomonadaceae; genus CALMEH01. Next base: position 7,800 of record JANNYB010000046.1, on the reverse strand, counting down.
GAACTCGGTCATCTGCTCGATTTTCAAGCCGTATTTAACGAACTTTTCTTGTATTTTTGCTTCAAGTTCGCGCAATTGTCCTTCGACGGTTGTAATGCGTAAATTTATCGCCAGCATCTGGTCAATCAAAGACTGAACGCCGTCTTGATTAGCGGGATTGCTCGTATCTATTGCCTTGATTTTTTCGGCGATTTTTTCGCGTTCCTCAAATAGTTTGGCTAAATCGAGCAAAATCATTTCGCGGTCATAAAGCATTCTTTCAAGTTCGGAATCGAGTTTGGCGAGCCGTTCCAGATTTTTCAGTTCCGCGTCTGCCCGCCGACCAATCGAATGACGCAAAAAATCGTCCAAATCCCGCTTATTCTGATCCATATCGAAAATTCCGTTCCGAAGACGGCGCGAGATACTAACTACTGATTGGATTTGACTCGTTATCGTGTTTTCAATTCGCCGTTTTAACTCATAAGTGCCGCGAATCAATTTTCCAAGCTGTGCGTAAGTAGTAATAAGTTGTTTATGTCTGGTGATTTGCTCATCAACTTTATCCAAAATGCCGCGCAAATTCGTGACGGATTCGACCATTTTCTGATATTGCTTGACGGCGTTTTCATACATCGTGATATATTGGTTGACCGTTTCCATCCAGCGCGTCGCTTCTTCGATTTTTTTGGAAAGTTGCAGCGCATATTGCGACGGGTCAAAAACTGTCCATTGCGCCCGCACGGGTTTGACTTCAAATCCAAGCAGAATCGAAAAAAGCAAAAGGCTCATCAAAATTTGTTTCGGAAAACTCAAAAAATTCGATTTCATAAATTTCCTCCAATGTTTAGTTCCGCTAAATCTGCTTCAAAAAGATTGGTTAATCCTACTGCCGTCAGCCCACGCGGATATTTGTTCGCCAGCCAACTGACGATAAAAGCCAGCGGCAAATCGGGGCGCAAATTTTCGAGCAGACGGCGGGCGTTGGCTTCGTTGGTGTCATTGGTATTCGCCCAAAGCATCGCCGGCGAAGCGTGAACTTCCGCCATCTCGATAATCTTGTCGTTGCCGCTGCCCAAAACCATCACCCATTGCGTGTAACTGCCGTATTGGTTGTTAATGGCTTTGACTGCCGCGATGGTTTCTTTCGATAATTCGCAGTCTTCAGCCAGGCGTTCAAATCCACCGATTTGCTTGCCGATGATTTTCACGCCGGAATTTTTGACTAAATCAATTCCCGATACATTCGGGCGTTCCGGTGTTCCCGTAAAATGTTCATATGCTTGCGAGAAAAGAATCGTCACCAAGCCTTCTTTGCGACCTGTCACGGACGCTTCCGCCATCAATTCCTGAATCGCCGGAAAGTGTTTATTGATTTCGCGCACTTCGTCACAGATAAAGAGAATCGGCGTTTTTTGTCCTGCGTCCGATTCTTCGCCGATTTCCTGCATAATTTGTGCGCTGATTCGGAAACCCACGCTTTCACGGATTTTTTCATCCAAGGTGGCAATCGTCGAAAGTTCAAACACATCGAACATCGAATTCGTATCATAATCTGGATGCGTCGGCGCATTGAGCCACGGGTCTTTGCGATAGATATTGAGTTTGAGATATAGCTCGTCTGCCCGTGCTTTCTGCGCCTCCGACCAGTAATAACTTTTCAGCACATCGAGAAAATGTCCTAACGTCGGTTGAAACTTCGGTCTGCCGATTCCATTTCGCGCCGCCGACATTTTATAAACTTCGTCTATCACAGTCGCCGCAATCGCACTGGTGATGGCATCGGTTTTAGGCGTTTTGCTCAAAATTAAAATATCGGTCAAAACCATTGCCAACTGTCGTTTAGTTGGAAGTTTGCCCGTTTCAATGCCCGGATAATTCCAGATGTTGATCGGCTTCGGCTCTTGTTCGTTAAATTCGATATGACGACCGTTAAAAAGGCGGCAAATCGGTTTGAATGAATAACGGTAATCCATCACGCGCACCTTGACCTGTCCGCGATGGGCGCGAATGTCGGTAATCAGCATCGTCGCTAAAAAGGATTTGCCTTCGCCGGATGCGGCGGTCACGATGACCGTCGGCGATTTGACAAGGGCGCGGTCGTAAAGGTCTAAACCGAACATCGTCGCGGAAGGCGTAGTAAAAATGCTGTGCGGACGCTTTGAGCCGCGCCAGTTCGTTTCGGTTGGCACAAAAGCGATGACGGAATCCGCAGTTTCAACGAGTTCCTGTCCGGTTTTGCGATACGATAATTCTCCGGCAAGCATTCGCGGATAAATCGCCCGCTGACGCGCTGCATCCTCACGAATCGCATCCGCGCCGGTCTTTTTCCGAATGGAAGCTATACATTCATCACAGCGGTCATCGAGAATTTTTATCTGTTCGATGGATTGGCGTTTTCCCGTGTTCATTCCGCCGTAAACAATCACATTGAGGCGAATCTGACATATTTCTTCATTGTCGCCTTCGACCTGTTCGAGCAGATTTTCAAGGTCGGATTTGATGACAACGGCATCTTTTTTGAGAGATTTGAAACCGAACCAAGTGTTGCGGCTGCCCTCGATGCGGTCAATGCGTTTCTGTAAATCTTTTTTCGCCGCCGTTTTTTCCGTCGTGGTTAAATCAACCACAATTTCGTGCGGAAACTTCAAGTTTCTGGTCGCTGTTAAATAACGCATCGTATCGGCGGTAACAAATCCGTTGGGCAAAGTTTTCAGGCTGATAAGGCTTGCTAACGCGCCATTGTGGATGAGGTAATTACTTTCATTGCACTCAATTTCGGCACTTGTTAAATACCGGCGGACATCAATTCGTTTTTGGTTTGGCAATTTGGGACTGCCGAGATGTTCGCGCCGGTGGCTTAAAAACATCTCATCGAAAACCTCCTGCGCGGAAAGTTCCGATAAGCGAAGTTCTTTCGGAAAATTCGCTTCAAAGCCTTGAAAAACCCGCAGAGCCTTTTCGCGGCAATATTTTTCTGCCTTTACTTCTCTGGTCAAAAACTCCTGTGCGAAGGCGTTTTTGCCCGAAATAATCGGCGTAAAAAGAAACTTAAAAAATCCGCCAAGATTTATTTCGCGGAGTAGGGAAGGAACAAACCGCGAGAAAATACTTGAATCGTTCAAGTGTTTAGTCGGAACTCGAATCCAAACCGTTGCCGTTTGCATCTTTATTGCACCGCTGGTAATCGCTTCCTCGTAAACCGCAAGGTTAGTTGCTTGGAGCAGGGAAGCGAGCGAATCGCTTTTTTCAGTATTGCGTGTCCGCAGATGATTCTTGAGCGTCGTTCCGTCATCGGGTTTTGTTGCAAAACGAAACTGAATAATAGTTTTTTCAGGCTTTTCAAATTTGAGCAGAGTTTTGAGTTCCTCAATTCTTTGTTCGGTCATTCGTTCATCGTCGAAAAGTGTGTTCGCGGGTTCAAAACGGTAAGCCTTGGCAAAACTGCCGTCACGGTAGCGGATGATATTTCCTTCCAGACCTAAAACTTCAGTCGGAAACAATCGCCCGCCAACTCGAGTTAAATTTTCGGTCTTCTCAACCGAAATCCGTTCATATTGTTTTTTGCCGACAAGTCCGCGAAAGCTAAGTGCCGGAAACACTCTCCAGCCAATCGCAAAAGCAGCTCCAAGGGCTGAAAAACTCCCTAAAATAGTCAGTAAAACCTGTGCAAATGAAAGATTTGCTGCGTCCATAAAATTATTTTCCTCGTTTTGTAATCCAATCCGTTTGCCCGAATTCATCATTTATCGGCGGGCGAAATTGCGTCCAACCGTCGCTAACGGCATCCATTTTGTTTTTTAACCAACATTCCGGTTTGCTTGCTCGCAGAAAATTAAAACTGCCGAGCAACACCATAAATGTCAGAAGTCCAAGCGGAAATCCGGCAGGAATGTAGTAAATCCAAATTCCGAAAACAAAGGGCAGGAAATACATCACCGCCGTTGGGATCAGGATGTATTTCCAGTCGCCTTGAAAAACACCGAAGCGTTTCAGATTGCGAAAGATGTTAGGTCTGGTTTGTCTTCTTCGCATTTTCTTATATAAAAATTAGAAATTTGTGTCCACGCTGACGGCGCGACCTTGGGCGATTTGCCAAAATACCGCCACGATTGTTCCGAAGGCAAAAGCTAAAATTCCGCCGAATGCCTGACTGCCCCATTCCTTGCCGGTCATCTTATTAAAAATCGCCCACGCGATGCCGACTGCGCCAAGACAAAATAAAATAATTGCCATTAGCTTTAAGCCTTCACGGATGATGTTCGAGAGATTTCCGGCATCACCCGTGAAAATCGGACCTTGAGCAAAAATGGCTTGATTAAGTAAAAGGCTGATTCCGAGAATTGCCAGAACAGGAAGCGATGCTTTTGCGTGTTTCAAAAAACTTTCTGCCGTTAGAGAAAGTTTTGCTTTCAAAGCATTCGGCGAATGCTTTTTCATAAAGTTCAGGTTTCTAAATGTTTGATTCATTATTTTTATCCTCTTTTATTTTGGTTTTGATTATTTGGGAAAAGACTTGATTACAGCCTCTTCCCGAAAGTTGTAATTTAGGCAAAAGCAAAAGATGTGCCGATGATGCAAAGCACTGATTTTATTGATTTTATCTGTGCGATTTAAAATTCGGCATAAGGGTTGCCGTGCGGCGAGTGAAGACGAAATTAGTTTTACCTTTTTCTTCTATCAAACTATAACGAGGTAACAAATTTATGAATTTTATTGCTACCGCCTTGTGCGGCTTTAAGGCAAACTGGCGCAAAAAACTATTGTTTGCTTTAATAATTATCAATCTTTTAACGGCTTTGGCTCCCGCGCAAACGAATTTCACCAGAAATCAATTTTCGCGTTTTTCGGTGCTAACCCGCGCCCATTTTTTTGAAAATGAAATTTTGAAAGCGGCTAACGCGCACGGCGTTGACCCGAATGTTTTATGGACGATTGCTTACAACGAAACGAGATTTCGCCCATGGCTGACCAGTCCGAAAAACGCGCAAGGGTTAATGCAGTTTATTCCTTCAACTGCCGCCAGATATGATTTAAATAATCCTTACGAGCCGGTTTCCGCAATTCGCGCCGCCGCCCGTTATGTCAAGTATTTATCAAATCTTTTCGGCGGAAGAATTGATTCGATTTTAGCGGCTTACAATTCCGGCGAAGGCACGGTTTCTGCTTATTTGGCGGGTAAATCACTGCGAAACGGGCAGAAAATAATAAATCCTAAATGTCTGCGAACTATCGGCGGCGTTCCGCCTTACGCGGAAACAACTGCTTATGTCGGGCGTGGTCTCAAAATCTATCGCTGGCTCATCTCGCAGGGAACTTTTCCATCAAATGTTGCAAGAGCCGTTTTTCCAACCGTGATTTCTGCAACGGTAGCGCAAGTTACCCTTGTTGATTATGAGCTTGGGAAAATTCCTGATTTCAAAACGCCCGTTTACATTCCCCAAACGGTTGCTCAAACTTCCGCCGCGGGCGAAATTGTTAAAGAAAACACAAGTGCGAATTTGGCACAAAATCAACCAACAAATAACTTAACGGAAATCTTTTACGATTCGCGTTCCGGTAGCCGCTATCGAGTTATTAACGGCTCTAAAACTAAATTGACGGAAAGCGGAATCGTCATAATTAACCAGACTACCCGCCCGGAAACCAACAACAAGGCGCGTTCTACTTTTGTTGCCGCCACGTCCAACAAGTAAATTCAATTTCAGAAAGGGAAGTCCGCAAAGTAATTTTAATCTGGACTTCCCTTTTCCTTTTTGGCTTTTTCAGATAAATAGAAGCGGCTTTTGAATGTTGGTGCAAAAATGCACCAAGTTGGCGAATTTTTGCACCAATGGCGAATTTTTGCACCAACCTTTGTTGAAGTTCCACAAAACCCGCCTTTTTATAAGCCTTCAGACTTTGGCACTCATTTTGCCATTAGGGATATTCGGATACTAAAAACAAACCGATTAATTTTTTCAAAGGTAGCAAAACATATGAATAATAATTTGCCTGAAGATACAACCGAACAACATATCAGTGATGGCGGATACTCGCCTGTTTATCACAAAACCGCCGTAAATGTGCCTGATGTTTTTTCTGCACAGCCTGAAATCACCCGCGATGCGGAAGATATTTTAACTATTTCATCATTGCTTCGAGCAGTTTCGGCACTTTTAATTCTTCTGACCATCAGCATTGGAACGAATGTCTTTTTGGCGGTGCGTCGTGCTGACCGGATCGTGGTGGACAAATCTTCGGGGCGGGTGGTCGAACTCAACAACCGCGATTATGGTATGACCGAAACGGTTGAAATCGCACCAGATAGACCGAATGAAACAGACAAAAAATATCTAGTCAAAGAGTTTCTGAAATCGCTCTACGAAGTCGAGCAAACGACCAGAGAAGCACAGGTCAATAAACTTTTGCGAATGCTTGACCCGGATTTATCGCTAACACTCGCGGCAAAATTTAAACAAAATGGGATTTTGGCGGCGGAAAAAGCGGAAAGCGTTAATTCGACTTGGGAATTGCAGGATTTGGCAGTTGATGAGCGCGATCCGTATATTTTGCGGGCAATCGGAATTCGCAAGATTCGCCGTAAATCAAACGGGCAGGATGTCGAAGAGACTTTTCAACTGAAATGCAAATTTCTTCTGAAAGACTCGCCTGTATCTCCGGCGCGAAACGACAATAATCTGCGAACGGGTTTTACCATTTGGAGATTCCGCGTTGAACCCGTCAGCGGTAAAACTCTCGCACCCATTGCACTTCTTGCGGATGGCGATTTATCAAACGGCGAAATTGAGACTGCGCCGAATGCGACAGAGAATCAAACAAATCCTACTACTGGTGAAAATTCAAAAGGAGAGCAATAAACAAATTTTCAAATTTCAAATTTAGCTTCGAGGCGTTCAATGAACTCCCCGAAAGCGGAGGACTTTTATGCAAAAACACTTATTTATGTTCAATTTTTCTAAAGAAATACTGTGGCGGCATTGGTTTTTGATAAAACTGATGTTTTTGATGGCGGCGATTATGCTGTGCGGCTCAATTGATGCTCAGGCACAAAGAACGCGCCCGAATAAAAAAACTTCAACTAAAACAGTCGCCAAAACTGTTCAGCCAAACAAGGTTGAAAAGACCGACAACCAGACGACAACGGGCAATAACAATTTGCCCGTCAGCGTCGTTAATACGGCGGAAACCGACTATCTTTCGGGCGAAGCAAGCGTTGTAGTCAATCCCAAACAGCCGACGGTTGTTCGGCTCGGACTTGCCCAAAATGCTGTTTCAATCGTTGAGTTTCCAGCATCGGACGGCGTGTATTATATCCACGAAGGTAATCCGAAACTCGTTTCCGTATTTCAATCGCCGACCAAAGAATCTGACCGCTCGATTACGATTTATCCGGGCGAAGGCTTTGTTATCGGTCAACAAAGTGCGTCGGCAACGATTACCTTGCAAATGCGTTCCGGGTTGATTCTGATTTTGGAATTCGTTCCTGTGAACAATATTCGACAAAACGCTCATCGCTGCGTCATCAATTATGACCGCGATGAAGTTGTTTCCGCACGACGGACGGCTGGACTTGCCTACAATTTGGGCGAAGAAATAAAGACGACCAATAATAAAAACACACGGGCGAATTCAAAATTAGTGAGTTCAACGACAGAAGAAACAACCGAAGAAAATACCGACAAAGAAGAAATCATTCCCGTTAAATTGACTTCTACGGAAGTAACCAAAGGAAATCTCAGCCGGAAAAAAGAAGACAAATCGAATCAAACTCCGAAAACCGGATTAGAGCTTTCCCGCCTCGTTAATAAACGACTGGCG
>JANNYB010000045.1:0-87491 GCA_031409875.1 Acidobacteriota bacterium | reverse complement strand
TTTACAATCCGATCGGCACCGTGCATGGCGGCTGGGCCTGCACCTTGCTGGATTCGTGCATGTCCTGCGCGGTGCAGACGATCCTGAAAAGCGGATTCGCGTACACGACTGGCGAATTGAAAGTGAACCTTGTGCGCCCGTTAACCGACAAAATCGGACCGGTGCGCGCGGAAGGCAAAGTCATTCACGAAACTATGGCAGTTTTGTCATATGATGCGAAAAACTCAAAATATAATTTTCGCACATATTTAGCCAGCGGACGCAGCGGCGATTATGATTTTAAGACAATTTCGGACGGTTATGAATGGGGTTTTCAAATGCAAGGAATGACGATTCGCTACACTATCAAAACGACGAACAACACCTGGCTCGAAATCGGCGAATTTTCAAAAGAGGGCAAAACCTGGATGAAATTTTTTGAAATGAAACTTGATAAAGTGAAGTAGGAAAATGTTTATCTGTATTCATTTAAGGATAAATAAAAAAGGCTTGCCGAAATTTCGACAAGCCTGAAAAGAGCTAAGATATGTATAAAAAATTGCTTATAATCCGAAAAGGCGCGGCGGAGCTTGTTTTTTGATTAACTTCCGCAGTTTCAGACGCGCTTTGTGCAGTTGCGATTTCGATGTTCCGACCGAACAACCTAAAATTCCGGCAACTTCTTCGTGTTCGTAGCCTTCGACATCGTGAAGGACGAAAACATTTTTGTAACCATTCGGAAGTTGATCAATGGCGTGTTCGAGCGCGATTTTGTCAACAATCCGCATCTTGTTCGCTTTTTCCGTTCCCGGAACAATTTGCACCGGCGTTTCGCCTTCTTCCGTCGTTTTTTCAAATTTCACGTTGCGTTTGCGGAAGTGCATCAAAACCTGATTCACCGTCAAACGATGAAGCCACGTCGTAAAAGCCGAATCGCCGCGAAAACTGCCGATTTTGCGATAAAGCTGAATAAAAACGTCTTGCGTTAAATCTTCGGCTTCAGTCGCATTCTGGAGCATTCTCAAACAAATCGAATAAACGCGCCGATGATGCCGATTATAAACTTCTTCAAACGCCGCCATATTGCCTTTTGCGGCAGCTTGCGTTAAATCAAAATCTTTTGCCTTACTAATATTTGTAATTTCCGCCGAATCAAAAAATGCTTTTTGCTCGGTTTTCGATTCTTCTGCGTCTTGCCAAATCGGAAAATTTAATGTTTCTGTTGTCGTTGTCATTTTTTTATTCCCCCGTTGTTTAATGTATCAAATACCGTGCCAAACTCTTCAATCGTTAAATTCCTCAGTTAATTCACGCAGTCTAAGCCGTTTTGTTGCACTTTTTTAGACATACTTTTATATTCGACAAACATCCAAGTTTGGATGCGACACCAAAGCGTGTAATGTTTGACGCAATAGCTACACGCCTTGAAAGTGTATTGTTTTAAGACAAATTGCCGAAGATTTTCAAATAATGCTAGAATTATAAATCTAAAAAACTTCGGAAAAAATTCCCGTGTCGAAGCAGTTTTATATGAAAAAGGCTTGGTTTATAAAAATTTTAATTTTGGTATGTGCATTTGCGACTGTAATTTCAGCGCAAAATAAGAATCAGCCGAAAATCGAAAGTCAGGAAATTGACGAATCGGACGGCATTCCGGTTTTGATTAAGCATCTGCCCGATTGGGAAAACACACGAAATCGTGCAACTTATATCTTAAACGGCGAAGATTTGCGAAAAGCATTGGGCGAACGACCAATTTTCGATTTGATAGATTTCACCGGCGAGGCAGAAGCCGTTACCGCGCCTTATGACGCAGGAAAACTTTTTATCATCGAATATAATTCGCCTGAAACTTCAATCGAAACTGATACGAAAATTAAACAAAGACTCAGCGAAAACGCAAATAATCCGCCGATTTTTTATCGCCGCATCGGAAACTACAACGCTTTTATTTTCGACGGAAATGATGAAGCGGCGGCAAACGCTCTGCTCGACCAAATCAAATACGAAAAAATGGTGCAATGGCTCGGCGAAGATCCTTACGCACAGCAACGCGCCGAAAAAAACTACATCATTGCCACCGGAGAATTGATTTTTTCGACGGTTTTGATGATTGTCGGCGGTTTCGGCTCGACGATTTTGGCTGGTGTGATTGCGGGTTTGATTTTCTATTACATCCGCGAACAAAAACGTAATCAAACACAACTTTTCACCGACGCAGGCGGAATGACGCGCTTGAATCTCGACGGCTTAACGGCTGATGATTCAACCGATAAATTCTTGAAATAAACAAGTTGCAGATTTTCGCCGTTATTTCAAAAATAACAAGTTTCTCTTGACAAGAAAAAGTCAAGAAGAGTATATTTCCATTAACACAACTCCAAATCGTTCTTGATTTTTCATCCCCGAAATCAATTTGTTATAAGTGTCTTTTCCGGTTAAACAAATACACCGGCAAAACTTCGCTTATTTTAATTTTGTTCCGTATTTACATGTGAGCAAAGTTTGAATTTCAACATTATGGCAAGATTTCATCCGGTTTTTTCGGTAAATAAAATTAATCGGATAACAAATATAAAGTAACTAATATATGAGCGATTTTTCTTCTTTTAATACTGCTCCGCAAAAAAGTTCGTTTCAGGCACAACATTTGGGCGGCTCACATTTCGGCACTTTACAATTTTTAACTTCAAGCGGTTCGTCGTTTCCTTTGCTGGGCTTACCTTCAAGTGTTTCTACATATAATTGGACTATGCGTGCCAATGACGGTCAAAAAATTATCGAACTGCCCGAAGCAAGCAAACTTCTGACGCAGTGTTATAAACAATGTCAACTTCTCTATTTTAACTTAAAATTTCTTCAACTCATTGTTGCCGAACCTGCTTATCGAACTTCGCTCGGAAACGCATTGATTTGGACGCTATTGTTATTTTATATCTGAGTCTTGCGGGCGGCGCGACAATCGGTTTAGGTGGCGAAGTAACAACATTCCTTAAAGAAACGATTCGTCAAACTTTGGCGTATTACTTCGGCGAGGAATATTTTTTGCCGGTTATTTACGGGATGAAAACGAGAATGTTAGTGGACGAACGGGAAAAAGTGGAATCGGATTTCATCGAAAAACTGATTGCCTTGCCGCCGTTTCGCTATAATAAAAAAGATTTTGCAGTGAGCCGCAAGAAAGCCGAACACGACATAAAATTTGTTAATAAAAAGATGGAAGCGGAGATGGATGAATATTTTGCAAGCAAGGTAAAAGCAAATGTGTTCGTCGTGGCATACAGCATCACGGACATCGGAGCATTGACAAAAAAAGGCGAAGAAGCAAAGGAATTGTTGAAAAATCCGAAAGTGCGGGCTTTTTTGGAAGTGATAAAATATGCCGAAGCCTACAAGAGAGTGTTGGGCGGCGGCTTGCCGATGCAATACGATGAAGCATCAAACTTCGTGAAACTGCCGAACTACGACGACCATCCGGGCAAAACATTGCCGGGCGGTTCGACTTCGGCAGCGGGTGCATATCAAATAATGACTGATACTTGGTTTGATAAAAACGGTAAAATAGGAGCAAAAAGAATATTGGGATTGAGAAACTTCAAGCCTGAATCGCAAGATATTTTTGCCGCATACAAACTGATGGAAAAGAAGGTTACCGAGCCATTATTGGCGGATAGATTTGCCGATGCGGTGCAATCGGCATCAAACGAGTGGGCGAGTTTGCCGGACAAGAATAAGGGCGATGTCGAAAAGAATCCAAAGAGCCATTATCCGAATCAACCAGCCGCGCCTTTGAGTTGGCTGGAAGACAAATATAGAAAGGCTTTGGGGAGATAATTATGAAACACGAATTGGTCAAAAGCATTTTTCTCAGCTGCATCACGCTCAATTTGGCGGGTTGCGGTGTTTCGGAAACGGAAAACGCATTTGCGGCAAACAGATCAACCGTTTTACCTGTTTCAACTGTTTCACCTGTTTCAAACGCCAAGAACAGCAGTAACGAGAAATCGTCGGACGATTCGCCGCTGCCGATTGCCGTAATCTTGCCGACCAAAGAAGAATTGAAAACAAAAGGTGGAAAATCAGCCGTCTTGAAGGCTTATTTGACAGATGCTTGGGAGAAAGTAGATCTAGTTGAAGATTGTAATGATATGCGGATTAACTTTTCCTCATCAGAGCATTTATGTATTGTTGATAATCAAATTTACATATATGTAACCTACAAATTAAATGTTCGGAAACAAAAGGTTTATATGTATCTGGAACGAACCAGCGATTTAGGAGAATGGGCAGTGAAACTGAATTGGAAAGATTTTGACACAAAGAAACCAATAGCAATTATGGACTTATCGAAGGCGTTGTCAACCGGCTTAATAGAAGTGAAATGGCTAGGATTTATTAACAAGAAAACGGGCGAGATATACGATTTCGGAGTAGATGTCCACGACGGAACACACCGAAAACAAATAGGGGACGAGTAGCGAAAGGGCAGCTAATAAATCAATAAATGTGAGGTAAAAACAGCGGCGAAATCGTTTTTATTGATTTGGCTTATATCGCTTAACCTGTTTTTGGTTATCACATTACAAAGTGAGGTTTTTTGAATTTTATAAAAATTATGTCGGCAACGAAAAAATATTTTCAGTTAATTGCGATTCTGTTTTTCTTGTTTGTTCATATTAATTATAAACATCAAGTCTTTGCCAAAAACGCGGAAAATAATATTAAATCGTGGTATTGCGATTCTCGTTTAAATTTGGATTTGCGTGTTGGAACAGTTCTTAAAATTACTCCTTATCGAAAAAAAGCCGATTTTACTGTAAATAATAACAAATACAAAGCAGTTGAGACAATAAAATTTCAAACCTTTGATTTATACACGAATGAAAAACAGACGGAAACCGAAGAGTTTATTAATGTTCGTGATAAAACCGAAAAAGCCTTTAATTTTCGTGTCGGAGAAAAATATTTATTTGAAGTCAATTCTTTTAGTCTAAAATCTGAACAAAAATATTCCGATACGATTTTTTTGATAAAACCTGCCGGATTTATCAAAATATTTGCTGATGCTAAGGAAGATATTGAATTTTTGCAAAGAACCAATGATTTGGACGAATATCGGGAAATTCTCGGAACGGACGAAGGCGAAATATTGCCGGGAGCAAATATCAGTAGTAAGTTTGCTCAATTTGTTAAGCCGGTTTATCCTCAAGAACTCAAGCCGAAAAAGATTACAGAATTCGTTCAAGTGATGGTTTTAATCGGAGAAGACGGTAAAGTATTAAAAGCAAAAGCATTTTGCTATAAAAACGCCGCTTTTGCAGAGTCAGCCGAAAAAGCGGCGCTTGCCTCAAAACTTTCACCAATATCAATAAAAAATAAACCTGTTAAAATAAAAGGAGTTATTACCTATAATTTTGTTCCTTGAAATTCGTAGCGGCTTTTCTTAATTTTTGTAATATAAAATTCGGTTAAAACGTAAATTTCAATAAGTTCCAAGCCGAATTTTTAATTCAAGGTAAAACTTCCAATAATTTTTCAATATCGTTTTGATTATTGAAAAAATGCGGCGCGATTCGCAGACGGTCGCCGCGTGGTGCAACAATGATGTTTTCAGCTTCGAGATGTTTTGCAATTTGATTTGATGTTAAGCCGCCGCGATGTTTGACACAGACAATTTGCGATTTTTCGCCTTTTTTGCGTGAAGAAATAATGTCGTAATCTTTTCCCGCCAGCGATTCGCATAAAAAATCGGTTAGATTTTCCAGATGTTTTTCGATATTTTCCGCGCCTGATTCGTGCAAAAGTTTCAAACTTTGTTCCAAACCGTAAAACAGCGACGCGCAACTCGTGCCTGATTCCCACGCGAGCGAATTAGGTTTGAAATCTTGTTCATAATCATCAAAATCCCAAGGCGTTTCAACGCTGATCCAGCCGACAAATGTCGGTTCGATTTGTTCACGCGCTTTGTCCGAAAGATACAAAATTCCGCAACCTTCGGGCGAGCAAAGCCATTTATGACTTGCGCCGCAAGCAACGTCAACCAACGATAAATCGAGCGGCAATGCGCCGAAACCTTGAATAATATCAACGGCAAAAAGCGCGTCATGTTTTTTTGCCGCTTCGCCGATGCGCTGTAAATCAGCCCGAAAACCCGATGAAAATTGCACCGCGCTGATTGAAACGAGTTTCGTATTTGCATCAATCAATGAAATAAATTCATCCAAATCAACGCGCCCGTTTTGCTCGGAAGCGAGCCGCAATTCAACACCGAATTTGTCGCGGATTCTGCGCCAAGCGTAAAAATTTGCGGGAAATTCGCGCTCGAAAGTTACGATATTGTCACTTTTTTGCCAATTCAAACCGTTGGCAACGGACGAAAAACCGTCGGAAGTGTTTCGCATAAACGCAATTTGTTCGTCGCGCACGTTGAGCATTTCGGCGACTAATTTTCTGGCACGTTCTTTGGTTTCAACCCAATTCATATAATTTAACGTGCCATTTTCCGAAACGTCTTTGAGTTGCGAATAAACCGCATCAGCCGAAATTTGCGGCAAAGGCGCAACCGCCGCGCTGTTCAAATATGCGTATTTGCGCGTTGCAGGAAACAATTTGCGGATGTTTTCGTTCATAAATTTTGACAAAAGTATAAAATACCGATAATTTTCTATTTGCGGCAGAAGAAAAATCTTTTGTTCGCAAGTCTTAAAAATCGCATCGAAGCAATTAAATTATGTTCGATTTTCAGAAAAAAAAGCAATACGATTTCGGCTTTATCGCGGCAGATGATGACCGCGATATTGAAGTCGTGCGCCTCAAAAACGAATCGCGGCAGGGAATTTGGGCGGAAAGCCTTAAACTCGTGCGCGATATTATTTTAATTATCGCAGTCTTTGTTTTGCTTGGCGTTTTTGTCGCACAGCCCGTTGTTGTCGAAGGAACTTCGATGCTTCCCGTGCTTCACGACGGCGAACGGCTGCTTGTTAATAAATTGGTTTATTACAAATTCAAAAACGTCAGTTGGGGACACATCGAACGCGGCGACATCATCGTTTTTTGGTATCCGAAAGAGCCGGATAAATCTTACGTCAAGCGCGTTATCGGAATGCCGGGCGAAACGGTCGAAGTTCGCAACGGTAAAATTATCATCAACGGCACGGAATTAAACGAATCTTATCTAGACAAAGAACATAATCAAAATTTGCCGAGCTTTCCGCCGCGAAAGGTTGATGAACATTACTTTTTCGTAATGGGCGACAACCGCGATAATTCTTCGGATTCGCGTTATTGGGGCTTAGTGCCGGAAAAATACGTTTATGGCAAAGTATTTTTCCGCTATTGGAAACCGAAAGATGCCGGATTTCTCGACCACGGCGAATACAACATCCAACCGCCGAAAGAAATTGTAGAAGAGGAGAAAGGGAGATGAGGAGAAGGGGAGAATTCTGCTTCGAGGTTTATCTCCTCTTCTAAATTCACAATGAACTTATCAAAAAAATCAATTCTTGTCTTAGAAGACGGACGCACTTTTCGCGGTGAATCGTTCGGCGCGGAAGGCGAATGTTTCGGCGAAATGGTTTTTAATACTTCGATGTCGGGTTATCAAGAGATTTTGACCGATCCGAGTTATGCCGGACAAATTGTGGCGATGACTTATCCGCTTATCGGAAATTACGGCGTGAACGAAGAAGATGTCGAATCGCATCGTCCTTGGGTTGAAGGTTTTGTCGTTAAAGAATCAAGCCGAATCGCATCAAATTGGCGTTCTACGGAAACGCTCGATTCTTATTTGAAACGCCATAAAATTGTCGGCATCGAACATATTGATACGCGAGCTTTGGTTAGACATATTCGGAGCAAAGGCGCGATGCGGGCGGCGATTTCTTCGACAGATTTAGACGAAAAAAGTCTTCTGAAGAAAGTTTTAAATTCGCCCGAAATGGCAAACCGTGAGCTTGCAAGTGCAGTAACGATTGATAAAAGTTTCGATTATCCTGCCGAAAACGAACAAAAATTTCACGTCGTCGCCTTCGATTTCGGCGTGAAAACCAATTCCCTGCGCGAATTTGCAAAATTCGGCTGCAAAATCACGGTTGTTCCGGCAGAAACTTCCGCCGAAGATGTTTTGAAAATAAAACCTGACGGAATTTTTCTCTCAAATGGTCCGGGCGATCCGTCTTCGATGAAAACTGTTGTCGCAGAAATTAAAAAATTGACTGAATCAAACGTGCCGATGTTCGGAATTTGTCTCGGACATCAAATTTTAGGACAAGTTTTCGGCGGCAAAACTTACAAATTAAAATTCGGACACCGCGGCGGCAATCAGCCGATTATGGATTTGACGACGCGAAAAGTAGAAATCACCGCACACAATCACGGTTTCGCGGTTGATGCCAAAAGTTTGCCCGAAAACATCGAAATCACTCACGTCAATCTCAACGACAACACAGTTGCAGGTTTGCGCCACAAGAATTTACCGATTTTCAGCGTCCAATATCACCCCGAATCCGCGCCCGGACCACACGATTCCGAATATCTTTTTGCGCGGTTTATCGAATTAATGAAACGCTGATTTTTTAAGATTTTTAAGATAAGTAAAAGGACAAAATGAGAACCGCAAGCGGTAGCGACCGGGCAGAATTATTAAAACTTGGAAACAGAGCCAAGTCGCTACCGCTCCTTGTTCTCATTTATAAAACCGGATTGTCATAATAAATCAGCGTTCCATAAAATTTTTACCCTAAAAACCGCCCTTTTACCGCAGATTTGCAAATCGCATTTGAAACTTTGCCGTTAAATCAGCGATAATTACCCTTTTGCTTGAATCGTGCTTATTTTCATTTGCCGAAACATAGCTTCATAGTATTTTAACACTTAAAAATTTAACAAAATGGAATCTACAATTCTTTATCTAATTCCCGCATTAGGGATTTTCGGGTTAATTGTTATGGCATTTAAATCCGCGTGGGTCAAAAAACAACCTGCCGGAGATGCCAATATGATTGAACTTTCGACTTATATTGCCGAAGGTGCGATGGCGTTTTTGAAAGCCGAATGGAAAATTATGGCTATTTTTGCGGTCATTGCCGCCGCTCTTTTGGCGTGGTCGGGGACGTTGGTTGAAACTTCTTCGCCCGTGATTGCGCTTTCGTTTCTGATCGGCGCGGTTTTCAGCGCGACAGCCGGATATTTCGGAATGAACATCGCTACGAAAGCGAATGTCAGAACGACGCAAGCCGCCAGAACGAGTTTGAAAGACGCGCTGAAAGTCGCTTTTACGGGCGGAACGGTGATGGGACTCGGCGTTGCCGGACTTGCCGTTTTGGGCTTGGGTTCGCTTTTTATAGTTTTATATCACATCTACGTTGTCAGCACGGGCGGAACGGCAAACGGTGTGGCGATGGAAAAAGCGATTGAAGTTTTGGCGGGATTTTCGCTCGGCGCAGAATCAATCGCACTGTTTGCGCGTGTCGGCGGCGGAATTTATACGAAAGCGGCAGACGTTGGCGCGGATTTGGTTGGCAAAGTCGAAGCGGGAATTCCCGAAGACGATGCGAGAAATCCGGCGACGATTGCCGATAACGTCGGCGATAACGTCGGCGACGTTGCCGGAATGGGCGCAGACCTTTTCGGCTCTTACGTTGCGACGATTCTGGCGACAATGGTTTTAGGACGCGAACTCGTTGCCAAAGACAATTTCGGCGGACTTTCGCCTATCTTGTTGCCAATGGTCATTGCCGGACTCGGAATTATTTTCTCGATTATCGGTTTTGCTTTCGTCAGAATCGCAGACGATAAAGGCAACGTCCAAAAAGCATTGAATATCGGCAATTGGGCTTCGATTATCATCACGACAGTCGCCTGTTATTTTCTGGTGATGTGGATGATGCCGGCGCAAATGACGTTTTTAAGAGTAGATGTCTTAGGAAATAATCCCGTCATCACGAACAACGGCGTATTCTTGGCGATTTTAGTCGGCTCGATTGTCGGGGCGTTGATGAGTATCGTAACTGAATATTATACCGCGATGGGCAAGCGTCCGGTGATGTCAATTGTCCGGCAATCCGACACGGGCGCGGCAACAAATATTATCGGCGGCTTGAGCGTCGGAATGGAATCTACGCTTGTGCCGACGCTTATTTTGGCTGCGGGAATTTATTTATCGCATCATTTTGCAGGTCTTTACGGCGTGGCAATTGCCGCCGCCGGAATGATGGCGACAACCGCGATGCAACTTGCAATTGACGCTTTCGGACCGATTGCCGACAACGCGGGTGGAATCGCCGAAATGAGCGAATTGCCGAAAGAAGTCAGACAGAGAACCGACATTTTAGATGCCGTCGGAAACACGACTGCCGCGACCGGAAAAGGTTTTGCAATCGCCTCCGCCGCGCTCACGGCTTTGGCACTTTTTGCGGCTTTTGTCGGTCTTGCCGGAATTAAATCAATTGATATTTATAAAGCAAATGTGCTAGCAGGTTTATTTGTCGGCGGAATGATTCCGTTCATCTTTTCTTCGCTTTGTATTGCCGCCGTCGGTCGTGCGGCAATGGCGATGGTGCAGGAAGTTCGACGACAATTCAGAGAAATTCCGGGCATTATGGAGCGCACGGCAAAACCGGAATACGATAAATGCGTCGCTATTTCGACTCAAGCCTCGCTCCGAGAAATGATGCTTCCGGGCGCGATTGCTTTAACTACGCCGGTGGTCGTCGGATTCGCTTTCGGACCCGAAGTTCTCGGCGGATTGCTTGCCGGAGTTACCGTTTCGGGCGTGTTGATGGGAATGTTCCAAAACAACGCGGGCGGCGCGTGGGACAACGCGAAAAAATCGTTTGAAGCCGGTGTCGAAATCAACGGTAAAATGGAATACAAAGGCTCGGACGCACATAAAGCGAGCGTTACGGGCGATACCGTCGGCGATCCGTTCAAAGACACTTCGGGACCTTCGATGAACATCTTGATTAAACTGATGAGTATCGTCGCTTTGATTATTGCCCCGCATATTTCTTTAAATAAAGTTCCGCATAAAACAGAGTTGACTCCAAAGGTCAGCGTGGAACAAGCAGTTAAAGTTTCATTTGAAAAGAAATTCTAATTAACTTTTGGGATAAGTAATTTGATTTCGATTAAACGGAAAGTTTATCCGCGAAATACGCGAAAAAAAAGACAGATAAATTTATATTTCTGTCTTTTTTTTCGCGTATTTCGCGGGCAAAAATTCTTTTCTGCGGTGAATTTTATTCTAAAATCGTCCAAAAATATCCATCAGGCGCGATGAATGAAAACGAGCGTTCGCCGAATTCGTTTTTTTGAATTTCAGTTACAGCGGTCGCTTTGCTTGATTTTACTTTTTTATGATAATTTTCGATGTTTTTGACGCGATAAGTGTAGAGCGAATAGCCCAAACTTCCGGGTTTTGAATTGGCAAATTTGCTTTCTAATTTCGATTCGGGCGAAAACCAAATGATTTTCAGTCTGCCCGAAAGCGCGTTTGCCGGATTGGTTGAACTTTTCGGATTGTCGAAATCGGTTGCGCCGTATTTTTGATGTTTTTCGAGGCTGAAAACTGCGCGTGATGACGGATTTTCGTAAGTTGATTCAAAGTCTTTTGATTCCTTAACCTTCAATAATCCCAACACTTTACCGTAAAAATCTAAATTTTCTTGATTGCGATAAACGACCATTCCGAAATGCGTGATTTGCGATGATTTGAAAAAAGATTGTTCGTTAATTTTGCCGTAATTTGCTAAATTATAACCGAATCTTTGGAACAAAATCTGCCTTACAAGCGGTTGAATCAAACACATTTCGCGGACAGTCGCATAATTTTCGAGAAATGGAATCGGACGTTTTTCGAGTTTGTAAATCTCGGCGCGTTGCGGTTCGACCATAAAAATCGGAAGTTTTTGCGCGATTGCTTCTTCGGCGTGATTTTGCAAATTGTAAATATCGCCCGTCATCATTGCGCCCCAACGATTTCCCAAAACATTCATCCGCGACATCTGCAAACCGTCATTCGTCGGCTTTTCCCAAATCATTATGCGAATCAAACCGTGATCGGAATCTTGATGCAAAAGCCGAATTGATTTCAATTTCGACTTCACGCCGTAAAGTTTTTCGGCTTCTTTTTCGCTCAATTCGCCCGTATTTCCGACGCGATAACCGAAACGCTCGAAATATGCAATCAAAGGTTTTTCGTCCGTTGCACCAATGCCGACTTCATAAACGCCGCCGATTGTCGTTTCTTGTGCCATAAAATTACCCGCGAAAATGGCGATAAATATTGCCGATAGTAAAAATTTCATAAAAATTTCTCAAGCGTTTTGAGTCCCGCCTTTAGGCGGCTTTTTGCAAGCGAAGCGATGCAAAATTCGTTGCCAATCAAGAATTTTGACGGAAAAAGAAACCGCGTGTGCTTCGCTGGCGGTAGCCGCCTAAAGGCGGGACTCAAAACTTCACTTCTGCCGTTTTTTCATTTCTTTTTCGTAAAATGTCCACGAAGTTTCATTCAGTTTTGTCGGGTCAACCGTTGTTGGCGCAGTCATATATGTCGGGTATTTTTCGCGGATTTCTTTTTTGATTCGTTCGGGCAAAAAGTCGAAACTTTCGAGTCTTTGGCTTCGGGCGTGAAAAATCATCACGCCGTCCGTGCGATTCATTTTCATCCAAGGCAACCAAGGTCCGACTCGCGTCCAACTGACAAAAACATTTTTCGGCGGCGTGGTTTTGTTCAGTTCGTCTTTTTCGATATAAAAATCGAACATTTCGGCAGCAGTGTAATTTTTATCGAATCCGGCAAGCGGATAAAACGGAAAAATATCCGAAGTCCAAACGAGAGTATCGCCGAAATCTTCCGGCATCGAACTTTCGCCGATTTCGCGTTTGCCGTCCATCGAAACCGAAATATATTTGCCGTCTTTCATTCGCACACGAAAATTTACCGGATCGTTTTGGATATGAAAAACCTCTAATTTTTCCTTCGTCCAAGGATTTTCCCACGTCGAAATTATCTCGTCGGTTTTCGGGTCTTTGTAAAAAACAATTTCCTTTGTTGCCACAAAAAAACCATCTTTTTCCGGCGTTTCAACACGATGTCGAATGTTGTAACCTTCGACATTAAACAATTTAACGGGACGCTCGCCCGGAATAAACGAATACGCAGAGCCTTTAATCGTAAAAAGAAAATCTTTGCCATCGGGACGCGCTCCGGTCGCTTCCGATTGCAACTGCGCCAAACTTCGCTTCGTTTTTTTGTCTTTTTGAGCGAATGAATTAAAACTAAAAAGAAAGGTAACAGTCAATAAAAATGCGATTTTTTTCATATATTCTCCAAATTTTTTAGCCGCAGATTAACGCGGATAACGCGGATTTTAAGAAAGATTTTATCCGCGTTATCCGCGTTAATCTGCGGCAGAAATATCTTTAACTCTCTGCGGAATATCGCTGAATTGCTCGACAATTTCCGCGCCGACTTCTCTTAATCTATCAACTTTTCCAGCCCACGTTCCGCGTCCGTTTTCAATGATTGCGCCTGCGTGTGAATAGCGCGTTCCTGTTTGCGCGGCTTTTCCACCTATGTAGGCAACGATTTTTTTTGTCAGTTTGCCCGATTCGATTAAATCTGCAACTTGTTCTTCTTGCGAACCGCCGATTTCGCCGAGCAAAACTATCAAATCAGTTTCATCATCATTTTCAAACATTTCGGCAACTTCGGGCATTGTCAAACCGATCACCGAATCGCCGCCAACGTGAACAATCGTCGAAATTCCGACACCTGTTTGGCAAATGTAATAACCTGTCGAAGCCGAAAGTCCGCCGCTGCGTGAAATAATTCCGACATTTCCCGCGTGAAACCAACTTTTCGCCGTTCGCGCATTTCCGCCCATCATTCCCAAAACCGCTTTTTCCGGCGACATCACGCCAACCGTATTCGGTCCGACAAACTTTGCGCCGAACTCGTCCGCAACTTCGCAAATTTCCAAAACATCAAACAACGGAACGCGGTCAGCAATCAGCGCAAGCAATGGAATTCCCGCCGTAATCGCTTCAATCGCCGCCGATTTAACACGCGGCGCAGGCACAAAAATAACCGAAACATCAATCGCGCCTAAAGAATTTTTTGCCGCCAAAACCGAATCGAAAACCGGCAAATTTTCAACCATTTGACCGCCACGATTCGGCGTGCAACCGCCGACGATATTCGTGCCGTATTCCAACATTAATTTCGTCCGCGCAGAACCTTCGCGCCCTGTAATTCCTTGCACGATAACTCTTTTGTTTTGGTCAATTAAAATCGCCATTATTTTTTAGCCGCAGATTAACGCCGATGACGCGGATTATCAGAAAGATTTTATCCGCGTCATCTGCGTTAATCTGTTGCTAAATCAAATCCTTCAATTGGAAAATCAATTTTTACGCCGCCCGTTTCAAATTCCCAACTCGCAAATTCACACGCCAAACATTCGATACATTTTCCTTTTTCGGCTTCTTCACGCTCAATCGCCAAAACGGGCAAATTGCGCTCGTCCAATTTCAAAATCTTCACCGGACACGCTTCGACAATCGGCGCGGCTGATTTTTCGGCAAAAATTGCGTGGTCAAACGTAATTTCGCCTGTGCGAGTTTTGAATTTATATAAATCTTTTTCATCTTTAATTTGAAATTTGAAATTTGAGATTTGAGATTCCAAAGTTAAACCATCCGCTACCGCAGATGGTTCTGACAGTGCAATCAATTTTTCCAAACGCGCCGCGCAAAAATCTGCCGAATGCTGTTTTTGATACGCTTCCAACGGCGCAGGCAAAAATTTCGCGTATGTTTCCACCAATTCTTTCGCATAATCTTCGCCGTTTCCGCCGAGCCGTAAAACTGCCGGAATTGTTGGGCGAACTTCCAAAAATGCTTTCAAAACCGCTCTTGCAAGTCCGAATTGTTCCTGACTTGCCACGC
Source organism: Acidobacteriota bacterium (assembly GCA_031409875.1). GTDB lineage: Bacteria > Acidobacteriota > Blastocatellia > Pyrinomonadales > Pyrinomonadaceae > CALMEH01. The sequence goes on along the minus strand of JANNYB010000045.1, from coordinate 72,563 downwards.
CCGAACCGCTCAAAAAATAACCTTTGATTTCGGGAATTGAAAGAATAATTTTCGCCGCTCGATAAACCTTCGATGCCGGCGGATTTCCGCTCGTGTCAACGTAACAAGCCGGCAATAAACCGTTGCGTTGCGCCGCGTCGAGCGAAGCCATCGAACCACCGCCGCCTGCACCGTGAAAGCCGATTAACCATTTATCATTTACCATTGAACATTTATCAGATTCTTTCTGTTCAATGGTAAATGATAAATGGTCAATGTTAAGGATTTCGACAAAATAAAATGTGCCGCGAAAATCGTCTTTTTCTACGTTCCACGCGATTTTTTCTAACTTTGTCGGCGTGTGTCCGAGTTCTCGCGCCATTTCGATTGGTAAATCTTCGTGGCGAAAAACCGCGTAATCGTCAACCGAAATTCGCGCATCAAGCGCAACTAATCTGCCATCTTTCAGCAACGCGAGCGGATTAATTTCAGCCGTTCGCGCTTCACAATTTTTGGCAACACGATAAAGTTTTTGCAAAATTTCAGCAATGTTCAGAGTAACGGCTTCAGCCGTGAAACCGTCAGCGAAGCGCGACGGTTTCTCACGCCTCAAGGCGTTACTCTGAACGAAATCCAAAATCTCTTCAATTTTCGGTTCTTCCCGAATCGAACAAACCAACTTTTGCATCGAATCGGCGCGTTCTTCAATTCCGCTTCCGCCCGAATTTGAAAACAATAAAGTCGGACGTTTTAATGTCGTATCAATAATAAATCCGAGATAAAATTCGCGTTCGATTTCGGCTTTTTCGTCAATCAAAACCGCTTCGCAAAGATTTCCGACAATTTCTTTGCCAATCATTTCCGCCGCAACTTTCTCTGTTTCGTCTGCCGAATTTGCAAAACGGATTCCGCCGCTTGCCGCTCGTGAAGTCGAATGAATTTGCGCTTTGATAACAACTTCACCGCCGACATTTGCGGCAATTTCACGCGCCGCTTTTGCGTTAAACGCCACTTGCCCTCGCGGAATTTCGATTCCGCATTCGGCTAAGATTTTTTTTGCTTGATGTTCGTGTAATTGCGCCACAGGTTTAATAAATTTGTTATAAGTCTATAACAAATTTTCGCGGATGTCTATTTAAAAATCAGAACAAGGAGCGGTAGCGACTTGGCAAATGTCCGGCACAGCCAAGTCGCTACCGCTCCTTGTTCTGATTTAAAGAAGCCCAATGTGGTCTTCGTCCTTCAAATTCGTTGATTTTATCTTCAAATTTCAAAATCAAACCGATGTCGTCCCAACCGTTGAGCAGACATTCGCGGCGAAAATTGTCAACCTCAAAATTTATGCGGAAATTTTGCTCATCAAAAATCGTTAAAGTTTCTAAATCAACTGTCAGCGAATAATTTTCGATTGTTTCAGTTTTTTCAACCAATTCGGCAATTAAATTTTCATCCAAAACAATCGGCAAAAGCCCGATTTTGAAACAATTATTGAAAAAAATCTCGCCAAACGAAGGCGCGACAACAACACGAAAACCGAAATCTGCTAATCCCCAAGGCGCGTGTTCACGCGATGAACCGCCGCCGAAATTTGTTCCCGCAAGCAAAATAGAAGCATCGCAGAAACGCGGCTGATTCAAAACAAAATCCGCGATTTTTTCGCCGTTTTCATCAAAACGCCAATCGAAAAACAAAAAATCTCCGTAGCCGCTTTTCGTGATGCGCTTTAAAAATTGCTTCGGCAAAATTTGATCTGTATCAATATTCGGCTGAAATATTGCAACGGTTTTGCCGGTGTGTTTGGTGAATTTTTGCATTAATTTTTACCACATAGAAACATAGAACACATAGAAAGAAAAATCTATGTGTTCTATGTTTCTATGTGGTTAATTTTCTTTGAATTTCCATTCGCGCACGTCAACAAAATGTCCGGTAATTGCTGCTGCCGCGACCATTGCGGGCGAAGCGAGATGCGTTCGTCCGCCGCGTCCTTGTCTGCCTTCAAAGTTTCGGTTTGACGTTGAAGCAGCGCGTTCGCCGGACAGCAAAAAATCGTCGTTCATCGCCACGCACATCGAACAACCTGATTCGCGCCAATCAAATCCGGCATCAATAAAAATTTGCGCTAAACCTTCCGCTTCAGCTTGTTTTTTTACCGTTTGCGAACCGGGAACAATCATTGCCGAAACTCTTTTATGAACTTTGTAACCTTTGATAATTTGCGCCGCCGAGCGTAAATCTTCAATCCGCGAATTTGTGCAAGAGCCGATAAATGCGCGGTTAATCGCAATTTCCTCAATTTTTTGCGACGGCTGTAAATTCATATAATTCAAAGCGCGTTCGTAAGATTGTCGTTCCATTTGCGTTTCGGAAAATTCGGGAACTTTTCCGCCAATTTTCGCGCTCATCGCGGGCGTTGTTCCCCAAGTTACAAACGGTTCGAGGTTTGCGGCTTCAAACTCAATTGTTTTATCAAATTTTGCGGTTTTATCGCTCGGCAAAGTTTGCCAATATTCGACAGCGCGTTCCCAATTTGCGTTTTTCGGCGCGTAAAATTTATCTTTCAAATATTCAAAAGTCGTTAAATCAGGCGCAATCATTCCGGCTCGCGCTCCAGCTTCGATTGACATATTGCAGACGGTCATCCGTGCTTCCATCGAAAGATTTTCGATTGCTTCACCCGCATATTCGATCACAAAACCGTTCGCGCCGTCCGTGCCGATTTCGTTGATAATGTGCAAAATCAAATCTTTTGCGGTTACGCCGAAAGGTAATTTTCCATTGATTTTTATGAGCAGATTTTTCGATTTTGTTTGTTGTAAACATTGTGTTGCAAGAACTTGCTCGACTTCTGAAGTGCCGATGCCAAACGCCAACGCGCCAAATGCGCCGTGCGTTGCAGTGTGAGAATCGCCGCAAACAATCGTCATTCCGGGTTGCGAAAGTCCGATTTCTGGCGCGAAAACGTGGACGATTCCTTGATGCTGTGCGCCTAAATCGAAAAATTTTATATTGTTGGCGCGGCAATTTTCCCGAAAGACTTCGATTTGTTTGGCGGCGAATTCGTCGGTAATTTTATCGAAAATATTTTTTGTCGGAATTGAATGATCAAGCGTTCCAATCGTCAAATCGGGTCGGCGCACCTTTCGATTTTTTTCGCGCAAACCGGAAAAAGCCTGCGGCGTTGTAACTTCGTGAACGAGATGCAAATCAACGTAAATCACAGCAGGTTTCCCCGCTTCGGCGTGAACAATGTGCGCGTCCCAAATTTTGTCGTAAAGCGTTTTCATAATTTTTTAGCCACGAACAAACACGAAAGAACACGAACATAATTTTAAAATCTTTCGTGAAATTTCGTGTTTGTTCGTGGCTAAAATTTCTTCACCATCAAGTCCATCAACTCGCCGATTTCGCCGACGTTTTCCAAATCATAAACTGCTTGATAAACCGATTCTTTTTGCGCGTCGTCCAAAATTCCTTCGGCTAAAATCGAAAATTTTTCTTTCAATTCGGCAGTCGAAAGTTGGTCGCGCGGATCGCCTTTCGGATAGGCGCGTTCATTTTCTAAAGTTTCGCCATTGGTTAATTTGATAACGACTTTGCACGGTTGTTCTGCGGGAAAACGCGATTCAAATAATGGTTCGAGAACGGCTTTGACTTTCGGAACGGTTGCTAAAATCTGCGCGTCTTTCAATGAATTTTTATCGAATTCGTTTGGCGTTAATTTTCTTCGCACAACCGCCGCCGCGATGCAATACGGCAAAGAATGATCGGCGGTTTCGCGTGAATCAATGATGTATTTTTTCTCGTCCGCGAGAATTTCGGCGGCGCGTTTGAGCGTGTGAATTTCGATTGATGCAATTTGTTCGGGCTGTAAATCGTTTGTTAAAACCAAATCCAAAACCGTAGAAATCGGTGCGTGTGTTAAGGCTTCGCACGGAAAAGGTTTGATTGAGCAATCTACGATTTTAAAAGTTTTGCCTAAGTTTTCGGTCAAAACTTCGGGCTTCCATTTATCGCCGATAACTTCAAAAAGTCCTTCGCGTCCTTCAAAAATCGGTGTCGTTCCGGCATAACCTTTCTGCGCGAGAAGTGCAGCAAAAACTCCGCTTTCGGTCGCCATCGGGTCAACCGTATTTTTCATCATCGTCAATTTTCCCGCCGTAACTGCGCCTAAAGTTACGTTATGCGAACCTGAAATTCCAATCGCATTTGTAATCTGTTCGGCGGTTAAATTCAACATTTTTCCGGCGACAACCGGCGAAACAAATTGCGTCAAAGTCGCGTGATGCAAACCTAATTCGCGCACGCCCGGAAACGCCGCTTCCATCATTCGCATTTCTAATTCGTAAGCGATAACGGTGGCGACAAGTAAATCTTTTCCGCTTCGTTTTTCGCGTTCGCCAACACAAAACGCCGCCGGCAATAAATCCGACGGATGCGACGGATCTTGCTTCCAATAAACGTCGTTATAATCCAGAGCGCGAATCGCTAAACCATTGATAAGGCTCGCACTTCGGACATCAGTTTTCAAATTTGAACCGATAACCGAACATTCACCGCGTCCGCCGATTTCCGAAAAAACTTGTTCTAAAATGTGAAAATCTTCTGTTTTCGAGCCGCCCAAAGCACAGCCGAAACTGTCGTAAATAAACATCTTCGCCGCCCAAATTGCTTTGGGCGACAAATCTTCAAAAGTTAAGTTAACGGCGTATTCTGCCCAAATTTGAGAAATGGTTTTGGTCATTTTTTCTTTTTATTTTCAACAAAACCGATTGATTTTTTATCTGCTGACGGCGGTGTGATTAGCTGTTTTATGGCTTTGAAAAGTAGTGCGATTTGCTCATCGTGTTCGTCAAATTTTGCGTCCATTTTGCGTTCGAGTTTTTCAAATTGTGCCGCTAATTCTTTATGTTCCGACAAAATCGTTCGCAAACGAACAAAAGCGCGAACAACGTGCAAACTTGCTTCAATCGCCGTTTTGCTTTTCAGAACGCTCGCCAACATCACCGCGCCGTGTTCGGTGAAAACAAACGGACGATAGCGGACGTTTCGTTTTGATGCGGTCGCAAATTGCGACCGCATCGGCAATTCTTCAACTTCTTTTTCCGTAAGTTGAAACATAAAATCTTCGGGAAACCGCTCAATGTTACGTTTAACTTGTTCGTTTAAACGTCTTGTTTCAACTTGATAAAGCTCCGCCAAATCCGCGTCAAGCATTACTTTTTGACCGCGAATGATGTAGATTTTTTCTTCTATTAACGCTAATTCTTGAGACATATCTTTGAACTCAGCACAATTTGCAACCACATCAAAACGGACGTTTTTTGCTGACCAAATCGAAATCAATAAAATCTGCGTGATGAAAAATTACCGATTCGTTTGAGCGTTCCATCATTTCACCTTCTTTGGAATGGGTGGCGATAATGTGTTGAACTTCCGCCGGAATTCCGCGAAAATGGCTCATTGCCACGCCTGTGAACGGATGCCGAAGATGTTGTCCGCGTCCGGCTTTGGTAATTTTTCCGTCCTTTTGTTCATATTCGATGAGTTTGCCGACATCAGCCAATAACGCGCCGGAAATCAAAAAATCGTAGTTGATATTTGAGCGCGTTCCGTAAGATTCTTGCAAAACATCGGCAACCGCAATGCACATTTTGCAAACCGTTCGGACATGCTCAATGAATGAAATATTGCAGTTTTCAACAAAAATGCTGAACGGCATTTTGTGAAGTGCTTCAAACGTCCAACCGCTTTCCGCGATGGCATCTTCCCAAACTTGCACGGTTTTTTCGCGCAAATCCGCGTCTTTTATCAAGTTAAATTCCGGTATTGCTTCGACTATTTTTTCCTTCATCGTTTGTTCCGTTTGTGTTTGCATAATCAATAATCTTTTCGTTTCAAATCATCGGTAAGTCTTTTGTTATCAGAATATATCCAATCATTTATGAGCCAAATATTTTTCGTTTTGACAAGCTCGACCTTGTAAGTATCAATCAATTCTTTTTTACATTTTTCGGGCGAATAAAATTTTACTTCAACCGTTGCTTTCGATGCGTCCGATGAAATTTCTTTCGCTTCAAAAGTGTTAATAATTACTGTTTCGCCGTCAACGCATTCCGAAAACGGCTGAAGCGGAAAACCATCGCCGTAATGCGGTTTGTCAGTCGGATTTTTTTTTGTAAATACATCTTCACGTTTCAATTCGTTCAAAAAAAGTTTATAAAGTTCAGCCGTGAACCATTTTCGACGCAAATTTACTTCGTGCAAACTAAAAATTCCCGAACGCGAATTGTGAAAAACATAAAACGATTTCACAGTTTCAGCCGCCGTCTGCTTTTGCGCGAAAACGCTCAAACTCAAGCTAAAAATTAGCAAAAAAGTTTTGAGTCCCGCCTTTAGGCGGCAAACCGCGAGCGAAGCAACGCGGTTTTTGCTTTGCTTAAAGTTCACGGTAATCAACGTCGGGCAAATGCTTCGCTTCGCTGGCATTCGCGGCACGCTAAAGCGTGAACTCCGAACTTTTGCCGTCATATTCATAATTTTCTACTTCAACTGTTCGCATCGGCGGATTGCGTTCTTGCTCTTCAACCGCGTGCGCGACCAAACCGGCGACACGCGCAATCATAAAAATTCCATTCGCAGTTTTCGGCGAAAAATCCATTTCGCAAAGCAGCGCGGCAATTGCGCCATCGGCATTTATCGGCAAACTTTTTCCCGATTTTTCCGACAAAACTTTCTCTAAAATCTCGGCTTGTTCGACAAACTTTCCGGCAATTTGTAATTCTTTTGCAAGTTCAAAAAGCCGCACAGTTCGCGGATCAGCGGCGTGAAAACGATGTCCGAAACCGGAAATTCGTTTGCCTTGCGCTTTGTAAGTTTGCACTACTTTTTCGGCTGAATCAAAAGCCGGCAAATTTTCTGATTTCTGCAAATCAACGGCTTCCGCCAACGCTTTCATCGCATCTTCAATCGCGCCGCCGTGAAATTTGTTGATTGCCAAAATTCCCGCCGCGACCGAAGAATTCAAACTCGCGCCCGTGTTTGCAACCGTTACCGCCGCAATCGTCGAAGGCGGACGAACGCCGTGATCAATGACGGAAACAAGAATCGCTTCAAGCATTTTCGCTTGATTCTTCGACGGCATTTCGCCCGTCAGAAGCAAAAAAATCGTTTCGCCCAAAGAAATGCGCCCGATTAAATCTTCAATCGGAAACCCGCGCAAAGTTATTTTTTCGGCTTCGACCCAAGAAATTGATGTTTTTCGGCTGTTTGACATTTGTAAAATTTTCTTTCAATCTATTGACAAAAATTTGTTATTAGTTTATAACAAATAAGTCATAGACAATAAACAATACATTGCCAAATAATAGGTTTTTCGTCAACAGTAAAGTTGAAGAAAATTTGTCTCGTATTTAGCACAAATATTTCCCGATAAAAAAATAAGGAGCAAAATATGTTCGTCAGGTCAGTTAGGAAGATTTTTTTAGTATTTACATTTTTGGCTTTCTGCTCGCTGTCCGCGTTTGCCCAAACAAGCAAAATCAGCGGCACGGTGAACGACACCAACGGCGCGGCGATTGTCGGCGCAACCGTCAAAGCCTTAAATCTCGGTTCGGGGCGCGAATCGGTCGCTATCACAAACGGCAGCGGAAATTATTCATTCAGCAATTTGCCCGGCGGAAGCTATCGTCTTTCGGCAACGGCAAACGGTTTCGGCACGAGCGCGGAATCATTGATTATCGGCGATGCGCCGCTGACGCAAAATTTTTCGCTTGCGCCCGGCACAATTCAAGATACTGTAACCGTTACTGCCGGTAAAGGCACGGAACGCATTGCGGCGGAAGTTCCGCAAACCGTTACAGTTACGACTGCCGAAAACATCGAACAACGTCTGCCGCGTTCGACGTTTGAAGCAATGGAACGCACGCCGAATCTGACGGTTATCGAAACGAATCCGCAACGCGAACGTCCGCGCCTTCGAGGTTTTTCTTCAACTCGTGTGCTAATTGTAATTGACGGCGAACGTCTGAATAATGCGCGTTTCGATCCGGGCGCAAGCGGTCCGCCGGTTTCCATTGTTGACCCGACACAGCTCGAAGCGATTGAAGTTTTATCCGGTTCGGGTTCATCGCTCTACGGTTCGGACGCTATCGGCGGCACGATAAATTTGATTACTAAACGCCCGTTTGTTCCCGCCAACGGCTTTAATGTCGGTTTTCGGCTTGACGGCAGTTACATCAGCAACGGCGAAATCTCTCGCGGCAATGTTACGTTTAATTTGGGTTCAAAATTAGCGGCTTTTCGCGGCAGTTTCAATATGAATTCAAACACGAATTATAAAATCGGCGACGGTGATATTACTATTCAAGAAAATCTCGCCATCGGCGCATTTTTCCGTCAATTTCCGACAAACGCTGCCGGAACGACGTTTCAATCGGGCAGTAGTTATCCGATTTTCGCTCTGCCGAAAGATTCAAAAATCGGCAACGGACAAGGGCGCGGGAACGGCAAACAATTCGATATATGGTTTTTCCCTTGGGAAAATCATACGATTCGCGGCAAGTTTTTGAACCAGGACGACGACGACATCGGCAATGCTTTTTCGGGTCCGCCGTATGAAACGCAGTTAAGATATACGGCGTTCAGACATTTCACGAAATTCGGCGTTCGCTACGAAGTTTTAGACATCAATAAATATATCCCGCGGGCTTCGGTCAATTATTTTCATCAAAAATTGTCTTTTCCGCAAAATCAATTTACTTACGCCAATCTGAACAGCACATTCGGCGGAAGTTATGTCGCGGCAACCGGCGCGTTCACTGGAAATCCTTCGATTTTCAGCGCGAACACGCTCACGGGCGTAACGCCGGCAATTACAGGTTCGAGTTATACTTATAATTTGAATACGGTGAACACCTACGGCATTGACATTCAAGCGACATTTGCGCCGTTCAAAGGTTTGTTCGTAACCGTCGGCGGCGGAAAAACGAAGGAAAATTCGAGAGATTATTTTCTGTCCGCTCCGGTCGTCGGCGCGGGAGCGATTCCGGGATTGTCAACGACTTTAAGCTCGACCGTTGCGCCGACAATCGGTGCAAGTGCGCCAGTTTCAAATTACACTGACAACAATATTTATGCTCAAGCCGAATTAGACCGCTTCAAATACGTTCGCGTTACGTTCGGTGTGCGCCGCGATAATTGGGTTACGGCTGGGCTTCCCGGAAACGGTTTTCCGCTTTCGACGGAATTTGCCGCGCTCAATGCGGCGGTGCCGGGTTTGACGGCGAATCCGCAGGCTTTAACGACGCTCGTCGCGGCTTTGCCGAATTTGACGCGGTTGACTGCCGGAACGGGTTCGGTTACATCAAATCGCAGTTCGGTAACATACAGTTTCGGCATCGTCGGACGGCTTCCTTACGGCATCAATCCGTATTTTCGTTGGGCAAACAGCTACCGCGAACCGGGAATTACGGAACGCTATTTGATTCGTAATTTTTCGCCCGGCTCGTTTTTCGCCTCGCTCGTCGTCGGCAATCCGAATTTATTGCCCGAAAAAGGTAGTAATTATGATGTTGGCGTAAAAGTTCAGCAGAAATTTTTTACGTTTTCGCTCGGATATTTCCGCAACGAAATTACCGATTTGCTGACATTTGCACCGGCGCAAAATTATTGCGTTGCGCCGATTCCGCCGAGTCTTCCGGGAAGTGCGGGAGCAGTCGGTTTCGGATGTGTCAGCGGTCAAGCGGTGGTTAGCATCAATGCCCGCATCAATGCGGCTTCAAACGTCATTTCGGGCTGGGAATCAACTGCCGAAAGCAGTTTGTCAATCGGACGTTTCGGCAGTTTGACGGGTTATTACTCGCTCGGCACACAGCACGGCACGAACAACGCGCCGCTTGCACAGGCAATTACGGCGTTCAATTTGCTTTATAACAAAACGACCACGCCGATTCCTTTGAAAGGTTCGCTTAATGATTTTCCGCTCGCAAATATCACGCCGTTTCGCATTATCGGCGGCGTTCAATATCTCGACCGCGACGGCAGAATTTTCGCCGAATATTTCTGGCGGCATCAAAACCGCGTAACCCGCGCCGATCCGCTCAGTTTTATCGGCACGACTTTGGTTAATTACGGCACATTTGCCAATTTGAACTCGATTGACAAACAAACTATCAGAGGCGGCTACACTTGGCGTGCAGAACGCTACAAGTTCACGTTCACGACCGGCGTTGACAATCTGACGAACAATTTTTTCTACGAACATTTCCAAACCGCGCCCGCACCGGGCAGAAGTTTTGTGTTCGGACTTTCGTTTGAATGGAATAAATTGTTCAAGTAATATGAACTTTTTTTGAAATTTCAAATTTCAAATTGTTTTAATTCGTTGAAAAGAGTATCGAATTTCCTGCGACACTCTTTTCAATTTCCGTGAAAATTATGAAAAAGTTTTTTTTGATTTCAAGCGTTTTATTGTTTTTCGCATTATCGGTTGCGGCGCAAAATCCGTCGAAGGAAATGCCTCTGATGATGAAATGGTTTGAAGGCAGATTCGATAATTACGCGCAAACTTTCGAGGAAAAAGAATCGAAAGCGGAATTTCCGCACGAGCGCATTCATTCAATTTTTGCGCGGGTAAATCTTCCGGCAATCGGCGAAAATGTCTTTTATGTTCAACAATTTATGGACGGCGATGAAGCGAAAATTTATCGCCAACGCCTTTATGTTTTCACGCCGAACAAAAAAGAAAAAGCGATTGAACTGAAAATTTACACTTTCGCCGACGAAAAAGCCGTGCTGAACGCGCATCTCGATAATTCAAAATTAAACGGTTTGACACTCGACAAAATGGATTCGCCGAAAGGTTGCGAAGTTTATTGGCGTTTGAACAAAATGGGCGATAAATTTGAAGGCTCAATGAAGCCGAACGCCTGCCAAGTCGTCAGCAAAAGAAGCGGCAAAACTTTAATAATTACCGACGATTTATTTCTGACGAAAGACGAAATCTGGATAAACGACCAAGCCAAAGACGACCAAGGAAATTACGTTTTCGGCAACAAATCCGGCATTCATCACAAACTCAAACGAGTTAGAATATTTGAAGGCTGGACAGCGATTTTTAAAAGTGGTTCAACCGAAATGACCGGACAAGACGCGCCCGCCGAAGATTGGACAGGACAGCGAAATTTGATGATTCACGACCAAGGCGGAATGGTCAAAATCAACGACAAATTTTCCGCCCAACTCGCGCAGTTGACTTACAAAAACGGCACAAAAGTTTTGAAGTTAGGAATTGTTGAAAATGCGACCGGAAAAACCGTTGCATATACTTGGGCAAATCCGGAAGCGGAACGAATCGGGATAAATCTGCGCTGGATTCAAGCCGGATTTACGCTGAAAAAATAAGTTTGGAGTCCCGCCTTCAGGCGGCAAACCGCGAGCGAAGCAATGCGGTTTTCGCTCCGATTCAGGTTTTCGTTAAATTAACGTAGGCAACTGCGCCGCTTCGCTGGCAGTTGCGGCAAACTAAAGTTTGGACTCAAAACTTTTATGAATCTGACACGCCGCGAATTTATTTTTTCAACAAGTTCCGTTTTGCTGTCAAAATCAATTTTCAGCCAAACAAAACGGCAAAGCGTAATTGTTCTCGGCGCAGGACTTTCGGGCTTGTCGGCGGCTTTTGAACTCGCGCAGAAAGGTTTTGATGTCATAATTTTGGAAGCCAGAAATCGCATCGGCGGGCGCATCTTAACTTTGCGCGAACAATTTAAAGACAATCAATCGGTCGAACTCGGCGGCGAATTAATCGGCGACGGTTACAAAAGATTTTTGAATTACGCGAAGAAATTCGACATAAAATACGAAGAAGTTTCGAGCGCAACCGAAACCGGCGGCAGCGTTACGAATTTACAAAAAGGCATCGGAACTTCCGCAATTTTGAAAGGCAAAATTTATCCGGTCGGCTCGGTTTTAGACGCGAATCCGTATAATTTATCAGCCGAAGAAGCGAAGGATTTGCCGCCAACGATTTTGATAAAAAACATTGTCGCAATGGCGGGCGAAGTTCGCGCAAATCCGGCGAAACTTTTTGAATTTGACCAAATTTCATTGGCGGAAGCGTTAAGAAAACGCGGCGTTTCAAGCGAAATGATTCGTTTGATGAATATTTCGCTCAATTACAATTCGATTGAAACAGTTTCGGCAGGCGGAATTTTATGGGAAGCGCGGCGCAGAATCGGCGCGGGAACAAAAGCCGTTCACATCATCGGCGGAAACGATTTAATTCCGAAAGCATTGTTTGAAAATTTGGTCAAATCAGGCGCAAGAATCGTTCTCAATGCACGAGTCAAACAAATTTCGCAAGATGAAAAATCGGTCATAGTTTCGTTTGAGCAAAAAGGTAAAAATATCTCGCTCGAAGCTGATAAATTGATTTGCACAATTCCTTTTTCGGTTTTGCGCGACATCGAATTTGCACCTGCTTTGCCCGAATCGAAAGCAAAAGCGATAAAAGAATTGGCTTACACGCGCATCACGAAAGTTTTTCTGCAAGCAAAGCGCGAAAATTGGGATAAAGAAAATTTAGGTTCATCAATTTGGACGGACACGCCTTGCGAACGGATTTTTAACGCATCGGGAAAACGCGGCGATGCGCGGGGAATTTTCACGCTTTGGACGGACGGCAGCGGCGCAAATTTGCCCGAAAAATTATCGGACAAAGCGCGAATAAATTGGGGCAAAAAAGAATTTGCAAAGGCGTTGCCGATGATGAAAAACCAAATCGAAACCGGCGCGACCAAATCTTGGACAAACGATGAATTCGTGCGCGGCGCGTATTCGCATTTCACCGTCGGACAGCTAAAGGAAATTCAGCCGAATTTAAAAACGCCCGTTGGCAAAATTCATTTTGCAGGCGAACACACGGCGGAAAACGCGCCCGGAATGGAAGGCGCGTTGGAGTCGGCGGAAAGAGTTGTTGGCGAAATCACGAATTTGTAATTTTGCCGAAAAAGCGGGAATCTAAAACTTATGAATCTATCTTTTTACAAAATCTGTTTTAAAATTACGGCGATTGGCAACATCTTGGGGGCGATTTTGGCAATGGCTTCGATGTCTAATCATCTCGAAATGTTTTTTACCGAAACCGGAGCCAACACGACTCTCAGATTTTATCATTACAATCTTTGGGCGTTCGTTTTTGTGCTGGGTGTCGGCTATTGGTTTTTGGCAAAAGAGCCGATTCGCAATCGCGCAATAGCGTTAATCGGCGCAATCGGAAAGCTGTTTTTTGCTACAAGTTGCGTCCATTTGCTTTTAATAAATCACGCCAAACCGATGCTCATTGCGGCGGTTATTTACGATGGATTTTTCGGAATCTTGATGGCGATTTTTTACTGGAAAACGAGAAACGAAAAGCTGTGAGAAAACTTCTACTAATGCTGTTTGTCCGCGAAACATTCTAAAAAAAAAGCAAAATAATATTCTTTTTTTCGTGTGTTTCGCGTGTTTCGCGGGCAATATTTCTTTCGGCTTTTACTTTTTGAATTTTTGATGTAAAATTGGTTATAAGTCTATAACAAATTGAGGATAAAACGATGCCCGAAATTGATAAAATTACTTTAGATATTCTGGAAAACGCGCTTCGCAATGCGCGTGAAGAGATGGATTCGGTTTTGTTTCGCTCGGCGATGTCGCCCGTGATTCGTGAACAACACGACGGTTTTCCGATGATTTGTCATCCTGACGGGCGAATGGTTGTCGGACAATTCGGTTCATACATCAACGGATTTTTGGCGAATTGGAAACGCGGCGTAAATGAAGGTGACGTTTTTATGGTCAGCGATCCGTATTCGTGTGGCGGCGCGATTTCGCACATTAACGATTGGATGGTTTTGATGCCAATTTTTTATGAAGGCGAACTCGTCGGTTGGGGTTCGCAATTCGGGCATACGATTGATATGGGCGGACCTGTTTCGGGTTCGTTGCCGACCGATGCCGACACGATTTTCGGCGAAGGAACGCGCATTCCGCCGGTAAAATTATTTGCGGGCGGCGTTTTGAACGAAGATTTATTGGACACAATTTTGGCGAATTCGCGGATGCCGACGATGAATTATTTTGACCTGATGGCGATTGTCGCGGCGTGTCGGACGGCTGATAAGCGCGTCAAGGAAATGTGTGAGCGATTCGGCAAAGACGTTTATATTCAAGGTTTAGAAGCACTTTTGCAAAGAACGCACGAGGCGATGAAACAGCTAATCGTGATGTGTCTGCCGGAAACGCCGCTCGAATTTGAAGATTACATTGACGACGACGGGCGCGGCAACGGACCTTATAAAATGAAGCTGACGATTTACCGCAAAGGTCACGAAGCCTATTTTGATTGGACAGGCACAGACCCGCAAGCCCCGGGACCGATAAATTTTTATTTGAACGAGGAAATGTTTAAGATGTTCATCGGTGTCTATCTGATTATGGTTTTCGACCCGCAGATTCTTTTCAACGACGGATTTTATCCGCTTTTGCACGTTACGATTCCCGAAAAATCTCTGCTAAATCCCGAATTTCCGGCGGCTTTAGGTTGCCGAACACACGCTTTGACTCGGCTTTTTGACGTTCTCGGCGGCGCGTTAGGCAAAGGCGCACCGGAACTTTCGACCGCCGCAGGTTACGGAACTTCGCCATATTTGCTTTACAACGGCAACGATGAAAACGGCGAATTTTTCCACTTGATGGAAATAACTTACGGCGGAATTCCCGGTCGTCCGGTCGGCGACGGAATGGACGCGCATTCGTGGTGGCCACTTTTTGAAAATATCCCGACTGAATATCTCGAAAGCTATTATCCGATTACTGTGATGGAATACGGAAGCCTAATGGATACGGGCGGCGCGGGCTTTCATCGCGGCGGCAACGCGGTTCACAAAGTTTATCGCTTCGACGTTGACGGCGAAATCGCCATCCACGATGACCGCGACCGTTCCGAACCTTGGGGAATTATGGGCGGACTTGCCGGAGCAAAGTCAACCAAAGAGTTGATTCGTGCCGACGGCACACGCGAAAATCTGCCGTCAAAAATTTCTCGCGTGATTGTCAAAGCAGGCGATGTGCTGATTTATCGCACAGCCGGCGGCGGCGGTTGGAAAGACCCGTTTGACCGTCCGAGCGAAAATGTTTTCAAAGACGTGCGAAACGGTTTGGTTTCCATCGAAAAAGCAAAACGCGATTACGGCGTAGTTTTGAACGCGGATTTGTCAATTGACGATGCGGCAACCGAAACATTACGCGCCGATTTACGCGAAAAACGCGGCGAATTTCCGCTATTTTCAATCGGCGAAGTTCCCGAAGCTATCGGCGTTGTCGCAACTTGGAACGGCAACGGCAAAACCGAAGCAATTTCGGCGTAATTGAAAGAAGATTTGCCCGCGAATAAACGCGAATAAACGCGAATAAAATCAGATTTTGCTCAATCGAAATAAATTCTAAAAATATTCGCGCCGATTCGCGTAATTCGCGGGCAAGTTTCTTTGGTTCTTTAATAATTTGAGATGAGCAGTTCGCGCCCGATTTGGCTTGAATTTTTTTTGACGTTTCGCATTCCGTAAGCAAATTGCAACGGCGCAATTTTGGCGAATGAAAAGAGTTCGCGGATGTATTCACAATCGTCTAAATTGATTAGCCATTTGTGTTTGCAAGATTTCATTACGTCCGCAAATTTTTCGTAGTCAAAGTTTTTGTGCAGATTTCCTTTTTTGCCGTAAAGCAAAGATTTTTGCGCGGAAAAATACGGCGGGTCGAGATAAAGAAAGACGTTTTCGCCTTTCGCGCTGACTAAATCTTCGTAATCGAGATTCGTAATTTTGACGTTTTCGAGCAAGTTCTGCAAAGGTTTGATTCTTTCAATACTGCTCATCGTAAAACGTCCGCGAAACGCCGATTCGCTGAAACCGCCGCTCAGAGTCGTGCCGGAAAAAGTAATGCGATTGAAGATAAAAAACGCCGAAGCAATTTCTAAATTGTCGCGGTTGCTTTTGAGAAATTGATAAAGTCTTTTGCCATTCGGAAATTGATTTTTCAGATCGATAATTTTTTCGCACAAAACATCAGCGTCAATTTGCACCTGTTTCCAAAACGTAAAAAGGTCAAAATAAGCATCATTGAGCCAAAACTTTTTATCTGAAAATCGCCGCTTTGTTTCAATAAAAACCGAGCCGCCGCCAAGAAATGGTTCGCGGTATTCATCAAACATCGGAAATTGTTCGACAATAAATTTGGCAATGCGGCTTTTTCCGCCCGGATAACGTAAAGGACTTTTTATCATTGGCATTTTCGATTAGAATAAAGCAAAAGAATTGTGAGGTAAATTCTATGTCAACGGTAATTGAAAAAGGTAGAACGAGAATTTCCGTTGATTATAATGGAAACTCAATAATTTGGTATCCAAGCAGTGCGGAAACAAGCAGTAGAAATTGTGAAGTCAATTTACAACTTCATTTGTGGGCGAAGAAAAATGGCAAAGGCAAAACTTTCATAAATACAGGGTTTAAGTTGCGAAATAAGACAAATATTTCTGCAAAATGTTCTTGGATTTTGAAGGAAAGATACAACGCTTTAACACAGAAACAACGCGAAGGTTTTCCGCCGATTGCTCCCGATTTTGTCGTTGAATTGCGTTCAAAATCCGATAGATTAAAACCGATTCAAGACAAAATGGCGGAATTTATCGAAAACGGTGTGCGACTTGGTTGGCTGATTGACCCGTATAAAAAGCAAGTTCATATCTATCGCAAAAATGGCGAAATCGAGATTCTGGAAAACCCGAAAACTGTTTCCGGCGAAGATGTTTTAGAAGGTTTTGAGTTGGATTTGGAAGAGATTTTATGAGCGACAAAGAAATGTATAGCCAACGCGGTTTCGGCAACAAAGTCGGCTTCGGGACAAGTCCGGCTTTGCTTGTAATTGATTTTATTAAAGGCTTTACCGACACAAATTGTCCGCTTGGCTCAAATTTGGACAAGGAAATTTCGGCAACTAAACAACTGCTCGATTCATTTCGTTCTCGAAATTTGCCCGTTCATTTTACGACGACGGCTTATGATGAAGCGATGGTTTCGGCGGGCGTTTTTGTTAAGAAAGTTCCGAGCCTTGCACATCTGAAAATCGGTTCAAATTGGGTTGAGATTGATGAAAGATTAACGCCGATTTCGGGCGAAGTTGTTTGGACAAAACAATATGCTTCGGCGTTTTTTGGAACGGCTTTAGCTTCGGCTTTGACGGCGCAAAAGGTTGATACGCTTATAATTACGGGTTGCACGACTTCGGGTTGCGTTCGCGCTTCGGCGGTTGATTCGTGTCAAAACGGTTTTCTGACAAATGTTGTCCGCGAATGCGTCGGCGACCGTTCCGCGTCTGCTCACGAAGCAAATTTGAACGATTTGGACGCGAAATATGCCGATGTTGTGAGTTTAGAAGAAGTCGATCAATCTTTGCTGACATTGGACATTCCTTTTTGATAAAATTTTGCCGATGAAAGAAACAACTTTTGAAGAAATAATATCTGCCGATTGGAAGAAAGACGAGGAAGAATTTGGCTTAATTTTGGTCGAAACGGAATCGGGCGTGAGCGGTGCGGTTGGCGAATTTATGTTAGGTTGGGACGAATATTATCCGGTTTCGCATGCTTTATCGAACGAAGACACGGAAAAGATGTATCGTCTGTTGCTTAATGCGGGCAAGATGTTTCAGTTATTACGGAAAATTGAAACTCCCGAAGCCAAGGAATTAGTTAAAAAAATCGAGCAATCCGAATAAAAATGGCTTTAGAAATCCGCCAAGCAACAATTTCCGATGTCCAAATAATTTCGGCTTTGGGCATTACAACTTGTTACGAAGCATATTTTGAACTTGATCCGTCAAAAGATTTAGCCGAATATTGTGTGAAATTTTTTAGTTTAGAAGCACTTACAAATGAATTTGAAGATGCAAATTCGACGTTTTTGATTGCCGAATCGGACGGCAAAGCAATCGGCTACGTCAAACTGCGCGAAGGCAAAAAAATCGAATGTTTACGCGGCAAAAATGCGATTGAAGTCCAGCGAATTTATATTTTGGAAAAGATGAAAGGCAAACGAATTGGCGAAAGTTTGATGAATCGCTGTTTTGAAATCGCACAAGAAAAAGGTTACGAAACGCTCTGGCTCGGCGTTTGGGACAAAAACATTGCGGCACAAAAGTTTTACGAAAAAATCGGGATGAAAATCATCGGCACGACCGATTTTTCCGACGGTAAAAACGAATTTATAAATTTGGTTTTTGCGAAAGAAATTTTATGACACCATACGTTTATGAAAGACAAAGTGAATATTGGACTAGCCACCAAATAGTTCAATATTTTTTTGATGAAGGATTTGAAGTATTTCCTTTTCCATTAACCCAGATTGATGAGAAACTTTTACCTGCTGATTTCATCTTTTTTAATAAGAACAAATGCAAATTGTTTGGAATACAATACAAGGCTTTATACAAAAACAGTGAAGATTTTTGGAAAATTGACGAAACTCAAAATCAACAAATAAATCAGAATAATTTACATTGGATTTATTACGGATTATCAGAAGTCAGAAAAACAAGTGAACTAAGGTCAGCACTTCATTTGGCTAGGTTTGTAAAAGCCATTGAATTAAATAATTTAGACCGTTTTTATGTTTCGGGCTACAAGAACAAAGTTTCTGTTCATTGGAACAGGTGGATAGGTTTTCACCAAAGATTGGAGAACTGTTTAGAAGGTATAAAAATTACTTCTGAAAGCCAGATAAGAGATGAAATTACGCGACTACAAAACTCTCAAAGGAAATTAGAGAGATTAGCGGACGATATTATTGATTTGTTTTTATGTGATTTTGATCAACGGAAGGTTGTTTTTTATAGCTAAGAATTTTTTTGAACTAATTTATGACAGAAAGACCACTTAAAGGCTTAAAAGTATTGGAAATGGGACAGCTTCTTGCGGGACCGTTTTGCGGTTCGATGTTAGCTGGATTTGGGGCGGACGTTATTAAAATCGAGAAGCCGAAAACGGGCGATCCGTTGCGCGTTTGGCGAAAATTGCACAAAGGAACTTCGCTGTGGTGGCTTTCGATGGGGCGGAATAAAAAGTCAATTACGCTCGATATGACGCGCCCCGAAGGACAGGAAATCGCGCGGAAATTGGCGGCGAAGGTTGATATTTTGCTCGAAAATTTCAAGCCCGGAACGATGGAAAAATGGGGAATGAGTTATGAAAACTTACGCGAATCGAACAAAGGTTTGATAATGGTGCGCGTTTCGGGTTGGGGACAGACAGGACCGTATTCGTCGCGTCCGGGTTATGCAAATGTCGCGGAAGGTGTTGGCGGAATGCGTTACACTTCCGGTTATCCAGACCGTCCGCCGGTTCGCACGGGGACTTCGATTGGCGATACTTTGGCGGGACTTCACGCCGCGCTCGGCGCATTAACGGCGGTTTATCATCGTGATGTCAACGGTGGCGAAGGGCAAGTTGTGGACGTGGCGATTTACGAAGCGATTTTCAATATGATGGAGTCAACTTTGGCGGAATACGACAAACTCGGACACATCCGCGAACGGCAAGGTGCAAAGCTCGAAGGCATTGTGCCGACTTCGACTTATCCGACACGCGACGGCAAATTTATCATCATCGGCGGCAACGGCGATTCGATTTATCGCCGCTTGATGAACGCCATCGGACGCGCCGATTTAGCCGAACATTCCGAAATGCAAGACAACGCCGGACGAGTCGGACACGAAGCCGAAATTGACCAAGCCATCACCGATTGGACTTTGACAAAAACTTACGACGAGGCTTATGCCGAAATCTTGGCGGCAGAAGTTCCGACAGGTCCGGTTTATTCAATCGCCGACATTGTCAAAGACGAACAATATATCGCTCGCGGAATTTTTGAAACAGTCGAAATCGAACTCGGCGACACCGTAAAAATTCCCGCCGTCTTACCGTTTTTATCTGAAACTCCGGGCGGCACGGATTGGATCGGTCCGAAACTCGGTGAACATAACGAAGAAATTTATCGCGGATTTTTGGAAATGTCGCAGGGCGAGTATGAAGATTTGATTGCACAGGAAATCATTTAACGCAGAGTTTTTGTTTAAGATTTTCTCTGCGTTCTCTGCGAACTCTGCGTTGAAAAAAAATTATGAATCTACCGAAACAAGTTGAAATAGTTGAAGTTAGCCCGCGTGACGGACTTCAAATGTTGCCGAATTTCGTGCCGACCGAAGATAAAATCAAGCTCATCGAATTAGCCAAAGATGCAGGTTTTCGGCGCATCGAAGCAGTTTCGTTTGTATCGCCCCGCCACGTTCCGCAGATGGCTGACGCGGGCGAGATTTTGGCGGCGATTGGCGATGACCCGAATATTGATGAAGTCGGGTTGGCGTTGAATGAACGAGGTTACAAACGGGCGATTGAGGCAGATGTTGATTGGATTTGCTATGTGATGGCGGCGACGGAAACGATGAGTTTGAAAAACGCCAACACGACGATTGCCGATGGTTTGCAGATGACGAAAAATTGCATTGCGGACGCGCACGAAGCGGGCGTAAAAGTTCGCGCTTCGATTGCTGTAACTTGGGTTTGCCCGTATGAAGGCGAAGTTCCGAAAGAGCGAATTTTAGAGATTACGAAAGAATTGTCAGAAGCCGGCGCGGACGAAATCGCTTTTAACGATACGGTCGGGCGAGCTACGCCGAATGATGTTTTTGAATTGTGTAATCAAGCTAGAAAACTCTTTCTGAATCAGCAATTTGCCGGACATTTTCACGACACGAATTTTACGGCTTTAGCCAATATTTACGCGGCAATGACGGCAGGTTGGAACATTTTTGATTCATCTGCCGGAGGCTTGGGCGGCTGTCCTTTTTCGCCCGGCGCAAGCGGAAATGTCGCCACCGAAAAAGTCGTCTGGATGATGGAAAAGATGAATATTCGGACAGGAATTGATTCGGAAAAATTGAAAGAAACTGCTGAATTTGCCAAGCAAATAGAAGCAAAAGCGAAAAAAAATTAGCCCGCGAATCTACGCGAATTTACGCGAATAGATCAAAATAAACAATTCGCGTAAATTCGCGTAGATTCGCGGGCAATTTCTTTGATTTTAAGTTCATAATTTGTTATAAATCTAATACAAATGCGCTCAATCAATCACATTATCAACGGCGAAAGTGTTCCGTCAAAATCGGGCAAAACCTTCGCGTCGGAAAATCCGGCGACGGAAGAGCAAATTGCCGAAGTCGCGTTTGGCGAAAGCGCGGATGTTGACGCGGCGGTTGAATCTGCGGATGAAGCGTTTCAGATTTGGAAAAATTTCACGCCGCTTGAGCGCGGGAAATTGCTTTATAAAGTTGCCGATAAATTATTGGAAAAACGCGAAGAATTTGCCCGTGCTGAAACCGAAGATTCGGGGAAAACTTTGCAGTCAAATTTGCATATTGACGTGCCTTTTTGCGCGGATTTTTTTAGATATTATGCGGGCGCGGCGGACAAACTCAGAACTGCCGTGCCGAATAATGAATATGGAACGCATCGTTATGCGACACGCGAACCTTATGGCGTGATTGGGGCGATTGCGCCTTGGAATTTTCCACTGGTGATGGCGACTTTGAAGCTCTCGGCGGCTTTGGCTTGCGGAAATACGGTCGTGATGAAAATGGCGGAACAGACTCCGGCGACGGTTACGATGTTGGCGGAATTGATTGCGGAAGTCGGTGTGCCAACAGGAGTTGTCAACGTTGTTCACGGCGATGGAACGACCGGGCAACTGATTGTTCATCATCCGAAAGTCAAAAAAGTTGCTTTTACAGGTTCGAGCGCGGTCGGCAAACTTTTGGGCGAACAATGTGGCGGAATGACAAAACCTGCGTTGCTCGAAATGGGCGGAAAATCGGCGAATATTATCTTTGCTGATGCCGATATTGATTTGGCGGTCAACGGAATTTTACAGTCGAGTTTGGGCAATAACGGACAATTTTGTTTAGCCGCAAGCCGCGTTTTGATTGATGAAAAAATTGCTGATGAAGTTACCGAAAAAGTCGTCGAAAAAGCGAAAAAAATTCGCGTCGGAAATCCAATGGACGCGAGTTCAAATGTCGGTCCGATTATTTCGCGCAAGCAAATGGAGCGAGTTTTGAGTTACATCGAAATCGGCAAAGCGGAAGGCGCGGAAATCGTCGCGGGCGGAAATCGAATCGGCGATAAAGGTTATTTTATTGCGCCGACGGTTTTTGCGAAAATGACTCCTGAAATGCGGATTTGGCGCGAAGAAATTTTTGGTCCGGTTGTCGGTCTGACAACTTTTTCGAGCGAAGAAGAAGCGATAAATCTAGCAAATGATTCGGATTACGGACTCGGTGCATATTTTTGGACAAATGATTTGAATCGTATGCACCGCGTTTCAAACGCGATGGATTCGGGGCTGGTTTTCGTCAATATGCCGTCATATATGACACCGATGATGCCGGCGGGAATTCGCAATTTATCAGGAACAGGACAAAATTTCGGACTCGAAGCGTTGGAAAATTACACTAAATTAAAAGGAATTTACGTTAATTATTCGGGCAAGATTTTCCCTTGGCTGACCTAAGTTTTGAGTCCCGTCTAAAGACTAATGGCATTAAGTTAAGAAAAGTCCGACGAACTTCAGTTTGTCGAAGGTCTTAATTATCAACACTTTCAACAAACTAAAGTTTGTTGGACAATTTCGGCAAATCCTTAACTTAATGCCATTAGTCTTTAGACGGAAACCGCCAGCGAAGCGCGGCGGAAAAGCCAACTGAAGTTGGAACTCAAAACTATTTTTCAACCGTAAATAAAACGACATCGCGCATTTCTTGTCCGTGGGCGACGGCGAATTGTTTGCCGTCGGAAGACCACGCAAAAGCGTTGATGATTTCGCCGGGGAATTCGAGAAATTTTTCGGGTGCGCCGCCGGAAAGCGTTTGTTTCCAAGCGGTTGAATTATAAAAAGCATAGACGAGCGATTGATTATCGGGCGACCAGCGCAGTTTTTCGTAAGGCAAATCTAATGCCGAATCGAATAAATAAAGCGGTTCGCCGCCGTCAATCGGGAAAACGGCTAACTTTAATTTATCTTCTTTTATCGGGCGATAAAAACAGGCGAACATTTTGCCGTCGGGCGAAATTTCAACGGCTTTTGATGATTTATTTGTCATCTGAACAGGCGTTCCGCCGTCAATCGGGATTTTCCAAATAAAATTGTCTTTTTGGTAAAAAATCCAATTTCCGTCGGGCGTAACGCTTTGCGATGTGCCGCCGTCAAAGGTGATTTGCTTCAAATCGCTTCCGTCAGAGTTAATGCGCCAGATGTTTTGTTTCCCGCCGCGCACCGAACTGAAAACAATGTAACGACCATCTTTTGTAACCGCGGGTTTGCGGTCTAAACTTCCGCCCGGCGTTAATTGTTTCGCATTTGTTCCGTCGGTGTTCATAATCCAAAGCGAGTTGCTTTTATCAAAAAAGCGCATAAAAACAAGCCGGTTATCATTCGTCCAAGCCAAACTATTAAAAAAACCATCGTTTTTGCCAACCGAATTGTTGGTGATGTTTTTTAAATTTGCCGTGTCGTCCGCCGCGCCGACAAAGATATTGGAAATCGTCTGTGCGTTTACGCCGAGAAGTTTCGTGCCGTCCGCCGAAACGCTAACGGTTTCTCTGCCGTAGCGGTTGAGGTCGTTGGTGATTCGATGCGCCGCACCGTTTGGATATTCGAGTAGCCAGATTTGGCGTTCCTGCCAAGATTCTTTTTCGATAACATTAACAAATAAGCCGCTTCCGTCCGGCATCCATTCAACGCGGCGCACATAATTCCACGTTTTTTCGCCGAATTTTTCCGCCGTTCCCGAATTTACATCAACCAAAAAAACGCCGTTTTCGCCCGTCTTTTCGTCCTTTGCGCCGATGGCGATTTTCTTCCCGTCCGGCGACCAAGACGCGCCGTTGTCGTTAAAACCAAATTCTTTCGGGCGTGTGGCAATTTCTTTTTCGTCCGCGTTGCCCTGAGCATTGGCGACGACGATTGCCGTCAATTTTCGGCTCGAATCGCCGCGCCTAAACGCGAATTGTTTGCCATCGGGCGAAAAAGTTACGGCACAACAGACGTTTGACAAAACTTTTTCGGGCAAACCGCCGAAAGTCGGGACGCGAAAAAGCGAAACCGTCGGATTTTTTTCATCGCGGGCAGTGTAATAAATGTGCAATCCATCGGGCGCGAAGGTCAAACCGGAAAACGCGATGGCGGACGGCGCAATGACCTCGATAGTTTGCGCTCCCGTGATGCCTGCCACCCACAAACCGGACAATTCGCTTCCTTCGGTTGTATAGGCGTAAAGCGTTCCGTCGGGCGAAATTGCCGCCACGTTTATTTTTCCGTTCGCCGTCAGTTGTCTCGGCGAAACGCGCCGCGCCGGATTTGTCCAAGCAGACACGAAATTTTCATTCGATTTCCGAAAACTAAAATAACCGATTGCGCCAACGGTCAAAATCGCCAAAACCGCAACGGCGGCAATGCTCAACCATTTTCGATTCGCTTTTTCGCGCAGATTTAATCTTTGTGGAATTATTTCCTCTTCGATGGTCAGTTCGGAAAACGAATGTTTTTCGATTGTTAAGAGATTTTCGCTCGTGTCGGCGGCAAATTTATAGCCTTTGCCCGGCACGGTTACGAGAAAACGCGGCGCATTTTTCGGTTCGCCCAAGGCTTTTCTTAATGCGGAAATCTGCACGACTAAGTTTGATTCTTCGACAAACTGCCCGTCCCAAACCGTGTCGAGAATTTCGTCTTTCGTAACGATCCGACCATTGTTTCGCGCCAAAAAATCCAATAAATCAAAGGCTTTCGCGTGAATCGCAACCGTTTCGCCATTGCGCCGCAAACGCCTCTGCACCGCGTCGAGTTCAAATTCGGCAAAGGAAATTATGTTGTTCGGCAGTTCTTTCATCGTCAATTTATAAAAATTTATAAAAATTTATCAGCAAATTTAGGACAATTTATCGGCACTTTTGCCAATCTCGTTCTATCGCAGATAAAACTGTGGGTGAATATTATTAAGAATTTTAGCAAATTAGACGGGAAACGAAAAGATTTTTTATGAAAAAGGTTAAAACCGACTGGAGCGCAAGCGTCCCGCTTGCAATGAGCGCGAGAGCGCGAACAAACGTCTGCAAAGAAATCAAGTTGAGCGCAAACAAAGGCTTTTTCGCGTTTGAAGCAAACGCTCATTGCAAGCGGGGACGCTTGCGCTCCAATCGATTATAAATATATGAAAATAATCCGGCGCACCAAAATCAGGCTTGAAACGCACGAATTGACGATTCTGCGAATGAGCCGCAACACGCAGTTTTTTTGCGAAGAATGTCAGACGGAAACCAAACATTTGCCGCTTGCCCAACTTGCAGCGTGGCAGATGGTTTCGGAAAAAATGATTTTCTATTTGGCGGAAACGCGGCAAATTCATTCGTTTGAAACAACAGACGGAAGACTTTTGATTTGCGTGGCTTCGGCGGTGAATTGTTCGGGAAATGAAATTAATAAGGAGAAAGTATGTTAAAAAAAATCGCTTGGCAAATAATAGGTTCATCTTTTATAAATCTAAAAACAATCAAAAATTTAGTTCCGGTGCTTCTGACTTTGGTATTGACAAATGTTACTTTTTCGCAAACTTCTAATGATGATTTGTTTCAATGGGGAAATGCGGATTCTCCTTGGTCGGTCAAAGAGTTCAAAATCAACTCAAAGCGTTACTATGAAAATACCGTGGCTGTCATTGCTCCGGGTGAAAATCCTAATTGCAAAAACGGGAAGATAATAGTTATGACCGGACAGAAGCGCGAAGATCGCCGGATGATTATTTCAGACCTTTTCAATAGCCAAAACAAATTAAATACAATCATCGGAACGAATGTAACGCTCGATATAGATTCGAAAAGTGAAGAACTTGCGACCGATAATCAAATCGTGAAGTTTAACGACGGCAGTCTCTTGGCGATTAAATTGGGTTTTCTGTGGTCGCCGATAACTCCAAAACCGTTTTGGTGGGATTGGACTTCCGATTCAACTACCGATTATCGAAAGGGCGCGAGAGATGCAATATTTATCTACAAATCAAACGATTGCGGAGTTACTTGGGCTAATCTCGGTAATATTGATCCGGCAAAGATGGGTTTCGGCATTCCAAAACTTTCAGACCAGGATAAAGATGATAATAAGGTTACGGATTTAGGTCCCAATGGCGAAACTTTATATCATTCCAACGGATTTGACAGACAAGAAGTTTATTACGATAAATGGACGGAAAAAATATATCTGACAACTCAAATTGCTTCCAGCGGTTATGAAAACAGCTTCAAAGTTAAAGTCCCGGGATTTGATAAATACGGAGTTTTTATGTCATCCGACAAAGGCAAAACTTGGAATCTTTTGAAAAACGGATTTACCGACAAAAGAAATATCGTGATGACGACAAACCCGGACGGAAGATTTTTTATGTTCTCGGCTTCCGGCGGCAAGCCCGTTTTGCATTATACGAAGCAAGAAAGAGATTTCGATTTGAGCAGTTTGGATTCCATAAATATAAGTTGTAAAAAAGACTATCCGAATTATCCTGACAAATCTCAGATAGACACCGAAATACATCAATTCAACGAAAATCCGACTTTTTCGATAGCCAATGGAATGTCGAAATTTGACGGTGAAACAGGTTTAAGCAGGATTTATGTGTCTTATCCCGTTTTGAATCCTTTGGGCAAGGGCGAATTTATGATTGTCAAAGTGGATTTTGTATATTCTGCGCTGCTCAAACAAGTTATCGTAAATCAAAAATGCACCGCTGTTAAAGCGTCAGATGCCAATCACTCGCTCGGCTACGGAACATTTGTCGAATCAACCGAACAGCAACATTTGAAGAAAGACAATCCTTATTTAATTGACCCGAAGACGCTTTTCTTCTATCTCGAATCAACTGCCGGAGATAACTTTAAAGGCACGGAAAAAGCGGCATTCAAAGGACTGCTGATCAATAATCGGACGAATGATTTTAGTCCGAAGTTTTTCCTGTCGAAAGATAATAATAAGGATAGATGGTTTCCTACTTTTCGGATTGGCGAAAAAAAGCAAGGAATCGGTCACTACACCAAAGGAGCATATTTTGTTCATCAAAAAAACCAAAATTATGTCGCCCAATGGACTGAACTTGACGAGATTCACGTTAGCGTAATTTCAGGTGTCGAATTATGGAAAAAGAAGGATTAAAAATTTAATGATTTTCCCCGGATTCGAGATCCAACTGAAACAACGGACGGAAGGCTTTTGATTTGTGCAAATTCGGCGGCAAATTTTGAAAAATAGGAGAAAAAAATTATGAAAGTGTGGCAAATTGAAACAACAGTTACGACGGTTAACACTAATCTTTCCTGCACGGTGATGATTGGTTATGTGTCGGACGGCAGTCCACTCGGAAGCCATTTTTGGTGGCAGAAGGTTGCGGGACGTTATGAATTCGGACCGAAATCGGGCTGGTGGGGTTATTGGCGCGACGGGATACTTCTTGCCCGCACAAACAATGTTCACGATCCTCTTTTCAGGCAACACGCAAATCAACTTTTGGTTTTGAGCATAGTTCCCATAAATTTTGCGGAAAAATTGTTGCCGCTGGAAATTATCAGAGGTTTCGGCAGAAATTCTACGACGAATGAAGACATCTCTTGGGAAATGAAGTTTCCGACAAGAGCAATTAAAAAATAAAGCGACAGGCAGAAAGGAGAAAAATTATGGGATTTATAGATTCATCGCCCGAAGCGGAGACTTCGGTTTTTTATAACGTGGTTCACGCCGTCGGGAAAAATTGTCCGAATTTGAGCGACGATGTGAAATTGGTGCAGTATCTTTTGAAGATTTATTACGAAGCGGTTTCGATAGATTTTCGTCCGCAGGGAAATATGACGGTTGACGGCGTTTGCGGACCCGTTACGCGAAATTGGATTTTGAAATTTCAACTCGATTGCAGTTACGAGCATCCGGGCGAGATTCTGGTTGATGGACGGGTTGACCGCATCCGCAACCAAAGTCTTTACGGCTCAATTTCCAAAACGATTTATACCTTGAGTTTTTTGAATTCGAGCGCGGCACATTACAATCCCGAAGGCTGGAAGGCAACGCCTTTTTTGATTCCGATGCAAAATTCGGCAAGCGTTCCGCCGCCTTCGATTGATGTCGTCAATGAAACTCAAGTCGTTACGCCGCGTCCGGCAAGTGTTCCGACAGTTGCAGGCGGTTTTTAGATTTTCAAAAAGAGCAGAATTAATAATTTTAGGAGAAAAAAAAGATGTTACAGATTATATTGGCAATGTTAGTATTGGCGAAAAGCCAAAAAAGCACGCTGTATCTCGATTGCAGTCGAGGTGCGGAAGTCAGCGGCGGACCGATTGCCGGAGCAGTTGGCGGCATACGGATTAAAGATAGTTCAGACAGCACTGAGCAATGGTTTGAATTTGGCGGTTTGGGAGTCGGCGTATCAATCGGATTACCGGCTGGGTTTTCTTATTCCGACGAAAGTTATGACACTTGGGGCGGACCGCTCTACAAAGGTCCGTCCGGTTGGGGAAAGCTCAATTATAATGATTTGGTTGGTGCCGGACATCTGATTACGATTAGTGCCTCCAGAATCGAAGATGGCGGTAAAGGTCTCGGCTTGTCAATCGTTACTTTGGGCGAAGTGCATAGCGAAGCCGTGCTTTGTTCCGCCGTTACGATATTTGCCGGAACAATGATAATGTCCCCCGGCGCAGGTGCTTACGTCTATAAAGGAATGTGGCGAAAAGTAGATAAATAATGTTGGTTTTTATAGGAGAGTGCAAAGTGATAGCTCGGAGCGCGAGTTTTTACCTCTCATTTATCACCTTTCACTTATCACATATTCCGAAAGTATTTTTTTTTAAGCGTAAATTTTGAAACACTACCAATAAATTTATCCGAAAGGAAGAATGAATCAGCGATTTGTTCTTCCTTTTTTTGTCAAAATGCGATATGATTTTTCAAAATTTGTCATAAATCTATAACAAATTGAGGTGAAATTATGAGCGAAGCAAAAACAGCGGTCGAATTTCCGGTCTTTTTGCGGCACAACGGAATTTGGGAAGGAACTTATACTTTGATTGATGCGAAAACGGGCGAGATTTTGGATCATCACAAAAGCCGTCTGACCTGCCGCACGAACGGCGTTGACGAATATTATCAGCAAAATGTCTATACTTGGGACGATGGAAAGGTTGAAACCAAAGAGTTTCCGGGCGAACTGAAAGACGGTTGGCTAAAATTCGACAATCCGCGTCTGAAAGGCGAATCAACTGAAGTTGATGATGATTGCATTTTTTTGACTTGGGTTTATAAAGACCAGCCGAACAATAAATTTGTCGAAATCATCACGCTCGAATCGGACACGCACCGTTGCCGAACGTGGCAACATTTCGAGAACGGCGAATTTGCGAAATTAACCGTTATTGACGAACGAAAAGTTGCATAAGAATTTTGCCTGCGAATTTACGCGAATCTACGCGAATAAATCAAAATAAATAATTCGCGGGCGAAAAATATTTTCAATGAGATTCTACTTGATTCTAATTTATTTGGCTTTCGCTTTTTCGGCGCAGGCGCAGGAATTAACGCCGCTCGAAATTGCGAAGAAAACAATCGCGGCATCGGGCGGCGAAACTTGGCGCAGACCGAAAACTTTGCAACTTGCGGGAACGGCAACGATTTATTGGTTTGGAACGCCGAAAAAACTGAACAATTACAAAATGTGGCGCGTCTTTCCCGATGAAAACGACGGCGCGAGAAACGCCAATGGCAAGGTTCGATTTGATGCCTTTGAAGGTGATAAGTTGTTTTTCCAAATTGCTTTTGACGGCAAAAATACCTTTCAAAACTTGAGCGACGAAGCCAAAACGCAGGAAGAATTATTGCGTTGGGGCAATAATTTCGGATTTTCGATTTTCCGCTTTGTCGAGAACAAAGATTTTCAAATTGTCCGCTTGCCCGACGACAAAGTTGACGGAAATTTGTGTTATTTCATCAAAATAATTGACCCGAAAAAAACCGAAACGATTTTCGGCATTGACCGAAAAACTTTCTACATCCGCGCCGCTTTTTTCAAAACGCCAATCGGTTTTCATCAAAGATTTTACGATGATTTCGTGCGCGTCAAAAATGTCAATTTCATCCAACCGCGAAGTTTGCGAATTTTTAACGACGGCGTAAAAACGACGGAAGTTTTTTGGTCGGATTTCAAGGTCAACGAGCCGATTGCCGATGAGATTTTTACGATAAAATAAAAGTTTGGAGTTCAAACTTTAGTTTGCGTTTCCGCCGCGCTTCGCTGGCGGAAACCACACGCTGAAGCGTGGATTCCGAACTTTTAAATCTTTCCTTCTTTCTCTAATTTTTCAATCACGGCTTTCTGCGTTTCGACAAAATGCGCCCGCTCCGCTTTTTTATCGAGCAAAGTATTTGGCGGATAAAACGAATGTTTGGCGTAAGATTCGGCGTAAAGTTCAAAGCGTTGGCGCGAGAGAATATTTGCCATTCCGGCGCGTTTGCGATTTCGGCGAAGTGCGGCTAAATCTATTTCGGCAAACGCGTTGATTGATTCGCCTTGCGCGGTTTCGGCGATTATCAAACCTTTGTAATCAACAATCTTTGAGCCGCCGTCGGTTGAATTTTCGGGAATTGCAATGTCGGCAAGTCCGCCCGAATTTGCCGAAACGACGTAAGCCATATTTTCATAAGCGCGGGCGAGTTTGGCGACCGTTTTCGGCGTGTTTTGCATTCCGAAAACTTCCGACGACGAATGACAGAAAACTTCCGCGCCGCGCATTGCCAAACACCGCGCGATTTCGGGATAAAGAATTTCTTCCGAAGCGATGCAAGCAAGATTTCCGATTTCAGTTTTGGCGACGGGAAAAACGCCTTCGAGTCCGTAAATGTCGAGATATTTGTCCCAAACATCGTGCGGCGTTGGCGCAAACATCGAATTCAAACGCCGATAACGCAAAACGACTTCGCCGTTTGGCGCGATAATAAAAGACGTTTGAAAATAAAGTTCGGGAAAGTTTTTGTCTAATTCGTAAGCGTTTCCGGAAAGAAAAATTTTGCGTTCCTGAGCGATTTTCCCAAGAAGTTCGTAAATCTCACCGTCAATTTCCAAACAAGCCTTTTCGCGCCATTCTTCGATTGATTCGCCCATCGGAAATCCCGTCAAAAAATATTCGGGCAGAACAATCAGCTTCGTATCAAAACCGACAAACGCAATGCTTCCAAAGATTTGCCTGTCTAGCCGCGCAATCGTCTGTTTGATAATTTCGTGCGCTTCGTGCTTAGATTTGGCGCGATTGACGGCAAAGGTTTTGACCTGCAAAGCGATAGCTCGATAACTTTCCATAAGAATATTTTAACGCAGAGAGCGCGGGGAACGCCGAGAAATTTCTAAAAAACAAGGCGTTCTCCGCGCTCGCTGCGTTAAATTTCAGTCATTAGGATAAATCAAAATGTTCAAATATTCATCAACTTTGCCGTGATGCGCGGGCAAAATTACGGTTGTCGAATCTTTTTGCGTGATGATTGCCGGACCTGCAATTCGATGATTCGGTTTTAGTTGTTTGCGGTCGTAAATGTTTGTGTCGAGTTGCTTTCCGTCAAACCAAGCCTGATACATTTCGACGATTGCCGAAGTTGCATTTTCATCGCCCGATTCAAATTTCGGCAGTTCGACTTTGCGGACTTGACCGATGCCGATGCAGCGCAGGTTGACGATTTCGATTGCCGATTCAATGTTGAAGCCGTAATTTTTTTCGTGAATTTCTTTGAAATCGGCGATAAATTGCTGTTTGCCTGCTTCGGTTGAAAGTTGGTCGGGTTGGACGGAAATGGGAAATTCAAAACCTTGTCGGTAATAACGCACGTCAACTTGATAAACCAATTTTTGACGGTCTTTGGCAATGCTTTCGCCATCGAGCCAGTCGGTGGATTCGCCGCCTAATTTTGCGAAAATTTCGCCGAATTCGGCTAAATCAATCTTGTTTAATTCACGAATCATCGTTTGCGAAAATTCGTTTTTGATGTCGGAATGCAGAAAACCGAGTGCGGACAAAACGCCCGGAGTTGGCGGCGAAATGCACGGAAACGCGCCCGAAAGTTTCGACAAATAATTGCCGTGAAGCGGTCCTGCGCCGCCAAATGCGACGAGCGCGAAATCACGCGGGTCTAAACCTCTTTGCACCGAAACCAAACGCAGTGCGCCGAACATATTTTCGTTGACAATATCAATAATTCCCTGCGCGGCTTGTTCGATGGTTAAGCCCAAAGTGTCGGCGATTTTTTTGACGGCTTCACGCGCTTTCTCGACATCGAGCGACATTTCGCCGCCTAAAAGTCTTGGCGGAAGATGTCCTAAAACTACGTTTGCGTCCGTAACGGTTGGTTCTTCGCCACCTTTGCCGTAAGCCGCCGGTCCGGGATCTGCTCCGGCAGATTGCGGTCCGACTCGTAATGCGCCGGTCATCGGAACGTGCGCGATTGAGCCGCCGCCCGCGCCGACGGTTCGCACATCAACGCTTGATGCTTTGACCGGATAATAGCCGACGCGAGTTTCGCGCACGAGATTCGGTTCGCCGCCCATCGTAACGCAAACGTCGGTCGAAGTTCCGCCCATATCGAAGCCCAAAACTTTGTCAAATCCCGCAAGTTCGCCAACGTAAGCCGCCGCGACTGCGCCGCCGCTCGGACCTGAAAGAAGTGTTTTGACGGGCGATTGTTTCGCCGCTTCGATTGACATAACGCCGCCGTCTGAACGGACGATGTTGACCGTCGGATTAAGATTTGCTTCGGCTAATTTCTCTTGAATTCCTTTGAGATAATTCGCCATTTTCGGGCGCACATAACTGTTCATCACCGTCGTCAGACAGCGTTCATATTCGCGGAATTCGGGCAAAATATCGGTCGAAATTGTTACCGGAAGTTCGGGATACATTTCGGCGGCGATGTCGCGGATGCGCCGTTCGTGCGTGTTTCCGGCGAACGAATTTATCAAC
The DNA here is from genome assembly GCA_031409875.1 of Acidobacteriota bacterium. Taxonomy (GTDB): domain Bacteria; phylum Acidobacteriota; class Blastocatellia; order Pyrinomonadales; family Pyrinomonadaceae; genus CALMEH01. Next base: position 39,418 of record JANNYB010000045.1, on the reverse strand, counting down.
GAAATCGTCAAGGCTTCGATGCCTGCATCGTGCAAATCTTTGATAAATTGACGAACTTCCATTTCGTCAATCGGCGAAGATTCCGCACCTTTTGCCGTCATCCGACACGAAACGCCGCGCGTCAAATAAAGCGGCGCAAGCGGGTCGGGCTTTTGCATAATTATCCAACCGGCAAGCGGTCCCGGCGTTTGCGAACGCGCAACGTGCAAGATTTGTTCAAATCCGCGCGTCGTAATCAGCCCGACGAGTGCGCCTTTTCCTTCCAAAACGGCGTTGGTCGCAACCGTCGTTCCGTGCAAAATTAAATCTAAATCTTCGGGCGCAAGTCCCGCCGCATCCACGATTTTGTGAATGCCGCTCAAGATTCCGATTGATTGGTCAGCCGGAGTCGAAGGCGTTTTTTCGAGCGTCATTGCGCCCGTTTCTTCGTTAAAAAGCAAAAGGTCGGTAAATGTTCCGCCGACATCAATTCCAAGACGATAGCTCATAGTTTTTCCTTTGGTTCAGTTAAATTAGTTATAGATTTATAACAAATATATTTTTCATTTATTATTTGACAGAAACGTAAATTTGTCAAAGAATAAAGTGAAAATTTGTCCTAGACTTATATCAAATCATTATGTTACGATTTTGATGTTTTCAAACTCGGCGATGATTTTTGGCGGATTAAATTCAGCAGGCGATTTGTTAGCGCGAAACGCGAGAAATTTTCCCAACGATGTCGGGTTGATTTTCGGCGACAAAAAATTTACTTGGAAGGAATTGGATGCGAGGGCAAAGGCTTTTGCGAACTCGCTTTTTGAATTGGGTCTGAAACGCGGCGACCGTGTGGCAATTTATGCGAAAAACTCGAATCAATGGGTTGAAGCGTTGTTCGGTTTGGCACAAGTCGGATTGATTTCGGTAACGATAAATTATCGTCTGACGGCAAACGAAGTTAAATTTATTGTCGAAAATTCGGGCGCAAAAGCGATTATTTGCGACGCTTCAACCGAGCAAAATGCACTTGAAGTTAAAGAAAAAATTGATTTTTTAGAACAAGTTATCAATTCCGAGTTCTTTGAAAATTTGATTGAAAATTTCAAATTTCAAATTTCAAATTTCAAATTGGAACGCGAAGCGAATCTGAAATCTGAAATTTGTAATCTGAAATATGAAGATGCGGCAATGCTTTTATACACATCGGGAACAACCGGATTTCCGAAAGGCGCGGTTTATTCGCACGGCTCTCTTTTGGTTGGAATGTTGGTTCACGTTCACGCGATTGCTTCGCGGCAGACGCACAGAGTTATGCTTCCGAGTCCGCTTTATTCGGCGGCGGGAATTGCGGGCGTATTTTGCGCGGTTTATGTCGCATCGCAAATTTCGTTGATAAATTATGAAACGGAAACCGCTTGCGCGACGATTGAGCGCGATAAAATTACTTTTACAAATCTTGTGCCGACCACGATTCAGATGTTGTTGGCTTCGGAAGTTTCTAAAAAATACGATTTAAGTTCTTTAGAAGTTTTGCTTTACGGCGGTTCACCGATTCCCGAAAATGTTTTGCGTGAGGCGATGTTGCGATTTCCAAAGTGCGGTTTTCGACAGACTTTTGCGACCACCGAAACAGGTTGCGCGGGAACGGTTTTAGAGCCATCGGAACACCGCGAAGCGTTGGAAAATCCGGCACGGAAACATCTTTTGCAATCGTGCGGCAGAGCGCAGACGAATGTTGATGTGCGGATTGTTGACGAAGATTGGAATTTTTTGCCCGCAAATGAAACGGGCGAAATTGCGATTCGCACCGAAGCGAATATGCTTGGTTATTGGAATAATGACGCGGCAACTGCCAAGACTTTAAAAAACGGTTGGCTTCGCACGGGCGATATGGCGCGGCTGGATTTGGACGGTTATTTGTATTTGGTTGACCGCAAAAACGATATGATTGTGTCGGGCGCGTTGAATGTCTATCCGTCGGAAGTCGAAAGAGTTTTGCAGGAACATTCCGCGATTTACGAAGTCGCCGTCATCGGTGTCGAGAGCGAAAAATGGGGCGAAGAAGTTAAAGCGATTGTCGTTTTGAAAGAAGGTGCGAATGTTTCGGAAAAAAATTTGATAGATTTTTGCGAAGGCAAATTAGCAGGTTTCAAAAAGCCGAAGTCGGTTGAATTTATTGATAAATTACCGCGAAATTTGACGGGAAAGATATTGAAAAAAGATTTGCGTGAAAGGTTTGGATGAAATATATCACAAGAGAATTATGGGCTGGCTGGAACAGCAAAGACGAGAAAATTCGGCAATGGGCGCACGAAGAAACCAAACGCAGATTTAAAGAGTATGAACAACAATTGGAAAAACTTCGAGCAAGGTTGGGAGAAGAAAATTTCAATTTCTTTAAGAATGGATTACACGACGGGCGAGTTATCACTTTTAGTGTTGGTGAAGGCATTGATTTGGATTATGAAAAAGAAGAGACTTTTAGCCTTGATGAATTTAGCGAAACAAAAGTTCAGATAGAAGTTTTAGAAGCATATTTTGAAGAAATTTATTCATTAAAATATGAACAAGTTCAAAGAGTGATATTTGATTTTCCGACAGAAACGCCTTTGTTTGGAGGATATTCATTGAATGATTGGGGCTATGACGAAGTATCTGCAATTGAGAATGATTATTTTAGACACGAGATTTTGTTTTCATCTGGAACAACTATTTTAATTGAATTTCAAAAATTTACATTTTCAAAAAGACAATGCAAAAGGAGTTGTCATCCGAAAAGACCTTGATTTGTTTGAAAACTTGCAAGAATAATTGCAATTAGTTTTAGTCGCGGAGCGACCGAAAGAAAGTAGCCAGTTGTGGAGTGCGAAAGCACGGAACATCTGGAAAATTGCAACAAAATTCAACAAGCGTTGGAAACGCGAAAGAAAAATGCCATCAAGCCATATTTGCCTAAATGTTCATCTCGTCTTTTCAACCAAAGACCGCTTGCCTTTGATAAAAATCGAATGGCAGGAAAGATTTCACGCTTATTTGGGCGGAATCGTCAAAGGTTTAGAAGCCGTGCCGTTGGCGATTGGCGGAATATCAGACCACGTTCATTTGCTCGTGAGTTTGAAATCGAAACATCGGCTTGATTATTTTTTGCGCGAATTGAAGGCTGATTCTTCGGGTTGGGTTCATAAAGAATTAACGAAGAATTTCCAATGGCAAACGGGTTACGGAGCGTTTTCGGTGAGTCCGAACAGCATTAACGGCGTGAAAAAGTATATTTTGAATCAAGCCGAACATCATCGGACTAAAACTTTTGAGGAAGAATATTTGGAATTGTTGGAAGCAAGCGGCGTTGAATATGACGAGAAATATTTGTGGTGAAAAAGATTTCTGTCGCTCTTTCAGAGCTAAATTTTTTTTCGCGCTTTTTCCAGATGTTTCGGGCGAAACGCCCTTCACAACTGGCTACTTTCTTGATGCGCTTTCAGCGCAAATTAAGGAATTTATTTTTATTAAATGACACGAGCAATTGATATAGTCGTCAATCTTTGGACGAAGGAAATTACCGAAAATTATCCGGCGCAGCTCGACCAATTTTGGGATTTGGTCGGGATTTTGGAGATGACGAAACGGGGCGTAACTGTTGAGGAAGAATTGGCTTTGATGGACGCTGGGAAAATTGATAAAGGTTTGCTCGTGGCAACGACGGGCGCGGCGGTTGGGTCGGAATTGTTTTTTGAAAAGCCGTTTGAAAAGATTGCCGAAGTTTGCGCGGCGCATCCTGATAGATTTAAGGGAATTATCGGGTTAAATCCATCGCGGATTATGACTTGGATTGATAAATTAAACCGTGCCGTGCGTGATTTCGGATTTGTCGGAGCGCATATTTATCCGCATTGGTTTGGTGCGCCGCCGGATGACCGGATGTATTATCCGTTTTATGCGAAATGCGCGGAATTAGGCGTTCCGGTGCAGATTCAGGTTGGGCATTCGGCGCAGTGGTTTTTGCGGACGGTTGCCGAGCCGATAACTTTAGACCGCGTGGCGATTGATTTTCCTGAATTGAAAATTATCGGCATTCACATCGGTCATCCGTGGACGGAGCAGATGATTTCGATGGCTTGGAAACACCCGAATGTTTTTATCGGCACAGACGCGCATTTGCCGAAATATTGGGACGCTTCTTTAGTGAAATTTATCAATTCTCGCGGGCAGGACAAGGTGATGTTTGGGACAGATTATCCCGTTATCGGTTTCAAACGAGCGATTGATGAATTGGATAAATTGGAACTACGCGAAATCCCGAAACGCAAATTATTAGTTGAAAATGCCGCCAGAGTTTATGGATTGGAAGATTGGGTTTAGAAATTTATCAAATAAAAGGTTTGGCTCTTCAAAATGGAATTATTTAGAGATTTTGAAAAAGAAGTATTGGAATTACTTTTGGGAAATGCTTTATCAAAAAATGAAATTGATGAAATTATAAAGTCGGCGAAATTTATTAGCTATGAATATACGGGTAGTGGTTATTTTTTTGAGATAGGTCATCCTAAATTGTCGGAAAAAAGAGTAGTTTATTCAAATCCGCTTTTAATGGGAAATTCGGATGGAATTGAGTGCGGATTTGTGATTTTTATAGAAAATAGACGGCTAATAATCGAATGTCATTCTTGGGGAGAATTAGAAATTCCTGAAGATTTCAGAAATAGAAAAGTTGACATTTCTGAGGAGAAAATGAATTAAGTCATTTATCAAAATGTGAAAATATGAGTAAAAAAATACTAAAAAATAAACCGCAAAGAAGCGAAGAAGTCGAACAATGGATTGCTCAAGAGATTGAGGAGCAAAAGGCGCGATACGAGCAAATTGCCCAAGCAATGAACATCGAAATTGCCGAACAGCGCGAAGTTTGGATTCAAGAGTTTTATCATCGAATCACGACAACGGGCTTTTATTGGCACGCCGACAACAAGAAAATTATCAAAAAAGAAGAACTTTTTTCAAAACCTGACAGAGAATTTAAAGTTGTATTTTAGTTTAGAGTCCACGCTTCAGCGTGCCACCGCCAGCGAGCGAAGCAAAGCGGGAAGAACTTAATTTTTTAACAAAACTAAAACCACTTCGCTTCGCTGGTGGTTGGCAAACTAAAGTTTGGACTCTGAACGGGAGAATTTATGCGAAAACACATTGAACCATTTGTTGACAGAGATGTTTCATTTAAGCGATTGGAATTGAAAGGAATTCCGAACGGCTATAATTACAAAATGCTTTCGATTGATGAAGATTCGGGAGCTTGCACGATGAGTGTGCAATGGGACGCTGGATATAAACAACCGCCGTCGGTTTCTTATTCGGAGCTTGAGATTTTTATCATGGACGGCGAAATGAAAGTCGGCGACGCGATTTGGAAAAAAGGCGGATATTTTTTCGTGCCGCGAGGCGTTTCTCTGCCGGCGTTTTCGACCGAAAAAGGTTGTTTTGCGCTGGTGATGTATAACGATACCGAACCGCATTTTGAAGAATCCGACCAAGACGTTGACGGCGCGGAACGAAGCGGATTGATTCAGATGGGAACTTACGCCGAAATGCCGTGGCAAGTGCCGACGCTTTTTCCGCAAACCGCGTCGGGTTGTTTGCTGAAATTGCTGCATTTTGACGAAAAAACCCACGCGATGACGTTTCTTTATTCAATGACACCGGGCTTTCAACAGGACAATATTTCGTATCACGATTGCGCGGAAGAAGCCTATCACGTTTGGGGAACTTCGTGGATGATGCAGTTTGGCGACCTGCCGACGGGCGGATATTTTTGGCGACCGGCGTATGTCAATCACGGCGCATTTTACAGCGAACACGGCATTTTAGGTTTCGGGCGCACCGATGGCGAATTGCATAACCATTTTCATCACAACGCTTATTCAAATCCTGATGAAAACGCTGATCGAGCGGCGGCGCGTTTGATTCGTCAAAAGCCGGAACTCAACAAATGGATGCACTCGCACGATCATAATCATTTCGATTTTGAATTCGGCGAACATTACACGGCAGATTCGGAAAATGACCGCGTTCACATTCACGATAAAATGCACGAGTTGGAAATTGAACATTCTCACGATTAAAATAGATTTCAAGCCCAAAGTCTCAAGTTCCAAGACGGACTTGACTTGGGACTTGGGACTTGGGACTTGGGACTATAAAAAGCTATGGCTAAACAGAAAATTACATTTGCGAGTTCGCGGATTCCGCTTTATTACCAGTTGGAAAATGTTCTGCGCGAAAAAATCACTTCCGGCACATTTGAAGCGGGCGATAAATTGCCGACGGAAAGCGAGTTGATTATCGAATACGGCGTGTCGCGCATAACTGTCCGACAGGCTTTGCACGCACTTTCCGAAGACGGTTTAATTGAGCGAAAACAAGGGCGCGGCACGATTATTGCGGCGCGAAAATCTCGTAAAAAACGCTTTACGGGAACGATTCATCTGACCGGCTCGCTCGATGAACTGATTGAAATGGGAATGGACACGCCCGTTAAAGTGTTGGAAATGAACCGCGTTGAAGCCGACGCGCACGAAGCCGAACATCTTGAAATAAAGACGGGAACGCCGATTTATCGTCTGAAAAGATTACGTCTTAATGAAAACAAGCCGTTTGGTTTGATTATCAATTATTTGCCGGAAAATATCGGTGCAAGTTTAACGATGGCGGAACTTTCGAGCGGTGCGTTGCTGCACACGATGGAAACGAAATTGGGCGTAAATCTCGACAACGCGCTTCAGCAGATTCACGCCGAACTCGCCGATCCGTATGTCGCAAAACTTTTGGACGTGCGCGTTGGCACGGCACTTTTGAGCATTGAACGCACGGTTTATACGAACGAAAATAAACCTGTCGAATATGTTCACACGCTTTATCGAAGCGATTTATACGGCTATTCGGTCAAACTCGTGCGCGAAAATAAAGGAAAAACGAAAATATAGGAGAATATGCTAATTATCTTTCGGAAGTTAAAGTCAGCAGATTCAATTCTTTACCGAAATATCAGACTGAAATGTTTGCAGACTTTTCCCGACAATTTCGGCTCGACTTTTGAAGAAGAAGATAAGATTGAAAAACTCAAATTTGAATTTTTTTTAGATGAAGAAAATGCTGACAATTTTATGTTCGGTGCGTTTGCCGATGAAAATTTAATCGGTATTTGCGGGTTTTCCAGAGAGTTGCGAGCAAAAGCCGAGCATCGCGGTGAGATTGTCCAAATGTTTGTTGATTCGAAATATGCAGGCAGAAATATCGGTTTTGAACTACTGCAAAAAACAATCGAAAAAGCGTTTGAAAATGCGGCAATCAAGCAGATTGTTTTGAGCGTTGTCGCCGCAAATAAAAACGCTAACAGGCTTTACGAAAAACTCGGTTTTATTGAATACGGCTTTCTAGAAAATTATTTCAAAAAAGATGAAACCTATTGGCATCAACGGTTTATGGTTTTAAATAGAGAATATGAAATTTGATTCGATTATCAAAAATGGCACGGTTGTTTTTCCGTTTCACGGTGAAGTGAAATGTGAAATTGGCATTAAAGACGGCAAAATTGCGTCAATCAGCGATGAAATTGATGCGAATTTGGCGGATGAAATTGTTGACGCAAACGGTAAATATGTTTTTCCGGCTGCGGTTGATTCGCATTATCACGTCGGGATTTATCGTCCTCATTCGGAAGATGCAGAATCGGAATCGCGCACGGCTCTGGTTGGCGGAGTCGGCACGGTCATCAGTTATTTCCGCACCGGACACCATTATTTGAACAAAACCGGACTTTACCGCGACATTTTTCCCGAAGTTTTAGAACTTTCAAAAGGTCATTTCTACACCGATTATGCTTATCACATTGCGCCGATGACAACGCCGCAACTCGATGAAATTGATTGGCTTGTCGAAAATGCGGGTGTCGGTTCGTTCAAATTTTATATGTTCTACAAAGCCTTGACGCTTTCTGCCGATTCGACCAAAGGTTCAGATTATACGATGGCGGAAAATTATGATTTGGGACATTTATACGAATTGATGACGCGCATTTCGACGTTGGCTGAAAAACATAAAGATAAAGCGCGAATTTCGCTGAGTTTGCATTGCGAAAATCCCGAATTGATTCGCGTTTTCATCGAACGCGTCAAACAACAAGGCTTGACCGGCTTGAAAGCATATTCCGAAGCGCGTCCGCCTTTGACTGAGAAATTATCGGTTCACGAAGCCGCGATTTTGGCTGACGCGACAGGTTGCCCGATAAATCTTTTGCATCTTTCTTCGCGTGATGCGCTTCAAGCCGGAATTGATGTGCGCCGAACTTATCCGAATCACGACATTAAACTCGAAACAACTTTGCATCATCTCGCGCTCGACCACGAAGAACTTGATCGAAGCGGAATTGGATTAAAAGGTAAAGTAAATCCGCCGATTCGGACACGCGAACACAGCGAATTTTTGTGGGAAGGAATTAAGCGCGGACACGTTGATACAGTTGTTTCAGATCACGCTTGTTGCGGCGAAGAACACAAACAAAACGGCGTTTGGGAATCTCTGCCCGGATTCGGCGGAAGTTCGATTTTATATCCGATTTTGCTCAGCGAAGGCGCACATAAACGCAATGTTTCTTTGTCGAGAATTGCCGAACTCGTTTCAGCAAATCCGGCGCGAAATTTCGGATTATTTCCGCGCAAAGGTTGCATCGCAATCGGCGCAGACGCAGATTTAACCATCGTTGATATGAATTTAGAAAAGCCAATTCGCGCCGAAGAATTATTGTCCGCGCAAGATCATACGCCGTTTGAAGGTTTTATGACAAAAGGCTGGTCAACGCAAACCATCATTCGCGGGCGCGTAATGTTCGATAACGGCAAAATTACGGAAGAAAAACGCGGCGAATTTATCAAACGCCCAACGGCTATTCATCAGAAGTGATTTGGATTAAGATGTAAAAATGACTGAAATTACAGCTTTATTTGATGAACTGAACGACATTATCGAATTGCTCGAAGAAAGCGAAATTGAATACGCGGTTTGCGGCGGTTTGGCATTGGCGATTCACGGTTTTCCACGGGCGACATTTGATATTGATATTTTGATTCAGCCCGAATCGCTCGAAAAAGCCTACGAACTTGTCGCCGAAAAAGGTTATGACATTCGCGGACTCGATATGTCGTTCAAAGAAAGAGCCGTTGAAATTCGCAGAGTGTCCAAAATTGATGCAGACGGAGAAGTTTTATCACTCGATTTGTTGTTGGTAACTCCGAAAGTTGCAGACGTTTGGGAAACCAGAGAAGAATATGATTGGCAAGGCAAAGATTTATGGATTGTGTCGCGGGAAGGTTTGATAAAAATGAAGACTCTGGCAGGTAGAGACAAAGACTTAATTGATCTTGGGAGATTGAAAGATGAAGCAAATTGATATGTCGAGCGAAGCAATTTCAAGACGTTTGCGACAGGTTGACCAAATTCGGTATCTTTGTCTGTCGTTAATGAAAGCGAAAAAGAAACCTGTCGAAAAAGTAAAAAAGGAAAAGCAAATTGACCGAAACGAACAAAAATAAATTCTTTGTTTGAAATCTGAAAAAGAGCAAATTATGTCAACGCTTTTACAAGAATTTGTAAATCTGACCGAAACGCTAAATCGTGAAAAAATTGATTACGCGATTTGTGGCGGTTGGGCGATGGCGATTCACGGGTTTAATCGTGCGACGCTTGATATTGATTTGCTGATTTTGTCGGAAGATTTGGAAAAGGTTTGGCAAATTGCTCAAAGTCTGGGCTATGACGTGGAAGGCTTGCCGCTTCATTTTGACGACGGAATGATTGAGATTCGACGAATTTCAAAGATTGATAAAGAATCGAAAATTCTTATCACACTTGATTTTTTGCTTGTAACCGAAGCATTAGAAGACGTTTGGGAAGGGCGCAAAAAAGCAAAATGGAACAAGGGCGAATTGTGGATTGTTTCGCGTGAAGGAATGATTTTTCTAAAGGAAAACGCCGGACGCGATAAAGATTTGATTGATTTGAATTATTTGAAAGAGGTGAACGATGGAAGTTGATATGTCGCCCGAAGCAATTACGCAAAGAATGGAAATCCAAAATCAGCTTTGGGAATTAACCGTTGCACTGCAAAGTGCAGTAATTATTGACGAAAAAGACGAGCAAGAAGATGACCGAAACGAACAAAAATAAAATTTTTTACGGCTGGATAATTGTTGGCATTTCGACGCTTGCGTTGCTGATTAGCAACGGTTTATCAATCGGCGGTTTGCCGGTTTTTTATAAACCGATTCAGGAAGATTTGCTGAAAATCGGCACGGTTACGGCGCAGACGAAAGATGCCGTTACAGGTTTGGCGGCAGGTTTGACGTTTTTGCTGGCGGGAATTTTTTCGTTTGTTATCGGGCAAGTTATTCAGAAAATCGGTGCGCGATGGCTGATGGCGATTGGTTCGATTGTGCTTGGCGGTGGTTTGGTTTTTTATTCATTTGCGACCAAACCTTTAGACATTTATTTGTCGCATTCGGTTCTCGGTTTGTCGCTCGGACTCGTCGGCGTAATGATTCAAACCGTGCTGATTTCCAATTGGTTTCGGCGCAGGCGAGGCTTGGCGATGGGAATTGTTTTAACCGGAACGAGTTTCGGCGGCGCGTTGATTCCGCTTGTTGCCACGCCGCTGATTGCGAATTACGGTTGGCGCACGGCTTTGCAAATTTTGAGTTTGTTGGTGTGGCTGATTTTGCTTCCCGCTGTGATTTTTATTGTCCGCGACAAAGCGCAAGATGTCGGCGCAAATTTTGACGGCGATGAAGTTGTGGCAGATTCAGGAAGTGAAGATAAAGTTCCGATGCTTTCGGGTTACACTTTCGGCGAAGCGTTAAAATCACCGATTTTTTGGGTTTTAGGTTTGTGTGCGGCGTTGATTTTTTATCCGATTTTTACGATTTCGCAACAATTTAATCTTTATCTGCAAAATACAGTCGGCGTTTCAAAAGAAGCGGCAAGCGTCGCGCAGAGTATTCTTTTTGTTACGAGCGTCGGCGGGAAATTTCTTTTCGGCTGGCTGTGCGACCGTTTTCCGACGCGCAAAGTGATAATGATTTGCTGCGCTGTGATGTTTCTTTCAACTTTGATGCTACTCGGTTTTTTAACGCCAAGCACGATTTTTGTTTTTCTGATTCCGTTCGGATTAGGTTACGGCGGAACTTTCGTTTTGATTCAACTTTTGACGGTTGAAAGTTTCGGATTAAAAGACGTCGGCAAGATTTTAGGCGCGATTACGCTGATTGAAACCTTCGGCGGTTTTCTCGGTTCAGTCATCACAGGCAAACTCGCCAGCGCAAATAACGGCGATTACACGCTCGCTTTTTACGGCGTAACAGTTGCCGCAGGTTTAGCGTTTCTTTCAACATTTCTCGTTAATTTATTGAGCAAAAAACACGAAATACTCGGTTAAAAATTATGAAATACTGGTTTTTCACAATCTCCAAAACGCCGAAACGCGAAGAATTTACAAACGAAGAGATTTTACCGATTTTGCACGCGCACACGGCTTATTTCAAAAAATTGGGCGCAGAAGGCGTTTGCATAATGGCTGGACCATTTAAAAATCAAACCGACAACGAACTCGGCGCAGGTTGTTACGTTCTCGCCGCCGAATCCGAAGAAGAAGCTCGAAATCTCGCCGATGCCGACCCGTTTTGCGTTCACGGAATCTACGATTACAAGGTTTGGGAATGGATGAAAGTCGTTCCTTCGTAAAGTGAAAAAGTGGAAAAGTGAAAAGGTGAAAAAGTTTTGTTGATTTTTGCTCAAGCCACTTTTCCACTTTTTCACTTTTTCAGCCAATCGCCAATGCCGTAAGGATTTTCCGCCGGTTGCGAAAAATGTTCGTGGACGACGCGCCAATTTCCGTCAGATTCTTTTTCTAAAACAAATGTTCCGCGCAGACGGAGTGATTTCGGTTCGCTGTTGATTTCCAAACTCATCTCAACAATTCCGGCGACAAAACCCATCTGCCCGACAACTTTTGCCTGCAAATTTTCAACCCATTCGCAATTTCGGACATTTATTGCCGAATCGCAAAAATCGCGCCAGCCTTTTTCGACATTTTTATAACCGAGCGTCGCCCAACGCGGACCTTCGACGAAGATTAGCAAATCTTTATCTTGCGCGTAATAATTCAAAATCTTTTCGACATTTTTGTTAATTACCGCTTCAAAATGTTGTTTAGTTTTTTTAATAAGTTCGTTCATTTTTGTCAGAACCGCCTGCGGTAGCGGGCGGTTTAAGTTTGCTAATTTAACCGTTGATTTATCGAGTTCAACCGCCCGCTACCGCAGGCTGTTCTGACTTAGTTTTTCAAAACGCGCAAAATTTCCGCCACACTCCACGCTTGCGCCGGACAGCCACGCGGATCGTGCGGCTTGTCGGCATCAAAGATTTCGGAGATTTGCCCGATTCCGCCTTCCGTTAAATGATTTTCAAAACCCGAAAGAATTTCTTTGACACGCTTTTCCGTCTGATTGCCGTTCGGATAAACTTTGCGGTAAGCATCAACGAACGCGCCGATGAGCCACGCCCAAACCGTGCCTTGATGATACGCCGAATCGCGTTCAAAAGGTGCGCCGATGTAAATTGGACAATAATCTTTATCTTTCGGCGAAAGCGAGCGCAAACCGACAGGCGTAAGTAGTTCGTTTTCAATCTTTTCGACGATTTTTTGCGCTTGCCCGATGCTCAACATCGAATAATGCAAACTCACCGCGAAAATCTGATTCGGACGAACTGCGCCGTCGCGTTTTCCGTTGCGAACGACATCGAACAGACAATCTTCCGCGTCGTTCCAAAAGACGGCATTAAAACTTTGTTTAGCAAGTTCGGCGATTGAATTATATTTGATTTTGTCTTCCGCGTCGCCAAATCTTTCGGCAAAATCCGCCATAATTTTCAAAGCGTTATACCAAAGTGCTTGAATTTCGACGGCTTTTCCCGTGCGCGGCGTGATGACGAGATTGCCGATTTTCGCGTCCATCCAAGTCAATTGCGTGCCGCTTTCGCCCGCATAAAGCAAGCCGTCCGTGTCAACGTGAATGTGAAATCGCGTGCCTTCGAGATGCCAAATTATGACGTTGACGAGTTTTTTATAAAGCTCGTCGCGGATAAAATCATAATCTCCGGTTTTTTCGGCAAAGGCGCGAATCGCTTCAAAATACCAAAGCGTCGCATCAACCGTGTTATATTCGGCTTCTTCATTCGAGTCGGGAAAACGATTCGGCAACATTCCTTCGCTCAGATGTTCGGAAAATTCGAGCAGAATATTTCGCGCAATTTCGGTGCGATTGGTTGCCAAAGTCAATCCGTTGAGCGCAATCATCGTATCGCGTCCCCAATCTGAAAACCACGGATAACCGGCAATTACGGTTTTTCCCGCGCCGCGTGAAACGATAAATTGATCAGCCGCGAGAACGAGATTTTTAGCAAAATCGGTTTTTACTTTCGCGGTTTTTATCAAATCTTTGCGCCGCGCGATTTCGGTTGTTTCAAATTTTTGCGCGTCTGAAAAATCTTGCTTTTCCGTTGAAACAATTACGTTTGCGGGATTTTCCAAATCGAATTTCAGCGTAAAAGGTTGAAACAAGTCTTCACGAAAATCAAAACCGCGTTCCTTTTCAATCGCGTATTCAAAATTTCGATACCAAAAGCCCGTCGTTTCGATTTTCTCGGCATTGTGCGCGAAAAAAAGTTCGGGCAAATTATTAAAAGGTTTGATTGAAATAAGATTTTCGGAAATGTGAAATTCGGGATTTATCGCATCAGTTTCGTGTTGCAACGAATGATAATCAACGAAAGATAAAAGCGGTTTTAGCTCTAATTTAATTTGTCTATTGTCGGATTTCAAGCCGCCCGCTACCGCAGACGGTTCTGACAAAACCCATTGACAAACCGTTGTATTCGAGCCGTGAAGCATAAAAATTTTCTTCTCGATTTCAATGCCTTCGACTTCAAAAAGCCAAACAGGAAATGGGTCTAAGCGAAATGATTTCAGATATTTAAAGCCTTTCGGATCAACAACATTCGGATATTGATTTGATGAAAGTTCAAACGATTTGCCGTCAATCGTCAAAGTTTCTTCAAACTTTGAAAGCATCGTAATTCTGCCGAGCGGCGGTTTTGTTGCGGCAGTTAGAAGCCCGTGATAGCGGCGCGAATTTGCGCCCGAAATTGTCGAAGCGGCAAAACCGCCGATGCCGTTTGTTTCAAGCCATTCGCGGCTTGTTGCGCTCTCGAAATCAGCGCAGATTTCTGAATCAAAATTTATCATTTAGCTTTTTGAATTACGTTTTTACAGAGAAGTATTCCAAGTTTATAAAACCTGTGCGCGGTTTGCAAAAAACGTAAGAATTAATTTTTACGCCTGTGAAACAAACGAAAAGAACGAAAAAATATTTTTGAATTTTTCGTATGTATCGCCGGTAAACATAATTTCTTAATTAAGCCGTCGCTCAGAAAGAAAAACCGTTAATTGTTAATCGTTAAGCGTAAATGGTAAATTGGAAATAACGAACGAATAACGAATTTATGAATATCGGAATTACGGTTTATCCAACTTACGGCGGCAGCGGCATTGTCGGTTCGGAACTTGGGCGCGAGCTTGCCGCCCGTGGTCATAACGTCCATTTTATCTCGTCTGCGTTGCCGACTCGCTTGACGGAATTGAATGAGCGCGTGCATTTTCACGAAGTCGAAATGATGTCGTATCCGCTTTTTGAGCATCAGCCGTATGATTTGGCTTTGGCGACAAAAATGGCGACCGTGGCGCGAGCGGAAAATTTAGATTTACTGCACGTTCATTATGCGATTCCGCATTCGATTTCGGCGATTTTGGCGCGTGAATCAATCAAACAAAAACGCTATGTGCCTGTGATTACAACACTTCACGGCACAGACATTACGCTGGTCGGCGCAGATCGTTCGTATTTGCCGATTACGCGCTACGGCATTCAGCAATCGGACGGCGTTACAGCTGTGTCGAAATTTCTGAAACAAGCGACGATTGAAACTTTTGATTTTGACGAAATCGAAGTGATTCCGAATTTTATTTCGCCGGATTTGTATCAACGCGAAAAAGGTTCGCCGATTTGCAAAGATTTGTCGCCGAACGGCGAAAAACTTCTGATTCACGTTTCCAATTTTCGTCCTGTCAAACGTCCCGCCGATTGTGTCGAAATTCTCGCCAAAGTGCGCGAAAAAGGCGGCAATGCGCGGCTTATAATGGTCGGTGATGGACCCGAACTTTCCGCTGTGCGGCATCTCGCTAAACAATTAGAGATGCAAGATTACATAAGTTTTGTCGGCAAACAAGCGAATATTTCCGATTATTTGGCGGTTGGCGATGTTTTTCTGTTGCCGTCTGAGGAAGAATCTTTCGGACTTGCCGCACTCGAAGCGCAAGCCTGCGAAGTTCCGGTCGTAGCAACGCGCGTCGGCGGAATTCCCGAAGTTGTCAGCGAAGGCGAAAGTGGTTTTTTGAGCGACATCGGCGACACCGAAAAAATGAGCGACGACGCGCTGAAATTTGTCAAAGATGACGAAATGCGCCGCGCCTTTGGCGAAAAAGGGCGCGAACTTGCTATTTTGCGCTACAGTTCCGAAAAAATTATTCCGCAATATATCGCGTTTTACGAAAAAATTCTATCTCAAAGTCAGAAAAAACAGATGCAAAACGCATAAATATAGAAATTTTGAATAAATGAGCGAAGAAAAACAATCAACTGAAAATACTGAGCCGCAACTGATTCGCGGCATCGGCACCGCAGGCGCAACCGCGCTCAATATGATTGATATGATCGGTGTCGGACCGTTTATCACGATGCCGCTGATTATCGCCGCGATGGGCGGACCGCAAGCGATGCTCGGCTGGATTTTCGGGGCAGTTTTAGTGATGTGCGACGGTTTAGTTTGGGCGGAACTCGGTGCATCAATGCCAAAATCGGGTGGACCTTATAATTATTTGAAAGAAATTTACGGCGCGAATAAACTCGGACGATTGATGTCGTTTTTGTTTATTTGGCAACTGACATTTTCCGCGCCGCTTTCAATTGCTTCGGGCAGCATCGGTTTTGCAAGCTATGCAACTTACGCTTTTCCAAGTTTGGACAGAACTTTTTTCGCGCACGAATTAAAATTTCCGATTCCGGTTCTTGGAGATTTTACATTGAACATCGCCGCTACGCTTGGAACTCTTTTGGCAATCTCAATGATTGCGTTTTGCGTATTTCTACTTTACCGCAAAATCACAATTATCGAAAAATTTGCACGAGTTTTGTGGGTTGCCGTGATGCTCACGATTGTCTGGATTATTTTCGCCGGCTTGACTAATTTTAATCCGGCTCTGGCATTCGATTTTCCGCCGAATGCTTTCGAGCCTAATCAAGGCTTTTTTCTGGGTTTAGGCGCGGCTTTGTTAATTGCAGTTTATGATTATTGGGGTTATTACAATGTCAATTTTTTCGCGGGCGAAGTAAAAAATCCCGAAAAAACTATTCCGCGCTCGATTATTCTTTCGATTGTGCTGATTTCGATAATTTATATCGTGATGAATATTTCCATTCTCGGCGTAATTCCGTGGCGCGAATTTATGGAAACAGCTTCGTCAGACGCACGAAAATATGTAATTTCCGTTTTTATGGAACGAATTTACGGCTCAACGGCAGGCGTAATTGCAACTTTACTGATTATGTTGACGGCGTTTGCGTCCGTTTTTTCGTTGCTTTTGGGTTATTCGCGGGTTCCATATGCGGCGGCACTTGATGGAAATTATTTCAAAATCTTCAAAAAAGTTCATCCCGAACATCGTTTTCCATATGTTTCTTTGTTGATAATGGGAGGAATCGCCGCGCTTTTTTGCTTTTTCAAATTGGTTGATGTCGTTACTGCGCTCGTCGTCATTCGCATCACGATTCAATTTTTGGCGCAAATTGTCGGACTTTTGATTTTGCGCCAAACGCGCCCCGATATTCCGCGACCGTTCAAAATGTGGCTTTATCCGATTCCTGCGCTGATTGCGATTGTCGGATTTTTGTATGTTTTGTTTATGCGCCCAAATTTCCAAAAAGAAATAAAATATGCCGCCGTTTTGATTGTTTTAGGGTTGATAATTTATTTTATTCGCGCTTACAAACGCGGTGAATTTCCATTTGGTGAGAAAATAGTTACAGATGAATAAAAATAGATTTCAAATTTCAAATTTCAGATTTCAGATTCATACAAAATCTGTGTCTATCTGTGTTTATCTGTGGATAATTTCCCTTCTTTGCGTCTTTGCACCTTTGCGGGAAACAAAAGCACAGGTTCGCCCCATTTATGATTACGGCGCAATCGGACTTGGACAATTATTGAAACGCTTAAATAATACGAAAAGCGTAATGCACATCGGCGCACATCCCGACGATGAAGATTCGGGTTTGTTGGCATATTTAGCACGCGGCGAAAATGCGCGAACAAGCTATCTTTCCTTGACTCGCGGCGAAGGCGGACAAAATATTATCGGCAAAGAATTGTCCGAAGCACTCGGCGTTATTCGCACCGAAGAACTTTTGCAAGCGCGAAGATTAGACGGCGCAGAACAATATTTTACACGCGCCATTGATTACGGATTTTCCAAAACTCTCGCGGAAGCGAAAGAAAAATGGGACGAAAAAATAATCTTATGCGATGCCGTCCGCGCCATTCGCACATTTCGTCCGCTCGTCGTCATTTCGCGCTTTGCGGGAACGCCCGCCGACGGACACGGACAACATCAATACGCCGGATACATCACACCTTTAGCAGTAAAAGCGGCGGCTGATGAAACGCAATGCAAAAACTCAGGGGAACCTTGGCAAGTGCTGAAATTTTATGTCGGACAAGGTTTCCGCTCGACCGAAAAACCGACTTTGAGCATTAACACGGGACAATACGACTTCTTGCTCGGACGTTCATATTTTGAAATTGCCATGGAAGGCAGAAGCCAGCACAAAACCCAAGAACAAGGCGGTTTAGAAATCAAAGGCGAACGCTTTTCGGGGTTGAATTTGATTGAAAGCAAGGTAGCAAAAGCGGAAAAAGAAACGAGTGTTTTTGACGGAATTGACGTTTCGCTTGCCGGAATTGCGAAAACTTATCTAAAAGACGAAAAAAGCATTGACGAATTTACAAAAAATCAGTTAGCGATTATCCAACAATCTGCCGAACGCGCTTTGAAAGAGTATGAACCGAATAATCCGCAAAAAATTATTTCGATTTTGATTAATGAATTAGAAGCGGCAGAAGAGTTAGAAAAAAGTTATGATTTTACAAATTCATCGAAAATTTCGGAAAGGGACGATGCCTTTTACAACAGGCTAGAAAAACAGTGGAATATTTATAAAGTGAATTCTGTAAAATTGCGACAAATTAAAAACGCGATAAAACTTGCGGCAGGTATTCAGATTGATGCTTTGGCAGATAAAGAAACGGTTGTGCCTAATGAAAATTTTCTTACAACGGTAAAAGTTTTCTTTCCAAACTCGGAAAATATTAAAGTCAAGGAAACCAAAATAATTTATCTAGGTAGTTGGAAAGTTTCAAAAACGGAAGAACCGAAAGACGCAAATCAAAATCCGTTTCGGCGGGAAGTTGCAAAAAGTTCGGCTTATTTTAATGTCAAAGTTCTGCAAAATACGCCGCCGACAGAACCTTATTTTATGCAAAATGAGCGCAACGGCTATTTATACAATCTAGGAAATTCCCCTACATCACACGAACCTTTTATGTCGCCGCTTGTCTCGGCAAATGTAACGGTTGAAATTGACGGAACGGAAATCGTATTTAATCAGCCGATTGAATATCGTTTTGCCGATGATACTCGCGGCGAAATTCGGCGAGAATTGAATATTGTTCCGACGCTTTCAGTCGGACTTGACCAAAATCTTATAATTGTTCCTCAAAGTGAAAAAACACAAATAAGACGGATTACGATGAATATTACAAATTATTCATCAAATATAATCGAAGGCGAAGCGAAAATCGGTGCAGGTCTTCTAGGGCGTTGGTCTTCAATTCCTGCTTCAAAGAGTTTTGAGTTGAAAACAAAAGGCGAGAAAACGGCAATTCCTTTCGATATTACAATTCCAGCAGGCATCAATGCCGATACTTACTCGATTCTTCCGAGTGTGATAATTCCCGAAGCGGCTTTAAGTGATGAAATGCAGACGATTGCTTATCCGCATATTCAAACTCATCGCTATTACACGCGAACGAAACTGAAAGTTGTCGTGTTGGATTTGAAAACCGCGCCTGTGAAAATCGGTTATATTGCGGGAAGTGGCGACAGAGTTATTGATGCGATTCGGCAGATGAATTTTGATGTTCAGATGCTTTCGGAAAACGATTTGACGAATGGCGATTTGTCGAAATTTGATACGATTGTCGTCGGCATTCGTGCTTCGCAGGTGCGACCGGATTTTATTGCGAATCATCAGCGTTTGCTTGATTATGCGAAAAACGGCGGAACGCTTCTTGTTCAATATCAGCTCCCGGTTTATCAAAATCTTTTGCCGTTTCCCGCGCAGATGGGCGCGAGAGTTGCGGACGAAAACGCGAAAGTTACGATTTTAGACACGACAAATCCGATTTTTAATTTTCCGAACAAAATAACCGACAAGGATTTTGAAAATTGGGTTCAAGAACGAAACCTTTACGCTTTGTCGAATCTGGACGCAAACTATAAATCGCTGCTCGAATCGCACGACGCAAACGAAGCTGAAAATAAAGGCGGACTTGTCGTTGCAGAAATCGGGAAAGGAAAATATATCTATTGCAGTTACGCATTTTTCCGCCAACTTCCCGCCGGAGTTCCGGGCGCGTATCGGCTTTTTGCGAATATTTTAGCTGTGCCAAAATATTCGCAAAAAGAAGTAAAAAGTAAAAAGTAAAAAGTAAAAAATCGGAAGCCTTTCGTTAACAATCTTTTTTGCGAGGAAATGTTTTCGCTTTTTACTTTTGCCTTTTTACTTTTTACTTTTTACCTTTAAACTTATGCTCAAGCGTTATATGCACAATCGGGAGAAACATTTTGCGATGCTTATTGATAATCGCATCGTGCGCCCGTTTGATTGGGGAATGGAATTTGTGAACGAAAATGCGAACGGCGAAGACCCGCGCATCTTTTATCGTGATTACGCGAAAAAAGTTCTCGCAAATTCGGACGAATTTTTCTTTGCGCCAAATGTGGACAATTACGAATTACGAATTACGGATTACGAATTGACTTGGACGAGTGGAATTAAGACAAATTCAGCGGAAAATAATGTAGTTCACGCAAAAATTTTTCCTTACGAAAAAGATAAAAAAGCCGCCGTTTTGGTGCTTCCGCATTGGAACGCGAAGCCGGGAACTTATTTTGATTTGTGCAAATTCTTTAACAAAGTCGGGATTTCTGCGCTTCGGATGACGCTTCCGTATCACGAAGAACGAATGCCGCCGGAACTCGAACGCGCTGATTATTTAGTCGCGCCGAATGTCGGGCAGACTTTGCAATCTTTGCGGCAATCGGTCGTTGATACACGCGCCGCGATTGGTTGGCTGAAACAACAAGGCTACGAAAAAGTCGGACTTGTCGGCACGAGCATCGGAAGTTGCGTCGGATTTTTCGCGTTTGTTCACGATTTGAATATTGACGCGGCAGTTTTTAATCACGTTTCGGGTTATGTCGCCGATGTCGTCTGGAACGGACTTTCGACGTATCACGTCAAAGAAAGTTTGAAAGATAAAGTCGAACTCGAAGAATTGCGCGAATATTGGATGCCGATTTCGCCGATGGCTTATATGGACAAACTCGCGCAAATGCCGCCGCGTCCGCAGAGATATATTTACACGCTTTATGATTTGACGTTTCCGCTCGATTTATCGCGCCAAATGCTCAATAAATTGCACGAATACAAAATCAAACACACAAAAACAATGATTCCCTGCGGACATTACACGCTCGGCGAAAAGCCTTGGGTTTATATTGACGGCTACAAAATCATTTCGTATCTGCGGAAACATTTGCGGTAAATTAACGATTATTTTTTGCTAATGCCTGAAAAACGTCTTGAGTTATAAAATGAATTTTTGAGAATTTTATTTTATTTGTTGGTTTTAGTCGGAACCGATTTTAGCAATTCGTATTTTTGAAGCGTAATTTTTAAAAATGTCAGATTTGCATTTAGTCGTGATTTTGGCTCATTGATTAAACCGACCGTTTGAAAAATCGAACTTTCTTGTCGCTCAAGCAATTCGGGAGAAAATGCCGGCATAATTTCGCTCGAAACCATCTGCGTTTTTGTATCTTTTTCTTCAGCAGTAAAATCGTTATAGGCTTTTACTATTTCCTTAAAAACGTCTGCCGCTTGTGTTTCGAGTTTATGATTTGAATAGAGTTTGACTAATTCAAACCAATAAACTGATTTTTCATTAAAAGGTCTGTCGGATTCGATAAAATCTTTTCTGATTTCGTCTAAAACTCTTACACGAAAACTATAACTTGATGCGTCATCTTCCAAAAATTGTTTAATAAAAATTATTCGCGCAAAAGGCTGATACGATGTCGGAACATCTTCTAATGTTTTCAAAGCACTTGGTAAATCGCTTTCTTGAAATTGAATATAAGCTAACTTTCCAGCCGCATCATAACGCAACGATTGCCAAAAATCGGGGTCGTTAGTCAAATCTTCTTCGTTTAAATCATTGACGATTTTTATAATCAGTGCGTATTTTTTTTGGCTGTTAGCGAGCATCGCCGCTTTTGTCAAATAGGCGGTGCGAACCAGAAAATTATCTTTATTTTTATCGGCTAAATTCAGTAAATCTTCGACTTCCAACTTTTCTGATGGATTAGTCAGAGTTTCAAAAACGCTTTGATTTTTCACATCTATGCAAGAATCAATCGCCTGACGGACGAGTCCGGCTTTTTGCGGCAGAAGAGTTTCAAAAAATCTTATCGAACGTGAAACTAAAATTGCTTCCGAACTGCAACTTGAAATCACATTCACGCGCTTTTTTGCACTGAGTTCAAGCAAATAATCGGCAAGAAAATTTAGAACTTCGATTTTTTGCTGAGATGTAGCGGACATTTCAGCAGGAAAATTGGTGGTATTTGATTCGGGAAGCACGGCAAACTGAATGCCTTGCAACATATCGTAGTTTGGCGAAGTTTTCACTTTGGCAAGTGCTTCTTTGAAAAATTGATTGGCAAGCGTTTGATTATAACGGCGCAGCTCCCAGAACAACTTATAAAAATCTTTCGGAACGCCTGTTTGAAGCGCAATAATTCCGATTTGAAACGCTTGGCTCGGATTGTCCTTAACGATTTGAAGCGCAAATTTTATCAAAGCGTCAGCGTTTAAATCTTTATCTGCCTCAAATCTTTTGTCAGTATCCGAAAGAATTTTTATCAAACGCTTGGTTTGTTTCTGGTTGCGACTGCTGATAATTGATAAAATCTTTCTCGTCGTATCGAAATATTCAGTTTTTTTGTCGTCGGGCGAATAGAAAAAAATGCCGTCAACCGATTTTTCAAAATAATTATCTGCTTGATTTTTGTCAGTTTTCCACCACAAATCGCCGAGTTTTGCAAACAACAAAGCACGTTCCAATTCGCTGATTTTGGTTGTTTCTCTGAGTAAATTATTCGTAATCGTATCCGCCCGCAACCGCCAGAGAATTTTTTCAGATTCGAGTTTATTATCTTGTCCGAATAAAATTGACGAAAAAAGCAGAAAAAAGGTGCAAAATATTTTTCCGTTAAACTTCATAAAAATCATAATTTTGATAATTTACTTACCTTAGACAGACGAGAATTTGCGTTTTTGTCGCTGAAAGCGACTGACATTATAGCCTAGCGAGAATCGCTAGGTAATTTGCGTCAATTCATTCGCTCGCTGAAGGCGAGCAACAATCGCTGTGCTTTTTGTTCATCGCCTTCAGCGACGAAATTTGTTATAAATACTGACCTAGCGATTCTCGCTAGGCTATAATGTTGGTCGCCTTCAGCGACAAAAGCAAAACTGCGTAAGTTAAGAAATTTATTTTTTCGGCAGTTTAATTTTGACAATATTCGCTTTAGCTTTGCTAAAATTTATTTGATTGTCTAAAACTATAAATTATAGATTACACTTAATTTAGATCCGTTGCCTCAACTGAAAATTATGGAAACAAACATTTTAGCAAAAGTCATTCGCGGTGAAACGGTTGAATCAATTCATCGTGGGCATCTTTTGATTATTGATGGCGAAGGAAATGATGTTGCGATGATTGGCGACGCGGAAACGGTGTGTTTTATTCGTTCTTCGGCGAAGGCGTTTCAGGCGATTCCGTTTTTGACGAGCGGTGCTGCGGCAAAGTTTGGGTTTATTGAATCTGAAATCGCGCTGGCGTGTGCATCGCATTCGGGCGAGAAAATTCATACGGCGATTGCCGAAAAAATGCTCAAAAAAATTGGTTTGAGCGAAAGCGATTTGCGTTGCGGTGTGCATTTGCCGTTTGACGAAAAACGTGCGGAAGAGATGATTCGTGAAGGCGAAAAACCGACGCAATTGCACAATAATTGTTCGGGCAAACACGCGGCAATGCTCGCTTTTGCAAAGCATATCGGCGCAGATATTACGACTTATGATTTGATTGAAAATCCGATTCAACAACAAATTTTGGAAACAATTTCGCGCTTTACCGAAACGCCGAAAGACGAAATTCCGATTGCGGTTGACGGTTGTTGTGCGCCGAATTTCGCTTTGTCGGTGCGGGCAATGGCGAAAAGTTTTTTGAAATTGGTTTTTCCGCCTGCGGATTTTGATGAGAACTTGCGCGAAGCGTGTCGGCGCATCGTTACGGCAAAAATGAATTATCCCGAATTAGTCGGCGGAACTGATAGATTAGATACGCTTTTGATGAATGCCGCACGCGGAAAATTCATTTCAAAAATAGGCGCAGAAGGCGTTTGGCTGTGCGGCGTTTTGCCGAATCAAACCTACAAAAAAGGTTTGGGAATCGCAATGAAAATCGAAGACGGCGACGACAAACGCGCTCGCGCCGTTATTTCAGTTGAAATTTTAAGACAATTAGGAATTTTTGACGCGAAAACTTTGAAGAAAATCTCGCCGTTACCGATAACAAACCGTCGCGGTGATTTGGTCGGCAGCGTCGAAGCGAGTTTTTTACTTGATTTACAATGAAACGCCAATTTGTAAAATTTTTGCTTATTATTATTGCGGCAGTTTTGCTAATTCCATATCCGACAACTAGCGTTCCTGAATGGAAACTTAAGGTTATTGACGGAAACGGAAATCATTTGCCAAATATGGAAGTTCGGCAAACTTGGTCGCACGGACAAGGAAGTGCTGAAGATTCTCGAACCAGCGATAAACAAGGTTATGTAACTTTTCCGGCGCGAAAACAATTTCTTCCGCTGATTTTGAGAATACCCATACGAGCGTTGGAATTACTTAACCATTACGCTATGTTGCACGGTTCGGTAATGGGCGGGAGAGCTTATATTTGGTCGGCTAAAGGAAGTAATCATAATTGGCTACATTATCCCGAAGACGGAGAAATAAAAGATACATTTGTAATTGGAAATTAGAAAAATATGGCAGAAGCTACACAAGAAAATTATCCGCCGAAGTTGCGGAAATCGCCCGATGGCGGCATTGATATAAATTCGTTGGCTGACCTTCTCGAATGGTTTTTGAATTACGATCAGCGCGTCGGACTCGTGCGTCTGCCGCAGGTTGAAGAACTTTTTCAATGGAAGCAAAAATCAGACGCGGAAAACGGCGTGGAAGTTTATCCGTTTGAAAATGCCGAAGCGCGTTTTGCCGTCGGCGCATTTCAAGCACTTGGCGAAAATGATTCGGAGGCGAAATTGCAGCATTGGATAAATGACATCTTGCAAGCACTCGGCGAAGCCAAACAAACCAACGAAGACATCGCCAAAAGCCACAATTTTAAACAAAACGAATCGCACATCACACAAGCCGAAGCGATTACAAACGATATTGAACGCCAAATTTATCTGACAAGCTGTTGGATAGAATCGCTCTGCACGGCGGAGGTTAGATTTTTAGGATGGGTTTATCAAGAACTTTACGGCAAGCCTTTTCAACCGATAGAAATGTGAAAAAGTTTAAAAGTGAAAAGGTGAAAAAGTTTTGTTGAATCTGCTCAACCAACTTTTTCACCTTTTCACTTTTAAACTTTTAGACTTTATCTTCCAAAAGTGTTGCATTGGCGCATATCGCCGGTTTGCACGCCTTTTGAAAACCACGTCATTCGCTCGCGCGATGAGCCGTGTGTGAACGAATCCGGCACGACGTAGCCTTGCGATTTGCTTTGGATACTGTCATCGCCGACTGCGCCCGCCGCACGGATTGCTTCTTCGTAATCGCCCGTTTCGATTAAGCCTTGTTTATTGGCATAAAATGCCCAAACTCCGGCGTAGCAATCGGCTTGTAACTCCAATTTGACCGAAAGCTGATTTGAATTTCCGGCGCGGTTCACTTGATCCATCGTGCCTAAAAGATTTTGGACGTGATGCCCGACTTCGTGCGCGATAACGTAGGCTTGCGCGAAATCGCCCGGAGCTTGAAATTGGCTTTTCAATTCGCGGAAAAACGAAAAATCGAGATAGAGTTTTTCATCGCCCGGACAATAAAACGGTCCGGTTGATGAGCCTGCGACACCGCAGGCGGAATTAACTTGTCCGTCGAAAAGCACGAGCTTCGGTTCACGGTATCTTTGCCGCGCCTGTTGCGGTAAAACCTGATTCCAAACATCTTCCGTGCTTCCCAAAACCGACGCGACAAATTTTCGCTGGTCGTCGTTCGATTGCGGTTTTCGCTGTTGCTGTTGTTGTTCTTGCGGCATTTGTATCTGGCTGCTATCCAAAAGTTGGCGCGGGTCAATGCCGCAGATAACTGCCAAAATCAAAACGACAATCATCCCCAAACCGCCGCCGCCGAGCGCAATGGTTTTGCCGCCCATTCCGCGTTCGTCTTCAATATTTGTGCTTTCTCTTCCTCTTAACATTCTTTCGTGTTCCTCTTTCGTAGAGATTCTATCATTTTGTTTCCGCAGAAAAAACTATCATTACGTTCAAATTCGCAAATCGTTCCGCTTTTTCGAGTTAAATTACGAGATTTATTGATTTTAGCCGAATAAAGTCTTGACAGCCTTGTCTAACCTCTCTATTATTATGAGAAGCCTTTAAAGTTTTATTTTACAACATTTTCCTGAGAGGACGATTGCAATGATTAAACTCGATATTATTAATCAAGTTGCGGACAAAACAGGCGTGCCGAAACAAAAAGCCGAGCAGGTTGTTGACGCGCTGTTTGACGCAATGAAGGAAGCTCTGGCAGAAGGAAAACGCATCGAACTTCGCGGATTCGGCGTGTTTGTCGTTAAACCCAGAAAACGCGGCATCGGACGCAACCCGCGCACCGGCAAAGAAGTTCCGATTCCTGCCGGAAAAACCATCCGTTTCAAACCGGGCAAAGATTTACAAGCCAAAGCCGTTAAATAATTAAAATTCGGCGCAAAAATTTATTTTCTACAAATTGTGAATCGTAAATCGCAAGATAATGAAGTTGTGTCAACTGCGATTTGCGATTTATTTTTTTGAAAACCAAAGAGTTTGCCCGCGAAACACGCGAAATACGCTAAAATTAATTCCTTAGATTTTTTTCGCCTATTTCGCGTGTTTCGCGGGCAAAAATTCTTATCAAACATTCAGGTTGAATCGTCTGATTTTAGATGTTCTTAAAATTTTGTAATCTGTAATTTGTAATCGCGCAATGGACAATCTGAACGAAACCGCCAACCATCTTTTCAGCCGCCGCGAAGCGATGCGCCCGACGGTGCGGACTTGGGCGAAACATTTTTTTCTACTGCTCATTACGTTTTTTACCATCACGCTTGCCGGAATTTTACAGCCTTTCGGCATCATTCCGATTTTCAACGAAGTCGCCGGTGAACCGCAAACTTGGGGCGAAATCGGTGGTTTTCTGCTCGATTTACCCGTTCAATATTTTTGGCTCGTCGTTTATGCGATTAACCAACTTTTCACGAATTTCGAGGTTTTCAAATACGGCATCAGCTTTTCGCTTTCGTTGATTTTTATACTTTTATCGCACGAATTAGGTCATTATATCGCTTGCCGCATTTATCGTGTTGATGCGACGTTGCCTTATTTTTTGCCGACTCCGCCGCTTATCGGTCCTGCCGGAACATTCGGCGCGTTTATCAAAATCATTTCACCGATGCCTTCGCGCAAAGCCGTTTTCGACATCGGCGTTGCCGGACCGATTGCCGGATTTATTGCGCTCATTCCGATTGCGCTGATTGCTTTTTCGACATATCAATACGATACGGCAAACCTCGGCACGGAAGCCGCCGGCGGCACAATCGTTTTTTCCGACTCTCTTTTTTACAAGTTTTTGGCGTGGATTTTCGGGATAAATCTGCAAATTGCGATGAAGCCGAACCCATTTTATTTTGCGGCTTGGGTCGGTTTGTTAGTTACGGCTTTAAACTTAATTCCTTCGGGACAACTCGACGGCGGACACGCGGTTTATGCGATTTTCGATTCAAAAATTCACAAATGGACAGGCAGAATCGTGTTTGTCGTAATGATTATTTTGGCAGTTTCCGGCTGGTATTTCTTCAATTCTCCGAGCGGATTTTTGTTTGCGATAATTTTATTCTTTATGATGCGCGTCGGACATCCCGAACCGCTCGACGATTCGCCGCTTGATTTTAAGCGAAAGCTGATTGCGGTTTTAACACTTCTGATTTTCGCGCTCAGTTTTATGCCGTTTCCGATTCAGATAAAGTAAATTCCAGATTCCAAATTCCAAATTCCAGATTCCAGATTGAATTATGTGGAATTTGGAATCTGGAATTTGGAATTTGAAATCAACTAGCTTGCGGCAATAAACCTTTGATTTCTTTGACCATTTTTTGCACGTCTTCCTGATCTTCGAGGGCAATCATAAAAAAGTCGTAACTCGTTTTGAAACAAACCATTCCGTTGCCGAAAAACCAAACGCCTTCGAGCAGAGGATTGCCGCCCAAAAGCCAGTCGAGCGGTGCGCCCGTGATAGTTTTCGGGTTGACGATGTTCGTCATCATCACCGCGCCGGAAGCAAACGAAAACGCGCCCAAAAGCGGTGCGCCGACTGATTTTACGATGCCGCGCTCGAACTCGATTTTTTCCGTTTCGGCTTCTGATAATTCGCCTTTGGTAATCAAATCTTCCTGCGTTTTGAGATATTCGTTAAACTTTTCGCCCAATTTTTGCACTGACCAAGTTGGAATTGCCGAATTAAACAACCAATGCGAACTCAAACCTGTAAAAACAACGCCTAAACCTGCGCCGACAACCATCGAAACGCCCGTCGTTGCGGCTTGCACGGGACTTTCGGCAATCCAATCGGTCGCTTTTTGAAATGTTTTATAAGCTGAATCGAAAGTTTTCGCCCAACCTGCGCCGAAATTGAAAATTCCGCTGGCGGTTTTCGCGGTTTTATTGACCGATTTGCGCGTTTCTTCAAAAACTTCGCCTGCCTTTTCGCTGGCAACGGTGAAAACTTCGCCCGCTTTTTTTCCGGCTTGTTTGACGATTTTTTCGGCTTCGACGGCAGATTTCGCGGCAACATCAACCGCTTTTCCGCCTGCATCTTCCGCCGCATCGCGCAGAGGTTCGCTGGCTTGATAAACTTTTTTCGCGGTTTCTTCCGCCGTTCTATAAGTTCCTTCGGCAACCTTTACGGCTTGTTTGCCGACTTCGGTTTTTTCGGCTTCGGTCTTGATTTTTTCAACGCCGTCTTTAACGATGTCCGCGCTTTTTTGCGCCGTATCTTTTAAAACTTCCGCGCCTTTTTCGAGTTTGTCTTTCAAGCCGATTTGCTTGTCAATCTCTTCAAATTTCTCACGCGCCTCACGCGACCATTTATCGAATCTTTCTTTATAATCATTCATCTTTTTCGTTCGTCCTTTGTCCGTCGTAAAATACGATTTTACAAGTCAATTTGTTCGTTTTGATGCGAAAATAACGTCAACATTTGTATCATTACACTTATCAAACCAACGGTCAACCTTTTATAAACAAGCCGTAAATCGAAAAAGCTCCAGTCAGAGCAGAAAAAACGATGATTAAAAATTCTCAGGAAAAAGACAGCTTTCTCAGTCGGTTTTTTACCTGAAATACTTATAGTTTCATTCTATAGGAGTGCTTATTAACCGGAGTTATACCTAACAAAAATTGGTTTGCAAAAGATTTGTTTTAATTGTCCGACACGCTTTAGCTTGTCGAATTCTTGCCGCCTTCAACAAGCTAAAGCGTGTCGGACATATTGATTAAGCCGACTGTTTTTTTTTTATTTGCGGCTAATTTTATATCTGTTTGAATTTTCCTTTAACTTCACTTAGACTAATGGCTAAGCAAGAATTCAAATTTTTATCAAATAGGAAAATTTAATATGTCCAACTTCCGTTTTATCTCCAAGCGGAGATTTCAAATCTTTCTGTCTTTTACGCTGCTTTTTATTGCTTGCATTTCAATTTATTCACAATCAGATTCGTTGAAAAATTTGCAGTATCGCGCAATTGGACCGTTTCGCGGCGGGCGCGTAACGGCGGTTGCGGGCGTGCCTTCACAGCCGAATGTGTATTATTTCGGCGCAACCGGCGGCGGAGTTTTTAAGACGATTGACAGCGGCGTTAATTGGTTTCCCGTGTCGGACGGATTTTTCAAAACCGGCTCGGTTGGCGCGATTGACGTTTCGCTTTCCGATCCGAATATTATCTACGTCGGAATGGGCGAATCGCCGGTGCGCGGAAATGTTTCGCACGGCGACGGTGTTTATAAATCCGTTGACGGCGGCAAAAGTTGGAAACATATCGGTTTAGGCGATTCGCGGCAAATCGGGCGCGTTCGCATTCATCCGAAAAATCCTGATGTCGTTTATGTCGCGGCGATGGGACATTTGTTCGGCGCAAACAATGAACGCGGCGTTTTTCGCACGAAAGACGGCGGTAAAACTTGGGAAAAAGTTCTTTTCCGAAGCGACAAAGCCGGAGTGTTTGATTTGATTTTAGATCCGTCAAATCCGAATACGATTTATGCAACGACTTGGCAAATCAAACGAACGCCGTATTCGCTCGAAAGTGGCGGCGAAGGAAGCGCAATTTATAAATCAACTGACGGCGGCGACACTTGGACGGATATTTCAAAAAATAAAGGCTTGCCAAGCGGAGTTTTAGGAAAAATCGGAATTACGGTTTCGCCTGTCAATCCGAATCGTCTTTGGGCAATGGTCGAAGCCAAACAAGGCGGACTTTATCGTTCGGACGATGGCGGCGAAAATTGGCAAATGACGAGCAATAATCCGAATTTAACGCAACGTCCGTGGTATTATTTTCGCGTTTATGCCGATTCGCAAAGCGTTGATACGGTTTATGTTTTGAACGTCGGTTTCCACAAATCCATTGACGGCGGGCGAATATTTTCAACAATCGGAACGCCGCACGGCGACAATCACGATCTTTGGATTGCGCCGAACAATAATCAGCGAATGATTGAAGGCAACGACGGCGGCGCGAATGTTACAAACGACGGCGGAACGAATTGGACGGAGCAAGACCAAGCCACCGCGCAATTTTACCGCGTTACGCTCGATAACGATTTTCCATACAATATTTACGGCGCACAGCAAGATAATTCGACCGTTAGAATTCCTTCGCGCACCGCCGATTTTGGCATTAACGAAACGCATTGGTATGACGTTGGCGGCGGCGAATCCGGCTGGATTGCACCGCATCCCGACAATTCCGACATCATTTTTGCCGGAAGTTACGGCGGATTTTTGACACGCTACGACCACAAAACGAAACAGCAACGCAATATAAATGTTTATCCCGATAATCCGATGGGCGCGGGCGCGGAGGCGATGAAATATCGTTTTCAATGGAATTATCCAATTTTGTTTTCGCCGCATAAAACCGACGGCAAATATCCGCTTTATGCCGCCGGAAATATGCTTTTCAAATCAATGGACGAAGGGCAATCTTGGCAAGCAATTTCGGGCGATTTGACGCGAAATGATAAATCGAAACAAGGCTCGTCAGGCGGAGCGATTTCGCAGGATAATACGAGCGTTGAATATTATTGCACGATTTTTACGGTCGCTGAATCGGCTGTTTCGCAAGGCGTAATCTGGACGGGAAGCGATGACGGATTAGTTCACGTTACGCGCGACGGCGGCAAAAATTGGGAAAATGTAACGCCGAAAGACATGCCGGAATGGATTCAAATTAACGCGATTGACGCTTCGCCGTTTGACGCGGGAACGGCTTACGTTGCCGCGACTGCTTACAAATCCGATGATTTTAAACCGTATATTTACAAAACCAGCGATTACGGCAAAACGTGGAAAAAAATCGTGGGCGGAATTGCAAACGACGCTTTCACGCGAGTCGTCCGCGAAGACCCGAATCGCAAAGGTTTTCTTTACGCAGGAACGGAAACGGGAATGTATTTTTCGAGCAATGACGGCGAAAATTGGCAATCTTTGATGTTGAATTTGCCTGTCGTTCCGATTACCGATTTGGCAATTCACAAACGCGAAAAAGATTTGGTTGTCGCCACGCAAGGACGTTCTTTTTACGTTCTCGATAATTTGCCTCTGCTTTATCAAATGGCGGACGCGCAGAAAGCCGAAAACTTTCTTTTCAAACCGGAAGATTCATATCGAATGCCGGGCGGCGGCGGATTTTTTCAGCTTCCGGTGGGCGCACCGATTGGCGCAAATCCGCCGAACGGTGCAGTCGTGCATTATTTTTTGAAAGCTAAACCGAAACAAGACATTGCGTTGGAATTTTTAGACGCAAGCGGCAAAGTCATTCGCAAATTCAGCGGTAGAATTCCACGCGAAGGCGCACCGACAACGCCGCCTGTGCCGGGTGAAATTCCTGTGCCGTTGGAAGCCGGATTAAATCGTTTCGTATGGAATTTCCGTTATCCGAACGCGACGGGTTTGCCCGGTTTGATTATGTGGGGCGGAAGTTTGACGGGACCGAGAGTTGTGCCGGGAAATTATCAGGTTCGTCTGACGGTTGACGGTAAAGTAATTTCAACCGAAAATTTTGCGGTCAAATCCGATTTGCGTTTGACGACTTCGGCGGAAGATTTTCAAAAACAATTCGATTTTTTGATGAAATCCAATCAAAAATTGACCGAAACGCACGAAGCGATTTTGGAAATCCGCGATGTTCGTAAACAGTTTGAAGATTTATCGGCACGAATGAAACCGGAGCAAAAAGAGTTAAAAGATAAAGCCGCCGACATCATTAAAAAACTAACGGCAGTTGAAGAAGAATTGATGCAGACAAAAATTAAATCGTCGCAGGACGCGCTCAATTTCCCGATAAAATTAAACAACAAACTCGCGGCTTTGGCTTCGACCGTTGACAGCGCAGATTACGCGCCGACCAATCAAAGTTATGATGTTTATAACGATTTAGTCGGCAAAATTGACGCACAACTTGCGATTTTGGCGCGAATCAAAGCGGAAGATATTGTCGCATTTAACAAAATGTTCGCCGAGAAAAATTTGCCTGTGATTACGATTAAAAAATAATTGGGGCGCGGGCATCTTGCCCGCCGCCATTCAAGCGAAGCGATGAATGGCGAAAGCGTTTGTTCACCTTAAACTTTTCAGGTAATCAAGCGTGTTGCGCCTGTTCTCGCAAAGCCTCGAACGCGCAGCGGGCAAGATGCCCGCGCTCCAATTATAAGGACAAAATTATGAAACATTTACCGAAAATTTTCGCCGCCGTTTTGGTTGCGTTTGCGGTTTTAACCAATGTTTTGGCGCAAGATGCGAAAAAACTGACGCTCGATTTGTTTTTGGATTGGGAATATGTTTTAAATCCGCAGATTTCGCCCGATGGTTCGCAAATTGTTTATACGCGACGTTGGACGGACAAAATCAACGACAAATTTGAGAACGAAATTTGGATTATGAACGCCGACGGTTCGCGCAATCGTTTTCTGCTCAAAGGCGGTGCGCCCGTTTGGTCGCCGGACGGCAAACGTCTGGCTTTTATCGCGCCCGGACAGCCGCAAGGAGCGCAAATTTTTGTCAAATGGATGGACACGGGCGGCGAAGCGACGCAACTGACGCGGCTTGAACGCTCGCCGTCGAATATTGCTTGGTCGCCCGACGGCAAAAAGATTGCTTTTAATATGCTCGTTCCGGCGAAATTTTCGATGCGCCCGAATCTTCCGCAACGTCCCGACGGCGCAAAATGGATTGAAGCTCCGCGTTTTGTTGATAAATTAAATTATCGTTCCGACGGTTCAGGCTACAATTCGGAAGGCTACACGCATATTTTTACGATTTCCGAAGCAGGCGGCGTTCCGCGCCAAATTACTGACGGCGATTTTAATCACAACGCGCCCGAATGGATGCCAGATTCAAATACGCTCGTTTTCAGCGGCGTGCGAAAGGCGGATGCCGAATATATCCGTTTCGGTCAGGAAATTTATTCCGCAAATCTAAACACCAATCAAATCAAACAACTTACAGACCGCGACGGACAAGACGTTCAGCCCGCCGTTTCGCCGAACGGAAAATTTATCGCTTATACAGGTTCTGACCTCAACGATGACACTTATAATGTTTCAAAACTCTATCTGATGGACGCGGACGGTAACAATAAAAAGGTTTTGACCGAAAATTTTGACCGTGCGCCGTTTGGTTTGATGTGGGCGGACGACAACAGCGGCGTTTATTATTCGACCGAAGATAAAGGAACGAATAACCTTTATTTTTCAACAGTTTCAGGCAATGCGCCAAAACAAATCACGAGCGGAAATCATCAGCTTTTGCCATCGAGCATCAGCCAAAACGGAATTGTCGCAGGCGTGTTGTCCGATGCTAAACAAGCGGGCGATGTTGTGGTTTTTAACGTCAAAACGCCGACTCCGCGAAAAATTACCGATGTCAACGGCGATTTACTCGAAGGGCGAAAATTGGGCGAAACGGAAGAAATTTGGTATGACTCGGTTGGCGGAATGAAGGTGCAGGGCTGGATTGTCAAACCGCCGGATTTTGATGCGACGAAGAAATATCCGTTGATGCTCTACATTCACGGCGGACCGCACGCGATGTATGGCATCGGTTTTAATTTCGAGTTTCAAAATCACGCGGCGGAAGGCTATGTCGTGCTTTACACAAATCCGCGTGGCTCAACAGGTTACGGCAAAACTTTCGGCAACGCCATCAACAACGCTTACCCGGGACAAGATTATGACGATTTAATGCGCGGAGTTGATGAAACTATCAAGCGCGGTTATATTGACGAGAAAAATTTGTTCGTCACGGGCGGTTCGGGCGGCGGCGTTTTGACGGCTTGGATTGTCGCCAACACAGACCGTTTTGCGGCGGCGGTTTCGATGAAGCCGGTTGTCAATTGGTATTCGTTTGTCGGCACAACCGACGGCGCGGATTGGTATTACAATTTCAAAAAATTGCCGTGGGAAGACCCGACTGAACATATCAAGCGTTCACCGATTTCATACGTCGGAAATGTCAAAACGCCGACGATGGTTTTGACCGGAGATTTGGATTTGCGAACGCCTCTCGAACAAACCGAGCAGTATTTTCGCGCTCTGAAAATGCAAAAAGTGCCAACGGCGATGGTGCGTTTGAAT
This sequence comes from Acidobacteriota bacterium, assembly GCA_031409875.1. Classification (GTDB taxonomy): domain Bacteria; phylum Acidobacteriota; class Blastocatellia; order Pyrinomonadales; family Pyrinomonadaceae; genus CALMEH01. The sequence continues at coordinate 4,644 of JANNYB010000045.1, read as the reverse complement.
GACGAATTTCACGGTTTCAACGCGCTTGGGCTTCGTCATCCGTCAAATCGTTTGTATCAGATTTCTTATCTGCGAATGTGGTTTGAAAAATACAAGAGAAAATAAAGGAGAAGAAAGATTATGAAAAATTCGGTAAAAATTCTATTTGCAATTGTCATTTTTGCGTTTTCGATGAACGCGCAAAATTGGACGGCAGAGATGCAGGTTAAAACAAAAGCCGTTGGTTCGCCGCAGGTTTCGCCTGACGGAAAACGCATTGTTTATACGGTCAACGAAGCGGTAATGTCTGCTGATAAAAGCGAATTTGTAACGCAGATTTGGTTGGCAAATACGGACGGAACGAACGCTTTTCAAATTACTTTCGGCGATAAATCTTCGACAAATCCGAAATGGTCGCCCGACGGAAATTGGATTGCTTTTACTTCAAACCGCAAGGAAAACCGCAATAATCTTTACGTTTTGCGAATTGGCGGCGGTGAAGCTGAGGCATTGACCGATTTGAAAGGCAGTGTCGGTAATTTTGAATGGTCGGCGGACGGAAATTGGATTGCTTATTCGATGACCGATACGAAAACCGATGACGAAGAAAAAAACGACAAAGGTCGTAATGATTTTCGATTTGTTGACGAAAATCAAAAAATGGCGCGGCTTTATGTGATGCCCGTTGCAAAAGACGCAAATGGCAAACGCGAAGCCAAAAAACTGACGGCAGAAAATTATAATGTCGGTGGTTTCGATTGGTCGCCCGATGGCAAAACGATAGTTTTTAATCATACGAAAACATCAATCGCCAATGATTGGACGACTTCCGATGTTTCGCTGATTGATGTCGCCAGCGGAAAAATTACTGTTTTGGCAAACACGACTTCGGCTGAAAATTCGCCGCGATATTCGCCCGACGGTAAATGGATTGCGCTTGCAATTAGCGACAATCCGCCGCGTTGGGCGCAAGATAATAAGATAAATGTTGTGATGGCAACAGGCGGAACGCCGAAGGCTTTGACCGCTTCGTTTGACGGTCAGCCGAATATGGTTGATTGGTCGGCGGACGGGCAGATGATTTATTACACCGAAGCAAAAGGCACGAAAACAGGTCTTTATTCGGTTGATGTTACGACGAGCAAAATCACCGAATTTTCAGAAACCACAGGCGTTTTCGGCGTTACGATGAACGCGGCGCGAAATATGTTCGGCATCGCTTGGCAGAGTTCGATTTCGCCGCCGGAAATTTATGTTTCTTCCATAAATAATCTTTCGCCCGTGCAAATTTCCCGCGTCAACGCCGATGTTGCGAAAATGACGATGCCGCGCACGGAAGTTATCAAATGGAAAAGCGCGGACGGACGCGATATTGAAGGACTTTTGACGTATCCGATTGGTTATCAAACAGGACAAAAAGTTCCGATGATTTTGAATATTCACGGCGGTCCGGCGGGCGTTTTCCAACAATCTTTTATTGGCGGACGCGGCGTTTATCCGTTGGCAGTTTTTGCCCAAAAAGGTTATGCGATTTTGCGCCCGAATCCGCGTGGTTCATCGGGTTACGGCACGGAATTTCGTCGTGCAAATATCAAAGATTGGGGCGGAATGGATTATCAGGATTTGATGACGGGCGTTGATGCGGTAGTGAAAATGGGCGTGGCGGACGAAAATCGTCTGGGCGTGATGGGCTGGAGCTACGGCGGTTATATGACCAGCACAATCGTTACCAAAACCAAGCGTTTCAAAGCCGCTTCTGCCGGTGCGCCGGTTACGAATCTGATGAGTTTTAACGGAACGGCTGATATTCCTTCGTTTATTCCCGATTATTTTGGCGGCGAATTTTGGAACGACATCGAAACTTACAAAAAACATTCGGCAATGTTCAACGTCAAAGGCGTTACGACTCCGACGCTGATTCAGCACGGCGAAGCCGACGTTCGCGTCCCGATTTCGCAAGGCTACGAATTTTACAACGCGCTCAAACGCCAAAACGTGCCGACGCGAATGATCGTTCTGCCGCGGCAACCGCACGGTCCGAACGAACCGAAAATGCAGGTCGCCGCAATGATTTCAAATCTCGAATGGTTCGATAAATATATCAATAGCAAATAGCAAATTGTCAGAACCGTGAGCAGTAGCGAATGGCTAAAAGTTGATAGATAGCCATTCGCTACCGCTCACGGTTCTGACTTTTTAATCAACAAGTTCAAAATCAATAAATTGCGCTTGAACTTGATTTTTTTCTTTTGCCAATGCATCAATCGCGATGACTTGCAGAACGTAATCGCCCGGCACGAGATTTTTGCCGAGCATTACTGCGCCGTTTGCTTCGAGCCGTTTTAAGTCAGTTTGTCCTTGGACGTTCAGCGGTTGAACTTTGCCTTCAAAAACTAACTCGCCATCACGGTAAAGCCGCGCTTGAGTTTGAAGTTGGACGTTACGATTTGCGTCCGGTTTGGCGTTGTAAATGACGTAATTAAACAGCAAAACCGAGCCGCGCTGGAAAATTCTGGTTGCCGTAACAGTTGCTACATCTTGAATTTCGGCAACGGTTTGCCCGTTATTTCGCGCTTGCCATTGTTCTGCCGTCAGATTTTGCAAAACCAAACCTGAAAGCGAAAGACGGTTTTTGTCTAAGTTCGGGATTTCGATAAATTGCGTTGCCGCGCCGATTTTATCTGCGTTCACGTCGCGCACGGCAACGCGAAGTTGATATGCACCCGCTTTTTTTATCGGCACGAGCATCGAATAAACCAAACCTTTTTCGACGAGTTTTTGCACATTTTCCGGTTTTACGGCAATCGAATACATTTTGCCGAAACTGTCGGCAATTTTCCCGTTCTGGTCAAAAGTAAAACCGATAACCTCGAAAGACAATTTTTTGTTACCGTTTTCGCCGTCGGCAAACGTCAGACTTTTGCCGTCAAGATGCAGAAATGCGCGGACAAAATTGCCTTCTTTAATATCGTTGGCGTAAATCGAAGTCATCCGCATTGCAATACCGCTTGCGCCGAACGGTGAGAAAAGCGCGTCAGACATTCTTTGTTGCGGCGTTTTGGCAATTTGTTGATTCGGATTTAATTTCTCGTCCGTAATGCCGAAAAATCCGCTGCGGTATCGAACCTTTGTGCCGTCGCGTTTAACGCGCACGGTCAATTTATTATATTTTCGTTTATTTGCATCAAACGAATCGGAATCGGGCTGATAAGCAATGAGATAATAGCCGCTTTGGTCGTTCAGAGCTTTTTCCACTCCGCGCGAAAGATTATTTTGATTAGTAAAAGTGCGCCCGCCGGTGCGGTCTGCCAAATACGCCAAACCGGATTGACTGTTTCGGAAATCTTCTATCCGACCTTGTTGAATCTTCTCAAGTTGTTCCATACTTTGTCCGGTCGTATCGTCTTCCGACGTGAACATTCCCGGATTAAACAAGCCTCGCGCATCAATCGTGTTGATAATCACTCCGGCGCGATTTGCCGATTCAATCAAATTGTCCATCGCTTGCTTAACCATTGCCGCGCTCGCGTTTCTTTCTTTGACCGTGCCTTCAAACATATCCCAGCCATCCGAAAAAACCATAATCGCTTTGCGTCCGGGCATTTCGCTCATTCCTTTGACAACATAGCGAAGTGCGCCGAGTGTTCCGGCGGCAAACATTCCTTCGCGCATTTGTTGAGCATCTTTTTCAAATTGTTTATCCTGCTCGTTGCCTTGTGTTTGGCGCGATTCGCCGCTGCTGTTGACCTGTCCGTTAAGCAAATCTTTGGTCGTCGGTCTGAGCGGTTCAAAGATGCCCATTGCTCCGGTCAAACCATTCCATTTCACCTTTTCAATGGCGGCACGAAGCACGCGCTTGTCGGAAGTAAATTGCTGAAAAACGCTGATTCCTGCGCTCGTGCGAATGATTGCCACGAGGTCGCCTTCCTGCATTTGTTCGTTCACGAATTTTTTCAAAGCATCGCGGACACTTGCCATACTTCCGATGCTCATTCCGATGTCGTCAACAACTAAAACAATCGTGCGGCGCACTTGGTCAGCGCGTAGATTTGTCGGAACAGGCGGAATTTTTACTTGTTTGGAATTTACCGTTACTTGATTTTGTATTTCATTGCGAACATCTTTTGTTACAGCAACGTATGAAAAATTCGTGATTTCCTGTTTTTCGCCATTTTCCAGAATCTCGAAATCTTCCGCTTTCAAATCGGTGATTTGTTTGCCGTCTTTATCGGTAACGCCGACATCAATTTGAATCAGCGTTGTCGAAATTTGAACTACGCCGTCGTCATCCGTTGGTGTCGGAGTCGGGTTTTGTGCCGAAATCGTGATGCTTAAAACAAGGTAAATAGAAAGTGCAAAAATTAACTTCTTCATATTTTTCTCCTCTTTACATTTAGATTCGAGAGTTTAATTTTGGAGTTATTCAAAATATTACTCTACCTTCAAACAAAATTCAATTTTTTTTTTCGGATGCTATGTAATCCCTAGGGCTATTGCAAAGTCGTTGAAAAATTGAAAAGACCATTCAAATTTGATTCAATCTAAGTTTGAACAAAAACACTAAATCAAAAAGGAAGGTCTTTTACAGATGGATAATACCACAGAATTTGAGATATTTGAACAGAAAATTTATCCGCCATTGGTGGCAAGTTTAGGTGAAATCAT
>JANNYB010000044.1:0-15689 GCA_031409875.1 Acidobacteriota bacterium | reverse complement strand
AAAACCGCATTGAAGAAGAATTGAAACGGCTCGAAATCAGCATTAATCGTGAAAATCTTCCGATGATTTGGGCGCACTTGGGCAAAATCAATAACGAATTCGGTTTTCGACGCAATCCGTTTGGCGGCAGAACTTACGAGTTTCACGCCGGAATGGACATTGACGGCGAAAAAGGTGATTCGGTTATCGCGCCCGGCGGCGGCACAATTATCAAAGCCGGTTGGGAAGGCGGTTACGGCAATTTAATCGAAATTGACCACGGAAGCGGTTTAACCACGCGCTACGGACATCTTTCCAAAGTCGAAGTTGCCGTTGGCGAAACGGTTACACGCGGACAACTTATCGGTTTAGTCGGTTCGACCGGACGATCAACCGGACCGCATCTGCATTACGAATTACGCTTAAATGATAAAACAATCAATCCGCGCCGATTTCTTCCGCCCGAACCGACGGAAATCACGAAAAAATAAGTATTTTTTAACTTCTATTTATAAAGGCAAATCGTTTGATTTGCCTTTTGTTATTTTATGTTTATTGCACTTTATCATTGGAAAATAAAGAAAGGAAGTGAAGCAAAATTTCAAGAAGGCTGGCGCAGAATGACTATCGAAATACGCGATAACTGTGGTGGGTTAGGTTCACGTCTGCACAAAGCCGATAACGGCAGTTTTATTGCTTACGCGCAATGGAAAAACAAAGCAATGTGGGAAAATGCGAGCAATATTCCAACAATTGACGAAGAAGCCGCCACAATGATGCGCGACAGCATCGAAGAAAGATTGCCGACGGTTTTTATGAATGCGATTGATGATTTATTATTGAAAAGTTATGAATAAACAAATTACCGATTTTCTAAAACATCACTTTCGACATTTCAACGCGGCGGCTTTGATTGATGCCGCCGAAGGTTATCAAAAACATCTCGCAGACGGCGGAAAAATGATGATTACGCTTGCGGGCGCGATGTCAACGGCTGAATTAGGTTTATCTTTGGCGGAAATGATTCGCCAAGATAAAGTGCAAATTATCTCTTGCACCGGCGCAAATCTCGAAGAAGATTTATTTAACCTCGTCGCGCACGATTTTTACGAAAGAGTTCCGCATTACCGCGATTTAACGCCCGCCGATGAACAGGAATTGCTCGACCGACATATGAACCGCGTAACTGACACTTGCATTCCCGAAATGGAAGCGATGCGGCGGCTCGAAAAGGTTTTGGTTAATGAATGGCTGGCGGCAGAAGAGCGCGGCGAAAGATTATTTCCGCACGAATTTATGTATCGCGCACTTCTTTCGGGGAAATTGGAGCAGTTTTATCAAATTGATCCGAAAAATTCGTGGATGCTCGCGGCGGCTGAAAAAAATCTGCCGATAATCGTTCCCGGTTGGGAAGATTCGACGATGGGCAATATGTTTGCCGGACATTGCATCACGGGCGACATCAAAAATGTCCACACAGTTCGCACCGGAATCGAATATATGATGATGCTTGCCGAATGGTATTCAAACGAATCAACCGACGCGAACATCGGATTTTTCCAAATCGGCGGCGGCATCGCGGGCGACTTCCCAATCTGTGTCGTGCCGATGCTTCATCAAGATTTACAGCGCGAAAATATTCCAGTTTGGGGTTATTTCTGTCAGATTTCCGATTCGACAACTTCTTACGGAAGCTATTCCGGCGCAGTTCCGAACGAAAAAATCACTTGGGGAAAACTTGAAGCGACAACGCCGAAATTCATTGTCGAATCGGACGCTTCAATCGTCGCGCCGCTCATTTTTGCGATTATTCTTGATTGGTAAAAATTCCAAATTCCAAATTCCAGATTCCAAATTGAAAGAAGTGCGTTTGAAATCTGGAATTTGGAATTTGGAATTAATCAATCTGAAAGGTCGCCACGCTGGTCGGTGTTTCGTAACAGCGGACTTTCCAAACTTTCACACGCTCATCGCCAACGCGCGAGTTCATATATTCGCAAATATATGCCGCAAGATTTTCCGCCGAAGGATTTAATTCTTCATCAAACGGCGGCAATTCGTTCAAATTTCGATGATCCAGATAAGTTGTAATCTCGTCCGCCGCCTTTTTTAAATCACCGAAATCAATTAAAAGCCCAATATTATTGAGTTCCGCGCCTTTCGCAAAAATCTCGATTTTATAATTATGTCCGTGCAGGTTTTCGCATTTTCCCTTATATCCGCGCAACTGATGCGCCGACGAGAAATTGCGTTCAATCATTACTTCGTAAAAACTACTCATTTGTTTTTCTGATTCTTTTTCTGTATTTTCTTCTTTTATTATTCTCTGCTTTTCACAAAAAAATTTAAAGAAAAAAAGAGATAGTTTTCAACAGACTATCTCTTAACTCTAATAACTATTCGACGTTTTCTCCCGCAAAGCCGAGATAAATAATGCAATTCTCGGCTTTGCGGGTTAATGCTCGATAATAAAATTAAACTAAGTCAAAACGGTCAAGATTCATAACCTTATTCCACGCCGCAACGAAATCTTGCACGAATTTTTCCTGAGAATCATTACAAGCATAGACTTCGGCTAAAGCTCGGAGTTCGGAATTTGAACCGAAAACGAGATCGGCGCGAGTGCCTGTCCATTTGAGTTCGCCCGTTGTCCGATTACGTCCTTCAAAATCATCTTCGGAATCTGAAGTTGCCGTCCAAGTCGTGTCAAAATCGAGCAGATTAACAAAGAAATCATTCGTCAGAGTTCCCGGTTTGTCGGTTAAAACGCCGTGTTTTGATTGGTCGAAGTTCGTATCGAGAACACGCATTCCGCCGATCAAAACCGTCATTTCCGGCACAGTCAACGTCAATAATTGCGCTCTGTCAACGAGTAATTCTTCCGCTTTTGTCAGGTGATGGCTTCTTTTGTAATTGCGGAAACCGTCCGCTTGCGGTTCGAGAGGCATAAACGATTCGACATCTGTTTGCTCCTGCGAAGCGTCGGCGCGTCCCGGTGTGAACGGAACAGTAATGTCAGAACCTGCATCTTTCGCCGCTTTTTCGATGCCCGCGCATCCGCCGAGAACGATTAAATCAGCGATTGAAACTCGCGTTTTGCCCGAGAAAATTATGCCTTCCTGATCGTTGTTGAATTCTTTTTGAATGTTTTCAAGAGTTCCAAGAACTTTTCCGAGTTGAAACGGATTATTAACCTCCCAATTCTTTTGCGGGGCGAGGCGAATTCGTGCGCCGTTTGCGCCGCCGCGTTTGTCGCCGCCGCGAAATGTCGAAGCCGATGCCCAAGCCGTCGAGACGAGTTCGGAAACAGATAATCCCGAATCGAGAATTTTTGATTTCAGCGAGGCGATGTCCGAATCGTTAATCAATTCGTGCGTAACTTCGGGAATCGGGTCTTGCCAAATCAAGTCTTCTTGCGGCACTTCCGCTCCGAGATAGCAAACTTTCGGTCCCATATCGCGGTGCGTCAGTTTGAACCAAGCGCGGGCAAATGCGTCGGCAAATTCATCGGGATTTTCGAGAAAGCGTCTTGAAATTTTTTCATATTCCGGGTCGAATCGCATTGACAAATCGGTAGTCAACATCGTCGGGCGATGTTTTTTCGATGAATCGTAAGCGTCGGGAATAATCTCGTCGGCATCTTTCGCAACCCATTGATTTGCGCCGGCAGGACTTTTTGTAAGTTCCCATTCAAAGCCGAAAAGATTTTCAAAATAATTGTTGCTCCACTGCGTCGGCGTTGTCGTCCAAGTAACTTCCAAGCCGCTTGTAATCGTGTCCGCGCCTTTTCCCGTGCCGAAACTGTTGTGCCAGCCGAAACCTTGTGATGCCATTCCCATTGCTTCGGGATTGTCGCCAACGTGCGAAGATTCAGCCGCACCGTGCGTTTTGCCAAAACTATGTCCGCCCGCAATCAACGCAACGGTTTCTTCATCATTCATCGCCATCCGTCCGAATGTTTCGCGGATGTCTTTTGCCGCCAAAATCGGATCAGGATTTCCGTCGGGACCTTCAGGATTAACGTAAATCAGTCCCATCTGAACCGCGCCTAACGGATTTTCCAAGACGCGACTGTGAACTTTGCCGTCCGCATTATCGTCGGAAACTAAAACGCCGCCGTCTTTTTCGACACCTTCAGAACCATTCTTATATCGGACATCGCCAGCCAGCCAAGTCGTTTCGGCTCCCCAATAAACGTCTTGATCCGCTTCCCAAACGTCTGCACGTCCACCACCGAAGCCGAATGTTTTAAAGCCCATTGTTTCCAACGCAACATTGCCGACAAGGATAAATAAATCAGCCCAAGAGATTTTTTGACCGTATTTTTGTTTGGTTTTCCACAATAAACGACGCGCTTTGTCCAAACTCACATTATCAGGCCACGAGTTGAGCGGCGCGAATCGTTGTTGCCCGCGACCGCCTCCGCCGCGACCGTCGCCGATGCGATAAGTTCCCGCAGCGTGCCAAGCCAAGCGAATAAAAAAGCCTCCATAATGTCCGAAATCGGCTGGCCACCAATCCTGCGAATCAGTCATCAATGCGGCAAGATCAGCTTTTACGGCTGCCAAATCAAGCGTTTTGAACTCTTCTGCGTAATTAAATTTTTCGCCCATCGGATCGGACAGCGAAGAATGTTGACGAAGAATGCTCAAGTCCAATTTGTGTGGCCACCAATCACGATTTGATCTGCGGCTCGCAGTCGTGAACTTGATTGCTCCGCCCGTGAACGGGCAACGGCTTGCATTATTTTGTTCTGTATTATTTTCCATATTCAAATTATTTTTCCTTGTTTAATTGTTTTTTTTATTTTGTCGGAATAAATTTAAGTCATTTATTCCCAATGGTTATAATGGCTTAACCGACTTATGACATTTCGATTTTTTTGTCGGAATCAATTTAGGTTATTCGTTCCGGTTTGCCGTTTTTTTATTCACTGCAACCCGGACACAAACCGCGCAATGTCAGTTCGATTGACTCGGCTTTGAAATTCGAGAAATTGGTCGCTTCCGCAAGTAATTCGGCGGGAATATTTAATTCCATATCAACGAGTTTTCCGCATTTATGGCAGAAACCGTGGTCGTGCCGCGTCAGTTTGCGGTCGTAACGAGCGGCATCTGTGCCAAAACGCACTTCGCCGATTAGTCCTTCATTCTTCAAAAAACGCAAAGAATTATAGACGGTCGCAAACGAAATTCCCGGCAAAAGCCGTCGGGAATTCTCAAAAACTTCATTAGCTGTCAGATGCTCGTCCGAGTCTTTGATAACTCGAAGAACAACTTGCCGCTGTTTCGTAAGCCCAAAACCTTCAATTTCTTTCATTGTTTGATTAATACCCTAAAGATAGGATTAGAATAATTCTAATTAAAAATAATGTCAATTCTTAAATTAAAAAAAGACACGCAACAAATCAACTTTGTTGCGTGTCTTTCGTATTTTTATTGCTGATTTAGAGTTGCAAAATATACGCCGCGATGTAGATGCCCAACATCAAAACCGTAACGCACGCGCCGAATGTGAAAATTCCGACTCGCGTCCAACGTGAAATTTTTTCTTTGTATGAGCCGGTAAAATATCCGGTAAATGCGCCGATTTTCTCGCTTGAAAACATCAGCAAAACGCCGATGACAAAGTTATAACTGATAATATAAAAACTAAAATCCATTATTTTTAATGAACCGTTTCAAATTGCTGACGAGCATAAACCAATTCGGCAACTACAGTTTGAAATGATGAAACTTCCTGTTTATCTTTGAGCGAGCGTTCGCGCAAAACTTCCCAATCTTCTTGCGGAACTTGTTTGAAGGCTTCGACAATCATCGGGTCAAATTGTGTTCCGGCACAGCGCGTCAGTTCTTCGAGCGCGGCGCAATACGGGCGACCTTTGCGATAAACTCTGTCGGAAACCATTGCATCAAAAGCGTCAACAACGGCGAAAATCCGTGCGCCCAAATCAATCGTTTCGCCGCGCAAACCGTAAGGATAACCGCTTCCGTTCCATTGTTCGTGGTGTTGGCAGACGATTTTTGCCGCGCCTTCTAAAAATCTAATATTTCGCAGAATCTTTTGTCCGTGAAGCGGATGAAGTTTCATTTTTTCCCATTCTTCATCGTTGAGCCGCGCGGGTTTTCTCAAAATCGCGTCCGGCACGCCGATTTTGCCGATGTCGTGCATCAATGCGCCAAGTTCAAGGTCGCGCATCGCATCTTTTTCGAGTCCTAATTCGTGTCCTAATCTTAAACTAAATGTAACGACTCTTTCCGAATGTCCGTGCGTTTCAAAATCGCGTGTTTCGAGGGCTTGAACTAAGGCTTTGAGCGTGATGCGGTAAGAACTTTCGATTTCTTCGAGAGCTTTGTCAATTTCCGTAGCACGTTCGGCGGCGAGATTTTCGAGGTGAAATTGATAGCTGTCTTTTAATTTTTTTAATTCGTAATGCTCGAAAGCGCGTGCGACTGTGGCTTCGATTTCGTCAAATTCCGTCGGAAGACGCAAATAATCGAAAACTCCGGCGCGAAAAGCGCGAACGGCAATATCGGCTGAATTTTCATCGCCGAGCAGAATCAAAATCGAATTTGGCGAAGCAACTTTTATGCGCCGAAGCATTTCCAAATCTTTATTTAATAAAAAATCCGCATTGCATAAAACCACCGCATATTCGCGGTGGCGCAAAAGTGAAAGCGACGCTTCGACCGAATCTGCACTGTCGCAACTGTAGCGTGAATTGAAAATATTGCTGAAAAAATTGACAGTTTCGGGGCTTCGGTCAATTAACAGCAGAGATTTTTCCGCTTCGATAACATCAAACATATATTTTTGAGAGTTAGCTGAAGATATTTTTGATTGGAGTTAATTTTGGAGTCGCTTTTTCGTAAAAAACAACTATTAAACTTTAACACACGCTAACAATGTTTTGCAAGACTTTTAAATCAGAACAAGACGCGGTAGCAACTTGGCAAGTTTTGCCCGTTTGCTACCGCTCATCGGTTCTGATTACGGCAAAAGCCAAATTGTTAAATTTTCGCAAAAAAATCCGCGATATTTTCACATCGCGGATTTTTTTTAAGCTAGATTAAAATTAACGACGATTGTAGCGTTTCTTTTTCGGCTTGATTTTATATGTATAAAGAGCCGAACTTCCCGCGCCGATTGCCGCGCCGATAAGCGCACCTTTTTTACCGCCGATAACGCCGCCAATCAACGTGCCTGCACCTGTTCCGGCGGCGATGTTGATTAAATTGCGATTTCGTTGGTAAAAACTCTGACGACGATTATTGTTACGATAATTGCGATTGCGATAGTTGCGATTTCGATTTTGGTTCTCATAGCGATAATCGCGTTTGTTCACCTTTTGAGAGCGGCGGTTGTTGCGCTGTTGCGCGTCTGCCACAGTCGGCATCGAAACCATTAAAACGAATAGGATGACTAATCCTGCTAAAAACTTTTTCATTTTCTTGACCTTCCTTTTATTTAAATTTCAAACCGGAGAGAGAAATATACTAAGTTTTCGGGAGAGCAAAATTAGGAGAGTTATAATCTTGTTACACCTTTAAATTTACAAAATCGGACGCACTAAAGCAAGCGTAAGTCAGAACGGGAAGCGGTAGCGACCTGCTAAATGTTGAGCGAGTCGCTACCGCTTCCCGTTCTGACTTCAAAAATTTGCTTCTCTTTCGCAGATAATAGATGATAGATAGTAATTGATTAAATAAGTTTTTCGGAGATTTTTATGAAGTTTATCCGCTATTCAAAATTCAAAGGTTTCGATGTTTTTGGTGTCAATCTTGGCGATTTGATGCAGTCTTTGTCTGATTCTCTGCTCGATTCGGGTTATAACGAAGATTATTGGTGGACGCGCCAGCGCAATGAAATTGACGATTCGATGGACGCGCTGCGGCAAGCGATTCTTAAAGCGTTGCTCGATCAAGAAATGTTAAATCAGCAAGATGTCGAAAAAATGCTTGCCGATAATGAAGGCAAATTTAAAGGTTCGCTGCTTGAAGAATTAATCAATAATTTAATTGAAAGATTAGTCGAAGAAGGTTATTTAGACTTAAAAGAAGTCGAACGCCAGCAACAAGAAATGCAGAACGGCGAAGGCGGGCAAGGCGAAGTTGGCGAAGCGTTGCCGCGCAATATTAAATTTCAAGTTACGGAAAAAGGACTCGATTTTCTCGGCTACAAAACCTTGCAAAAACTTCTCGGCTCAGTCGGCAAATCTTCAATCGGCAGACACGACACGCCGCAATTAGATACCGGAATCGAAGCCGCTTTGAGTTCAAAACAATACGAATTCGGCGACACAATCAATTTAGACGTGAACGCAACTTTAATGAGCGCGATTACCCGCGAAGGTTTGGGTGTTCCGTTAAACCTTGAATATAAAGACCTTTACGTTCATCAGCAAGATTATCAATCATCGTGCGCGACGGTCGTGATGCTCGATTGTTCGCATTCGATGATTCTTTACGGCGAAGATCGTTTTACGCCCGCGAAAAAAGTTGCGCTTGCTTTAGCACATCTTATTCGCACGCAATATCCGGGCGATTCTCTGAAAATCGTGCTTTTTCACGACGGCGCGGAAGAATTGCCGATTGCAAAATTGGCGACCACGCAAGTCGGACCGTATCACACGAACACGGCAGAAGGCTTGAAACTTGCACGGCGAATCTTAAACGCACAGCGCAAGGAAATGAAGCAAATCGTGATGGTTACGGACGGCAAACCGACCGCCGCATTTATTGATTCGGGCGATCCGTCATATTTCAATTATCGCCGTCAATCGCAAGTTCAAACCGATAAACGTCTGCTCTATAAAAACTCGATGGGCAACGATCCGTTCGTCATGGCGGAAACTTTCAAAGAAGTCCAAGCCTGTCGAAAAGGCAACATAATGATCAATACTTTTATGCTCGCCGACGATTATTATCTCGTCGAATTCGTCAAACAAATGTCCGCCATGACACGCGGCAAAGCATATTTTGCCAATCCGAATAATTTAACCGAATTCGTGTTAATGGATTTTATGAAACGTCGCACGAGTCGTGTAAAATAGAAAAGTTATGAATATTCAAACCAGAATTCACAGCGAAAATCAGGTGATAATTTCGACCGAAGATTTTAAAAAATTAGTCAAAATTGCCGAAAAAGTCGAGCCGATAGAAATTTCGCAAGAACTTTCGGACGAAGAACTCGAAGTGCGGGAAGAAGCATTTGCCCGAAAATTACTTGCTGAAGGTTTTATCAGCCGTCTTCCGGCGCGTGATGAAACTGACGAAGAAGATGATTTTGAACCGATTGAATTTAATGGCGAACCGCTTTCGGAAATGATTATTCGGGAGCGCAGATGACGGCAATTTACACCGACAGCAGTGCAATGGTGAAACGCTACGCCAAAGAAAAAGGCACGGCTTTTTTAATCGGGCTTTTGCGTCCTTCGGCGAAGAATTTTCTTTATTCGGCAAAAATTACCGAAGTCGAAGTTTGTGCCGCACTCGCCCGACGGCAAAAAGGTTTAACTCTGACTACACAGCAAACGACAAAATCCGTTTCGCGGTTCAGGCGCATTTTTGCGAAACGCTTTTTTGCATTGGATTTAACCGACATAATCATCAATGAAGCTATTCGTTTAGCAGACATTTACGCTTTACGCGGATATGATGCCGTTCAACTTGCAACGGCTTTGATTGCCAACCGTAAACGTCTGAACGAAAATCTGTCAGCGTTAATTTTTGTTTCTGCCGATATTGATTTAAACAAAGCCGCGCAAGCCGAAGGTTTGGCGGTGGAAAATCCGAATAGTTATCCGTAGAAACGAAATAACACGTGGAAAAGCATATTTTGCCAATCCGAATAACTTAACCGAATTAGTGTTAATGGATTTTATGAAACGCCGAACGAGTCGGGTCAAATAAATTTTGCACGAAATTCAAAAAAATCCTTGACTAAATTCGATTTCTCAACTAATTTACCATTAATTCCCTTTTTCAATTTCAACTTCCGACAACGAGGAGTAAAGATGAAGAATTTACAAACCATTAAGAGCAAAATATTTTTATTCGTTTGCCTGTTTTTATGCGGCTTTACGGCATTCGCACAAGACGGCAACAAAGCCATTTACGAACAAATTAAAGCCTTTAATTTGAACGGCGGAAAGGCTGATGTTGCCGGACTCGTTTTAAAACGCGACCGCGTAACGATGACTTTTAACGGAACTTTTTATTTTTCGTCCACGATAAATGGAAAAGTTACGGGCGCGGTTTTCGTCGGCACGGGAACATTTAAAGCGGAAGTTCCGCCGAGCGAATTTGAAAAAAATAACGTCAAGCGTCTGCTCGATGCCGAAACGGTTGAATCCGATTTCAAAACGGCGGTTTTTCGTTTTACGGACGACACTTTCGACATCATCGGCAAAGATAAAAAAGACGGCACAGCCGACGCGCAAACGCAAAAATCGGCGATTGAACACGATGCGCGAATCTTAAAGGAAACGGGCGCAAATCTGGCTTCCCGGCTGACGATTTCCATTATCAACAAAGAAACTCCCGGCTTCTTTTTTGCGACCTTCGACGGCGGCAAACGCGACCGTTTCAGTTTTACGCTCGATTATCAAAACCGACTTCCGACATATTTTTTCGACATCAACGGCGGCGAAAAAGGTCATATTTTTGCTTACAAATCTTCAATTTACAACAACGAAACGTGGCTCGCCTTTTACAGTTTGGAAGATTATCAAACCGGCTATGTTGCATATTCCGACAAGAACGATTTGGTTGATATTACAAACTACAAAATGGATTTGGACTTGCGTTCGCCGAAAAGCAAATTAGGATTAAGGACAAAAATTGCAATGACAACCAGATTTGCAAATACGTCGGCAATTCCTTTTAATATCGGCGAATCTTTGGGCGAATATGAAAATCAAAGATTGAAAAAACAACTTCGTTTGAAAGCGGCGCGATTGGGCAATCAAAACATCGAATTCGTGCAAGAAGATTGGGAAGGCGGCTTTACCGTGTTTTTGCCGAATTCCGCGCCGGCGGAACAAAATATCGAAATCGAATTTGAACTCGAAGGCGATTTCATCCAACAACCGCCCTTTTTCGAGGACAGCCATTATCCGCGCTCGAACACGAGTTGGTATCCGCATCACGGTTATTTGGACAGAGCGACTTACGAAATGACTTTCCTTCATTCCAAAAATTTCAAAATCGCCACCGTCGGCACACGCCAAAGCGAAGAAATTTCGTCCGAAGATAAAGACGTAACAATCACTAAATACAAGATGAATTATCCGGTTTCGTTCGTAACTTTTGCGCTGGCAAAATTTACCAGAAAAACCGAAATGATTAAATGGGATTCGGGGGAAAACCCGACTCCGCTGGAATATAATGAATTGATAAATGTCGGAATTGAAGAAAAATTTATTATGGCGGAAATGAATAATTCCGTGCGCTATTTTCATTCGCTTTTCGGAAAATATCCGTATGAAACTTACAGTGCGGCGTTTCATCCGTTCGGCTTCGGACAAGGTTTTCCGTCGCTTTTGATGATTCCCGGCACAGACCGTGCCAACAAATATACTTACGCTTTTATCGCTCACGAAACGGCGCATCAATGGTGGGGAAATATCGTCGCGTGGCGTTCTTACCGCGATCAATGGTTGAGCGAAGGTTTCGCCGAATATTCCGGCGTTCTTTACACTGCGCTGAGAAAAGATTATAAAGCGTCGGTGAATTTGATTGACGAAATGCGCGATTCTTTGAAAAATCCGCCCGAAACGCGTAACGGAATCGGCAAAGGCAAGCTCTACGAAATCGGTCCGCTCGTTCTCGGACACCGCCTCGAAACCAGCAAAACCTACGGCGCATACAACACTCTGATTTACAACAAAGGCGCACTCGTTTTGCGAATGTTGCACTTTCTTTTCACCGATCCGCAAACCGGCAAAGGCGATGCGTTTTTCACGATGATGAAAGATTTTGTCGAACGCCACCGCAACAAAGTTGCTTCGACCGAAGATTTTA
Source organism: Acidobacteriota bacterium (assembly GCA_031409875.1). GTDB lineage: Bacteria > Acidobacteriota > Blastocatellia > Pyrinomonadales > Pyrinomonadaceae > CALMEH01. The sequence goes on along the minus strand of JANNYB010000044.1, from coordinate 3,687 downwards.
TGCGCGTTGCCAATGAACATTTCGTTCTCTCTCCAATTGCGCGAAGATATAATTTGAAAGATTTGAATTGGTTTTTCAAACAATGGGTTTATGAAACCGATTTGCCGTCTTATTCGATGACATACACGCTCCAAGATCAACCGGACGGCTCGTGTCTTTTCAGCGGCACGGTTTTTCAAGAAAACGCGCCCGAAAAATGGGCGATGGTTTTGCCCGTAATGTTTTCCTTCGGCGAAAAAAGCAGCGGTATGGCAACCGTCGTCGCCTTTGGTGCAAAAAACAATTTCAGCATAAAACTTCCGAAAAAACCGCAAAAAGTCGAACTCGACCCGCAAAAATGGATTCTTTCGGAAAAGACAAAAACCAATTAAAAGAATTTACGAAGCGGCGGAAAATTCGTGTAAAATGATGAAAACAATGCGCGGACGAACGCCGGACAAAGCCGACATTGAAAAATTAGCGGAGATAGAAGATGAAAATTGATATGTCGCCAAAGGCAATCGAAAACCGCTTGAAACTCGTCGGTGAATTGACGAAAGCGTGTTTGCTGATTCGACGAAACACGCTTTCAAAAACGAATGAAAAATCTGATAAAAAGTTGAATCCAAAATCTGAGAATTTAATAAAAACGGTTGTAAAAATTTAAATAATTCGTAGGAGAAGCAAATGCGGTCAATCATATTTTTGGTAATAATTCTTTTCGTTTCTTTCAGCGCAAACGCGCAAAATTCCGAATTAACTTTGGAAAAAGGCGTTTCGGCGCACAAAGAAATTGACGCAATTTATAAAACATTCAGCGATGCTTATCGGACTTTAGATGCCGATAAAGTTGCGAATCTTTACACCGAAACGGCGGCTTATCTTGCGCCGAATAACGATATTCAACAAGGTCGCGGCGAGATTCGTCCAGGCTTTCAATCGTTTTTCGATTGGATAAAAAAAGAAGGTCGGACGATGACGATTTCGTTTCAGATTTTTCAGCGCAAAGTTGATAAAAAACTCGGATATGATGTCGGGATTTACACGATTCGGCAATATAAAGACGGCAAAGAAGTCGGCAAAGGACAAGGCAAATTCGTCGTTGTTGCAATCAAAGAAAAAGACGGCAAATGGCGTTTTCAAGTTGACGGTTACAGCGATTTGAAGCCCGCACAAAAATAGATGATTTACAGAGAACTTCTCACAAACGAATTAAATCAAAAACGCGAAGGTTTCATAAAATTCGCGTCCGACAAAGCGCAGGATTTAGGCGCATATCTCGACAAATTTGCGCGGATTTCCGAAAAATCTCACGCGGAAATTACTTCCGTTTTACAGAAAACCGAAAACTACGGCGCGTTTCCGGCAAAGGAATTTGACGATTGCGAAAATTTTTCTTTTCCGTTCGCCGAAAGTTGGCAAAATCACGAAGAAGCGCGAAATTGGGCGTTTAAAATTTTGCAAAAACGCACGACTTTTGCGGCGGACGGCAGTCAGCTTTTTTTTGAACGCGAAGTTTCTCTGCCCGTCGCGGCAATTCAAATCGGTTGGTTTGAAAATCCGCACGACGAAACAAAAGGCTATACGAAAAACGCCGAATTTCGCGTTCTCGCGCCCGAAGATTTGATGTTGCCCGATGAACCTTATATTCAAGAAACAATTGTCGGACTGCGCCGTTTTGAGGCGGAAATTGACAAAGTTTCTGAATTTTTGGACTCGAAAAAAGACTGGAAAAAAAACGGCGAACCGATGCCGCTGGCGTTTTACGACAACACGCTTTTGCTTTCGATGTCGGTTTCGTCAAAAGATTTTGAAGAAGATTTTATCGGCAAATTAGTTGATTTGGTCAAACTTTCACGCGAAACGAAAGTTCCGCTTGTCGGTTATGTTGATCGCAGTTATGCGCGTGATTTGATGACGATGCTCGAAATCGCTTCGGGCGAAAAACGCAGCAGTTTGCGAACACTCGACGACGCTTCGATTCTGCACGCGGCGACTTTGAAAAATTGGGGCGACCGCACGCCGTTTTGCTATTCGCGGCGGCGCGGACTCGACGCTTTTATTGATCTGCGAACCGAAAAATCAATCGTCGGATTCGTCTATTTGCAAACGACCGCCGACAATGTTCCGGCACGTCTCGACATTCCGGCTTGGGTTTATGAAGACGGATTTTTGCCGGAAATTTTAGACGTTATTCGCGCCGAATGCGTTATCGGTTTGGGTTATCCTTACGCGCTCGAAACGGCTGATCAAACCGCCGTTATTACCTTGCGCGACCGCGAAATTTTCTTGCAGGCTTTGCAAGGTTTCTCGAAAGAGAATAATCTAAATTTAAGATTCACACGCAAAAGCGCGAGCAAAGGGCGTAGAAGGTAAAAGGTAAAAGGTAAAAGGTAAAACAGATGTCCGAGAAAATCCGCAATCCGCAATCCGCAATCCGCAATCTCGTTTGCGCGGCGTGCGGCACAGAAGCGCGGCGCGATTCGGCTAGTTTTTGTCTGGTTTGCGGGAAATCTTTGGACGAAGATTATCAGCCGTTAGACACGCTTCGGGCTTCTTATCGTTTACAGGGAAAATCGTTTGCAGTCGAAAAAGAAAGCGAAGGAATTGATTTGTTCGAGCGCAATAAAAATTCGATTTCGCAAACGGCTTGGGCGTGTCTTGTTTATTCGTTCGTGCCGTATTTGGGGATTTTATTCGTTCCTTTCACACTCGGAATCGGCGGCTATGCTTATCTGACCGCCATTAATAATCCGCATTTGGGCGGACGAAAACTCGCGCTAATGAGTATCGGTTTGAGTTTCATCGTTCTCGCCGCACAAATATTTTTGTGGTGGTTGCTTTACATAATTCCCGAAATCGGAAGAGGAAATTAGCCACGAATTACACGAATATCACGAATTATTGTTATTTTTTACTCGTGTAATTCTTGGCAAAAATCATATGAAAATCGCTAAAATCGTCAGTTCAAATTCTCATATTGATTATGTCGGGCGCGTGATTGATTCGCTCGATGCCGCCGAACCGCCGACTGCGGAAGATTACGGTTTCGGGCAATTTGTGGCGTTAAAATTTGCCGATAAAACTGAAATGGTCGGCGTGATTTATAATTCGATGTTGGTAAATCCCGACTATTCAAATTTCGGTCCGCGATTGTCGCCGAAACCCGATTTGCAAAATTTCAGCCCCGATTATCTTAACGAACAAGGTTTTCTAATCGGCATTTTGCTTCTCGGCGCAAAGGACACGAAAGGGGAAATTATGCACGGTGTTCCGCGCCGCGTCATTCCGGCGGGACAAGAAGTTTTTAAAATCGAAACGGACGAAATTAATAAATTTCACACGGACGCAAACGATTGTCTGCAAATTCATTATTATTCGCAAGTCGTTGCACACGCAGGGCTTTTCGCCGTGCCACTGCTCGAATCAATCATCGAACAGCTTTCTTTAAATTGTTCGGATTCGGACAAACAGCGGCTCGGCGTTTTAAAACAAACTCTCGCGTGGCAACGAACTTTGGGCGGAATGCGTCTATAGATTTGCGATTTAAGATTTGAGATTTGCGATTTTTTTTCGTAAAAATCAGTCTAAACTTTCATCACACGCATCTAAAAATCAGGAGAATATTATGAAAAAAGTTATCTTACTTTTGAGTTTTGCTTTTTGCTTTTCAGCGATTTCATTCGCGCAGGTTCGTCCGGTCGAAAC
>JANNYB010000043.1:0-2409 GCA_031409875.1 Acidobacteriota bacterium | reverse complement strand
TGTAAATTATTGAAAAACATTGAAGTTATGAATTAAATCAAAGTCAGGTTTTGAGCTAAGTTTGATTTAATTCACTTGTTCAAATTTAAAAAGCCCGTCTTTATTGGCTTTCAAATATCAAAAAACTGTCCAAAGTATTGTTAAAGGAGAGTAATATGTTTGATAAAATCCACTAGTCGAACCAAACCCTCCTTTACCTAGAGAACCTAACTGCGTGGTAGAATAAGATGTAGCATCATTATAAACAGAAAATGTTGTAATTTGCGGATATGTAAAACCAAGTTCCGATGACTTATCCCGAACATCTGCTCCTTTCATTACCTTAAAATCCATTTGTCCGTCATTTCCCTTTGCACTCCAATCTACTTTACCAATGAGACTGACTTTGAACATACTTTGGGCGCAACTATCAACTGCCTGATCCATTTGGTTATAGTCTGGCATAAATTCAACTTCTGTTGAAATGCTTGCGCTTTGAGAATCAAAAACATCAGGCATTGGCATTTGAACTGTAACTGTAAATGTTCGTTGTTTTCTGTTGCGTCTGCTGTTCGGGTTTTCATCATCGTCATTAGTTTGCTTTTTGGTAGCTTTTGCCGCAAATGCCAATACAGCATTTGACGGAGAAGTTTGATTTGGTATTTCAATCGGCGAATCTACGAGTTTTGATACATTGCCTTCTTCATTCCAAGTAACATAAATTTCATCCCACGATGCCATCTCCGCCAACATACATTGTGTTGGCAACGGAAATCCCGTGTTCATTGCTATCTGACATTGCCATTGCGGGTCTTCCGCTTTTGTTCCGGCGTTTTCCATTCCCGCAGGTGGGGCTGGGAATTCATCTTCATTTCCAAATAAACTCAATTCTTGATTTCCCAATGGTTCGTATTCTGTTCGATACCATTCCGCGCCGTTTTTGCTTGTCCGTGTCATACCGCCTGAAATCGGATCGGCGTGTATCCAAATCACTTCATCGCTTGTCCCGTGCATCTGTTCGGCGATGACTGCGCCGCCCGCATAAACTTTCGTTTTCTCCTTTCCGCCCGCTGAATAAAGTTCCGTCAGATAGCTTTGCAAAACCGTTGACCAAACTTGATATTTCTTGTCTTGCAGAGAATTGTTAAACCATTCTTCGCGTTTTAGCTGATGCCCGTCACCGTCATAAAATTGGCGGTAATTGTCTGTTACAAAAATGGAGGAATATCTGCCCGTCCGCACTTTTCGATGTGCCGTAAAATCACGCTTGCGATTTGCCACGTCAAACTTCGTTTCTTGATATGTCCCGTTGCCTCGGCTTCCCGTATTGAGCATATTTCCCGCCGCGTCGTAAGTCGTGCCGCTCACACCCGCAGTCGTTTCGCGCCCGTTCGTGTAGCTCGAAGAAAATTGTGCCTTGTCGCCCCAATAAAATGTGTTTCGGCTCGTCATTTGTGAAAATTGGTCATAGCCGACGGTTTGCGTGTAAGTCGTCTGCGTCGGGTAAGTGCCGATGTAATTATACGTCATTCGCCCGACGGCATCGTATTTGTAACTCTTGTCAAACCGCGTATCCGCCGCATCATTAAACACCGCCGGGCGCGAATCCGCAAAATACGCATAAGTCGATTTCTTCAGCAAATCGTTCGGTGCCAAATCGCTTTCGACTTCATATTGATTGACCCGCAGACGATTATCATACTGCATTTTCACCAACGCATCGTCATCCGTGTCGTAAGTCAAACGCTCGATGCCGCCCCACGCACGATATTCGATGCCGCTGGCATAATTTGTCGTTGCATTATTGCCCGTCCCGAAACTGCTGCCGTCAACCGCCGTCAATTTACCCGTTTTGTCGTTCGTATAATCAATCTGCTGACCGAACGGATCTTTGTAAAACTTCAAACCGCCGCCCAAATTATAGCCGTATTCGATTTTGTAACCGTTACCCGACAAAGGCGCATTCGCCAAACTGTCAGAAAACGAACGAGTTTCGCTTGTCAGACGTGAAAGCTGGTCATAAACATAAGTCTGCGTTCCCAGTCCATCGGTCATCTGCGTCCGATTTCCCAAGGCATCATAAGTAAAACTCGCGGTTGGCGTAGTCGTCATATTCGATGGATTTGAACTCGGCACTTGATAACTGATTTCCTCAACCAAACCTCTCGAATTATAATCAAAATTCGTAATCGCGCCGCGTGGGTCAATGACTTGGCTTATCGAATCGTCATCGTTATAAATCCAAGAAGTTTCCGTATTTGCATCTTCAATCGGATAATGCCGCGTTGCCATTCGCCCGTGTCCGTCGTAACTCATCGAAACCGTCTGATGCGTGTTGCTTGAGCTTTCCGTTCCGGCGTATTGAATCGTTTGCAAAACTTGGTCGCGTCCGTTGAAAACTTGCGTCGTTGTCGTATAAACCGTTGCCGC
>JANNYB010000042.1:0-22539 GCA_031409875.1 Acidobacteriota bacterium | reverse complement strand
CAAATTTCGCTCAATGCGAACCGATGCCGAAGCCGACGGCAAACCTGTCTGGGCAACCGCCGACGATGATCGCACAACTATCATCGGACGCATTATCCGCAAAATTCGCGTTGATGAAATTCCGCAATTCTGGAACATCATTAAAGGCGAAATGAGCTTTGTCGGACCGCGCCCCGAACGTCCGCATTTTGTCGCGCAATTGGCGGAAGAAATTCCTTTTTATGAACATCGCCACTTGGTCGCGCCGGGCTTGACAGGTTGGGCGCAAATAAAATATCCTTACGGCGCATCAGTCGAAGATGCACGGCAAAAGCTCGAATACGAGCTTTATTACATCAAAAATCAAAGCCTTGCGCTTGATTTGGTAATTATTTTTGAAACGGTGAAAACCGTGCTTTTTGGAAAAGGCGGAAGGTGATTCCAAATTCCAAATTCCAGATTTCAAATTGGAAGCCAAAATCTGGAATCTGAAATCTGAAATCTGGAATTTGGAATCTGGAATTTGGAATCTGGAATCTGGAATCTGAAATCTGGAATTTGGAATCTGGAATTTGGAATTTGGAATTTGGAATTTTTAACCGGATAGTCGTTTTATCCGAAAGACGGAGATAGAAAAAGATGAAAGCAGTAAAATTATTTCTGAGCAGTTTATTAGTTTTGGCGTTCGGCGCAATTTTTTCGGTTTCGGCACAAACCGAAAATCCGCAGACTGACACAAAAACCCGTGATCGCGTGGCAACTACGGAAAATAAAACCGAAGAGAAACCGACGCAAACCGAAACTAAAACCGAAACCAATAAACCGCAGACCGACAACGCGGACGACGAAAAACAGGTCGTAAATTATTACGAAAATTATCTAAAAGAGTATCGGCTCGGACCGAATGACATTATCTCTGTCGAAGTTTTCGGTCAATGTCCCGATTACTGCTTGAACAGCAAAACCGTGCCGCCGACGGCGCGGCTTTCCTATCCGTTAATCCGTGAAGGCATTCTGGTCGGCGGCAAAACCGTTGAAGAAGTCGCATTGGAGATCGAAAAGAAACTCGACGAATACATTATCGAACCGAAAGTTACCGTAACGCTCGAAAAAGCAATGTCCGCACGTTACAGCGTGATGGGCAGAGTCGTTGCCCCGGGAATTCGAGTTTTAGACAGAAAAGTCAGCCTTTTTGAGGCTCTGACCGAAGCCGGCGGAATTGCCAAAGGTGGCGACAAGAAGAAAATTGCGATTGTTTATTTTGATGCTCAAGGCAATCTGGCTCGCAAAGATGTAAATTATATCGAAATGGAACGCGGCAAAATCCCGATGATTTATTTGAATCCGGGCGACCAAGTTTTTGTCGGTGATAAAGGCTTTACTTGGAGTAAATTATTTGACGTGCTTGGCAAAGTAAGTGCGGTTCGTTTGCTGTTCGGAAGTCCGTTATAAAAATTTGCGATTGGGTTTTTGATGACTAAATTTAAAACAATTATTGCCGTTTTGCTCTGTTTCGTTTGTTTTCAGACGGCGCGGGCTGATTGGTTAAAACAAAATCTGAACACGCTCTCGTGGCTTCACGATGTTTATTTCGTCAATGAACAAACGGGCTGGATTGCGGGCAGTAATGGAACTTTGTTTGCCACAAATGACGGCGGAAAAAACTGGAAAAAAGAAGATATTTCAACCGACGATAACATTCGCCAAGTCTATTTTTCCGATGAATTTACAGGCTGGCTTTTGTGCGAAAGAAACATTTTCAATCGCGGCGCAAACGCTTCGTCGTATATCTTGAAAACCACGAACGGCGGCATAGATTGGGAAAAAATCGAATTCCCGGACATCAAACGCGAACGCCTCGTCAAACTCTTTTTCAACTCCGAAAAACAAGGCTTTGCCATCGGCGAATCGGGGGCGTTCTACGCCTTGCGCGAAGCGGAAGAAAAATGGAAACGGAAGGCTTCACCCGCTAAATTTCTATTACTTGACGGAACTTTTTCCGACGCGAAAAACGGCGTAATCGTCGGCGCAAGCGGCAGCATTTTTTTTACTGAAGACGCAGGCGAAACGTGGAAACCTTCGAGCATCTTTGAAAATCCGACGGCAAAATTCAATTCCGTTTTCTTTCTCGACACAAAAAACGGTTGGACAGCCGGAACACAAGGCAAAATTTTCCAAACCACAAACGGCGGAAAAACGTGGCGCGAACAAAAATCCGGCGTTGCCCAAAACTTGAACGACATCGCTTTCACAAGCCAAAACAAAGGCTGGGCAATCGGCGACGAAGGCACGGTGCTTTACACGAATTCGGCGGGAAATAATTGGATTTTGAAGGAATCAAAGATTAAACATAAATTTGAAAAAATCTTCTTCAACGGCAAAAAAGGCTGGATTGTCGGTTTCGGCGGCACGGTTTTATTGTATGACGCGGAAGCGAGCCAAACACAAAAGCCGGTATTAAAAAAATGATTTCAGTTTGCTTGACATTTGAGGCAAATTTTTCGTAGTATTGCAATTCGCGCTTATTTCTTGCGCGAGTAGATTTTTGATTTTTTTTTGAGGGCATGTATGTCAATTGGTAGACAGCCTCCCTTACAAGGAGGAAGTTAGGGGTTCGAGTCCCTTCCTGCCCACCAGTTCAATTTTTGGATTTGGGAGTTCGGATGCGGAATTTTTTAATTCTTAGTCTGAAATCAGCAATCCCAAATCTAAATGCGGAGTCGTAGTTCAGTTGGTTAGAACGCCAGCCTGTCACGTTGGAGGTCGCGGGTTCGAGTCCCGTCGGCTCCGCCATTAAAATTTAAATGTAAAAAAAAGCCGTCATTTCCGATGGCTTTTTTTGACTTTAAACTTTTCAAATACGTTATTTTTCTTTAGCCGTCCAATCAATAATTTGCGAATACAAATCGGCGATTTTTTCGCCTTGTTTTTTCGATTTATAAAGCCGCAAAAACTCTTCGTGAAACTCTTTGAATTTAACAAAACCGCGCCGTTCTGTCATTTGAGAAATTTTGCGGTCGCGGATAAATTCGTAATCTTTGGCAGAAAAATTGTCGTGAATATACAACAAATAAATGCTGTGCGTAGTGTATTCATCGAAAATTTTCAACGCAGATTTATAAAAACCCGATTTTGCTTCCGCGCCGTTTGACCATTTTGCTGTGTCTGACATCGCCGTTTCGATTTCTTTTGTCAGTTTTGCCGAAACAGGATTGTTGTAATTATGGTCAATTTCGGTAAAAACTACGCCCGTATAAAGTCCTTCAATCTGTTTCGGCGTGAACTTTTTCGCGTCGTAGTTGCTTGTGTCCGAAACGAACATAAAACATTGATTTAAGCCTTGAAAATTTGCTCGAAAAGTCGAATGTGTGCCGCCGATAAGCGGTGAAATGACGATTTTATAACGGTCGTAGCGTTCGGGAAATTCGCGTTCGAGCCAAGTTTGAATTTTTTCCAACGGCAGATTTTTCTCGGTTTCGGCGATTGTTGTTTGATAAAACTTTTGGTTTTTGGCGTAAAACTCGCGGAACTTTGATTTTTCGGCGAAATCTTCCCACAAACTCAAATCCGCAAACACATCGCCGAGAACTTTTGCTTGAAATTTAATCAATGGCGGCACAACTTCGGATTCTTTTAACTTGTTGTTTTCAAACGAGAAATTGAGCGCGTAATTACGATTTGAAATGTAAGTTGTGTAGTCTTTTTTGACGGCTTCGTTGAGTTTTAAAACTATCGGATGATTGGCTTGCAGGGCAAAATGCGTCTGAACTTCGGCAAAATATTTGCTCGATTTATTTGTCAGATTCGCATCTGTTTTAGAAAATTCGGTCAAAGAATAGACAATCTGAACGAGTTCAAAAACTTCGGGATTAACAATTTCCGTCTTCTTTTGTTGGGTAAAAATATTGAAATTGAGCAATAAAACAACCGCCAAAACAAACGAAATTTTCCTGAAAGCACTCCGCATAATCAAACTTTATCGCCAATCGGCGCAGTAAATTGCGCGTCCTCAACATTTCCCGTATTTAATACATTTTTCGGCTCAAACAACAAAACTTCAACTTCCTCGTCGGCAACCGGACGATGCTCAACGCCACGCGGCACAATAACAAATTCACCTTCCACAATTTCAACCGTTTTATCACGAAATTCAATCCGAAAATTTCCCTTCATCGCCATAAACATTTCGTCTTCGTGTTCGTGATGATGCCACGGAAATTCGCCGACAAATTTAACGATTTTGACTTCCTGACCATTGAGTTCCCCAACAACTTTCGGTCGCCAATGCTCATTTATCAACGCAAATTTTTCCGATAAATTAACTTTCTTCATTGAATTTCAAGCTAGTCCCACCAAGCCCGTAATAAATTATCTTCAATTATAAATTCGTCAGGTGAATATCGGCTCACGAATTTTGCGAACGCCAATCCGATTTCCGCCGGATAATCGCCTTGTCGGTAAATTCCTTCCAAACAAACTTCTTCGGCTTGGTCGGAACGCGGATCGAAAGCGAATCCTTCAAAATAAAACGTAAAATCTTTACGCTTCATTTCGTCTGCAAAATTCAAAAAGGATTCGACAGTCGGAGTCGCGTTCATCGTCTGCGATAATTTCATAAATCCGAGCGCGAGAAGTTTTCTAATTCCTTCCACATCAAGTTCTTCAAACCGTTCGCAAACGCCGGGCGGAAATTTACGATTCTCCCACTCAACAACTTTATCGAAAATTATTTCATCGCGTTTCTGAAAATCTTCTTGGTTCATATCTATTCAGTCTCGGCTCAATCAAAATCGTAAATCTATTTTCGCCAACTTAAAGCCGAGTTTGCTGCATATTTTTTACTTTTTAATAATAGGTAATTTCTCTTTCTATAATATTAAACGGCTCAAAATACGTTTCACTATTCTCACTTCTTAGCTCATAAGCTAACCTTTTTATCCAATTACCTTTTGAATCAAATTGATATTCATATTTGAACTCTTGATAGGGCATTAACGAATCTTTTTCCTTTTGAACTATTGTCGCTCGATTGGTCAATTTTGTTCGATTGTCGAGAATTTTCGTAATTACAATATAAGGATTATTCGCTTTGTCTAGAAAGGTTTTTTGTATTTCTATTTTATTTATTGTTTGGTTTACTACTTCTACATAGTTGCTACCTACATAACAGCCATTACCTTTGAACTTAACATCAAAAACCTTTTCATTTTTCTCATTGATGTATGAAACAGTTTCTTTTCTTTTACACTCTTGCCCATCATCACTAAATTCAATCTCAACACTTTCTTTGCTTTTATCATTTAGTAGAACTATTTTTGAAACCAGCTTTTTATTTAAATCGTAATTGATTCGCTCTATAATCTCATTATTTGCATATCTGATGATTGTCAAACCTTTATATTCATTTCCGCCACTAGCATAATATTTTATAGTTACCGTTTTATTTACATAATCATAATTATATTCGTGTCTAAAGGTCGTAGTGGAATTATCATAATCAGGTTTCACGCCGGGAACATAATCATCTAAATACGAATCTTTTGCGTATAAAGCAGACCTAATGAAACTACGAGATTTTATATTTCCATCTAAATCGTATTCAGTCATTAAAATTTCAGTAGGTTTTCCAAACTTTATCTTACCAAGTTCCATTTCGACTGGAGAAGTATATTCTTTTACAGACTTTACATTATTGAATAAGTTTCCATTTAACGTATCAGAAGCCTTGAATTGATTGTATGTATTTTTAGTAACTTTTGACTTTGAATTAAGCGATTCCGTATTGCCTAGTAAAACAATAGATTTAGAGGAGGAAAACAAAATTCTTAAAAGTGAAACTGGAATCGCAAAATTTAGAGATTGACCGCTTTCAATCGCGCCAACCGCAACGCCGACAACTTCTCCTTTGTTATTGAGAATTGCGCCGCCGCTACTGCCCGCAGATATTGAAGCGGTTATTTGTAAAAAATTAGTTTTTTCGGTTTTTCTGATACTGCTGACAATACCTTGTGAAAATGTTCCTTCCAATCCTTCGGGATTTCCAACGGCGAAAACTTCATCTCCGATTGCGATTGAATCATTTGAATTTAGCTTTAGCGGTTTTCCTTTGATTCCTTTTACTTTGAGCAACGCCAAATCATTTTTTTCATCTACTCCAACTGTGCCTAAAATTTCATAAGTTTTATTTTGACCATAGATTTTTGCGTAACCTTCTGTAGTTTCTTTGATTACATGAAAATTTGTGGCAACAATATCTTCAGCAACAAAAAAGCCGCTTCCTGATTTTACTTTTTTCGTGATGCTATTGTTCATTACAAGCAAAACCGTAGAAGGCAAAGTTTGTTTGGCAATTTCACGCGGCGTGAGTTTTCTGACAGTCTTTTTCTGAGCAATAATATAATTTGGCGAAACGCTAATTAAAGAAAGAATAAGACTTAAAATCAGAAGCGTTTGCAAATATCTTTTGTTACTCATGGAAATCATTTTTTACAGAAAAATCTTTTATCTCAAAATTTTCTACATTTTAACATTTAAGGATACTCTAGTATCAAGTGTAAAAGATAAGGATACTTTTGGCGATAAAAGTATCCTTATCTAAAAAAATCTTCAATTTCTACCAATAATCAAGCAAAAACCTCAATCACCTTTTGCACGGCTTCGGCTAATTTATCAACTTCTTCGCGTGTGTTGTAAAAAGCGAACGAAGCGCGAGCGGTGGCGGGAACTTCAAAAAATTGCATTACGGGTTGGGCGCAATGATGTCCGGCGCGGACGGCGATGCCTTGTTGGTCGAGGATTGTGCCGATGTCGTGCGGATGGACGTTTTCGATGGTGAACGACAAAACCGACGCTTTTTCCTTTGCTGTGCCGATGATGCGAACGCCTTCGATGCTTGATAATTTTTCGGTCGCGTAATTCAAAAGTTCGTGTTCGTATTTTGCGGCGGCTTCAAAATCAATCGAATTTAAGTAGTCAATCGCCGCACCGAGTCCGATGTTTGCGGCAATCGCCGGCGTTCCTGCTTCAAACTTTTCGGGAATCGGCGCGTAAGTCGTTTTCTCGAAAGTTACGGTGCGAATCATCGAACCGCCGGTTTGATAAGGTGGCATTTTATCAAGAAATTCTTTCTTGCCGTAAAGAACGCCGCTGCCGGTTGGCGCAAACATTTTATGACCGGAAAACGTCATAAAATCGCAGTCCAAATCCTGCACGTCAACCGGAAAATGCGGAACACTCTGCGCCGCGTCGAGAAAAAACGGAACGCCGAATTTATGCGCCGTTGCAATCATTTCTTTCACGGGATTGATCGTTCCCAAAGCGTTTGAAACGTGAATGATCGAAACAATTTTCGTCCGTTCATTCAACATATTTTCGTATTCTTCGATAATCAATTCGCCGCGTTCGTTCATCGGAATTACCCGAATTTTCGCGCCTTTTTCTTCCGCCAAAACCTGCCACGGAATAATATTGGCGTGATGTTCCATCTGCGACAAGATAATCTCGTCGCCTTCGCCGATAAACTTTCGTCCGTAAGAATAAGCCACCAAATTCACGCCTTCCGTGCAACCGCGCACGAAAATACATTCCTTCGCTTCTTTGGCGTTAATAAATCGCTTAACCTTTTCACGCGCCGCTTCATATGCGTTCGTCGCGTGTTGGCTCAAATAATGAACGCCGCGATGAATATTTGAATGTTCTTCCGCCAAATATTTCGCGCCACGCTCAATCACCAGATTAGAAACCTGCGAAGAAGCCGCGTTATCCAAATAAACAAGAGGTTTTCCGTTCACCTTTTGCGATAAAACGGGAAAATCTTCACGAACTTTATTTACATCAAAACTGCTCATTTCTTTTACTGCTGTCATAAATTTATTCCAAATTACCAAGAAGAAAGCCAAAACTCCATTTTTGGATCAGGTTTACCAATATAAAGCGTAGCAATATGATCACTTTCCGACTTCATTGCACGTTTATCAAGTTGCTCTTTATTTTTGCCGTGATAGGTAACTTTGCCACGAATAACTTCCAACTGCTCATTCGCTTCAACGTCTTCAATCAAAACCCATTCGCCATCGAATTTCTTTTCGATTTCTTCCATCGTCAAAATTTCGCTCATATCTTTCACCACAAATTTTAGATGATTTTATTTACATCAAAATGCTGATTTTTTTTACTACTATCATGAAATTATGCCGTTTGAGTCAAATTTGCTCTATTTTTTTGACTCAAATTCTTCTTCAAAATAAAATCTAGCGAATCAATTATCAAAAGTCTTTCGTCATCTGTCTGAAACAAACTGTTTTCGACTGAATTTGTTCGCACCAAAATCATAAAACTACAATTTTTTGAAAGACTCGCTTCAATTAGCTTACGTTTTGCCGTTTCCAAATCCTCAACATCTTTTTGGATTCTCACCGAAACGGGACGACCTTCGACATATTCGCGTAAAAAGCCGTCAATTCCACTATTTCTTTCAACCGGCAAAGCATCCATAATTTTCAAAATGCTTCGTTCATAATCCGTTTTTTCGAGATAGCTTTCTTCGCCTTTTTCTAAAAGATTTGAACTCGATTTTATCGGATTAGCCAATCTTTGGTTGGTCAATTCAACCGCTTCCACTGAAATATCAATCCCGATAAACGCTCGATTCAATAATTTTGCGGCGACTAAAGTTGTGCCGCTTCCGCAAAATGGGTCAAGCACGACATCCGTTTCATCAGTCGAAATTTCAATGATTTTTTCCAATAACAAAATCGGTTTTTGCGTTGGATAGCCAGCTCTTTCTTTAGCTTTCGGATTCAAAAAAGGAATGTTCCAAACGTCTGAAAGTGGAACGCCTTTCTTTTCATTTGCCAAAACTATTTCGCCGTTTTCATTGCGCCGATACGCAGATTTTCCATTTCCGTTGCGCTCTCTAGCTTGCAAAATCTGGTCAACATTGGTCGTTGGCGAATAATCCGTGTAAGTAAAATTGAACTTAAAATCGGCGGATTTGCTGTAAAAATAAATTGTCTGATGCGAATTTAACAATCCTTTTTTGGCGTTTGACCAACGCCGATACGCCCAGACAATTTCGCTCTGAAAATTGCTTTCGCCAAAAACTTCGTCTAGCAAAATTCTCAAATGATGCGAAGCAGATTTATCACAATGCAGAAAAATACTACCGATTGGCTTTAATTTTTTATGACATTCTGCCAAAACCTCACGCATAAAATTCAAATACTCTTCGCGTGAAACCCAATTATCCGAAAAACTATATGCAGCAGAATTATCCCGCGTTGAAAGTGAATGAGTTTTGTTTGTAAAAAACGGCGGATCAAGATAGACGAGTTGAACACTTTCGTTTTCCAAACTCGGCAATATCTTTAAATTATCTCCATTAAAAACGCTCATTTTTTTGTGAGATTTTCTTCTGCTATCCCAACTAAAATTGCTCTTAAATCAATGTCTGTCTTGGATTTAACATAATCCCAAGCAGATTCTTGTGAATAATATTCACCGCCAATTCCGTCATACAAAGTTTTCAAAGTTGCTTGAATTTTAATCGCTTGTTCACGATTCGGTTGATAAAACATCAGGCGAAGCGGCTTAAATCCGTGCTGTTTTATCGCTTGAATTCGCGTATGTTCTTTCGTAATGTGGTCACCGTCAGTTGTCGCATCACGCCATTTTATTTCAATCGCATCTTTATCAATTAAACAATCAATTTCAAATTGTTTCGGACGTTTTCCAATCGTATTTTCAACCCGAAATCGTTTGGCTTCGGGAAATTTTTCTTTGAAACATAAAACAACCGCTTCTTCGAGAAACGCTCCCGCGTATTTGTAAAGAAAACGTCCTTTGTTTTGATAAACATCAATCCGCTCGCCTTCTGCGTCATTTACGCCTAAAACTTGATAAATGAGAAAATGCGAATTATCGTCTTCTTTCATTTCAAGAATTCGCACTTCGATTTTCTGCGCTAATCCTTGTGCATATTTTTTAGCAAGAAGTTTAATTCTATCTTTAATGTCGCTCATTTTTTTTAGACTTCTTAAAGCAACCGACTCAAAACCGATTATTAAACTCTCGCCCGTTGTTTGGTTTGCGAACCGGCTTTTTCGTCGACGACATCTGTTTTAGGGTTATTCGCTTCTTTGATTTCTTCGCGTTCGATAAATTCGCGCAAAGCCTTTTCGATAGTCGCGGCGCGTTTGTTTTTATCGCCGGCAATTCGGTCAATTTTTGCCAATAAGGTTTCTTCGATGATTAAGTTTGTTCTGATTCTCATAATTTTCTACACTCCTAAATTTGCATTCAAACGATTCAAAACCGCTTCGTCCAATTGCTTTTTAATTGATTCAACTCCGATTTTATTAACGATTTCCTCAGCAAAACCGTAAGTTAAAAGATTTCGCGCCAAAGTTTCGTTCAAACCGCGACTCAAAAGATAAAATAATTCTTCTTCCTCCAACTGCCCGACCGTTGCACCGTGAGCGCATTTCACATCGTCGTTGTAGATTTCGAGTTGCGGTTTGGTGTCAACACGCGCATCATTAGATAATAACAGATTTTTGTTCGATTGCTGTGCGTCCGTGCCGCTGGCGTTTTCGCGCACGAAAACTTTGCCATTGAAAACGCCGCGTGCTTTGTCGTTCAAAACGCCTTTGTAACTCTGATGCGAAACGCAATGCGGCAGCGCGTGGTCAATCTCCGAATGCGTATCGTGATGCTGATTTCCGCTTAACATATAAAGTCCGTCAACGAAACATTCGCCGCCGGTTTCGGTAAATTTCAAATGAATATCGTGGCGCGAAAGTTTTGCACCCAAGTTTATATTTGTTGCATTATAAAGACTTCCGCGTTTAAGCGTGATTTCCGTCGTGCCAATATGAAACGCTTCCGCCGATTCTGTCTGCACACGATAATGCGTCAAATTTGCGTTGTCTTCAACAAAAATCTGAATCGCTGAATTCGTAAAACTCGCGCCGTTTGATTCGTAATTTTCGATAATCGTCGCCTTGCTTCCGGCTTCGGCAACGACAATTATGTGCGGAAAATTCGCCGTATTTTCGTCCGCGTTGAAATTAAATTCAATCGGTTCAGCAATCGAAGTTTCCTTTGGAATTACAACCAAGACGATATTTGCAAACGCTAAATTTAACGCCGTAAATCCATTTCTTTCAAAATTAAATTGTTTCAAAAGTTCGCTCGTTTCGCTCTTGAAATTTGAAATTTGAAATTTGAAATTTGAAATTTGCGAAACATTCGTGTATTTCCATTCTTCATCTTTCGGAGTCGGAAAGCCATTTTCGGTGAAAAAATCGAACGCTTTTTCGCGCAAATCTTTTAGCCAAACATCTTTTGTTTGTTCCAAAATCACTTGAAAATCTTTCGTGTAAATTGTTTCTTTTACTGCTAAAGTCATATAAAAAATCTTTTAATCTTAAATCCAACGACGCACATTTTGGCAAAATTCCTCGTATTTTTCGCCGTGCGAATTTCTCAAAAACTCTTCTTCAAGACGGACTTGAATCTGCATTAAAACGTCCGCCAAAACTACTGCCAAAAGCGTGAACGCATTCGGTAAACACAGAAAAAATCCGAAAAGAGCCATTCGCATTCCGAAAAAAATTGGATTGCGCGAAACCGTAAAAAGTCCTTTTTCAACCAACTCGGTTTTGTTTTCGGTATCAATCCCAATTCGCCACGATTTGCCCATCTGCATCTGCGCCGTTGATGTCCAAATCAATGCAAATGCCATCAAAACAAGTCCGACGATTTTGACATACAAATTTTCAAGCCACACAATCGGAGTCGCATACTGATAAATGCTCGGAAAAAATGTGAATGTAACTATCGTCATCGCCAATAGCAAAACGGGAATCGGATAAATATTTTCGATAAAATCAATCGGCTTATCGGTTTTGCCAACGACATACGGATTAATTCCCGTGCGTTTCCAAACCAAAACCGAACGCCAAACAAACGTAATGCCAAAAAACGACAGCAAATATAAAGGTAAAATTATGCGTAAAATATCATCCATTTATTTCGTTGCCGCTTTCACCCAATCGTAGCCTTTTTCTTCGAGTTCGAGCGCGAGTTCTTTGCCGCCTTGTTTGACGATTTTTCCGTCCGCGAGAACGTGAACAAAATCCGGTTCGATATAGTTCAAAAGTCGTTGATAATGCGTTACCAAAATGATTGCATTTTCAGAATTTCGCAATTTATTCACGCCTTCGGCAACAATTCTGAGCGCGTCAATATCTAAACCCGAATCGGTTTCGTCTAAAACTGCTAATTTCGGATTCAAAACCGCCATCTGCAAAATCTCGTTGCGCTTTTTTTCGCCGCCCGAAAAACCTTCATTAACCGAACGCTTAAAAAACGATTTGTCCATTTCGACAATTTTTGCTTTTTCGGTCAAATAATCGTTAAATTCCAGCGGATCAAGCTCTTCTTCGCCGAGATGTTTCATTTTCTCGTTATAAGCCAGCCGCAAAAACTGCGAATTTGAAACGCCCGGAACTTCGACCGGATATTGAAACGCGAGAAAAACGCCTTCACGCGCACGTTCATCAGGTTCGAGTTCAAGCAAATTTTTGCCTTCATAAAGCACTTCGCCCGAAATAACTTCATAACTCGGATGACCTGCCAAAACCTTTGCCAGCGTAGATTTCCCCGAACCATTCGGTCCCATAATCGCGTGAACTTCACCGCGATTGACGGTCAAATTCAAGCCTTTCAAAATTTCTTTGCCTTCAATTCCGGCGTGTAAATCTTTTATTTCTAGTAACATTTATAATTTCCTTTATCTCTTAACTTTTTGAAATATAACTTTAACCTTTGATAAATCTTCCGTTGTCAGTGCGTAAAACTCCAAATATCCGCAATCGGCGCAAACAAATAATTTTGTCGGATGCGGTGCGAACGTATGAATTGGAACAAAAACTCCGTGCCTCATTCCGTTATCAACATAAACTTCTTCCGATTTGCATTTCGGACAAATTCCGTCTTTCATTTCCAAACCTCAAAAATCGTTTCCTTAAAAAGCGCGTCGAGTTTTTCAGTATTCGGCTTTTCGTTGGCTTTGATTTCACCGACAAAATCGTTATAAAACTTTATCTTTTCTTCTAAAAATTCATTCAAAATCTCGATTTTCGGTTCTTCCTTCATTTCGTCGCCCGCGATTTTTCGTTTCAAAAGTTCATTAATTTCGCGGCGAATATTTGCATCTGAAACTTGCGCGTCAACCAATTTTTCAAATTCCATCGGCGGAAATGAATTGTTTTCTTTTATCCAATCGCACGCCAAAACAGGGCGCAAAACGTAAAAATATTTTTTCAAACGAACCGCATCGCGTTGCAAAAATTCTTTGAAATTGCCTTTCGCCATACTCAAATAATGATACATACACGATTTTGGATTAAAGAATTTCGCGCTCATTTCGCGCAAGGTTTCGGCAGTCGAAAAATTTTCTTGATAAATAATCGGACTTCGTAACCATTCGAGCATCGGCGGGTTTGATTTGCGAAAAAGTTTCAAGGCTTTTTTCAATTCCCAACCTGATAAATCTAAATCATTCGGCAAAATTTCTTCCTGCGAATCTTTCAGCGCGTCAATTTTCAAATACCAATCCAATTTGTGAACGTAAATATATCGAACGTCCCAATCGCTGTCTTCCGAAGCAAATCCCCAAGCGCGGCTGCCGCTTTCAACTGCGAGCAAAATCTTGATTTCGTTTTCCGCTTCAATTCGCGCCAATTCTTTTTTAATTTCTTCCAACATCAAACGTAAATTTCACCTTTCAAATATAAAACCGCGTTGCCGCCGATTTTCACTCTGTCGCCGCGTAATTCGCAAAAAATTTCGCCGCCGCGAGATGAAATTTGTCGCGCAAAAAGTTCGGTTTTGCCGAGTCTTTCCGACCAAAACGGAATAAGATTGCAATGCGAAGAACCTGTTACAGAATCTTCAAAAACGCCGACTTCCGGCGCGAAAAAGCGTGAAACAAAATCCGCAGTTTCGCCTTTTGCCGTAACGATAACAGCGTGTGTATCAATTTCGAGAAGTTTTGAAAAGTTCGGATTTATATCCAAAATTTCCTGCTCGTTTTCATAAACCAAAAAATAATCGCGGGATTTGAAAATTTCTTTCGGCGTTTTGCCGATTGCCTCGATTAAACCTTTCGGAGCTTCAACGGGCGAAACCGGACGCGAAGGAAAATCAAGCGTCAAAACATCACCATTTTTCTCGACTGACAAGTTTCCGCTCTTGTGCGAATGAAAATTAATCGTGCTTTCTTCGAGTTTCAACACTTCAAAAATAATGTATGCACTCGCAAGCGTCGCGTGTCCGCAAAGGTCAATTTCAAAAGTCGGCGTGAACCAGCGAATTTCATAAACATCGCCGTTTTTGACAAAAAAAGCCGTTTCGCTCAAATTATTTTCAAGCGCGATTTTCTGCATCAATTCGGCATCAATCCAACTCTCAAGCGGATAAATCGCCGCCGGATTTCCCTTAAAAACTTCCTTCGTAAATGCGTCAACTTGATAAATCGTTAAGTTCATATTTTTTGAACCACAATAGGAACATAGAAAACATAAATTTATAAAAATCTATGTTTTCTATGTTCCTATTGTGGTTAAATCTTCCCGCACCGCCGCGATCGCCTGAATTTCAATCTTCGTCCCAAAATGCAAATCTTTGACCGGAACAATCGCCCGCGCCGGTTTGTGTTCGCCTAAAATCCGCGCATAAACTTCGTTCACTTTTGCCCAATCGTCCATTTCCGAAACATAAATCGTGAACTGCAAAACGTGATTCAAATCGCTGTTCGCCGCAATCAAAATCGCTTCGACATTTCGCAAAGCAAGTTCGGTTTGTTTTTCAATCGCGCCTGTTTCAACTTCGCCCGCCGCGTGATTCATCGGCAATTGCCCCGACACAAAAATCAAGCCGTTATGCTCAACGGCTGGCGAATAATGACCTTTCGGTTCGGGAATGTTTGGTAATTTAATTTTATTCAACTCAAATTCTCCAAAATATTTTCGATTTCCGTTTTCAATTTCGGCAAATCGTTCTGCGTCGTGTCCCAAACGATTTCCGCGTCAACATTGAAATAGCCGTGAATCAGACGATTCCGAATAGCCGTTGCAAAACGCCATTCAATGTTTGGATATTTCGCTTTCAAACCTCTGTCCAAACAAGTTGTCGCTTCCCCGATTATCTCAATATTTCGCACAACTGCATCAATCGTTAGTTCGTCCGTCTTGAATTTCTGCAAATCAAAACCTTGCAAATATCGTTCGATTTTGGCAATCGCGTCAAGAATTATGATTCAAACGGTCAATGTCATTTGGTTTCTTCATAAATTATCTTCAAATCACGCAAAACGCTCTCGCGGATGTATTTATTGAGCATATTTTCGGTTGCTAAATCTACTTTTCTGCCCAAAGCATTTTCCAAATCTTCGGCGATTCCGTAAAATTTCCAACCAATCGGCTTTGAAAACCGCACGAGCAAATCAATATCACTGTTTTCATCCGCTTCGCCACGCGCAAACGAACCGAACAACGCACAATACGAAATATCATTACGCTTGCAAATCTCGACGATTTTTTCTTTTTCGGCTGTTGCTAAATTCATTTTATTACTTTTAGATACGTTATTATTTTGACTATTAGTTTATTTCAATAGTTTTTTTCTTACTTCACTAAAATCAATCGGAATCGGCTCCGAAGTAATTCTAAAAGATTCAAAAATATCATCCTCATCATTTTCAGCCAGAACATTTCCAAATGTTTTCCAACGCTCTTTTAATTTTTCAATTAAATTAGGCTTATAATATCCAACATTCCAAGGATTAAGTTGATAGCTTGTTTCTAGCCACATTTTTGCAGGAAATGACTGAATTTCCTTCCAACTTTTACACCTGCCAAATCCGTCATCAATTTCAAAGCCATCTATTTTCGGCGGTCTTTCAAGAATAACGCCAATTCCGGTTTCATCTTCTAAGTCCCAAGTTTCATTCGGCATTAAAATTTTTGTATATTTACTTGGCGGATTTGCTACATCAAGTTTTTCTCCCAATTTACGATATTTTGACCTACTGCCTGCCAGAGATTGCCACGCCTCAAAAGAGCAAATTGATTCACCTCTTTCAGTGGCTTTTAAGTATATGCCGCCTGACCAATATCTTCCTTTAAACTCAGGCTTAAACAAGATAATCGGCTCTTTGCCTTCATTCTTAAATTCCAAAGCAAGTTTTATATCAAAGTAAACAGACTCTTTTTCTTTTTCAATTTTTAAGTCGGTAACTCTTCCGCGAATAATCAAACCACAATTTCTATCTTTACATTGAGCAAGAATCTGGACACATCCACATAGCAAAAGTGCAGAAACTAAAATTGATTTGATTATTCGCATAATTTCTTAACTGACGATTCTTTCCAATTTCAATCCCAAAAATTTCTGCGCTTCGACAATGTAATTTTTACAAATAAAGTTTAATAATGTGATGCCACACGCCGAGAATTTCTCGTAAATCGGTAAATACTTTATTATCAACGTAATAAACGTCACTTTCGAGTTTCATAAATTGCCATTCGATGCCGTCGGTCGCGCAACCGTAAATGAACGGAATGTCTTTGCCTTCCATCTCGTTGTAAAGTTTTGCGCCATACATTTGCGCGGCGCATTGGGCTATTCCCCAATCCATATCTTCGTCTTTGGCTTCGGCAAGCGAGATAATCGGCGCGTCAATATAAGGTTTTGGCGGATGCAAAGCAAAGAAAAAATCGCATTCGCCCGACAAATCATCTTCGGGACGAATGTTTAAATCTTCGCCCGAAAAAAACGAAACTTTGTCTATGTAATTTCTCGAAACTTCCATCAAAATCGGCGAAACAACGCGCTCTGATTTTGTTTTTTCATTTGTCAAAGGCAATAATTTGGAAATTTCCAAGGTTTCAGCTAGCCAAGCACTAGGCTCGACCGAATCTATTTCATCAAACAAGCTCATCCAATTTACTTCTAAATTGAATTTTTTAACGACCGTTTTTATTTTTCGATAATTGCTGTAACCCATATTCTTGCCTCAACTTAACCGACACTTCCTTCTAATTTCAAGCCTAAAAGTTTCGTTGCTTCAACAGCATATTCCATCGGGAGTTCGCGGAAAACTTCTTTGCAGAAACCGTTGATAATGAGCGAAACCGCATCTTCTTGCGAGATGCCGCGTTGTTGCAAATAAAACAATTGTTCTTCGCTGATTTTTGAAGTCGTTGCTTCGTGTTCGACACGCGCCGTTGCGTTCATTACTTCGATATACGGAAAAGTGTTTGCTTCCGATTTTCCGCCAATGAGCATCGAATCGCACTGCGTATAATTTCTCGCGCCTTCCGCTTTCGGCATAATTTTTACGAGTCCGCGATACGAATTGTTCGATTTTCCCGCCGAAATTCCTTTTGAAATAATCGTAGATTTCGTGTTTTTGCCGATGTGAATCATCTTCGTTCCGGTGTCGGCAATCTGCGCGTGATTGGTCAGCGCAACCGAATAAAATTCGCCGATTGAATTATCGCCCTGCAAAATCACCGACGGATATTTCCAAGTAATCGCGCTTCCGGTTTCAACCTGCGTCCAAGAAATTTTTGAATTTCTCCCACGCGCCGCGCCGCGCTTTGTAACAAAATTATAAATTCCGCCTTTACCATTTTCGTCGCCCGCATACCAATTTTGCACAGTCGAGTATTTGATCTCCGCATCGTCCAACGCAACCAGCTCAACAACCGCCGCGTGAAGCTGATTTGTATCAAATTGCGGCGCGGTGCAACCTTCATTATATGCGACATAACCGCCTTCTTCCGCAACAATTAACGTGCGCTCAAATTGTCCTGAATCTTGCGTATTAATGCGGAAATAGGTTGATAATTCCATCGGACATTTTACGCCTTTTGGGATAAAAACGAATGAGCCGTCGGAGAAAACCGCTGAGTTTAAAGCCGCGTAATAATTGTCCGAAACCGGCACGACCGAGCCGAGATATTTTTGGATTAACTCGGGATAATCGGCGACGGCTTCGGTAAATGAACAGAAAATTACGCCTGCTTCCAAGAGTTTTTTCTTATACGTTGTCGCAACCGAAACCGAATCGAAAACCGCGTCAACGGCGACGTTGGCGAGCATTTTTTGTTCAGTAATCGGAATGCCGAGTTTCTCAAAAGTTCTGATAAGTTCGGGATCAACTTCGTCCAGACTCGCTTTTTTCGCCTTTTGTTTTGGCGCGGAATAATACGAAATGTTTTGAAAATCAATGTTCGGGTAATTGAAATTCGCCCAATGATCCGGCTGTTCCATTTCCAGCCAACGCTTAAATGCTTTCAGACGAAAATCGAGCAGCCATTCGGGTTCATTCTTTTTCGATGAAATCAGACGAACCGTATCTTCCGATAAACCTTTGGCAATCGTTTCTGTTTCGATGTCGGTCGTAAAACCGTATTTATATTCCCTGTTTGCTAATAATTCTGTTGCTGTTGACATAATATTTTGTTCGTTGTCAGTTGTTCATTGTTAGTTGCTAAAAACTGCTGACTGCCGCTACCTACTGCCTACTGACTTGCGGTTCGATGGTGCGATGAATGCCTTTTATTTGATGAAACGTCGCGTCAACCGATGCTTCCGAGCCGACGAGTTGCGCCAAAGTTATCTGTGAAAGCGCGTTTTCGACAATTTCGTGAAGCCCGACAATGACGGGACGAATTCCGCAATCGCCTTTGTGAACGCAAGAATCCAAAATTCCCGTGTAGCTTTCGCAATGTTTATTCAAAACGTCTGCATCCAAAACTTTGATAACTTCGTTCAGCCGAATTTCGCCTGCCGGACGCGCCAGAGCATAACCGCCTTTTGTGCCGCGTGTTGCGGAAACAAATCCGGCTTTGTTCAAAAGCCACATCAATTTTCCGGCGTTGGCGGTTGAAATTCCTTCACGCTCGGCAATCTGCGGCAATGTCAGCGAATCGCCGTCAGACAAAAAGGCAAGTTGTAAAAGACATCGCAATCCGTATTCTTCTTGGGCTGAAATTTTCATCTGTTTATACTCTTCAAAATCTCGGTTTCAATCAATAAACTAAAGAATATCAAAACATTACTTTTTTATCAAGATTAGCTTTGAGAAGACAGAAGTTAGAAGTCAGAAGTCAGAAGATAGAATGAAGGCATTGTTTGAATAAACCTAAAATTAATCGAAGCAATTTGCATTTCTTAATTGCATCTTCTATCTTCTTACTGCTGTCTTCTAACTTCTGTCCTAACATTTGCGTTATGAAAAAAATAAAATTCCCTTTGGCTCTCGGTGCGTTTTTGTTGATACTGTTAATGGTTTTCGGTTCGGCGTGTTTGAAAACGCCGCCGACGAATCAGGCGAGCAAAGAACCGGAAAAAATTACGGAAAGCAAAGTTACGTTTTTGGCAGTCGGCGATATTTTGATTTCGCGTGGCGTGGCGCGAGCGATTGACAAAGCCGGAACGCCGCTTGCGCCGTTTGAAAAGATGAAAGACGTTTTTCTTTCGACGGATTTTAATTTCGGCAATCTCGAATGCCCGATTTCGGGCAGAGAAAACGTCGTCGGCAAAGGTTTGGTTTTCAATATGCGGACGAAAGACCTCGAAGGTTTAAAAAAATATAACTTCAAAGTCATCAATTTCGCCAACAATCACGCGATGGATATGGGCGTGAACGGTTTGCGGAACACGCACAAGGTTTTGGACGAAAACGGTTTTACGCGGCTCGGCACGGGCGAGAATTTGGATGAAGCGTGGACACCGAAAATCTATGAAGTCAAAGGCGTAAAAATCGGTTTCGTCGGTGCTTCCTACGTTTCGATAAACGACGGCAGCGGCGCGGCACGAAACGATTATGTCGCACGTTTTCAAGATAATGACCGACTCAAAAAAGCCATCGAAAAGTTAAAGGCAGACGGCGCGGATTTTATCATCACGACAATGCACGCCGGAGTCGAATATCAACGCAAACCGCATCAACCGCAGATTGATTTCGCCAAAAATTCGATTGACTACGGCGCAGATATGGTCATCGGCGCACATCCGCATTGGATTCAAATTTTCGAGCAATACAAAGGTAAATACATTTTTTATTCGCTCGGAAACTTCATCTTCGACCAAACTTGGAGCCGCGACACGCAGGAAGGTTTGGCGTTAAGAATCACGCTTGACAGCAAAAAATCAAACGTCCAAGCAAATTCAAAAACTAACGTCGGACAAATCGAACTAATCCCAGTCGTCATCGAAAACGCCAGCACGCCGCGCCCCGCAAACGAACAAGAAGCGCAAGCTATTATGAAGAAAATCGGCGCAACCGAAAAGATTATCAAACCAAAACTCGAATCGGCGGCGACAAATTAGCGTTCAGAGTTCAAACTTTAGTTTGCCGAAACTGCCCGCGAAGCGTGGCGGTTTCCACTTCGATTAAAATTCAAGTTTATTTCGGGAGGCAAAGCGGTTTCCACTTCGATAAAATTTCTAGTTTGCCAACGTCGGGCAACCGCAATCGCTTCGCTCGCGGTTGCGGCAAACTAAAGTTTGGACTCAAAACGCTTGCGAATCTTCACGGCTCGTTCGATTAAATCTACATTTTCGAGAATTTTCAACCGCAAATCTTTGTCTAAATTCGGATTGTCTGCTAAGAATTTATTGACGATTTTCAAGGCTTCTTCGCTTTTTTGTCCGCCGATGAATGCAGAAAGCCAGCCGTTGACGAAAAAGATTTTGCGATTCTTTTTGAGATTCGGCAATTCGGCGAGTGCTTTTTCGAGATATGGCAAAGTCAATTCCGAATGCTTTGGCGAATTAAACGAAACAAACGCGGCTTCGATCCAGCTTTCGGAGATGTCTTTGTTTGAAACAAAATCGTTCCAAAACTTCAACTTATTTTCCGCGCTTCCGATTCCGGCTTTTGCGGCGTAAGCATAGCGTTTGGCTTCGTCGGATGTTTCGGTTTTTTCGAGTTCGGTTAAAAGATTTACAGCATCTTTGTCGCCTAAAATCAGCAATTTCGTTACGATGTCGAATTTATCTTTGGTCTTTAATTTGAAATCTTTAATTTGAAATTTGAAATTTAAGATTTCCTTTAATTTTTGCCGCGCATTTTCGCTCGAAGCGAGATTTAGAAACGCCCGATAAAATGTGATTCGCTGTCCGAGCGTTTCCGATTTTTGCATTTTTTCAATCAAAAGCGTTTCAAGTTTCGCCGACAAGTCAGAACCGTCTGCGGTAGCGGATGGTTGAACTTTAGCAGTTACGACAGTTGATTTATCTGAAGTTTGAGATGTTTGAGTTAAACCGCCCGCTACCGCAGGCGGTTCTGACAGGTAATAATTCATCGCCACGCCGACGCGGTTCAAAAGCGTCTGAATCGTGCTTTCGTCCTGTTCGACATTGATGTTTTTAATTACGAGTTCAACGTAATCCTTCGGCGCGAGTTCGCCTTCTCTGACCGAATCCCACAACGCGCCCCACATCATCGTGCGGAGAAAATCGTCTTTTTCCGATTGGATATTTTCGAGAACGTAAGCGCGGCTTTTCTCGTCAAGCAGAAAGATGCCGTAGCCGTAATCTTGATAGTTCGGGAAAATTAGGTCTGGCAACGGATAATTTTTATTATAGTTTTTATCTTTATCAAACAAACGCGGAAGATAATCTGTCCACGGATTTCCTGAAACTAAATTTTCGGTTACTTCTGTTTCCTGTTCGTATTTATAAAGCGTTTTGATTTTTAAAGCCCACGGAGAATCTTCAAAAGGTGAACTCAAAGTTAAGCCGAGCGATGGAACTAACCACGCTGACGAAATCCAACTTCCGTCTTTTCTTATTTCTGATTTTTCATAATGACCTTCCGTAATATCAGTTCTGATAATTGCTACACCTTTTTGTTTTACCCAATATTCAGCCCAATCGCTTATTAATTTTTTGTCGCGCTCTTCAATTTGCTTTTTCTTTTTTGCGGAAAAATCTTTCCAATACTGGCGATAAGGCTCAGATGTCCACGAAACATTTTGAAATTCCGTTACTAAATCTTTCCATTCAGCGTTTTTGAACTCGTGTTTCTTCAAAAATGCGCGGACGGCGGTTTGAAATTCTTTTTCGCCTAAATAAAATTCGGCTTGTTTCAAAAACGACGGTGCTTTGCGATAGACGATGTTGCCGTAGGCGGATTTGGCTGAGGAAAGATTCGTGATTTCTTGATAGATCGGCGTTGTGCCTTTGGTCGAATCGGTCAGATAGGCAAGCTGTTTGTTGCGCTCGTAGAAGATTTTCCACGCATTATATTCGGGCATCACTTTCTCCAGAGTTTTATACGCCATAAACTCCGCAAAGCCTTCCTTGAGCCATAAATCGTCAAACCATTTCATCGTTACGGTGTCGCCGAACCATTGATGCGCGGCTTCGTGAAAGATGAGATTTGCCCGCGAAACAAAATCGTTTTTCGTCGGCTCGTTCGGGAAGATGACGGAAGATTCGCGCAAAAAAGTCGCGCCCGCGTGTTCCATTCCGCCAAAC
>JANNYB010000041.1:0-27891 GCA_031409875.1 Acidobacteriota bacterium | reverse complement strand
TCGTCGTCCGCAATGGGAACCGGCGATTCGACCTCGTCCAATTTCAAATCGGCAAACGCTTGTTCGCTTCTGTTAAAATGGTCTTTTAAGCCCCATAAAAATGAGCCGAACGTGGCTGTCGCAGCGATAATCGTAATAATCAGCACCAACAACAGAAGTGTTCTCAGTCCTGAAAATGTATCTTTCGATTCAACTAATTGATCTAACATCTCTTTTAATCTCCTTTTTCCGGTGCCAATTCGGGTCAAGAATTACGATTTTTTGTTGTGTTTTGATGATA
The DNA here is from genome assembly GCA_031409875.1 of Acidobacteriota bacterium. Classification (GTDB taxonomy): domain Bacteria; phylum Acidobacteriota; class Blastocatellia; order Pyrinomonadales; family Pyrinomonadaceae; genus CALMEH01. The sequence continues at coordinate 27,611 of JANNYB010000041.1, read as the reverse complement.
CACGAGCTTTGTCGCGTTGTCATCAATATTTATAATCTTTTGATGATACCAACCTAAAACTTGTAAATTCTGCGTTTTTATCTCTTTACCGAAAATGCGGGAATTTTTAAACTAATCCGAGTGGTCATAATTCAATAATCGCACCGAAACCGAAACCGTAAGTATCAGCAGACGGATAAAAATATTACAAAGTTATTTAATTGACCAGCAACGATTTGAAGTCTAAATTTTTACTTCTCAAATGTCAAGAAAAAAGTCATACATTTATCACAAATTTCTATTTTTTTTGTAGTAAAATTATTTATTCATTGAACTAAAAATTTAGGGACTTGTCAAAACAGTTTTACAAAAAAATCTCTTTTCGGCATAAACCCAAAAAAAGAAACGGCAAGCGAAAATATCGTTGCCGTTCTTTTTCTGCATTTTATCGCCAAAAATTACCGCGTAACCGGACGGCGCGTTACTTGACGGCGCGAAGCGGAAGCGATTTTTTCGTCTTTCGGCGTTGAATCCGGCTGTTGCATTTTTGCTTCGCCGAGTTTGCCTTGCCACCAAATTGCAATCGGGCTGGCAATCGCAATCGTCGAATAAGTTCCCGTAATTGAACCGACCAGAAGCGCAAGCGAAAACGCCCGCAAAACTTCGCCGCCAAACATAACCAATGCCAAAACGGAAAGAAAAACCAAACCGTTGGTAACAATTGTGCGCGACATCGTTTGATTAATCGAATCATTGGTGATGTCATAGAGCGATTTGTTGCGATTAAACGTCAGATTTTCGCGGATACGGTCAAAGATAACAATCGAGTCGTTCACCGAAAATCCGACCAGCGTCAGAAGTGCTGCCATCACCGTCAGACTGACTTCCCATTGAAAAACGGAAAAGAACGCCAGCGTAACCAAAACATCGTGGAAAACGGCGATAACCGCGCCTGCCGCGTAAGTCCAATCGTAGCGAAAAGCGATATACAGCAAAATGCCGATCAGACCGAGCATTGTTGCCGTAACCGCACGATTTCTGAGTTCTGCGCCCGCGACAGGTCCGACGGCATCCGTGCCGACGATTTTATATTTCGCGTCGGGCGAATCCTGCAAAGTCGTCGCACCTTCGGCTTCTTTGCCGAGCGTGTCTAAGGCTTTTTTAACCGCGCAACGTCCGGCTTCATCAACGCCCGGACAATCATCGCGCTTGCCGATTGTCGGAACTTTGATTAAAAATTCGTCCAATTTATCGGTCGAATCTTGAATCGTCGCTTCGTTCACGCCGACACCGCTTAAAGCCGTGCGAATCTGATCAGCCGTAGGCTTTTCTTTGAATTTCGCAACAATAACCGTTCCGCCCTTAAAATCAACACCTAAATTGAACGAATCCGTTCCACCGGGAGTGATGTAGTCCGAGCGGACAACCGCCGAAATCAATCCGGCTAACATTATGAAGATGGAAACCGCAATAAATGCGCGTCGTTTGCCCATCCAATCAATATTTATGTTCTTAAATATTTCAAACATTTTTTAAAAGTGGTAAGTGGTGAGTGGTAAGTGGTAAGTGAAAAGCCTAAACTTACCACTTACCACTTACCACTTACCACTAACTAAATACTCAATTTCTCCATCTTCGTTTTGCGGTTCAGAAGCCACATAAAAATCGTGCGTGAGACAAAAACCGCCGAAAAGAGGTTAATCAACAAGCCCAAAATGAGCGTTACGGCGAAACCTTTGATTGCGCCCGAACCGAACATCCACAAAATCGCCGATGAAAGAATCGTCGTGATATGTGTGTCAATAATCGTGATAAAAGCGCGGTCAAAACCTAGCCCGACCGCTTTTTTGACATCGAATCCGGCTCTCAATTCTTCGCGGATGCGCTCGAAAATCAGCACGTTCGAGTCAACCGCCATACCAATTCCTAAAATCAAACCGGCAATGCCCGGAAGCGTCATCGTCGAACCGAGAACGACAACGGCGGCAATCGTCAGAAGCATATTCAAAAGCAAAGCAATCACCGCATTTATGCCTGCGCCGCGATAATAGATGAGCATAAACAAAATGACAAAAATCAATCCGCCAGCCGAAGCCTGCACACCGGCGCGAATCGAATCTGCGCCAAGGCTCGGTCCGACTGTTCTTTCTTCCTGATATTCAATTTCTGCCGGAAGTGCGCCCGATTTCAGCGTTAAAGCCAAATCTTCGCCGGTCGCTTTTGTAAAATTGCCCGAAATTTCGCCTTGATCAAAAATTTGCGATTTGATGTAGGCGATTGATTTTACTTCGTTGTTCAACACAACCGCCATATAATTGTTGATATTTTTGCCTGTCCAATCGCCAAAAATTTGCGCTCCGGCAGGTTTGAACGAAAAAGAAATTTGATAATCGCGGTCAGTTCCCGTGCGTGAAACTGCCGAAGCATCGCGCAGTTGATCGCCTTCGATAATCGCCGGATATTCAACCACGACATATTTCGTTACGGGCGCAGTTTGTTGCGGTGCATTTGTGTCTTCACGCTCATTAAACGGAAAAATTTTTTTATTCGGCGCACCGGCGGCGGCTTGTTCGGCGGCTTCTTTGGTCGGATACGTTTGCGCTTGCGAAGGATTCGGCGCACTGACGACTTTCATCAAAGACAGACGCGATACTTGACCGATAAGAGTTTTGATACGCTCAGGGTCTTCAACGCCGGGCATTTGAAGCAAAATCTGTCCCGAATTTGCCGCGCCGACTTTTTGCAGAGTCGGTTCTTTCACGCCGAAAGCGTTAATGCGACTTTCGATGATTTGCATCGCTTGGTCAACCGCTTGCTCCCTCAAAATATTCTGCGCCTGCACGGGCAAACTCCAAGTTACCGTATTGTTGTTAATGCTTTGCGTCCAACCTGTGCCTTCAAAATTGATTTTATTTTTTATCGCATCAACCACGGGCTGCATCTGTGCCGCGTCATTTACGGTCAGAGTAATTTCATATCTGTTGTTTTCTGTAACAGCCACGGCACTTCCGGGAAAAGCCGTTTCGCCGCGATTATCTTTCGCATAAAGCGGCGCACCGTTTGCGTCTTTCGCATCTTTTCCGGCATTTAACGCGGCTTCTTTGTTTCCTTCGGTTAAGGTTTTCAGATAATCATCCGTTTTGACGCGCATCAAAAGATGCGAACCGCCTTTCAAATCCAAACCGAGATTGATGTTATTGGCGAGATTTCCCTTGATGCCTTCCCAAGTAAAATCCTTCCCCGAAACCGAAGTCAAAGGGCGCGGACCGATAACCAAATAAATCCCGAACAGCGTTACCGCAATGATAATTACTGTTCTTATCCACAAACTACTTTTTTTCATATCATTTTGTCAGTTATTAATCATTAACAACTAACGATTAACAATTTATTCCACAGGCTTTTTGCCGATGACGGCTTGTTTGCCGATTTCGAGCAGAGATTTTTCCGCGCTCATAATAATAAAACTTTGATCTCTTACTTCTTTGATTTTGCCGACGATTCCGCCGGTCGTGATAACTTCGTCGCCCGCCTTCAAGCTCGAAATCATATCTTTGATTTCCTGCTGCTGTTTTTTCTGCGGACGAATAACCAAAAAGTAAAAAATCGCAATCATTACGGCAAACATCGGAAGTATCGAAAGAATTCCGCCACCGTCTTGAAAAATTAAAGCAAACATATTCATTGTATTTTTAGCGCAGACCGAAAAACGTCAATTATGACAAAATGGTAAGAAATTATCAAAGCACGGAAAGTTGTTTAGCAAATTCTTTGTATTTCTTGCTCTGCAAACCTTTCTGTAAATCAGTCAAAACCTGCTGTAAATTTTCTTCAAGCATCGCTTTTATATTCAATCGCAAGCCTGCAAAAACCTTGCTTTCAATGATGCCTTGATTGTTTGCCGAAAGTCTTTGATATTTCCCTTTTTCCAAACTAAACCAATCAATTTGATTATCTAAAACACGCCAAACAATATATTCCTGAACGCCTTTTTGTTCGTAAATTTCGAGTTTGTCGTGCAAATCGTAAGAAGCCGTGCTTGCCGAAATTTCGACAATTAATTCGGGCGCACCTTCCAAATAATCATCATCATTCACCCAAGATTTGCCGCCGAAATCTTCATCAATTCGCAAAATCGCCTCAGGTTGAAATTCATTTTTGCCATTAATTATGAATGTAACGTGATTGGAAAGGCTCGAATGCAAATTTTTTATTGAGTAAAAACCCAACCAACTAATCATTTTCGCGCTTGATTGCGCGTGAGTCGCCGTAACTTTCGTTTGAAAAAATACAATTCCTTTTATCAATTCCGCTTTGATATTTTCATCCATTGCTTTATAACGCAGATGAAATTCTTCACGCGAAAGGCGTTCGCCGTTTTTGAGCAATGAAACTTTGACGCTCATTGCTTAATTATCACTCAATTTTGCTAAAAACTCACGTTTAAACTCAACGAATTTGCCGATTTTAATTGATTCGCGCACTTTCCTCATCGTGTCGAGAAAAAACGCGAGATTGTGATGCGAGATTAGCATTGCCGCAAGCATTTCGCCGGTTTGGTAAAGATGTCGAATATAAGCGCGTGAATATCTTTGACAGACGGAACACGCGCATTCGTCGTCCAAAGGTTCGGAATCGGCTGTAAATTTTGCGTTTCGGATATTCAATTTTCCGTGCGAAGTAAAAACGCCGCCCGTGCGTCCGTTGCGCGTCGGCATCACGCAATCGAACATATCAACGCCGCGCGAAACTGCTTCAACCAAATCTTCGGGTGTGCCAACACCCATTAAATATCGCGGCGCATCTTTCGGCATCTGCGGCGCGAGAAATTCCAAAACTTCATACATTACGGATTTTTCTTCGCCGACGCTCAAACCGCCGATTGCGTAACCGTCAAAACCGATTTCAGTTGTTAAATCAAGACTTTGTTTGCGTAAATCGAGATGTCCCGCGCCTTGAATTATGCCGAACAGAGATTGTCTGCCCGACAAGTCAGAACCGTCTGCGGTAGCGGGCGGTTGAAGTTGATTATCTGAAATCTCTGAAGGCAAACTTAAACCATCCGCTACCGCAGACGGTTCTGACAAAAAGCCCGTATCTTGTCCCGAATATTGCAATTCATCAAACCGATTTTTTGAACGCTTTGCCCAACGCGCCGTCATTTCCAGACTTTTCTGCGTTTGTTCAAATCCCGCGTCGCCCGGCGGACATTCATCGAAAACCATCACGATTTCCGCGCCGAGTGCCGCTTGAACTTCCATCGAAACTTCGGGCGATAAGAATTTTTTACTGCCGTCAATATGCGAACGAAATTCAACGCCTTCTTCGGTCAATTTCCTTAAATCGGTCAAAGAAAAAACTTGAAAACCGCCCGAATCCGTCAAAAGCGAACGATTCCACGTCGAAAATTTATGCAATCCGCCAAGCTGACGCATAATTTCCGCGCCCGGACGCAGAAAAAGATGATAAGTATTGCCAAGAATTATCCGCACATCGAGTTCGTTTTCCAAAAATTCATAACGCACGCCTTTCACAGTCGCTTGCGTTCCGACAGGCATAAAAACAGGCGTTTCGATGACCGAACGCCTCGTCCGCAAAATTCCCGCCCGCGCTTCGCCTTCCTGCGCGATTACTTTCCAATCTATCGGTTTCATCTTAAATTACGAATTTCAAATTACGAATTACGAATTGCCTTTGCTTGTAATTTGAATTTTTCCAATTATTTTTTAGTAATTCATCTAAATCAATAAGCAAACTATCTGCTTGTGATTCATCAAAATAATTTGTAGCCTTGAGAAGTCTAATCCAATATTTTGTTTCTCTTGCTTCTTTGTAAGCAATACTGATTTTTGAAATAAAATCGGCTTTAGATTGTCCACCGACTGCTTCCTCTGAATTTGCTCCAATGGAAGTTCCACTACGCAAAAATTGCTTTGAAAGCACATATTCTTTCTTGTCTTCAATCAAATATTTGTAAGCATTTACAACTCTAATCGCAAAAGCAAAACTTTTCTCCAATAAAATATTTTCTTTCATTCGTAATTCGTAATTCGTAATTTGTAATTCGTAATTTATTTCCTTTTACCAACCAAAGCCCAGATATTTCCTGCGCCGATGGCGAGTTCCGAAACAATTTTGCCTTTTTCGTTGACTAAAACTGCGGAAGGCGTGCCGAACATTCCGAGCGTTTCCGCAGTTTTATAACCTTTGTCCAAAAGTATCGGCGAATCCAAACCCCAATCTTGATGCGCTTCCGCATCGCCATCGGAAAAAACGACCAAACTTGGGGCATCCGCGCTTTTGGCTTTGTCCCAATTCTTGAGGTCTTCCAACATATTTTGACAATGCGGACAACTCAGTGACCAAAATGCGACCAGCGTTTTACGGTTTTGAAAATCCTTGCTCGAAAATTCTTTACCGCTCAAATCCGTTAAGGAAAAATCAGGCACAGTTTCGCCAATTTTCGGTTTGGCGTGTTCGTGTCCGTGGTTTTTCGGCAAAATGAAAAATTCAGCTTCGTTTTCGGCTTTAATTTTTTCAATTAATTCACGAATCGCCGTATCGCCGACTGCCGGACGGCTGGCAATAAAACCGTCGGCGTTCACAACCAAAACCGTCGGAGTCCAAGGCGCAAAATAATCCGTAGCGACTTCTTTTTCTTTCTGAATCAAAATATTTTTGAAAGATTCGCCGAATTTTTCGACATTTTCTTTAGCTTTTCCGCTTGAAATAAAAACGAAATTAAATTTTTCGCCAAGTTCATTTTGCCACGCGGCGATTTCCGGCAAAAGTTCGGCGCACGGCACACAATTCGGACCGACAAAGAAAAACAAAAGCGGTTTGCCTTCCATTAAAAGATGTTCGAGCGCGACTTCTCTGCCCGTTTTCACGTTTTCCAAAGCGAATTCAGGCGCAAACGCACCGACCGGCAACGCATCCTCCAAACTTCCGGCGTTTTCCCGTGCAACTTCCTTGCCGTCGTGCGAAATCATTTCCAATATATCAATCCGCCGCATAATTTGATTTTGCTGTTCGGAAATCCGTTTCAAATAAAAAATCACCGCGCCGAGCGCAACCAAAACCGCCAAACCGAAAATAAATTGCATTGTAAAATCGTTAGTCATATCCGAAAAACTCAAACCTTGATTTGAACTGCCTTGCGAGATTAAGACAAGTGCCAAAACCGCAAAAACCACATTGCGAATCAAACTTTTCCGGCTCACCGGCTCAGAATGAATCGCGCCGAAACAATGACAATCAGGCGCATTTCCCTGCGCCATCTGCGAAATCATTCCGCCGATAAAAATCAATAAAAACAAAAAAACGCCAATCGCGCCAAGCCACGCAAACGAAGTGAAAAGCAAACAAATCGCAAAAACCAATTCCGCAAACGGAATCAAAACCGCAAAAGTTTTCGCCAAATCGTCAGGCGTTCCAAAAGCCTTCACCGATTTCGCCGCGCCTTCGAGGTCAAGAAATTTCCCGATTGCCGCCACCGCGAAAACCGCGAAAAGAAATATTCTAATAAATAATAAAACTACTTCCATTTGATTCAAATTGCTTCAACTTGCAAATTTTCCAAAACGCTTTCAACTTCAACAGGGATATTTATTCTAATAAAAAAATCTGCCGGATAAATTGTCGCTTCACCTTCTTCATCAACAACCCCAACGCTTCCGCTTGACGAAAATCGCGCCCGGTAAATTTTTGACGGCATCAGCAATTTCGGGTCATCTGTTTTCACACAAAGCGCAAAGCCTTCGCGGGTTTCCGTATTTTTGGGAACTTCAATTCTAAAAATCCGCGAAGGCTCAATTTCGCCGCGCTGAATTTTTACGGCTTCTCTGACACTTTCCAAAAGTCCGCTAAAATTTTCTTTTTTCATTTTAATAATTCCTCAACTTCCTGACGCAACATTTTGATTTCAGTAGGAGATAAGTTTTCTTTTTCATTTTTGGTGTAAATGTCCAACATCAAAATTTGCCCACGGCTGACAGCCCAATAGTAAATCACTCGCGCACCGCCACTTTTGCCTCTGTTATCAATTCCGCATCTTGCTTTCCGAATGCCGCCACTACCTTTGATTATTTTACCAAAATCTGGAAATTCGCATAAGTATAACTGAATTGTCGAATACTCGTCATCAGAAAGAAGTTTCACGATTCGTTTCGTAAAACGGGCTGTTTCGATAAAATCAAACAATATCATTTATCTTTTCCCTTACGAACCTTATGTTTTTCCTTCAAACGAATTGGCGTGGCGAAAAATTCAAATTCATCGCGCAGACGATTTTCGATGTAGCGTAAATAGGAAAAGTGCAAACCTGCGCCGGTTCCGCCGGAAGTGAAAAGAACGAAAAGCGGCGGGCGCAAACCGCCTTGCGTGATGTATTGCATTTTGACATGCGACAAACCGCCTTTGCCCGAAGGAGTTGTGCCGCCTTTCGGTTGTTTGACGTTTTCTTCAAAAAACTTGTTGAGTTTTGCCGTCGGAACGCGCATATTTCTGGCTTCGTTGGCTTTAACGACAAGCGGCAAAATATTTGTAACTCTTTGTCCGCTCAAAGCCGAAATCGTAACCATCGGCGACCAACTTAAAAACTTCATTTTTTGGCGCAAATCGTCTTCAAATTTATAAATCGTATTTGTTTCTTTGGCTTCGAGTGCGTCCCATTTGTTGACGACGATAATGACCGAACAGCCCGAATCAACCGCATATCCGGCGATATTTGCGTCCAAATGCGTAACGCCTTCGGTGGCATCAATAATTATCACGGCAACATCGGCGCGTTCCAGAGATTTTCGCGCCATAATCACCGACATTTTTTCCGCCATTTCGGTTGTTTTGCCTTTGCGCCGAATTCCAGCCGTGTCAATTATCAAAAACTTTTGCTCGTCAACCGTCAAATGCGTGTCAATCGCATCGCGCGTCGTTCCCGCAATCGGCGAAACGATAACTCTTTCTTCGCCCAACAATTTATTGAGCAAAGAAGATTTGCCGACATTCGGACGACCGATTATCGCCAGTTTTATTTCGTCCGTTTGTTCTTCTTCGATTTCTTCTTCAAATTCCAAAACCGCAAAAACCTGATCGAGCAAATCGCCGACCGAAGTTCCGTGTTCGGCGGAAACAGGTGTCAGGTCAAAACCGAATTGATAAAACTCGGCGGCTTCTTCTTCGACTTTGCGCGTTTCGGCTTTGTTGGCGGCAATAAAAACAGGTTTGCCGATATTTCGCAAGAAAACGCCGATTTCTTCATCGAGCGGAATTGCTCCGGCACGCGCATCAACCACCCAAATAATCGCTTGCGCTTTTTCGATGGCAAATCCGGCTTGCTTGAAAATGTTCGCGGCGATAATTGCCTCGTCGTCCGGCACGATTCCGCCCGTGTCCACGAGTTCAAAAGTTTTCGCTTTCCATTCGACTTCGCCGTAAATTCTATCGCGCGTAATGCCCGGCTCATCGCCGACGATAGACTTGCGGCTTCCCGTCAAACGATTAAAAAGTGTTGATTTCCCGACGTTCGGGCGACCGATAATTGCTACCAGAGGTAAATTCATAATTCAAAACTAAGACATACTAAAAGTCAGAAATTTGAATCAAGGTGTAAATCTATCAGCTATCATCTCTCATCTATCAGCTATGTAGAAGAGTAAAACTTTTCACTTTCTATACAACTGAGAGATAAGAGATGAAAGATAATAATTAAGCTCTTGCATCTCCGACTTTGAATAACCTTCTACTCAAACCTTAAATTCTACCAAATAAATTGTATAATTGCCGAAGCTATGAAATTTGAAATCGAAAAATCTATCGAAATTTTGTCGAATACGCCGCAAATCGTGAAATCAATGCTCGAAAATCTTTCGGACGAATGGACTGTAAGCGAAGATAATAAAGAAGATTGGAGTCCGTTTGATGTCGTCGGTCATTACATTTATTGCGAAGAAACCGATTGGATTCCGCGAGCCGAAATTATTTTACGGCAAGGCGAAAATCGCGCATTTGAACCGTTTGATCGTTTCGCGCAATTTGAAATATCCAAAAATAAAACTTTAACTGAACTGCTCGAAACTTTCACCGAAGTTCGTAAAAAAAACCTCGAAACGCTGAAATCTTGGAATTTAACCGAAGCACAATTAAAACTCACAGGCGTTCATCCCGAACTCGGCGAAGTTAATCTCGAACAACTTATTTCGACTTGGGTTGTTCACGATTTGACGCATATTCGCCAAATCGCAACAAATTTAGCAAAAAAATACGCCGAAAATGTCGGCGCGTGGAAAGAATATCTTTCGATTTTAGATCGGTGATTTGGGATTTCGGATTTTATTTTATCCGAAATCCCAAATCCCAAATCCCAAATCCTACTGGAATTGATACGAAATAATCACGTTCAAAAAACCGTTTTGCACTTCGGGGCGCACGCCGACGGCTTTCATTTTCACTGTTCCGCCGTTTTGAATTGGAACGGCAAACGAGATTTTATCAGTCTGTAAAATATTTATCGGATTAACTTTTTTGTCAATCGAATTTTGCACCATTCGCGCCAAAACGCCACTGCCGACTCCGCCTGTGCCGCTCATATTGACGCTCGTAACGCGGGCGCGTCCGATGAGCGATTGTTTATTTTCGTCATATTCGAGATTAATTACGGTTTCCGCCACGCCCGAAAATTCGATGCAACCGATCAGCGGCGGACTGTAATTTCCCGAAAAAGCAAGCGGCGCGGAAATTTGTCCGTTGCGAAAACGCACGGCGGTTTTCGTGCCGTCCATTTGGCGTTGCAGTTTTATCGTTTCGCGGCATCGCGTATTTTGTTCGGCGGCGTTTGATTGCGAGAAAAAACCGATATTTTGAAAAATCGAAGTCGGAATTTGAAAATCTGAACTATTAAAAGCCAGAGGAAATTCGGGCGGCTCGGAATTTTTGAAAATCGAATCGAGAAGTGCCTCGAAAAACGGCTCGTTAAGCTGAATCGTAACATCGGCGTTTTGCGCCTTTGCCGTCAAAGAAACCGAAAATATAATTGCCAAAATCAAACCGAATATTTTTTTCATAAATTCCTCGCGCTATCAAATTTACCTGTGAATAGATTGAAACCGCAACCCGAAAGTTGCCAGAAATGTCATAAAATCAAAAGCAAAATAATTTATGGCTTTCTCATAAAACTGAAAATTAACAGGGATTGAAGGGATGAAAGGGATTTTTTAGGATTTTTTTTCAATTTTTATCCCTTTCATCCTATTTATCCTTGTCAATTTATTCTTGATTGGCAATTTATCGGCAAATTTGTTTTTATAAAGCCCTGCAAAATAATTTTACATTATACATTGATATTCAGGAATAACCGCATATTTTCTGAGAATTAATGAATAATGCAAAATGTAGAGTGTAAAAGGCTTGCACTTTTGCCGTGTATTTTTGAATTTTTCGGGCGGATTTAAACTAAAGTCCGCTGCGAACAATATCGTGAAGCCGCAACAGCCCAACGCATTTTTCGCCTTCGATGACCGGCAAAACCGAGATTTGCCGCGGGCGGTTTTCCATCAAATTCAGCGCATCAAACGCGAGCATTTCCGGCGTGGCAGAAATTGGCGAGCGCGTCATCATTTGTTCGGCTTTTAAATCGGCAAGATTTTCCGGTTCGGTTTTTTCAATCGTTCGCCGCAAATCTCCGTCGGTTACGATGCCGATTAAATTTTCGTTTTCATCAACGACATTTATCGCCCCGAGCGCGAATTTTGAAATCGCTTTGACGACTGTCAGCCAATTTGCGTCCGCCGTGATATTCGGGCTTTCGTGCATCAGATTTTTGACCTTCAAAGTCAGACGTTTGCCCAAACGTCCCGCCGGATGATTTTCGGCAAAGTCCTTTTCCGTCAAACCTTTAGCTTCCATCAAAGTCATTGCCAACGCATCGCCGATTGCCAGCGCAACCGTCGTCGAACAAGTCGGCGCAAGATTTAGCGGACACGCTTCTTTGTCAACCGATGCATCTAAAACAACGTCAGAATTTCGCGCTAAAGTCGAATCAAGGTTTCCGATAATCGAAATTATCGAAACTTCGCGCAATTTTAACGTCGGCAAAATCAATAAAAGTTCGTCAGTTTCGCCCGAATTCGACAAAGCAATGACGCAATCACCTTTTGAAACCACGCCTAAACTGCCGTGAAGCGCGTCCGACGGATGAACGAAAACCGCGACAGTTCCCGTAGAAACAAGCGTTTGCGCGATTTTCTGCGCGATAACGCCCGATTTTCCAACGCCCGTAACAATCACTTTGCTTTCGCAATTTGCCAGAAGTTCGATGGCTTTTTCAACCGATTCAACATCTAAAATTTCCGCCGTCCGCTCGATTGCGCTTGCTTCGAGCCGCAAAAGTTCGGCGACTTTTTGAAAATTTTTGCTCACTTCCCAAAAGTTTGCGGTTATATGAAACATTTGGCAAGTTAAATTCAATAAATTATTAACAATTTCGCATTGTTGCGCTATAATTTAAGAAAATATTTGTAGAGGAAAAAATATGAAATTCACCAAATTTTCTTTAGTTGCAATCGCTATCGTAATTTCGGTTTCGATAGGTTATTTTATCGGTCAAAGCACAAAAACAACCATCGCACAAACCGACAAAAAATCAGTTGAACCTAAACAAACCTGCGATTTATTTACGAAAATCAAAGATGAAAAAGTTAGTGAAACAAAGGTTTGGGAAGATGAAGGAAAATCATTTTACGGTATAATTCGCCGAGTGGAAGAACCGCCTTTCGATGATTCCACCTTCAAATCAAGCGACAAATTCAGTATTTACGATGAAAACGGAAAAATCGTCTATCAAACAAAAGATTTTGGCATTGAAAACATTCAATCTGTCCGACTTACAAACCCAAGTTCTTGGGAAATTATGTTTGAAACCAATGGCGGCGGAACTGATAATTTTTTGAAAATCGTTGACTTCAAAGACGGAAAGTTTATCGAAATAATTGACGAATCTGAAACACAATATCGCGGCGGATATTTTGACCTGATTCAATACAGAAACGGAATGAAAAACCCATATTTCAAACCATCGCAATTAGTTGTAATTCACCAAATGGGCGGCGCAGACGAAAACCCTTCGGCGGCGGTGTTTCGTGTGAAAGATAATAAATTTCAAAAGGTTGGTTGGATAGATATGCAAAAACTCGGCGACTTTATCGAAACGCAAATCGCCGAGAGCAATAAATGATACTGAGAAGCCATCTGCGAAAATCTGCGGTATCTGCGGGAGAAAAAGTTTATTTCCAGCAGATACCGCAGATTTTCGCAGATAAAAAATAATTTCAGAAACTATTTCGTTGGCGAAGGCAAAAACATATCAAAAACAATCAGCCATTTGCCGCCGCGGAGTTTCCAGATTTGGACGAAATTTCCAGTTTCAATCGTCTTTCCGCTTTTGTCGTTAATCGTGTAAGTATTTGAAATATAAGCCATATCCGCCGCTTCGGTGAAAATCGAGAGTTTGTTGAAATTGATTTTTCCGGTTCGTTTTTTGACTTCTTCCAAAACTCCTTTTTTACCCGAAACCGGCATTTTTCCTTCGCGCAAAAGTCGTGCATCTTCCGCGAGAAATGATTTGTAGGCTTTGCTCAAACCTTGATTTGACGCGGTTTCAAAAAAACCTGTGGCAACATCGGCGGCAGAACTCCTTTGCGCGTTCATTTCTTTGCCCGAATCCGACGGCGAAATCCATTTTGTTTCGGTATTTGCTTGTTCGTGCGAAATTCCAATATCCAAAACCGCACGATATTCGCCGTTCGGCTGGCGCATCCAAACCGTCGCATATTCGCCGTAAATCACGTTTTTGTCATCTTTGCCGCCTACGCGATACGCCGAATTTCCGAGCGAATACGCAAGTGCGCCGTTTGACGAAACATCAATAAACGTCGGATTCCAAGTAACAAACGCCGGAGATTTCGGCGATGTGCGCCAAAATTCGCGGCAATTTGCGGCTTCGCCCGTAAAAAAACAAACGCCGTCGGGCGCGGTAAATTCAATAAATGCTTGATTTATGCCGCGTTCGGCAACCGCTTTTTCAAAAGCGCGTTCGGTGTCGTAAATTTTCTGAAAATTGCTCTGAGCAAATAAATTAACGCTCAAGAAAACCATCAAAAACAAAGTAAATAAATTTTTCATCACGCTGTCATTTTACACTATTCGGAAAATTAGTCATCATTTATCTAAAGTAAAAATTAACGCGAGGCGTAGTCAAACAAATAGATTATGAAAAAATTTTACGACTTTAATTTTACTTCTGAATAGTATTTAAGTATATGAAAATAAAATTGTTAGTAGTTGCTCTTTTGATTATTTCAGGCAGTTTATCGTGCCGTCTTTTGATGCCGAATCAAGATATGTTTGACGCGGAAACTTTGCGGAAAGTTTTCGCTGCCGTTAAAGAAAAAGGCATCGGCAAAGAACCTTTGTATGAAATAGAAATTACCTACAACGCAGTTTATTTTTCGACCTATACGAAAAGATACGTTTATTCGAGAGGTTCTTTGAGCGAAACAAAATCGAAATCTACGGGCGAAGCGAAGCCGTTTCAGGTTGGCGAAACCGATTCGTTTGATTTATACAAAGTGATGTCTGCCGCGCTTGAATTTTCCAAGAAAAATTCTTATCTGAAAAATCCGAGCGTTGACCGTTACGTTATCAGCAAACAAGTCGTTTGGCGCGACGATAATTTGGTTTCCAATGTCGGCAAAATACGCGAGGCAATGCGCTGTGATGTTTATCTCACCGATGCCGACACAACGGCGCATTATACGACCAATTTACAAAGCGAAATCGTTGATGTCGCCGAAACCAACGTCAAACCGCGCCTTAATTTTTTCGATGCCGCGCAGATGCAAAAATCTATCGCCGAAATCAAACCGCTTTTCGGCGGCAAATTGACCGTTTCGGAATTGGACATCAAAATTGAAAACTTCTCTTTTTCGGCATTCGACCCGAAAAATCCTGAGGAAAGAAATACATATCGAATGAATTGGCACGAATTTCTGAAAGCCGACGAATCAAGTTTCGGAAAAAATCCGTCAGTTAATTTTTCGCCGCTTTTCAATGTTGACGAAATTGATTTTTCGCTCATCCCAAAAGTGATGCAAAAAACAATCGAAACCGTTAAAATGACAGGAGCAAAAGTCAGCGGAATCCGAATCAAAATTCCTGTTGATAAATTTAATCCGAAAACGGAAATCGAATGGCAAGTCGAAGCCTTCGGCGACCGTTCGGAAAAAGAAACCGTAAATTTCGATAAGCAAGGCAATCTTAAAAACGCAAAATAAATGAAGTTCATTACGCCTTTCGGCGGCAAACTTATCAATCTAATTGTTGAAAGCGAAGAACGCGCTTCCTTACTCGATTTTGCCAATCATTTGCCGTCTGTTCAACTTTCGGAACGCGCAGTTTGCGATTTGGAATTGTTGGCAACAGGCGCGTTTTCGCCGCTTGAAACTTTTATGAATCGCGCTGATTTTGAGCGCGTTTCGGCTGAAATGCGTCTGGCAAACGGAAGGCTTTTTCCGATGCCGATAAGTTTGCCGGTTGATGATTTTGACGGATTGAAACTTGATGCGGAAATTGCTTTGCGCGATAAGCGGAATGATTTGCTCGGTGTTTTGCGAGTTGAGGAAATTTACGAATGGTCAAAGGCAGATTTTGCGTGGAGTGTTTTGAAAACCGACGATTTTCGGCATCCGTTGGTTTCGGAAATCGAGCATTGGGGCAAGTTTAATTTGTCGGGCAAATTACAGATTTTGAATTTGCCGAAACATTACGATTTTGCAGATTTGCGGCTTTCGCCAAGTCAAACGCGAGAAAAATTAGCTGAATTAAATAACGAAAATGTTGTTGCATTTCAGACGCGCAATCCGATTCATCGCGCACACGAGGAAATGACGAAACGCGCAATTTCGCAAATTGACGGAACTTTGCTGATTCATCCCGTCGTTGGAATGACGAAGCCGGGCGATATTGATTATCTTACACGAGTTAGAACTTATCGCGCTTTAGTTAAAAATTATTACGAAAACGACAAAGTTTTGCTTGCGCTTTTGCCGCTCGCAATGCGAATGGCAGGCGCACGCGAAGCGGTTTTTCACGCGCTAATTCGTCGAAATTACGGCGCAAATCATTTTATTGTCGGACGCGATCACGCAAGTCCGGGCGAAGGTTTTTATGAATCTGCGGCAGCGCAAAAATTAGTCGCGGAATTTGCCGAAGAATTAGGCGTAAAAATGATTGCGTTTGATGAAATGGTTTATTTGCCGGACGAAAACCGCTACGAAGAAATCTCGAAAGTTCCGAAAGAAGTCAAAACATTCGCGCTTTCGGGAACTGAAATCCGCGAAGATTTTTTGAATAAAGGTTTAACTTTACCCGATTTTTTTACGCGCAAAGAAACCGCCGAAATTCTCGCAGAAAGTTTTCCGCCGCGAGAAAAGCAAGGCGTTTGTCTGTGGTTCACCGGACTTTCAGGCGCGGGAAAATCAACAACTGCCGAGATTTTGACGAATCTTCTGCTCGAACACGGACGGCGTGTTACAGTTTTGGACGGCGATGTCGTCAGAACGCATTTGTCGAAAGGTTTGGGATTTTCAAAGCAAGACCGCGACACGAATATTTTGCGAATCGGCTTTGTCGCTGCCGAAATTGTCAGACATAATGGCATAGCGATTTGCGCGGCAGTTTCACCGTATCGAGCAACGCGAAACGAAGTTCGGCAAATGATTGGCGCAGAAAATTTCATCGAAATTTTTGTAAATACGCCGCTCGAAGAATGCGAAAAACGCGACACAAAAGGAATGTATGCCAAAGCAAGACGCGGCGAAATCAAATTTTTCACGGGCATTGACGACATTTACGAAACACCTGAATCGGCGGAAATCACGCTCGACACGGTAAATTTTTCGGTCGAAGAAAATGCGCGGCTTATTTTGGATTTTTTAGGTCAGAAAGGTTTTGTTAAGATAATTGAGAATATTTAGAATTTGAAAAAAATTTGAAAAATAGGACACGGATAAAACTGATGAAACTGATGAAAACGGATAAATCAAACAGATAAATCAGCCTTAATCCGTTTCTTCCGTCAAATCTGTGTCCTATTTTTTAATTTCCAGAAAGTTTATGACTGAGCCGCAACAATTTGAATTTTCGGTCGAAGATGAAGAGCGCGAACTTGCCTTAAACATCAAGGAAGATGTTGATCGCGGGTTGGCTTATTTGGAGCAAAAACAGCCTGACCGTGCAATTTTGGCTTTTAAACTCGCCATTGAAAAATCGCAAGTTGGCTCGCCCGTGCGCGACATCGTAACGCATAATCTGCTGACGGCTTATCGCAATCGGATTCAGGAACTTTTGAAGGCGGAAGATGTTGCGCCCGTAAATCGTTACACACCCGAAGTTTCCGCGCTTCAATTGACAAGTGAAATGGCGAACGATAAAACTTTTCGCGGAAAATTTGCCGATACTTTTAAGAATCTAGGAATGGATTTTTTTCAAGCACGGCAACACGAAGCTGCTTTATTTTTTATCCGCAAAGCGATTGCGATTGAGCCTTGCCCGTCGTATTACGTTGATTTGACGAACGCGCTGGCTTGGGTAAAGACTCCGGCGAAACTTGCCGATTACACGAAAGATTACACGGAACGCGACATCGGTCGGCATATTTTCGTTACCTGCACACCGAAAAGCGGTTCGACCTTTCTCAAAAATGTTCTCGTTGCAGTTACAGGTTTCAAAGATGTCTTTTCGGTCTTTGCCGCTTTGCAAAACGAACACGAATTGGATTTGCCGCAGTTTGTAAAATTCGGCATATCAAACAAAGTTACGCAACAACACGCCCGCGCTTCGGAGGCGAATATTCAGATGTTGCAGGCGTTTGGCGTGCGCCCGATTGTTTTGGTCAGAAACATTTTCGATTCCGCCGCGAGCCTTTTGGATTTCTACACGAAAGGTTTTACGTTCAGCACTTATTTTGACAAAGAAGAATTTCTCGCGTTTGATGACGCGCAAAAGATTGATTTACTCATCGAATTTGCGATTCCTTGGTATTTTCAGTTTGTCGCTTCGTGGCAACGCGCCGAAAAAGAAGGACGATTAGAAATGCTGTGGCTGACTTACGAAGAAATGATTAAAGACAAGGTTTCAACGGTTGAAAAGATTTTGGAGTTTAACGGATTGGACGCGCCGCGTGAAATTATCAATGCAAAAATTGCCGAAATCGAATCGGACGGCGAGAAAAATCGTTTCAACAAAGGCGTTTCGGGGCGCGGAAAAATTGTTTTGTCCGACGCGCAAAAAACTCGCATCAAAAATCTTGCCCGACATTTTCCTTCAACCGATTTCGGATTGCTCGGTTTATGATTAGAAACAAAAATCTAAAATTTTCGCCAAATCATTCTATTTCTGTAAATTAGCTTTGATTTGAACGCCAAAATGCACTAAACTTTGAAGCATATATTTTTGCAGGAATGCGTGATTTTATTGATTTACGTTCCTTTCCCGATTTTTTATATTTAGCCATTATTTTGGGATGAAAGATTTGAATTTCCAAATCCGCACATCACTTATTTTTAGCGACGGAGGAGAAAAGTTAATGAAAGAATTACGAATAACTGAAAGTTTTAGTCAAAAATGGCGGCGGCGCAGACTCGCTTTGGCGTGTTTGATTATCGCCTTTTGTTTTTTGCTTGGTGATGATGCTTATCGGGCAAAAGCGATTGTCTTCAACAACAAAGACCTTTTTGAGGGCAAGAAAAAGGTTGTCAATTATCTGGACATCAACCGCAAACGGATATTTCAAACCGATTTGCGACAAAAGTTTTGGGTAAATCCGAATCGCAAGATGCAAAGACCTTTGTATAAAGCATTGCTCGCGGGAGGCAACACTTGCGGCGCGTCGGCAACCGTGATTCCATCTTTGCCCTACAACGATGCCGCCGGAACAACCATCGGCAAACTAGATGATTACGATTTGCCGGCGGATACTACCACGCCAACCTTAACGGGTTGCCCCACTTGCACGGCAACAGGCGGAGGTCCGGCAGGTTCGCTTCCACGAGGCGCAGTTTATACCGGCACGGGAACGGGAGCGGATGCCGCATACAGCATTTGTTTTACGAGTGCGAATAACTCGATAAACGTAACGATGGATCCGACCGGCGCAGAAGATTTGACGGTTATGGTTTATACGAATGTTTGCAGCAACAATTTGGCAGACGGCATCGTCATTAATGATACGGGTGTCGGCGGTCAGGCTGAAACCGTTACGATTTCGACGATGCCTGCGGGAACTTATAATATCGTCGTTGACGGTTATTCATCGGGCGGAACGCCGCCGGGACCGAGCGGACCATACACGCTCGCCGTAACCGGAACGGGAACGGTTTGTCCGGCAGTTGCAGCAGGTGTCAACATCGGCGGCAGAATCGCCAATTCAAACGGCATCGGCATTTCCGGTGCGAGAGTTTCGATGATTAAACCTTCGGGCGAAGTTGTCATAACCAAAACCAATGCTTTCGGTTATTACAAATTTGAAGATTTGGAAGTCGGTTTGACCTACACGGTTCAAGTTGTCGATAAGCGTCATCAATTTGCCAATCCCACGCAAATCGTAACACTTGAGGACGCGGTTGAAGATTTGGATTTTACAGCTCTGCCGTAAATTCTGACAAAAATAAAAAGAGGCGCAACGAGATGTGAATATTTCGTTGCGTCTTTCTTTTTATATTTTTCCTGCAAATCAAAAGCGAAAATTCGTCAGTTCTCCGTATGCAATATCTCGTAGAAAGTGCAATCAAGACGGTGAATCGGAAAAAAGTTTAATATTTGGAGAAAAAATTATGAGTTATGTCGGTTTTTATATTGTTGATCCGTTACAAAATATTTCAATGGGAAATATTTCGCCGATTTGCGAGAAACTTACGAGTTGGCTCGATCCAATCGCGCAAAAAGCGGGTTTTGACTGGGTTCACGTCTGTTTTCCGCAATATATCGTAATGCCGAAGCCGTCGGATGTCATTGTTTATATCTGTTCGTATGAACATTCGGTCGTCCAACTTGCACCGGGCGCAAAAGGTTTGATTCCCAATCCTTCAACCTCGTCGCACAAAGGCATTACGCTCATCGGTCCGCCTGCGGCTTCGGAAGTTTATCTTAAAGAAAGTAATCCGTTTGCGGTCGCCGCGCTGATTTTTCACGAAGCAATGCACAACCAACTTCAGACAAATAACTCGATGCACGGCAAATTTCCTTCGCCGGTTCTGTCAGCGGCAACAATAAATATTTCGCCGGAAATCAAGCCGACAGACGCAGAAAATAATGCAATGTCAGATGCGTTTAAAAAGCCGGTTAATCAATGGACGGACGGACAACAGATTTTATGGAATGCCGCAAAAAAACGCGAGGAAGGCGATGCGGTTTGGGACAGTGATATTAAATACCAAATATAAAATTATGGAACTGCAAACTAATGTCACGCTTTTGATTCCAACGAGAAAAATTTATTGCGATTTTGCTATCAATTTAGACCGCGTGCCTTTGACGGGAAATCCGCAAACCGTCGGCGATTATCAAGGAACGTGGAACGAAATCAACTACAAACCAACGCCTGTTAGACAAGGTTATTCAAAATTCAATTTTTTCGCTGACCTCGCCGGCGACGCATATTTCGACAAAAACACATCAGGATTTAATTTGTTTCTTTTCAAATTCGGCACAAGTTCGTTGCCGATTCCGCAAAGTCTGGCGCGGATAGATATGCAAGTTTTTCAGCACATTTTTTCGCCGGGCAAAGAATCGTGGGCGAAAAAAGCAGAATTACTTCCGCAAATGGAAGAAATTTTTGCAATATTTTGGCAATAAATTAACAAGCCGTTCTGAATGGCTATCCGCAAATTGATTAAAGCCAAACGTCAGTTTTATGAGATTTTATGATTCAAACGGGATTTCAGAATAATGATTTACTACATAATTGACACTAGATTTCCACACGCATTTCGGCGAAGCGTTGAACTGAATACACGCACGGGTGATGACCAAATGGAGGATTTCGAGTTTCCTTCGATGTATCATTTCGTTTATCCGAGCCAATCTATCAAACAAATTGTCAGCGACACCAAGCGGTTTATGCTCGATGCCAAATGGGGCTATTATTCGGTTGATATGATTCGTTTGTGCGGACACGGCGACACCGGATATTTGCAATTCGGCACGGGATTAAACGAATCGAACGCCGGAGAATTCAGCGAACTTGCGGTATTTATGAAACCCGATTATTCAAGAGTCGGCATTGAAATTCACGGTTGCGGAGTCGGCAGCGATACTTCCATTGTCGGCGCGGCAAGCACCATCAACAATCCGGTTTGTGTTCCCGGTTCATCGCAAAACGGCGACCGCGGGCGAAATTTTTTGAAGTCGCTCGCCAAAGCCGTAAAACGCCACGTTAAAGCCGGAATAAATTGTCAATATATTACCGACCGTTACGATAACTGGAAATTTGAAGGTCCGACCATTACGGCAACACCTTGGGGCGACAGTTGGTTGAAATAAGTAAAAAGGCAAAAATTATCAGGCGACTCGGACGTTTTGAAACAAACGCGCAAGCCGCTTGAAGATGAAAATTTTCTTATTTAACCTTCAAAAAATCCGTTCCCGTGCGCCCGAAGGTTTCGCGCCTGATACATTTCTTCAAAACTACTTCGGCTGATTTTTTTCAGCTACAACTCGTTCGACCAATTCGACATTTTTTCTCATCGCTTCCGCTGAATTTCCGCCTTTTAATTTCTCCGCGCCTTGTTTGCAAATGTCGAAATGCTCGTCAAAATCCTTGCGGTTTTCCTGCATTGCAAGCGCGTAGGCAAGATGGCATTCGTTCCAAAAAATCGCGTAATTGTCTTCTTTGTAATGAAAGCGGTAAATCGGCACAGACTCGCGCAAATACCTTTCGGCAATCGCGTATTTGTTTTCATCCGTGAAGGGACGCGCCGCTTTTCGATAGATTTCGTGCCTCTCCGCGTATTCGGGCATTATTAAACCCTTCGTGTAATCCCCAAGCATATATGGCAGAT
The DNA here is from genome assembly GCA_031409875.1 of Acidobacteriota bacterium. GTDB lineage: Bacteria > Acidobacteriota > Blastocatellia > Pyrinomonadales > Pyrinomonadaceae > CALMEH01. The sequence continues at coordinate 5,523 of JANNYB010000041.1, read as the reverse complement.
TGAGGTTTTTCGGATTTGTTTCGCGCATCATTTCAATCGCTTCTGCCAGCAATTCGGCTTGTTCGCGGTAGTTTTTGCCGATCATGGTGTAAGCATAAAACAAATCCTTGGCGACGAGTTCGTGCCGTGCGCCGTAAAATTGTTTTCGCAGTTCCAATGCCCGAAGCGCGTGAAAGTTTAGTTTTTGCGCGAAGTTCTCAGTCCGCACCGGATTGTTTTTGCCTTGAGCGACAATAATATAAACTTCGGCGAATTTGTGATGAAGTTCGGCTTGAACGTCGGCTTGACCTTCAAATTCCGTATCAATCTTGTCGCTCAAATCGTCTAAAACATCAATCACCCGCGCATTGCCGTCAAACTTTGCGCCTTCGGCATACCACGCGGGATTGGCGTAAGAAATGACCTTGAACATAAATTGGCTGATTTTTTTTGCCTTTTCTTCTTCCGATTTGGCGCGTTCGGTTTCGAGTTCCGATTGGCTTTGCATTTTTGTCGCAAAATCCGTTTGCTTTCGCGCCACATCCGCTTGCCAGATGGCGACGGCAATTCCGGTTATCAAACTTAGAAAAACAATCGTTCCGGCAATTGCCGCTAATTTATTGCGCCGGAAAAATTTGCTTGCGCGATAAGAAACAGTCGCCCGCCGCGCCAACACCGGCAAACCATCAATAAACCGCCAAATATCCGCCGCAAATTGCTCAACTGTGTCATAACGCCGTTCGGGTTCTTTCCGCAAAGATTTTAAGATAATTGTATCAATATCGCCTTTTAGTTTTGATCTGTCAGAACCGCCTACGGTAGCGGGTGGTTGATGCTTATTGTCAGAGTTTTCGGCAACCAACTCTGATCGCCGTCTTAACCCGCCCGCTACCGCAAGCGGTTCTGACTTGCTCGGCATTATCGGTTCATTTTCGCTGATTGTTTTCAAAACTTCGCCGGTTGTTTTACCTTTTAAATCAAACGGATGCGAATTGGTTAAAATTTTGTATAAAACTACGCCAAGGCTGTAAATATCAGTTGCGGTCGTAACGGTTTCGCCTTTGATTTGTTCGGGCGAAGCATATTCGGGAGTCATTGCACCGAAGATCGTAATCGCGGTTTTGTCAGTCAAATCTTCTGCGCCGAGCAGTTGTGAAATACCGAAATCAAGCAGTTTCGGTTCACCTTTTTCCGTTACGAGAATATTCGACGGTTTCAAATCGCGGTGAATAATCAGGTTTCGATGCGCGAACTGCACGGCATCGCAGACTTTATTGAAAAGTTTCAGACGTAAGTTGAGCGAAAGATTATTGTTTTCACAGAAGTTATCAATCGGCACGCCTTCGATATATTCCATCACCAAATAAGGAACGCCGTCAGCAGTCGTTCCGGCATCAAGCAAGGTTGCAATATTCGGATGATTTAATTTAGCCAGAATTTCTTTTTCGCGTTTGAAATTGCGACGGATTTTTTCGACATTAAATTCGCGCTTGAGCATTTTTACAGCGACTCTTTGCGAAAATTTTCCGTCGCTTCTTTCGGCAAGATAAACCGCGCCCATTCCGCCAAAACCGAGTTCGCCGACGATTTTATAAATCCCGACTTCCTGCCCGACAAGCGAGATTTCGTCTGCATCGATTTCCGGCGGAAAATCTTTTGAAAAATCGGTTATCGCCAGCGACATAAAATCCGCGCTGACCGCTTCAAAAGACAAAAGCGATTCGATTTCAGCGCGAATTTCAGCAGTCGTTCCGGCGTTGTCCAAAAACTCACGCCGCTTTGCCGGTTCAATTTCCAAAACTTTCCAAAGAATTTCTTTTACTTTTGCGGGGCTTTTAACTTTCATATTTCCGGCTACACGGGTTCAGGGTAACGCCTTCAGGCGTGCGGTCTGCACGCCTGAAGGCGTTACTCTGAACTTTTGTGTCTTCCAAATATTTAAGCGTATTCAATCAGCAAAATATGACAAATTTTATGAAAGTTTTTTATCGTTCGTTGAGTTCGCGGTAAAGCCAAAGCCGTGCGGCTTGCCATTCGCGCATTACGGTTCTTTCGGAAATTCCCAAGGCTTCGGCAATTTCGGAGTTTTTCAAGCCGCCGAAATAACGCATTTCGACAACTTTTGCCTGTTGTTCGTCAGACTTTGCCAAACGGTCAAGCACTTCATCCAAATTCAAAATCGAATTAGCGCGTTCTTCTGCCGGAATTTCCAAATCGTCGGTCGAAAAATGAATCGCCGCACTTCCGCGCTTTGCCGCCGCGTGTGAACGAGCGTGGTCAACCAAAACCTGCCGCATCAATTGCGATACAAAACGGTAAAAATGACCGCGATTCTGCCACTTAATTTCGTTTAAATCGGTTAATTTGAGAAAGGCTTCGTGAACCAAAGCCGTTGGTTGCAAAGTGTGATTCGAGCGTTCCCGCGACATCAAAAATCGTGCATTTCGTTTCAATTCTTTATAAACAAACGGCAAAAGACGTTCACCCGCTTCCGCGTTGCCGTCATTCCATTCAAGCAGAATTTGCGTAATTTCCGCAGGTTGTCTTTCGCTCATAAATTTATGAATTGGTTAGCTTTAACGCCTCGATTTTAACTCAAATCATCTCGAAAAGAAAGTTTTTCTTAATTCTTTTGGCACTTTTTGACAACGATTTTCGCCTCTACCAATGAAAGGCAATATTGCCATCAGACTATTGAAGGAGAAAATTATGAAAAACACAGCAAATTATTTTGGGAAAACTATTTTTACGACACTTTTCGCCATTGTGCTTTTGGCAACGAGTTCATCGGCGGCGACTTTTACCGTTACAAACACCAACGACAGCGGCGCGGGCAGTTTGCGGCAGGCGGTTTTGGACGCGGACGCGACGGCGATTGCCGACAATATCGTATTTGACGCATCATTTAACACGCCGCGCACGATTACGCTTTTAACGACCATCCAAATCAGCACAAATACATTTCTTAACGACACTTTGACGATTACCGGAGCGGGCGCGAATCTTTTGACTATCAACGGTAACAACGCCACACAACTTTTTAGAGTTTTTTTCGGCGATACGATTTCTTTCAGCGGAATGACGATGACCGGCGGCAACGGTATCAGACTCGGCAGTGTTACCAATGGCGGGGCAATTGTCAGCGACGGAACTTTGACGCTGACCAATATGGTCTTTACCGGCAACACTTCGCCGATTAGCGGCGGGGCGGTTTCCAATGGAGGGAGCGGTGTTCTAAATGTTGTCGGATGCACATTCACAAACAATACGACGACCGGCACGGGAATTAACGGCACGGGCGGCAGTGCAATTCACAGTCGCTCCGGTGTTGTTACAATAAATAATTCAACATTCACGGGCGGCACGACATTGGGCGGCGGCGGCGGACTTCGTTTTGAGGACGGCGTGAACAGCATTACCAATTCAACTATCTCAAACAACACTTCGGGCAGTGCGGGCAATGCTTCGGGCGGTGGCGGAATATTCAGTAACAGTGAATTGACGCTGACTAATTCGACCGTCAGCAACAATACGGCGAACGGCGATACGCTGGGCGGCGGCATCAGAAATGTTTTTAGATTAACGCTGAACAATTCGATTGTTACCGGCAATACGGCGACACGCGGCGGCGGCGGTATCCACGCGGAGGGTCCGGGATCAGCCGGTGAGTTCACGAATATTACCAATTCGACTATTTCCAATAACATCGGCAACACCGGATCAACTTCGGGAATTACTGAGGGCAACGGCGGCGGCATTTATGTTGGATCGGTAATGACGGCGACCATTACCGACTCGACCATCAGCGGCAATTTCATCAGGTTTGCGGCAACTCCCAATCCGCTTCTGCAAGGCAACGGCGGCGGCATTTTTTCTGATGGAGCTGTGACACTGACCAACAGCACCGTCAGCGGAAATATTGCTGATACTAGCGGCGGCGGCATTTACGACGGACATCCGGGCGGTGTTACCGACATTGTTACCCTGATCAGTTCGACCATCGTTAATAACCGGGCATCCAATGCCGGCGGAGTTGAAAATCGGAACACAGCCGGCAATGGAGCGGTAAATATCCGCAATACAATTATTGCCAATAATATCGCCACCGCATCGCCTGACGTGAGAAATTTTTTTACTTCGCAAGGCTATAATTTAATCAGAAACACAACTGGCGCATCCGTTGGCGGCGGAGTCGGCAATATCTTCGGCGTTGATCCGAATCTCGGACCTTTGAGTTTTAATGGCGGCGCGACTAGAACTCACGCTTTGATTTTCGGCAGTCCGGCGATTGACACCGGCGACCCGACGACGTTTCCGGCAACCGACCAGCGCGGAATTACTCGCCCGCAAGACGGCGATGGCACAGGCGGCGCACGTTCGGACATTGGCGCGTATGAACGCCGATTGACTGACGTTCTGGCACATCAATTTGCTGATTTCGACGGCGACGGCAAAACCGATTTATCAATTTTCCGTCCCGCGCCCGGTGAATGGTGGTATAACAAATCTTCCAACGACGGAAACTTTGCCACCCAATTCGGCGCATCAACCGACAAACTCGTTCCTGGCGATTATACCGGCGATGGCAAATCCGACTTTGCCTTTTTCCGTCCTTCAACCGGACAATGGTTTATTTTACGTTCGGAAGATTTCTCGTTCTTCGCCTTCCCGTTTGGAAATTCAACCGACACGCCCGTTCCGGCTGATTACGACGGCGACGGCAAAACCGATGCGGCAGTTTTCCGTTCTTCGAGTTTGACGTGGTTTATCAACAAATCAACGGGCGGAACTGATATTATCGGCTTTGGCTCGGCAGGTGATAAACCCGTTATCGGAGATTACGACGGCGATGGTAAAGCTGACATCGCCATTTATCGCAACAACGGCGGAATCAGCGAATGGTGGATTCGCCGAAGTTCAAACGCAACTGTTTTCGCTCTGCAATTCGGCATCTCGACCGACAAAGCCGTGCAAGGCGATTATACCGGCGACGGCAAAACTGATGTCGCCATTTTCCGCCCGTCAAACGGCAATTGGTTTATCTTGCGGAGCGAAGATTTCTCGTTCTTCTCGTTCCCGTTCGGCACATCAACCGATGTTCCGTCGCCCGGCGATTACGACGGCGACGGGCGATTTGACGCGGCAGTTTTCCGCCCGTCAAACTCAACGTGGTTCGTCCAACGCTCAACGGCGGGAACTTTGATTCAAGGTTTTGGCATCACCGGAGATTTGCCAATTCCAAATGCCTTCGTGCCTTAGGAAAAATAGACCACGGATTTGACGGATTTAACAGATTTTCGCGTATTTAATCTGTGCCACTCCGTCAAATCCGTAGTCTATTTCTCTCCAATTTGAACACAGATTATTGGATTAACTTGAAGCCTGTGCGTAATTCGACTGACTGGAGCGCAAGCGTCCCCGCTTGCAAACACCGCGTTTTTCAGCGGTGTAACGGCGTTTGAGTTGAAATCAAGTTGAATGAAAGCAAAGGCTTTTTCGCGCCCGAAGCGGACGCTCATTGCAAGCGGGGACGCTTGCAATGAG
>JANNYB010000040.1:0-25094 GCA_031409875.1 Acidobacteriota bacterium | reverse complement strand
TGAACCGTCAACCGCGACCAACAAAATCGCCGCTGCATCTTTTGACAATCCAAAGGCGTAATTCTGCTCAATCGCGTTGATGCAATGTTTGTCAATTACTTCCATCGCCATTGGTAACAAGCCTTCGGGCGTGAATTTGGTCAAGACTTTACAAGCCGCTTCCATTGATTTGAACGAGGCGCGGACGGTGGAAGTGGCTTCGGTCATTGGCAAAAGTTTGAGCGTGGCTTCGGTAATAATTCCGAGCATTCCTTCTGAACCGACAATCAGCGAAGTCAGATTAAATCCGACCACATTTTTTTCGACTTTTCCGCCAACTCGCAAAACTGCGCCTGTGGCGGTAACAACTTCTAATCCAAGCACATACCGCCCCGTAATTCCATATTTCGGAGTCCGCATTCCGCCCGCATTTTCGGCAATGTTGCCGCCGATAAACGAATCTTTGTAGCTGGCAGGGTCTGGCGGGAAGAAAACGCCGTGTTTTTCGACGGCTTGTTGCAGTTCAAATGTGCGGATTCCGGGTTGGCAAATGACGTATAAATCATCGGCGTTGATTTCGATAATTTTGTTCATTCGGTCAGTCCCGATGACGATTCCGCCGTCAATCGGAACTGCCCCGCCCGTGTAACCGACTCCGCCGCCGCGTGCCGTTACAGGAAACAAATATTCATTCGCAAGTTTCAAAATCGCCACCATCTGCGCCGTATTTTCAGGAAACACCACAGCTTCAGGCGGAAACTTTTCCTTAACGGCATCTGCACCGTAAGGCTCAACTTTGTCAGGTTCAGTTAAAACATTTTCCGCGCCGACAATTTGCTTTAATTTTTCGATAACTTCCGGCTTTGAAGCATTCGTTACAGCGCGACCTTTTGAATTGAAATGGATTGATTGGAACATTTTAAGCGACTTTTTTGACTTTTGAAACTTTTACTTTTTTACCGGAAAATGAAACATATTTTCGTCCGCTTACCTTTTGTTTTTTCTGTAAATCTTCAAAAATCAAGTCCAAATCATAATTAAACTGTTTGGCATATTCATCGCGCAAACGGCGCGTTTCTTTAACAATTTCGTCTTCGTGCATAAAATTTATTCTCCTGAAAGTTCTTCGAGCGTGCAAATATGCGAAGGCTCGTAGCCTTGCGCCCGAATCGTTTCTTCAATTTTAACCTGCATTTTTGCATTTGCAATATGCTTAAAATTCCAAGTCGCCAAAAATTCGATTTTTTCGACAGCGGCAACCGAAATATGAAGCGCATCAGCCGCCGCTTTTTCCGGCACGGCTTTTTTCGTAAGAAGTATTTTTGCTAAATATCGCGCTTCGTCCGTAACCGCTATAATTTCAATATCTTTCAAAATCGCCAACCGCTTATCCGCCATTTGTTTATTGCCCAAACTCGCTTCCTGAACAACAAGTTCGGAAGCGACAAGTTTAAAATTCTGACGATGATTCTCCCACCAATCCGAAGTCGTCAGTTGATGTCCGGCTGTAATCACATTACTACTCGGAAACGCTGTCAGATAGCTGATGATTGATGTTTCAAGATACACTTTCGGTTTCATAATTTTTTCGGTTCAACAGGAATCCAACCTAAACCGCCACACCAGCAAATAATATTTTCGACTAAATTTAATTCTTTTGCCAACGGCTCAATGCCTGTTCCGTTGCAATGTGAGCAATTTATATCATTTTCGGAACGAATTGGCATAAGTTCTTTTAATTCAGGATATTTCTTAATTCCTTGACATAACACCAGATTTATCAATCTCTTTTCGGTTATTTTTTTGTTTTCTACATTGTATTCCGAATCGAAAAGAATAATTTCTCCATTCAAATTAATACAATAACAACTGAAGAAATTGAAGGTTAAAGGAAAAATATTAAATTTTGCAACCATTGTCTGCAAAGCCTTTGAATGTATGGAATCTTGGGGATGATTTACAAATTCTTGAATCAGTTTCTTGATTTTTACAGAAATTTCAGGTGTAATTTTCATCTCGCTCACTTCGGATTGTTTCAACAATTTTTTCTAAAGGAATTTCGGGCGCATCTTCGCCCCAAAAATCTTCCGGCAAATCGCGTTTTGGCAAAGTCATAAAACCTTGTGAAACGAGAATTTGTTCTTCGCTTTTTTCGTCAAAAGGCGTAATGCGGGCAATAGCTTCGCCTGTTTCTTCGATGATTATTTCGTCGCCGTCTTTGACTTTTTTAAGATACAAACCCAAATTGTGCTGTAATTCGCTGATGCTGATTGTCTGCATAATTTTTACCTCAAAACGAATAATACAATATTTCATCAAATTCTATGACTGCCGACGGCGAGGAAAATTATCGCGTTCGTCTTTCTTTAACAAACTTGATAGCGTATATTTGCTAAAAATACTTTTTGTAAAACGTCTATGAAAAATTTTCTAATCTACGGCGCAAATGGTTATACGGGCGAACTTATTACGAGATTTGCGGCGGAAAGAAATCTGAAACCGATTCTTGCCGGAAGAAATGAGGAAAAAATTTCCGCGTTGGCAACGAAGTTTGAGATGCCTTTTCGCATTTTTTCGCTTGAAGATAAAACGGCAACCGACGCGGCTTTGCAGGAAGTCGAATTCGTTTTGCATTGCGCCGGACCGTTTTCTCTGACATCTGCGCCGATGGTCGAAGCGTGTTTGCGAAACAAAAAACATTATCTCGATATTACGGGCGAAATTGCCGTTTTTGAAGCAATGGCGGCGCGTGATAATCAAGCGAAAAATGCGGGAATTATGATTATGCCGGGCGTTGGTTTTGATGTCGTGCCGTCGGATTGTTTGGCGAAACATCTGAAAAATCGCCTGCCTTCGGCGACAAATTTGATGCTCGCGTTTTACGGTTTGGGCAAAATTTCGCACGGCACGCAAGCGACAATGACGATGAATGTCGGCAACGGCGGCGCGATTCGCAAGAACGGCGAAATTGTCCAAGTTCCGGCGGCTTACAAAACCCGTGAAATTGATTTCGGCGAAATTCAAAAAACGGGCGTTACGATTCCTTGGGGCGATGTTTCGACTGCTTTTCATTCGACCGGAATTCCGAATATCGAAGTTTATACAATCATTCCCGAACTACAGTTAAATCTATTAAAACTAAGCCGTTATGTCGGTTGGCTTTTGGCGACGAGTCCGATTCAAAGCCTTTTGCAAAGCCAAATTCCAAACGGCGGTCCGAGCGACGAAGAACGCGAAAAAGGCAAAACTTATCTTTGGGGTTGCGCGTCCGACGACGCTGGAAACAAAGTCGAATCGCGCCAATTCGGGATGGAAGGCTACACGATGACGGCTTTGACTGCGTTGAAAATTGCGGAAAAGATTTTGGATGGCAATTTTTGCACGGGTTTTCAAACTCCGGCGAAATGTTACGGCGCGGATTTGATTTTGGAAATCGAAGGCATTTCGCGCGAAGATAGTTTTTAGTTTTCAGTCAAGTTTGGGTTGGCGGATGTTGTCAGAACTGCGAACGGTAGTGAGCGGCTAAAATTGAGCAAGTCGCTACCGCTCCTTGTTCTGACCGTCAATCTAAACTTGACTTAACACTAGTTTCTGGTTTCTGGTTTTCCAACTTGAAACTTGAAGTTCGAATAACGGAAACTATAAAAATATGGACAGACGAAATTTTCTTTATAATTTAAGTTTATTTTCCGGCAGTTTGGCTTTGGCAGCAAACGGCTTGACGAATCGTGCCGAAGCATTTTCAAACAATGGAAATCTCGCAAAATTCCGTGCAACCGGCTACGGCGAACTCGTTCCGACGGCGGCGACAAATACGGGCGAAACTTATTTGACATTGCCGAAAGGTTTTGAATATAACGTCTTCGGCATCAAAGGAAATGTAATGTCGGACGGGCAAAAAACGCCTCGCGCTCACGACGGAATGGCGACTTTTAAAGTTAAGGATGAATTGCGAATCGTCCGCAATCACGAAATTACGAACGGCAGAATTCCGATTGTCGGCTCGGCAATCGGCAAGGAAAATCATTACGACGAAACTGCCGGCGGAGGAACAACAACAATTGTTATCAATCCGAAAACGCGGCTGATGGAACGTGATTTTGTCAGTTTGAGCGGAACTTTGGTAAATTGCGGCGGCGGCAAAACGCCTTGGGGAAGTTGGATTTCGTGCGAAGAAACAACGCTTGGGCAATCATTTAGAACAAACGACAAAGGCTTAAAAATAGGCGGTTTCGCCAAACCGCACGGTTATTGTTTTGAAGTTTCGGCTTCGGCAAATTCAAATATTTCCCCTGTTCCGCTCAAAGAAATGGGCAGATTCGTTCACGAAGCCATCGCGGTTGATAAAAAATCGGGCGTGGTTTATCTGACGGAAGACAATAATCCGGCAGGTCTTTACAGATTTTTGCCGAAACGCAACAAAAGATTAGCCGAAGGCGGCACGTTGCAGATTTTGAAAATTAAAAATGCGGACAATTTCGACACGCGCAAAGGTCAAAAAACGGGAAATGTTTTGACCGCAAATTGGGTAACGATTGACAATCCGAATCCCGACGAAGCAGACATCAATGAACTCGCCGTTTTCAAACAAGGCGAAGCAAAAGGCGCGGCGATTTTTACGCGGCTCGAAGGAATTTTCGCTGGCGAAAAAGGTAGAATTTATTTCGATTCGACCGATGGCGGCGAAGAAAAAGGCGGACAAATTTGGCTTTATGAACCGACTTCGAGAGATGAAGGACGACTTACGTTGCTGTTTCAATCGCCGAGCCGCGAGATTTTGGATATGCCCGACAACATCTGTCTGCGACCGAAAAGCACACATCTTTTTATCTGCGAAGACAGCGATTATAAAGAATTGACGGGAAAACCCGAAAATTTTCTGCGGATTTTAACGCCGGACGGAAAAATTGCCGATTTTGCAAAAAATATCACGCCGAACATCGAATCAAGCGAATTTGCCGGTTCGACATTTTCCAAAGACGGCAAAACGCTTTTCTTCAATCTCCAAACTGTCGGCGCAACTTTCGCAGTTTGGGGCGAGTGGAACAAGTTCCAAAAGTAAAAAGGCAAAAGGTAAAACTTAAGAGAATTGCTTCCGCAATTTTGCCTTTTACCTTTTGCCTTTTTACTTTTTACTTGGCGTTAGCCCGCTGTTTCAAAAAGCGCGAGAATTTGCTTGCCTTCGTTTGAACGCGGGTCAATCGTGCGAAGGTGTTTTTGACCTTGCATTTCCCAAATTGCCGTTACATTGCCGTCTTTTTCAACGGCGTGATATGAAACATTTTCGTTTGAATGTTCTGTCGTTTCGACGGTTGTTTCTTCCGCCACGACTGCTGTATTTTCTGACATCTACTTGTAAAAAAAATCTCCTTAAAATCGTTATTATTCAACAAAGTTTTAATAATACATAAATTTTGACACATTACGCAAAACTTTGTCGAGTTATTTTCGGAATTTCGGTTGAAAACATCCGATTTAAGAATGTTATAATCAATTTTCTATGAGTGAAATTATCCGATTCGGCGTGAGTATTGACCAAAATTTGCTTGAAAATTACGACCGACTGATTGCCGAACGCGGTTATGCAACGCGCTCCGAAGCCTTGCGCGATTTGATTCGTGAAGCATTAATTCAACAAAAAATCGAAACAAATTCCGACATTATTGCGCTTGGCAGTCTGACGCTCGTCTATGATCATCACGCCTCGAACCTTCTGCCCGAAATGGGCAATCTGCAACACAAATATCACGAAACAATTCTTTCCGTAATGCACCTGCACGTCAGCCACGACGATTGTATGGAAGTTATCGCTTTGCGCGGAGTAGTTTCGGAAATTGTCGAATTCGCCAACGCGCTTTTGAGTTTGAAAGGCATCAAAAACGGTAAATTATTTCTCACTTTGCCTTCATCAAATATCACAAATTGAGTTTTGAGTCCCGCCTTTAGGCGGCTGAACGCCCGCGAAGCGTGGAGTTCTCTTCCTTAGCGACACAATTTATTTAAGATAACGTGAAAACCGCTTCGCTTCGCTGGCGGTTTTTGCCGCCTGAAGGCGGGACTCAAAACTTTTTTGAATCCGATTTACTCACTGCGACGAACTTGATTATAATTACAAGTGTTACAAAATTTACTTTCGTGTTACTTATTTTCGAGGACAATTAAATGAAAAAACTTCTATTCGCGGCATTTATCTTGTGTAGTTTCAATGTTTTCGCGCAAAATACGCGCACGCTTTCCGGCACGATTGTTACGCCGCAGTTCGAACTCGTGCCGAATATTACGGTTCAGGTTCAAACAAACAGTGGAACTCTGACAACCGTGAGCGATGCGGAAGGAAATTTTTCGCTGAAAGTTCCGCTCGACGGTTTTTCGGTTAAATTTTCGGGCAACAATATTGCGCCGGTAACGCGCTCGTTTTCACCGACGGAAAAGACCGAAAACGTGCAAATAAAAATAACTTATGTTGTGCCGCCCGTGAACGAATCCGTAACGATTCAAGGAGATACGCTCTCGCCTGACATCGAAACGCGCAACGACGCGGTTTATCGAAACTTTCTTTTCAACCGCGACGACCAGCTTATTCAATCCTTAAACGCCGGAATCAACGCCGGACAACACGAAGGCGGCGGAAAATCTCTGGAAATCAGGCGTTTCGGCTTTAACACCGACCACGGCGGCGTAAATGGCGGCGTGAAAATTCTGGTTGACAACATTCAGCAAAATCAAAGCACGCAAGGACACGGACAAGGTTATCTCGGTTCGCTGAAATCACTTTCGGGCGAGTTGGTTGAAGACGTTACAATCATAAACGGTCCGTTTTCTGCGGCTTACGGAGATTTTTCGGGGCTTGGCGTAGTGCAAATTCGTCAGCGCGAATCTTTTCCGAATCAATTAACTCTGCGCGTTCAAGGCGGCTCGTTCGATACGTTTCGCTCGTTTTTGGCATTTTCGCCGCAGATAAAAAAGGTTGATTCTTTTATCGCTTACGAATTTTCTTTGACAAACGGACCGTTTGAAAATCCTCTGAAATATCGGCGCGACAACATCACGGGAAATTTCACATACAAATTTAACGACAAAACCGCGCTTGGTTTCAAATTAAATTACGGGCGAAATTATTTCACTTCATCAGGGCAACTTCCGCTTGATTTAGTTGCAAACAGAGAACTTGACCGCTTCGGTTTTATTGACGCGGACAACGGCGGACGAGTCCAAACCGGAACTTTCGGCACATATTTCCGCAAGGAATTTTCTTCGGGCGCGACGCTCAAAGCCGATGCTTTTGTCGGACGTTCGTTGTTCGATTTGTTTTCAAATTTCACGTTTTTCTTGGCAGATCCGATTTACGGCGACGAAATTCAGCAGCACGATTCGCGCTTGCAGGAAGGCGCAAACATCCAGTTTCTTCAGCCTTATAAACTTTTCGGCGAACAGGCATTCGTAACCGTTGGCGGAAATTTTCACGCCAATCAAATCAATGTCGGGCTTTATCCGTCAATCGGGCGCAATCCGAATCGTAAATTTTTGCCCGAAAATATTAATAACGCAGATGTTTTGTTCACATCATCGCAAGCAAACATCAATAATTACGCGGGTTATGTTCAAAATAGTTTCGGATTTTTCGACGGACATCTGCGGCTCGAAGCAGGTTTGCGGTTTGATGTTTTTACGTTTGATGTCAACGGTTTTGAACTTTCTGACGTGCGAACAAATCTTATCGGCAAAGAATCGGCAGGCAAATTTCAACCGAAATTAGCGGTTTCGTGGTCGCCGTTCGAGACGTTTCCGATGACGTTTTATGCCAATTACGGACGCGGAATTTCTTCGCAAGACGCTCGCGGCATTATCCGCAATCCTGATGCTCCGAAAATCTCGACAACCGATTTTTATCAAGCCGGAACGAGTTACAATTCAAGCCGTTTTTCCGCTGTTTTCAGCACGTTTTTGATTGACCGCTCAAACGAGCAGATTTATATTCCGGATGACGGAAGCATCGAATTTGCCGACCGTTCGCGCTCATTCGGTTTTGAAATTCGCAGTTCTCTGCGCGTCAACAAATATTTGAGTTTCAACGGCGGCTTGACGCAAGTTGTCAAAGCGTTTTATCCGGGGCAATTTACGGCGGATAATCGCCGCGTCGTGATTGACAGCGCACCGCGAACAGTCGGCAATCTCGGTTTGATTATTTCAGAATTCAAAGGCTTTAATACTTCGCTCAATTATCGCCACGTTTCGCACTATCGGCTTGACGGCGAAGACCGCTCGATTCTCGCTTCGGGCAATGATGTCGCGGATTTTTATTTGTCGAAACGGTTAAAAAAATGGGTTGATTTCAATGTTTCGATGGATAATTTGCTCAACAAAAAATATTACGAAACACAAAACTTTTTTGAATCGCGCACTTGCCCGACGTGCGATGTCGGAGAAAGAATTCACGCTACGCCGGGCTACCCGTTCACAATAAGTTTCGGTTTGACATTCAGATTTTTCGCAAAAGAATAAAAGGGAAAAGGGAAAGGGAAAAAGGGAAAAACTTAAGCTGACTTCCGTGTTTTCCCTTTTCCCATTTACTTTCTACTTGCTAAAATCCGTGCGTTTTTAACTTTTTCGACGGCTTTTTCAGCCGAGCTTGCAAGCGCGGTCAAGTGTCCCATTTTTCTGCCTTTTCGGGCTTCGGATTTGCCATAAAGATGAAGTTTGACGTTGGGAAAGTTTAAGGCGTTTGTCCAGTTCGGTTCGCCTTTTTCCCAAACATCGCCTAAAAGATTTGCCATTGCGGCAGGTTTATAAAATTCGGTTGAGCCGAGCGGCAAACCGCAAACTGCCCGTAATTGCTGTTCAAATTGCGAAGTTATGCAAGCATCAAACGTCAGATGTCCCGAATTGTGAGGGCGCGGGGCAAGTTCGTTGATTAAAAGTTTTTCGTCTTTCGTCAAGAAAAATTCAACGCATAAAGTTCCGACATAATCAAAAGTTTCAGCAACGGCGCGGGCAATTTCGACGGCTTCATTAAAAACTTTCTGCGAACAAATCGCCGGAGCAAAAGAAACGTCCAAAATATGATTTTCGTGCGCGTTTTCGATCACGCCGTAATGTGCGAAATTGCCTTGTTTATCACGAGCGCAAACGACTGAAACTTCTTTTTCAAATTCGACAAAACCTTCTAAAACCGCTTCATTTCCGCGCAAGTTTTCAAACGCCAATTCGATTTCGCTTGCGGAATTTATTTTGCACTGACCTTTGCCGTCATAACCGAATCCGGCAGTTTTCAAAACGGCTGGCGTTCCGATTTCGTCAGCGGCGCGATACAAATCTTCAAGCGTTTTGATATGACGAAAAGGCGCGTGCGGAAAATTGTTTTGCTTCAAAAAATTCTTTTCGCGCAGACGATTTTGCGTTATGTGTAAAATTTCGCCTTTTGGATAAACTCCAACAAATTCGGCGGCGGTTTCGACTGTTTTTGACGGCACATTTTCAAATTCAAAAGTAACGACATCAACCGAACGCGCAAATTTTTCGACTGCGCCCAAATCTTCATAATTTGCCGAAGTTTCAAAATCCGCAACTTGTCCGGTCGGCGTGTCCGAAGCTGGCGAAAATGTATGAACGCGATAACCCATTTTGCGAGCTTCAATCGCAAACATTCGCCCAAGCTGTCCGCTTCCGAAAACACCGATAGTTGAATTTGGAAGAATTGGATTCATATAAAGTTTCACCAAATTGGATTTTAAAGCTATATTCTGAATGCGAAAATGAATTGTTGCAAATGTTAGTAATAAAAAAACAACGGCGCGAAAAATTTAATTTTTCGCGCCGTTTGTCTGATAAGCAAAGCCTATCTAGGGTTGGCACCTTGCATTTAAACTATATTTTTTGCCGAACATTCGCAAGCCGAAAGATTAAATGATTTAAATAATTAAGTGTGATGTGTTACTTCCGACACGGTTACTTCGGGCGTGTTTCTGAATTTTTCACCTTTTTTTCGCAAACGCTCGAGCATTTTTTCATTCGTCAATTCACGCAAAGCGTCCGAAGCAATCCAACGCGCCGATTTTGTGTTTTGTGATTTTATTTTTTCGGCGGTTTCGATGGCGAGTTTGTTTAAATGCAGATTGCGTTTGCCGATTTGTCTGAGCGACCAATTAACCGCTTTTTTGATAAAATTTCGTTCGTCATCCGCGTGTGTTTCGAGAATCGGAAGAAATTGCGCGATTTTCGCATCGTCCGCTTTTTTATCGTGAACCGCAAGCCACGCAATCAAAACAATTCCGGCGCGTTTGATAAATTCGTCTTCTTTTTCGCTCCATTCAAAAACCTTCTGATAAGCAAAATCCGTCTTGCAAAACAAATGTCCGCACGCGCCGTCGCAGATTGCCCAATTATCGAAATCATTTGCCCACAAATCCATCTGTTCGGGCGAAACTTCTTTCGGATTATCAATCAAATAAGCAATTATCCGCGCTTCATGAATTCCCGTTTCCCAAAGTTCGAGCGCAAGCAAATGACGATTTCCAGTCTGTTTTTTGATGTCTTTCGCAAGCGATTTCAAAACCGGCGCAGAAATTCCAAAAGCCTTTTTCGTTACAATTCCAAACCGCGCCATTCCCGCAATATTTTCAAGATTTTCGAGCGATTCGAGTTTTTTGATAATTTCTTCCTTTATCATTTACATTGAATTAAACGCGGCAAGAAATGTGTCGTAAGAATTGCAAGCATCAAGGCAAAAGTTGAACGTGCGGATAATTTAAAATTTTTGCGTCAAAAGTTACCAGCGGAAAATTATAAACTCTTGCCGTTGCGACAATGATTTGATCCGCCGGGTCTTTGTGAAACGTGCCGGGAAGTTGTGTTGATTCGATGACAATTTGCGGAGTTAGCGGTAAAAGCGTAATTCCGGGATAAGCTAAAGCGATTAAAAACCAATCTTCAATCGGAACAGGAAGCAGAAGTCTGCCAAGTTCGACGGCTTTGGCAATTTCCCACAGCGAAATCGCACTCACGCCAAGTCCGATTGATTCATATTGCCGAATGACCTTTGCATAATCCGTTGTCAGACGTTTATCGCCTTGAACGTGCCAAATCCAACTGTGCGTGTCGAGAACAATCATTTTGCCGCTTCCCAATCTTCGGGCGAAACCGCTGATTCAAACGGGTTTTCGTATTTATAAGGCGTTCCGCGCAGAGGATAAAGCCTGTTTTCTTTCTCTGCATTAGATTTTAGGATAATAATTTCGACTTTTTCGCCTTCGTCAAACGGTAAGTTTTCCAAAACGATTGTTCCGTTTGATTGAATAATTTTTTCAACTCGAAGCGTTTCCATAAATTTTACTCCAACGAAGATTCTAACACAGTTTGTGTTTGATTCTTTCTAAATTCGCGCAGTTTTTCGCGCAATTCGGGGCGTGAGTTTGCCAGAATCGAAATTGCCAAAAGCGCGGCATTTTTTGCACCCGCTGCGCCGATTGCTAAAGTTCCGACCGGAATTCCGGCAGGCATTTGGACGATTGAAAGCAGCGAATCCATTCCCGAAAGTGCTTTGCTTTGCACCGGAACGCCCAAAACCGGCAAAACCGTCTGCGCCGCGCACATTCCCGGCAAATGCGCCGCGCCACCTGCGCCCGCGATAATAACTTCGATGCCGCGAGATTCGGCGGTTTTGGCAAATGAACACAATAAATCCGGCGTTCGATGCGCCGAAACGACTTTGCATTCGTGCGCGACATCAAAATCTGTCAAAATATCGGCGGCGTTTTTCATCGTTTCCCAATCGGACGTGCTGCCCATAATTATCGAAACAAGCGGATTTGCGATTTGCGATTTGTGATTTGCGATTTTTTTTGTCATTTGATTACAAAATAGAAAAGATGCGCGGCGAAAGCAAATTCAGCCGCACATCTTTTAATTTTTAGCTGGAAATAAACAGGTTATTTTATTTCCTCTATCCAATTTTGTTCAAACTTTTCGTCAAGTTCTTTTTCTTCCTCCGAATCCGAACTGAAAACTCTTTTTATAAAATATGGTTTCTGATTACTATCAGACTGAAGATTGAAATTTCCTTTATCGTCCAAAGCGTAGATTTCGTAAATATGACTGTATTCAATGCCGCTCGTTTTAGAAAAGCTGACATTTGTCGTGCTTAGAAAATCTATTGAGCCGTTGTTTTTGAAATCATAAAGTTTGAGTTCAGTATCAGTCCGAAACTTCCCGAAAAATGTTTTGCTTTTTGTCTTCAAATCATAAATCAGATAAAAACTGACACTGCACATCAACCCCGTGCAAAAATCTCGACTCATACTGATTCCGATAAGTTCTCTATTATTGCGCTTAAAAAGTTTTATTTCGTCCCAACTATTAACAATCTCACTGTCAATTTTTCCATCACCATCAGCTTTATTAAGAGATGATTTATCTTTTAATGTGAAAATGTCGTCATTTATTTTAATTTTAGTTTCTTTGTATGAATAAATCCAAATAACTTTATGCTTTGAAACTTTTATCACTTCTTCTCTTTCGGCATCAGCTCCGGCGTAATCGTTATTGATAACAACTGATGGTTTTATTTCGCGGTTGGAAAGATATTTTTTTAATTTTTCTTCAACATTAGCTTTATGTTGATTCGACTCAATTTTTGTTTCTGAAATAGGCGGCGTTTCAGCCGGAATTTGTAACGGCTGAATAACGCTTTGAGTTCTTGCACAGGAACAAAAAATCATTGAGGTTAAAAAGACTGCCAAAAATATTTTTATATTTTTATACATAATTTCGTCTATAAATTTGCCAAAAGCATTTCGGCTTGGCGTTTGTAATCTTCGTCTTCGCGTTCGTGATTTTTGTTTGGCGGCGTGTTTAGAATGAATTCGAGTTGTTCACGCGCTTTTGATTTGTCGCGGTTTGAAATGTAGGATTCGGCGAGAAAAAGGCGATTGAGAAAAAATTTCGGACCTAAATTGACGGCTTTTTCCAGACATTCGATAGCTTTTTTTGTGCTTCCGATGGAAAACGGAAAACCCGGAGCTTTGTGATAAAGTCTGCCGAGAACGCGCCACGCGCCGCCGTAAAAATAACTTTCGTCGAGTTTGATGACCTTTTCGGCTTGCGACTTTATCGGCTGAACCATTGCAAGACTTTGCATAATTCCTTTTTCTTGTCCGAACGAACCGTAATTTACCGCCAGCCAAAAATTTGCTTCGAGCGAATCTTCGTCAATTTCGATTCCGGTTTTGCCGCATTCAACGCCTTCTTCAAAAAAAGCGAGTTTGTCGTCCGCTTCCGTTGCATATTCGCCAAACCAATAATTGATTTCCGACAAAAGCCCGTAAGCCCAAGCGCATTCCGAATCGTTTTCGACCAATTCAAACAATTCATCACGCGCCGTTTCCAAATTTGTTTCGTCCAATTCGCGCTCGTCAATCAGTTTTCTGACTTTTTGAAAAATATTTTCGTGTTTCATAAAAAAGGTGTGTTTTTAAAATTTACTACCGAAAGGAAAATAAGACAATGATTTTGTGAGGATAAAGGTAAAGCCCCAATAAAAAGTTAGAAAAAGAATTTCTGTTTTCGTCGCTGAAAGTGACAGACATTATAGCCTAGCGAGAATCGCTAGGTGAGTATTGATAATGACTTCCGTCGCTGAAGGCGATGAACAAAACGTGCGGCAATTGTGGCTCACTTTCAGCGAGCGGAATTTGTTGCAAACTACCCAGCGATTCTCGCTGGGCTATAATGTTGGTCGCTTTCGGCGACGAAAACCAAAACAAACTAATTTGAGTTTCTAAATTATTATTGCGGTATAACGATAACGCATTGGAGTTTGAAAATATTATCTTTTCGCAGTTGCCGAATCGCCGCGCACGAGGTTTTCGATTTCTTGCAGATTCGCCATCGAATTATCGCCCGGCGTGGTCATTGTTAAAACGGCGTGTGCCGTTCCGCATTCGATTGAATAACTTGTGCTTTTTTCGTTTAGAAGTCCGTAAATGAAACCCGAAGCAAATCCGTCGCCGCTTCCGACACGATCAAGAACATCTACGTCGAGAAAATTTCGCGCCTTGAAAATTTCGCCGTCCGATGTGAAGCAAACGGCGGAAAAATCGTGCTTTGAAGCGGTTTTTACTTCGCGCAAAGTTGAAACAATGATTTTTAAATTGGGAAATTCATCGAGCATTTTTTGCGCCGCACTTCGGAAAGAATTTTCGTCATAATTTGAAAGTTTCGAGTCGAAATCGAACACGCCGAAAGCGACATCAACATTTTTGAGCAGTTCACGATTTAGACGATTTGCGGCATCGCGCCCGCCTTTTTCGCGCCAGAGCGAATCGCGGTAATTCAAATCGTAAGAAACAATCGCGCCGTTTTCTTGGGCAATTCTCATCGCTTCCGCCGCAACGTCCGGCGTAGTTTCGGCAAGCCCGACAAAAATTCCGCCCGTGTGCAGCCAGCGCGAATTTTTCAGAATTTTTTGCCAATCAATATCGCCGGT
The DNA here is from genome assembly GCA_031409875.1 of Acidobacteriota bacterium. Classification (GTDB taxonomy): domain Bacteria; phylum Acidobacteriota; class Blastocatellia; order Pyrinomonadales; family Pyrinomonadaceae; genus CALMEH01. The sequence continues at coordinate 10,636 of JANNYB010000040.1, read as the reverse complement.
TTTTAATTGTGAAACCGCCGTGTTTGCGCGGTCAAAACAGCTCGAAGGCGGACGAAGCCCGAAACCGCGCTCGATAAAATAAATGCCATTGCGCGTATTCTCACCTTTGCCGTCGGCTTCGCGCCAGATGATTTCCGACGAATCAACGCCCGCTTGCCAAATCAAATCTTCCGCCAATCTGCCGAGCGCATTGTCAGCCAAAGCCGAAATAATCGCGGTTTTTTGCCGAAAAACCTTCGCCAAACCACGCGCTACATTATATTCGCCGCCGCCGTCCCAAACGCGAAAATTGCGCGAATTATGAATCCGCTCATCGCCCGAATCGAAACGAAGCAAAACTTCGCCGAGACTGACTAAATCCCAACGGCGATTTTGAGAAAGCGAGAAAGCGAGAAAGCGAGAAAGCGAGTCGTTTGTTATATTTGAAACTTTTTCCATAAATTAAACTTTAAATTACAAAACCGAAAATCTCCCCTTCTTGCTTTCTCACTTTCTTCTTCACCGCGCCATCCAACCGCCGTCAACAATCAAGATATGACCTTGCAAATAATCGCTTGCGGCAGAACTCAAAAACACAACCGCGCCTGCCAAATCTTCCGCATTTCCCCAACGTCCTGCGGGAATTCTTTCTAAAATTTGACGATTTCGCGTTTCGTCTGCGCGTAAAGCCGTCGTATTATTTGTCGCCATATAACCGGGCGCGATGGCGTTTACATTGATGTTTTCTTTCGCCCATTCGTTAGCAAATGCTTTCGTCAAACCAGCAACGCCCGATTTTGACGCGGTGTAAGCCGGAACGGTAATTCCGCCTTGAAATGACAAAAGCGATGCGATATTGACGATTTTTCCGCCGCCGTTATCAATCATACTTTTTCCGGCGGCTTGCGAAAGACGAAAAATGCTCGAAAGATTGACTTCCAAAACCGTTGACCAATCTTCTTCGGAAAAATCTACGGCAGGCGCACGGCGAATCATTCCGGCATTATTTACCAAAATATCAATTCTCCCAAATTTTTCGATGACCGTTTCGACTAATTTTTTCGGCACGTCTTTATCCGACATATCGCCGGAAACCGAAAGCGTTTTGCGTCCGAGTTTTTCGATTATTTGACAAGTTTCGTCCGCTTCGCCGTCGAAATGACAATGACACGCAACGTCCGCGCCCGCTTCCGCCAACGCAATCGCCATCGCTTGCCCAAGCCCGACCGACGCGCCCGTTACAAGCGCGATTTTACCGTCTAATTTAAATTTATCGAGTATTTTCATTTTATTTGAACACAGATGAACACAGATAATTTTATCGGATTTCTTATCTGTGTTCATCTGTGTTCATCTGTGGATAATTTTCTTCATTTTAATTGGCAAATGTCCAAAACATTCATATCCGTATAATCCAGATTTTCGCCGCCCATCGCCCAAACGAAATTGTAATTCGACGTTCCAACGCCCATATGTATTGACCACGGCGGCGAGAGAACGACTTGTTCATTTTCAAAAACAATCGTGCGCGTGTCTTCGGGCTGTCCCATAAAATGAAAAATCCGCGCCTGTTCGTCCAAATCGAAATAGAGATAAACTTCCGAACGCCGTTCGTGTATGTGCGGCGGACAAGTGTTCCAAACGCTGCCCGTTTCGAGCGTCGTCAAACCCATTACGAGCTGCGAAGATTCGCAAACGCCGGGAATTATCAGTTGATAAACCGTCCGCACATTGGCAGTTTCCACCGAGCCGAGATAAAGTTTGTTGGCTTGTTCGGCAGTGATTAATTTCGCCGAAAATCTCTTATGTGCGAGCGTCGAAACGAGATAAAAACGCGCCGGATTTTCTGCGTCAAACGATTCAAATGAAACTTCGAGGCTTTCTTTCGGAATGTAAAGACAATCCTTATTTCCGAGTTCAAATTCTTCGCCGTCAACCGTAATTTTTCCGCGCCCCGCACCGATATTGACCGCGCCGAGTTCGCGCATTTCCAAAAACGGCTTGTCTTTCAGCGATTCGGGTTCGGTTTGCGTCGGCAAGAAAAGTTTCTCGCCCGAAGGCACTGCGCCGCCGATAACGATTCGGTCAAAATGTGAATAAACAAGCCGAATTTCGCCTTCGTTAAAAAGATTTTCGACTTGATAAAGCTCGCGCAATTCGTCGTTCGTCGCGCCGAAAATTGATTCGGGATGCGTTGCGTAATATGTTTTTTGATACATCTTTAATTGAATAATGAAGCAATAATTTTTATTTATCCACAGATGGACACAGATAAACACAGATATTAAATCAGGATTTCATCTGTGTTTATCTGTGTCCATCTGTGGATAAAATATTTCTTCGCGCTTTTTCGCGTCTTTCGCGGTTTATAAAGTAACCGTCTGTTCCGCCCAAAATTGAAATTCACGGTGTTTGTTTTCTTCGGCTTTCGCTTGAATTTCGCCGCTGGCAACTTTGCGGATATGCTCAAAAACTTTTTCGCCGACTTCATCAATCGTTTCCGTGCCTTCGATGATATTTCCGGCGGAAATGTCTATGTCGCCTTTCATTTTCTCAAAAATCCGATTGTTTGACGAAAGTTTGATAACGGGCGCAATCGCGTTGCCGATAGTCGTGCCGTTGCCGGTCGTGAACACGATAACTGTTGCTCCGGCGGCGACGAGCGCGGGCGTTGATTCTTGGTCATAGCCGGGACCTTGCATCAAATTAAGCCCGCGCGTTGTCGGCGTTTCGGCGTATTCGCATACGCCTTCAAAGCGCGTTGTTCCGGCTTTCGCCATTGCGCCAAGTGATTTGATTGTAATATTTAACAAGCCACCCGCAATGTTTCCGGGCGACGGATTATTATTCAAAACGCCGCCGAATTTCGAGGCGTAATCTTTATACCAATCAATCATTTCATAAATTTTGCGTCCTGTTTCGGCATCTTTCGCACGATGCGCGACGATGTGTTCCGCACCGCAAAATTCGGGAATTTCCGTAATCAAAACCGTGCCGCCGCTTTTCACCAAAACATCTGCCGCACGTCCGAGCGCAGGATTTGCCGAAATTCCTGAAAATCCGTCTGATGAGCCGCATTTTACGCCCAAGACAAGTTCGCTGACCGAAATTTCTTCACGGACATTTTTATTAACTTCGGGCAACATTTCCGCAACAAGTTCCAATCCGCGTTTAATTGCTTCCTGCGTTCCGCCGATTTCTTGAATACCGATTTTTGCGACAGGTTTATTAAACGAAAGTTCGCGTTTTAACAAATATTTTTCGACTTGCCGCAGATTCGTTTTTTCGCAACCCAAATCCATCAAAATCACGCCGCCGACATTCGGATGATCGGCGTAATTCGACAATGTGCGGAGCATAATTTCAAGATTCGAGCCGTCCTGACAACCACAACCTTTGTTATGCGGAATGGCGATAACGCCGTCAACATTCGGATATTTTTCGCGTTTGTAATGCAAAAATTCCGACATCATCGAAATCTGCAAAGCCTCGTGGCTGGCGCACATCGAAGTCGGCACAATCAAAACAAAATTGCGCGTTCCGACTCGTCCGTCCGAGCGTCGAAAACCCATAAAAGTTTCGCGTTCGGAAATCGGCAAATATTCCGGCGCGGGCGTGTGCAAATCGTCGGGCAAATCGCGCACGACCGGCACTTCGTTCGACATATTTTCGGGCGTAATCCACTCGCCTTCGCCAATGCCGAGCGAAGTCCCAATCGGCTGTCCGTATTGCCGCACGAAATCGCCCGCCGCAATTTCACGAGTCGCAAAACGATGTCCCGGCGGCACAGAATTTTTGAGTTTCACAATCCGCTCATCAGACAAAACAACCATCAAACCCGAATGAGTTTCGGCTTTGACGACTGCTACATTGTCCTCAGGCGCAACGATTATCGCATAATCGCTAATCGGCGCGGCGGTTTGTTTGATAGAATCCAACATAAAAATTACGAATTACGAATTACGAATTACGAATTTCTTACATTTGTAATTCGTAATTCGTAATTTAAAAAATGTCCGGCAAAACTAAAGTCCGCAAGTTCGGATGAAGTTTCAACCATAAACCCGGGTTTTCGTTCATTTGCGCGACTCGTGTTGTTAAATCATCGGAAATTTCCGTGTCTAAAACGCGGCGAAAACTTGCACGTTTTGCGGGCGCAGTTTGCGCGTCAACAATTGATTGAATAATTCTTTTTGCGCCTAAAATCGCCGCCGGAGCGAGCGTTAAAATATTTTTTGCGGCGCGGCATTCGGTTTCGTCCGCAACGCCAATTTCGCTTCCGCCGGCTTTGAATTTGCCGATGTGATGTTCCAAAATTGACGATGAAATCGGGATAATTCCCGCGACATCTGAAAATATTGCGCCTGAATCAGGTTTGATATAGCAAAGATGCGAAGCCGCGTTTGCTTCGGGTCCGAGTCCGAGATAGAAAATGTCAATGCCGCCGAGAGAATCGAGTTTTTCGAGATATTTTGCCAATTCGCCTTCAATATCTTCGGTGTCGGTTTGCATCGGCGTAAAACTTTTGACGCGGCTGAAAAAATTATCACCGAGCAAGCGTTCAAAATCGCGGACAAAACTCAGAGAATTATCCATTCGCAACGGCGCAAGCGCGTCTTGCGTGAAAACGTGCAAACGCGCTAACAAATCGTCGAGTTCGCCCGTCGGAATGAGTGCGCTAATTTGCCGATACATCGCTTGTGCGCCGCGTCCGCCGAGCAAAATCATCGTTACATCGCCGGTTTTCGCCGCCGCAACCGCTTTCAATTCTTCGAGCATTGCGCGTCCGACGGCTTCTTCCGTCTCCAAAACTTCGTATTTATATTCCGCAACGTCTTGACGCGCAAAAATCGCCTCGATTTCCGCGTTTTCGCGGCTTAACCAGACGTTTTCGCCAACCGTTCGGCGCGTCATATTTTTTGATTCGGCAGGTGTCATTTGTTTTCTGATTTTCGGCTTAATGGTTTGACCAATTTATCCGTGATGTAAAAAGTTGTATCATAACACACTACGAAAAGCAAGAACGAATTTTAAGAAAAACTGAGTTTTTTGTATTAAATTGCACGAAATAGAGTTGACAGATTCGTTTTTCCAATGCTACAACTTAAAAGTCATCTTTAAAAATTGGTTTTACCTTTTGCAGTTTATTACTAAAAAATAGAATGAGCTACGCCGCACTTGAATTAAACGGAAAAACGGCTGTCGTCATTGGCGGCACGTCAGGAATCGGACGCGCCATCGCGCACGGATTGGCTGAAGCGGGCGCAAATGTCGTCTGCACTTCGCGTCGCATCGAACAATGCGAAATTGCCGCGCAGGAAATCGAAGCTATCGGGCGCGAAACTTTGCGCGTTGCGTCGGACGTTTCCGACCGCGCTTCGCTTGAAAATCTTTTGAGCGAATGTGTCAAAAAATTCGGTAAAGTTGATATTTTGGTCAATTCCGCCGGACGCACAAAACGTGCGCCGACGATGGATTTTGCCGAAGAAGATTGGAACGCGATTTTTGAAACGAATTTGACCGGAACTTTGCGCTCGTGCCAGATTTTCGGTCGGCATTTTGTTTCCAACGGCTACGGACGAATCGTCAATATCGCGTCGCTTTCGACATTCGTTTCGCTTTTTGAAGTTGCCGCATATTCGGCATCGAAGGCGGCAGTCGCAAGTTTGACGAAATCTTTGGCAATCGAATGGGCGAAACACGGCGTAAATGTCAACGCGATTGCGCCGGGCGTTTTCAAAACCGATTTGAACCGCGAACTTCTCGAATCAACCGAACGCGGGCGCGAATTTCAAACGCGAACGCCGATGGGACGTTTCGGCAAAGTCGAAGAACTTGCGGGCGCGGCGATTTTTCTCGCTTCCGACGCGGCAAGTTTTGTAACGGGCGAAGTTTTGGTTGTTGACGGCGGCTTTTTGGCAAGCGGAGTGAACCAATAGGATTTAAGCCACGAACAAACACGAAAGTTCACGAAAAATTGAAGATAAAATAATAACCTTTCGTGTTTTTTCGTGTTTGTTCGTGGCTAAAAAAATGAACGAAATTGAAATCAAAACCGAACGCCTGACAAAAATGCTGACTGACGAAAATCTCGGCGGCGTTTTGTTAAATGCACAACATAATTTTGCGTGGCTTTCGGGCGGGAAATCGAATGCGATAAATTCGATTGTTGAAAACGGCGCGTGTTTTTTGTTTATTCGGCGCGACGGAAAAAAGTTTGTTCTCGCCAACAATATCGAAATGACGCGGTTTTTGACGGAAGAAATTTCGGCGGAAGATTTTGAACCGATTGAGTTTGCGTGGCAGACGGAAAAAGTGTCGGGCGATTTTATCTTTGAAAAGGCGAAAACGCTTTTAAATGAAACGGGCGAAATCGTTTCGGATTTGTCTTTAAATCCGAAAATCAGAGCGGTTGAAGGAAAAATCGCAAAACTTCGGTTTTCGCTTGTTGATGAGGAAATCGAACGCTATCGGAGTCTTGGAAAAGATGCAGGTTTAGCGATTGGAAAAGTTTTTGAAACGATTGAAACCGGTGAAACTGAAATCGAAATTGCGCGAAAAGTAAAAGATGCGCTTGCCGCTTTCGATATTCAAAGCGTCGTTACATTAATCGGCGCAGACGAACGCATTGAAAAATTTCGGCATCCGATTCCAACGCAAAACGTCTGGAAAAAAGTTCTTTTAATTGCGGTTTGCGCCCGCCGTTCGGGATTGATTGCAAATCTTTCGCGCATCGCTTGTGTCGGCGAAATTCCGTCGGATTTGAAACGCAAAACCGAGTCGGTCGCAAAAGTTTTTGCCAGAATGCTTTCTGCGACAATCGAGGGAAAAAGCGGCGCGGAAATTTACAAAACAACGGCTGAGGCATACGCCGCCGAAGGTTTTGCATCGGAAATTGACAAACATCATCAAGGCGGCGCGACAGGTTACAAAACGCGCGATTGGGTAGCGCATCCGACTTCGGCGGAAACGGTTTTTCCGAATCAGGCGTTTGCGTGGAATCCGACAATCACGGGAACAAAAGCGGAAGAAACTTTTATCGGCACGGAAATTTTAACCGCTTCGCCCGATTTCCCAACGATTTCGGTAGAAATTGACGGCATTGAATATCGCTCTCCTGATATTTTGAAACTGTAATATTCGAGGAAAAAAAATGAACGAAACAATCAAAGACACGCCAAAAGTCGGCAGACAGCGTTGGGTTATCTGCGCTCTTTTGTTTTTTGCGGCAACGATAAATTATATTGACCGCCAAGTTATCGGGATTTTAAAACCGACGCTCGAAGCCGAATTCGGTTGGTCGGAGATTGATTACGGCTGGATTGTTTTCGCGTTTCAGACGGCTTACGCGCTCGGACTTTTGGGTGTCGGCAGATTAATGGACAAAATCGGGACGAAAAAAGGTTTTTCGCTTTCGATTATCGTCTGGAGCATCGGCGCGACGATGCACGCCTGGGCAGTGCCGATTGGCGCGGGCGTTTTGGGCGCGTTGGCGTGGTTCGGTTTCGATTCGGCATCAATCGGACTTTCGGTTTCAGTTGTCGGTTTTATCGTTGCGCGGTTTGTTTTAGGCATCGGCGAAGCGGGCAATTTTCCGGCTTCGATTAAAACTGTTGCCGAATGGCATCCGAAAAAAGAACGCGCACTTGCCACCGGAATTTTCAATTCGGGAACAAACGTCGGCGCACTCGCCACGCCGCTCATCGTGCCTTGGATTGCTGTAACTTACGGTTGGTATGAAGCATTTATCATCACGGGAATTATCGGTTTTATCTGGCTCGTTTTTTGGTTGGCTTTTTACCACAAGCCCGAAGAGCATCCGAAACTTTCAAAAGCGGAACTTGAATATATTCAATCAGATCCGCCCGAACCGACGGTCAAAATCCCTTGGAAACGCCTGTTTCCGCATCGGCAGACTTGGGCTTTCGCCATCGGCAAATTTTTGACCGATCCGATTTGGTGGGTTTATCTTTTTTGGCTTCCCGATTTTTTGAAAAAACAGCACGGATTAGATTTGAAAACTTTCGGAATTCCGCTGGCGATTATTTACATTATCGCTGATGTCGGCTCGATTGGCGGCGGTTGGCTTTCGGGATTTTTTATCAAACGCGGCTGGTCAATCAACAAATCGCGCAAAACGGCGATGCTCATTTGCGCTCTCGCGGTCGTGCCGATTATTTTTGCTTCGATAACTACAAATCTTTGGGTTGCCGTTGTTTTAATCGGCATTGCGGCGGCGGCGCATCAAGGCTGGTCGGCGAATATTTTCACGACGGCTTCGGATATGTTTCCGAAACAAGCGGTCGGTTCAGTCGTCGGCATCGGCGGAATGGCGGGCGCAATCGGCGGTATGTTTATTGCCAAATTGGTGGCGTATATTCTTGAAACGACGGGCAGTTACTTTCCGATTTTTGCGATTGCCGCATCTGCTTATTTGATTGCGTTGCTCGTCATTCATCTGCTTGCGCCAAATCTCGAACCGGCGAAAGTAACGGCTGAATAAAATTTACGATTTGAAAAAGTTTTGAATGTTCGACAGACAAAAATTACTTTATTTTCTGCTTTTGTCGCTGAAAGCGACAAACATTATAGCCTAGCGAGAATCGCTAGGTGAGCGTTGATAATGAATTCCGTCGCTGAAGGCGACGAACAAAAAACGCAGCGAACGTTGCTCGCCTTCAGCGAGCGAATCTTATTCCCAAAATACCTAGCGATTCTCGCTAGGCTATAATGTCAGTCGCTTTCAGCGACAAAAAATTATATTATTCTCCGTCCAAAAAAAAAGGTTTCCGCAATTTACGGAAACCTTTTTCGTTTTTACACAAATCAAACGCGATTCGGATTATACACTTTCGACGGCAACGAAATTTCTGCTTTGCATAAATTTGAAACGCTTGTCGAAATCTTTTGATTTGGCATCTTTCAAGATGGTCAAATCTTTCACCTGCTTTTTGCCTTGCGGCGTATCGAGGTTTTTGGCTTCTTCGATTTGGTAATCAAGCTCTTGAATTTCGTAATAAACACCTGATAATTTTTCGTCGCTCACGACATTAACCAAAAAGTCCGTAATCGTTGATTTTCTTTCAATGTCATTTTTGCCAACGCTTTGCAACGAATTATAAGTGAACATTGCCAAACGCGGTTTATCAATGCCGCCTAAAATCGCAGAGATTCCGTAATTCACATATTCCGGTTTTTCCGCCGACCATGCTTTTTCAAGCACCGGATAAAGCACGCTCGAAACTCTGTCTTTTTGCGTCTGCGTTAAATGTTTCGCCACGCCGACCGTATAAACTCCGTAACCTTCTTCGGTGAAAACAAACGGACCTTTGCCTTTGAAAATCGGGTCTTCGTTTTGATATGTCAAACCGTAAAAACTTTCCGACAAATCTCCGATGCCGTCTTCGCGGGTTTCGGCGTTTTCGATGTTTTTAACAATCCATTCGGTCAAAAGTTCGTATTGTTTTGATTTCGCCGAAACGATTTTGTTCAAATCACTCAAACTTTTTTCATAAAAAGCCAAGTTTTTCTCGACTTCTCTCACGCCGGAACTATAATCAGTAACGTAATATTTGCCGTCTTCTTTGTTTTTGCTCAAGAAAAATAGATATTCTTTACCGAGTTTGATTTTTGAAAAATCGAAATAATAATGTTCATCTGCCGAAACGGTTTCTTCAACTGCGGAAGTGTCTTGACTCGGGTTCGAAACATATTCCGAATAATCCAAAACGACCGATTCCAATTCGGTTTGCTGTCCTTTATAAATGTTCGTGAAAACCAGCTTGCGCTCGTTTTCCAAAGTGTAGCCGTATTCGTCCTCATTCGATTTTGTCGGCTTGCTTTCGCTCTCAAATCTGGCGGTAACAATCAATTCGCTGTTCATATAAAGCGAAAGAAATGTTTGCGGTGCTTCCTCACAGGCTTTTGCGTTGGACGAAACCAACACGGAAACCAAAACCAACGCGCTTATCATCGCGGTAAAATATAAACGAAATTTTCTCAACATATAAAATTAAAAGTTCCTAAAATAGATTTGTGTAATCACACAGATATAGAACGCCCGTCTAAAATCTTATTGCATAATTTTTGAAGTTTTTTTTTAGATTTGCAGAAAACTTTAAAGGTAAAAAAAGCGTCCGTTTTTTATTTGCAAAAACGAACACTTTTTAAGATGTTTTCAAACTCGAAAACCTTAAGGAATAACTAATGCAGAAACACGCACGGAGTAAGTGTGTCAGCGTTTTGACACACTTACTCCGTGCGTGTGTCTGCAATAAAATTTTAATCTTACGCTGTCGCGCTTTTCTTCGCCGCGAACATTTTTTCCAAAGCTCCCGAAATAACGCCGATGCCGAATTCGCCCGCCGCGCGAGATTTCAATTTTCCTTCCGCGTCGAACAAATAATAAACCGGCACCCAGCCTTGTTCGTTCAAGAAAGCATCTTTCAATTTGTGCTTATTATCAATCGCGCAAACATCGTCAATACAATGTTCCTGAATCGCCGCTTTGACCTTTTCCAAATCAGTATCGGCTTCGTAACGCGGCATATGAATTGCCACGGTTTTCAAACCTTGTGCTTTGTATTTATCGCGCACTTCGCGCAATTTGGGCATATTTTCTTTACAGATTCCGCAACTCGTTGCCCAAAAATAAACG
>JANNYB010000039.1:0-16934 GCA_031409875.1 Acidobacteriota bacterium | reverse complement strand
CGGCTAAGACTTCCGGCTCAAGTCCAAATAATGACTTGATTCGATTTTTAGGAAACATTTTTAGGTTATCAAGACTCATAACCTTAATAAATTTTCAATGAACTTGATTTTCTAGAGAAGTTTATCGGAACATCTATTAGGATTCTTTGGAATAGTGTTATTCTTTTGGATTTTTAACACAGCTAACGGAAACGGAATAAAAATGTCAAATGCTAATGAATATGAAATTAGATTTGATGAATTAAATGAAAAAATTTATATCCGAGCAAAATCTTGGGGATTAGCCGGAAACCACCAAGAGATAATTTTATCTAATTCTCCTATTACCAATCAGCATAATGAGTATTTTAAGGATAGGCAGTTCACGTTTTTGAATAGCACAGAACTTTATTACAAGACAGTAGGAATGGACACACTTGAAATTTATATTGACCTCAAAGTAAATGTTCCTGAAAATTTTTCTTCTAAAGTCAAGATAAAACAAATTGAGCTAAGTCCCAAAGAAAGTCGGGATTACGCCGAAAATTATGCTGACAACGGACTTACCAAAGTCAGCGTTTATCAATCTAAAGAATGACCGAAAACAAAAAATTAAAGGCTAATATTTCTACACCAGCGAAGGCAAGCGCGTGAAGAAAATATCCTCGACAGAAATCACTGTCTTCGTCTATAATGGCGGTGGAACACTTGTCGCGGAATATTCAACAGCATTAGCCCAAACGCCGCAAGTAAGTTATTTGACAGCCGACCATCTCGGCTCGGCGCGAGTTATCACAAACCAAAACGGCGCGGTTACAACACGCAAAGATTATATGGCGTTTGGTGATGAAGCAACATCAGCGCAGAGAACGGCAAATCCGAACTACGACACAAGCGAAACGCGAAAAGGCTACACGGGCTATGAAAAGGACACCGAAAGCGGCTTGGAGTTTGCACAGGCGAGATATTACAACTCTCAGCACGGCAGATTTACGAGCATTGACCCACTGACGGCATCAGCAACGATAAAGAATCCGCAGACGTTCAACAGGTATAGCTACGTCTTAAATTCGCCGTATAAATACACAGACCCGTTGGGATTGATTTCGGTAACAACTGGCGCGTGTGGTCAATGGTGTCAGGGTAGTGGCGGTAGCGGCGGATATTCGAGCAATTATGACAGCGGTTATCGTTCTGGACCGAGTGAAGGCACGGCAGGTGATATGCCGACTCAACAAGTTGCTGAACAACCTGCACCGCCGCCTGCCCAAAGTAGTGTAGGAGAGTTTGTGAAAACAGGCGAAAAACCCTTTGAGTATCAAACAGTAGCAATCCCAACTGCCGATGGTGGACAAGCGGAGATTAATGGAAAAAAAGCGTTCGCTCAAATTTATTGGGACGCTGATGAAGGCTACGTTTTGGCTAAAGATGGAGAAACCAAAATAAAAGCATATGTAGCTACTAGCGAAATAAAATATAGAATAGTTGATGAAAGTGGCAATGAATTTAAGGGTAAAAAAGATGCTCCAATATCTGCGGAATTGGCAAACGCGATGGAAACGCTTGGAAAAAATCAAGGATATGACAACAAAACAAATTGCCATGGAACTACTTTTGCTGATGGTAAAGTGTGGATTAATAATAATCAAATAAATAGCAAAACACTAAAAGCTATGGGATATAGACAGGTAGGTAAAGACGAAAATATTCAGATGGGCGATGTTGGTCTTTATAGAAATACAGGAAAATATGAACATAGTGTTACATTTAACGAAAAACTAAATACTGTTAGAGGTAAAGGCGGTATTGAATCGTATCAGTCTAGTCTTCCATACGGACCAGGTAAGGGAACAGCATGGGAAAGCGGCAAACTCCAAGTTTGGACACAAAGACCAAGTCAATAAGAGGTATTCTATGAATAAAGTAAAAGTAATTTGCTCAGTAGTTTTTTTTATGATGATTTTTTCTGCTACTGAAATTATGGCGCAAGATTGTAGTTATTGGTATAAAAGCGTAGGCGTGAAAAATATTAAATATTCAGGAGAAAAAGTAAATGAGAAAAATCCTGAAAAAGTTATGGAAGGAATCGAATGCCTTTTAAAGCTCAAAGGAGATAAATCTCGCGGAGCTTTTAGCGGCGCGATGAATACTAAAGTTTCTCAATTATTTCCACGCGCCACAGTTGAAGTGTGTGCATTATATTACATTTCTTACCTATTTTATGAGAATTTTAAACACGCCAGCGGAGTCGCTTTGCACGAAATAGAGGACGCTGAAGCTCTAAACTCTGACGTAGTTATAAAAAAGACATACAAAATTTACAGAAAGTGGTTTGAAAAAGTTAAGCAAATTGGACTAGAAGAAGCTAGAAAACAAAAACTTGATCCTCTAGGGGATTCGGGTATAACTTGGTATTAAAGCGATGTCGAAACGATTTATCATGATGAGCCGAATAATTATTGGGTGAAAAACCGTTCACAGATTGACGCGACAAATTGGGCGGAAAGTATCAGCTATTTCGATAGTTTAGGACGGGTTTGACTGTCAAAAAAGTAAGGTTTTTTTACACCTTGTTCCATTAAAATCGTTTTCGCAGACGAATTTCAAAGCTGAAAACATTGCTGTCGCGGGTTACGTTGCTCAAGGCGCGTTGTTCATATTGTGCAACAAAAGACAGACGATTTGAAACGCGATATTCGAGCGCGACAACCTGATTTTGGTCGCTTGCTAAATTTGTCGAATACGTTATCAAAAGATTGCGGTTAATCTGTCTGCCGACAGTTAAACGTGCTGTCGGATTCAGTCTTTGTCCTGAAATTATCGGGTCAATCTCAAAACGATTCAAGCCGAAAAGTTTATCGGTCGCCTTGCTCAGAGGTTTGTTGATAATCTGATCAGCCAAAATTTCGGTCGCTGTGTTGATTCCCGATTGCGCCAGCGTCGGAATTCCGCCTTCGGTGTTGGCGAGATTTCCCGTCGTAATCAGCGAAACGATGTCGGCTTGCGGCAAAGCCGGATTTGATGTCAAAACCGCGTTGAGCGTGTCCGTGTTGCTCAAATCGCCGCTCAGATTGATTGTAACTTGATAACCGTTGATTTCCGATTCGGCGCGAAGATTGATAACCGGCTGAATTCCGCTGACATTCGGCGGAAAAAGTAGCTCGCCGCGCTGAACGTCATAACGGTCGTCGCGGTAAAAAAGCGTGCCGCTGTTGGCATTGATTCTGCCCGAAATTTGCGGGTCTTCGATGTCGCCCGTAACGCGCAAGGAAATCGAAGCAGTCAAATCCGCAATATTGTTGCGAACGACAAGCGCATCGCGTCCTTCGACAACCATATCAATCTGCAAATCGCCGAAAAACGAATCAGTCGCGCTGCCCGGATTTTGTTCAATCGAGCCTTCGCGCCGTCCGCCGATGATGTCCGCCAAATCAATATTTTCCGTGTAAAGACTGCGCCGCGCATTGATTCTGCCCGAAATTATCGAAGCTAAACGTCCCGAAACATCGCGTCTGCCGCTAAATTCGAGCTTCGCGTCGCCGGTTGTTAAAAAATCTTTCGGCAACGGCACGGTTACGTTTGCGCCGTCCAAATCGAAACGAAATGCTTGCAGTTTTAAGTTGTCGGTCAAAGCCGCGCCGCCCGAAATCGAAACTTTTCCGCCGCCCAAAAATCCGTTCAAACCGTCAATTTGCACTTGATTCGAGCTAAACAAAACACGCCCGCCCGAAATTCGTTCAATCGAAAGACGTTGTGAACCGACAAACGCCGCGAACGAAGCATTTTGCGGAACAGCCGAACCGTTCAAACGCGCCGTCTGATTCGTTCCCGTCAAGCGCACGTCGAGATTTGCCAAGCCGGAAAAGAAATAATTCGGCGAAATAGCGTTCAAAATCCGCAAATTCACCGCTCCGGCAATGACCAAATTATTCATCGCGCCATTGCTCAAAGCCTTCGCGCCGCTAATCGTCAAATTCGTGCCGCCGCCTGCAAATTTTGCGTTGTCAAAGACGAGTTCGTTCGTGTTAAACCTGACCGAAACAGCTTCGGTAGCCGAAAGCGGCGTTTCGCCGATTTGCAATGCAAGTTGCGAGAAATTCGCTGAACCGCTCAGATTCGCCGCCGAAAATTCGCGCTCGCCCGATTGATTGACAGACGAAAGATTTCCGGCAATCAAAACTTTGCCCGTGGCGCGTCCGGTTACGTCAATTTCGGTTGCTAAATCGTATTCGCGGCGCAAAATTGCAATAAACGGCGAAAGTTCGGAATTATTAAAATCGGTTTCGGCGCGAAACGGCAGATTTGCGTCCGAGAAATTTACATTCGCCGTAATCACTTGCGGTTGACCTTCAAAATTCGCAGTAATGTTAGCGTTTAACTGTTGATTTTCGGTTTTGCCGACAAATGCGAGATTGCCCAAAGCATTTTGTTTATAAGCAACATCTTGCCCTGTGCCGCTGAAATTTATGTTGTAAGTCTTTGAATCATTGACGTTTCCGGTCGCCGTCGCCTGCAAATCAACAACGCCGTTGATTTCCGACAAAGCCGGATTGTTTGAAATAAACGGACGAACCCGCGCAAATTCAACCGATTTTCCGGTTGCTATAAAATTAAAAGCCGTCGTTTCGGTGTTATAAGTTCCGTTCGTTTTGACAAAACCTTCGCCGAAACGCACGTTTAGATTTTCGACATTAACCAGATTTCCCGCAAAAGTCGCCCGCGCCTCAAAACCATCAAATCGTTCGCCGCCAATTGTTCCCGCGCCCGATGAAATAGCGGCTTCGCCCTGCAAATTTGAAGGCAAACCGCTGACATTTATCGTGCCGGAAGTTTGCGCCTGAAAGTCATTCAAAGACGCGGGCAATTTACCTTTGAGCGGAAGCGCGGCGATAAAATTGCCTGTGTTGATGTTATTTAATTTTGCTTGAACCGCAATATTATTTGTTCCGATGCGCGGAATTTGCACGTCAAATGTGAGATTTCCACCGTCGCGTTCCTGTAATAAACCGTTTTTGATTTCAATGTTCGTCGGCGAGACTGAAATTTCCGAAGAAAGCGAACCGAGGTTTCGCCCGCGAAGTCGGAGCGTATCGAGCGCGGCGCGTCCTTCAATCGTCGGATTACTGAAATTTCCGGTTAAAGTTCCGTTAAATTGCAGGTTTCCGGCAAATTCGGCTTGATAATCGTCAATCTGCCGTCCGAATTCGGGCGAAATGTCCAAAACGCGAATTACGCGGTCAATTTCGCTTGCATCGGTCGAATTCAGCGCGAGATTCAAATTTGAATTACTGCCGTTCAAATCGAATCTGCCCGTGGCGTTTATTTCGGTTTTTTCGGTGTTCAAACGAGCAATGTCGAGATTAAAAAGTCCGTTGATCGCCGTTGCTTCGATGCGTCCGGTTACAGGAATCAAGCCTTTTTCCGCAGTTCCGGCATTTGCCGTAATGTCCGCCGTCAGATTTCCGCTGGCAGTTTTGAAATTAGTTCCGGTGAACGAAAGTTTTGCGCTTCCGCTCGTGTTTCCTTCAATCGGCACGACGCGCCCGCCTTGAAGCGCAAGCAATTTGCCCAAATCCAAATTCGTAAAATCAGCGTTCACGTTTGAACGATTTCGATTTGAAAAAGCAATCGTCGCATTTCCGTCAATCTTGCCGTCCATCACGTCTGCGGTGAGATTTGTCAGAGTTGCTTGATCATTATTTACAACAACATTTGCCTTTGCCGCACCGATTTTGATGCTTCCCAAAATTCCGCCGCCGAGCGACATATCCGCGCTGGCACGATAGCGTCCTGAAGGTTCGAGAACGAAAACAGGTTTTGCAACTTTGACATTTTCAATCGTTCCGCCGTTTGGTAATTCTTTGGTTCTATTTATCGTTACGTTGTCCGCGCTGAAATCGTCGGAAGTCGCTTCAATCGTGCCGCGCCGAAGTGTCAGACGAACGCCCGCAATATTCAGATTTCCCAAAACTGCCGCATCCGTTTGGATTTTCGCAACTTTCAGATTGTCCGAATAAATAATCGTTTCGTTTGGCGTGTCTCGAATCGTGATATTTGTCGCGTTGGCATCGCCGATTTTCGCGCCGTTTGCGTCAACCGATTCGGCGCGTAAATTATTCGCGTCAATGTCGGTTACGCCGTTTTGCCGTTGAATATTTATTTGATTTGCTTGGATGTTTTTGAGCTTTGCGTCTTCGGTTTGCGCCGAATCTGCTTGAAGACTGTCGGCATTGATTGTCGTGTTTTTCGGATTGTCTTTGACGCGCACGTTTTTTGCGGTTACGTTTTGCAAATTGATTTCTTTGGTTTTGACGTTTTGGGCGCGAATGTTTGACGTATTGACATCGGTTATGCCGTTTTTTGAATTTATTTTGATGCCGTTTGACTGAATATTTTGCAAATCAACGTCTTCATTAAAAAATCGTTTAGCGCGAACATTTCCTAAATTCGCGGTGAAATTTTTCTCTTTATATTCGGCAACCGCATCGGAAATAAACAATCCGCCGAGCGTTCCGAGCGGCGTTTCGGCGGCGGCGGCTTCGAGTTCGCCGAGCCATTTAAAGTCTGTTCCTGTGCCGCGAATGTTTCCGACAAGTTTTATAAAATCAATCTTAAAGTCTTCAAATGTCAGAAGTTCGGCGACTGCCGTGCCGTTCGCTTCATACATCGAATTTGTTCCCGCGACTGTTCCGGTAACATTTAAAGCCTTCAAATAAACGCCCGGCGCGGTCAAACTTTGCGAATCAATTTTGCCGTTCACTTGATAACTTTCGCCTTCGCCCGAAACTTTTCCGCTGAAATTTGCCACGCCTCGAAGCGGCGTTCCAATCGGTAAAATCGTCGTCGTTTGCGTCAAATCAACGGTCGAAACAATGTCCAAATCATATTTCGGCGACTTCCAATCGCGCAAATTTCCGCTCAAAGTCGAATCGCCAATCGGTGTCGTAATTTTCAATTCGCTAATGTCCGCGCCGTTCGGATCAGCGATGCCTTTGGCGCGAATGTCAATCGGCTCGACAGAATTTCCGTCGTAAATAAAGTTTGATTGCGTTGAGGTAAAATCGAATTTATAACGCTTTTGATCGTCGGGAACGGACGGATTTTCGGGTTCGAGAGAAAAGACGACATTTTTCGCGTCGGCATCAATTTTTCGCGCCGTATCATTGACATAAACCGTCGCATTTTTAAGCGAAAATTTGACGGAAGAATATGTAAAATTAAGGCGCGTGTCTTCTTCGATAAGTTGTAAATTTGAAAAATTCGATTTGCCGTTTTCATCAAATTTCACATAAACTTGTGCGCCGTCAACGTCTGTCGTGTCAATCGAAATATCGCGGTTTAATTGCCAATCGTAAAGATTTTTAACCGTCAAACCGAATTTTGCCTTATCAATATGAAACAATTTTTCGCCCGAGTTTCTATCGGTAAAAGTTGCGTCTTCGAGTTCGAGTTGGAGCGGCGAAACGGTAACGCGAAAGTTTTTCGCAAAAAAATCCATCCCGATTCTGCCCATTTTTGCGGCAAATTGTTGCTTAATATAATTATCGTGAACGCCTCTGTTATAAAGGACAACCGCCAAAACCGACAGCAAAACAAGCAGAATCGCCAACGCGCCCGAAGAAATCGCCGCCTTGCGCCGAGTAAAAAAGCGTCGGCGTTTCGGTTGCGGTTGTTGATTCTCTTCCGCTTCGGTTTCCGGTTCTTCGATGTTGTTATTTTCTTCCGACATCTTTTCCCACCTTGAAAATATATGACTTATGCCGCTTGTTTAATATTTTCCAATCTTTTCAAAACCGTCTGCGGCAATTCTATGGGCATAAAAAATTCTTGAGGACAAAGCGTGGCTTCGTCTTCTTCGTCTAAAATCCAAAATCCTTTTCTGAGTTGCTTGACAAGATAAATTTTGCCCGGAATCAGAAGTTCTTCATCATCGGTTTCGACGCAAACAGCCCAAGTTTCGACAGGTTCAATTAAATCATCGGTCTCAACTTCATAAACAAATTCGCGGCTCGGTTCAATTTCTCCGCGCATTATTTTTCCGGCTTCAATGACACTTTCTTTCAGATGTTCAAAATGTTCGTTTTTCATTCGTTTAGCCACTCCTCAACGATTTTACGCAAATATTTAAATAACCGCTTTACGCAATAAATAACTCTTTGTCGCTGAAAGTGACGAACATTATAGCCTAGCGAGAATCGCTAGGTTAATTATCGAAATTTCCCGTCGCTGAAGGCGACGAACAATTTTGCGCCGTTTGTTGCTCGCCTTCAGCGAGCGAATCTTTTTGTTCCGCCTACCCATCGATTCTCACTGGGCTATAATGTTCGTCGCCTTCAGCGACAATTTCAATAAATATCTGCCACATTAAACAAGTTTCATACATTTTAGAGTGAAACCGTTTCGACAATTTCCAAATCGAACGCTTCGAGCGCATTAACTTTTGGCGGATGATTTGAAAGAAGTCGAATGCGGCGCACGCCTAAATCGTTTAGAATCTGCGCTCCAATGCCGTAATCGCGGAATTTGCCGTAGCCGGTTTCCTTCCGCGCCGATTGAAAATCCAAGTTCTTCCGCTGCATCAACGCATATGTTTGGAGCTGGTGAATCAAGTCTAAATTATGTTCGCGCTGACGTAGATAGAGTATCACGCCTTTGCCGTTTTCAGCTATTTTTTTGAGCGAAGACTGCATCGCTTCGGACGCTTCGCCGAGCGCACAACCGAACATCGCAAAAGTTATGTTCTCCGTTTGGACGCGAACCATTACCGCTTCGGTTGTATCGGAAATTTCGCCGAAAGTCATTGCCAGATGCGTTTCGCCGTTGATGACGTTTTCGTAAATCGTGGCTCTGAAATCGCCGTGCGCCGTCGGCAGATCGGTTTCGACAACTTTTCTGACCAGAGTTTCTTTTTGAATTCGATAACGCACCAAATCCGCGACGGAAATGATTTTCAATCCGTGTTTTTCGGCAAAAAATTCGAGTTCCGGCAGACGCGACATCGTGCCGTCGTCGTTCATAATTTCGCAAATTACGGCTGAAGGATTTAGTCCGGCAATTCGCGCAATGTCAACGCTGGCTTCGGTTTGACCGACGCGCACGAGAACGCCGCCGCGCTTTGCACGAAGCGGAAAAATATGTCCGGGACGCGCTAAATCGTTCGCTTTCGATTCGGGATTGACGGCGGTTAAAATCGTTTTCGCGCGATCAGCCGCCGAAATTCCCGTCGTAACGCCTTCACGCGCTTCGATTGAAACGGTGAACGCTGTTCCCATACTCGAAGTGTTATCCGAAGTTTGCGGAATTAACTGCAATTCATCACAGCGTTCTTCGGTCAACGGCAAACAAATCAAGCCGCGCCCGTGAATCGCCATAAAACTGATGATTTCGGGCGTAACTTTCTCCGCCGCGCAAACCAAATCACCTTCGTTTTCGCGGTCTTCGTCGTCAACAATTATGATCATTTTGCCGTTTTTTATGTCTTCAACGGCTTCTTCTATTTTTGCTAATGGCATCGTTTAAATTTCAGATTTCAGATTTCAGATTTCAAATCTCCGTAAATTTCAAATTTTAGCGAAAACAATTGCTATTTACCATTTACCATTTACCATTTACCATTAGAAAGATGTCTTTTGAATTTACCCTTGCCGTGAAATATTTCCGCGCCCGAAGAAAATCTTTGGCGCGTTTTACTTCCGTTGTGGCAATTGTCGGAATTGCTTTTGGTGTGGCGGCGTTGATTATCGCACAATCTTTGGCAAAAGGTTTTCAAGACGAAATGCGCGATAAAATTCTTGCAAACACAGCGCATATTTCGATTTTCCGCGCAGACGGCGGCGAGATTTTGAATTGGCAAGAGCTTAAAAAAAATCTCGAAAAGGCAGAAAATATCACAGAAATTTCGCCGACAGCTTTTGAAAATTCTTTTTTAATTAGCGAAACTGCTTCAAATTATGCGGCGTTGCGCGTTATTTCAGATTTCAGATTTCAGATTTCAGATTCAAGCAAAATAAACGTCGCGCTCGGCAAACAGCTTGCCGAAAAATCAAATCTAAAAATCGGCGATGAAGCCGAAATCATCACGCTCGAAAACGAATCCGAACCGAAACGCACGCGAATTTTGGTTGCCGAAATTTTTGAAACAGGACTTTTCGATTACGATTCGACGTGGATTTACATTTCGCCCGAAAATTTTGCGCGGCTTTATAACAAACAAATTTTCGCGCCGACAAATCTAAGCGTTTCGGTCAAAGACATTTACAAATCGAACGAAACAGCGCGGGCGATTTGTCAGAACAGCCTGCGTGAGCGGGCTGTTAGCTCGTCGGCAACGATTGAACAGCCCGCTCACGCAGGCTGTTCTGACACGGATTTTCGCGTCATTGATTGGCAAGAATCAAATCGCCCGCTTTTTGCGGCTTTGAGTTTGGAAAGAAAAGTTTCGCTGGCGGTCATTTCGCTGATAATTTTCATCGCCGCGTTGAATATTACGACAACGCTTGCGCTTCTCGTCAACGAAAGAAGATTGGACATTGCAATTTTAAGAACTTGCGGCGCAAAGACGAAAAATCTTATAAAAATCTTTCTGCTCGAAGGTTTATTTTTAGGTTTCGCGGGAATTTCTTGCGGTGTGATTTTAGGTTTGCTAGCGTGTTTAGCAGGAAATTATTTCAAAATCGTGAGCATTTCGGCAGAAGTTTATTCGCTCAATTACATTCCGTTTCATCCGCAGATTTCAAATATTTTACTGATAATTGCGATTGCATTTGTCGTTTGTCTGACGGCTTGCGTTTATCCGGCATTCAAGGCGAGCAGAATAAAACCTTTGGAAAATTTGCGTTTGCAGTAAATTTATTGGGAATTCTATGGATTTTTCCGCGCTTTGAAACTATATTGAATCAAATCGGATAATTCTATTCTTGAAAAAATCATCTAAAAGGTTCAGACTTTGGGTAAAGGTTTAAGTTTTTAGAAAGTCGAATCAATAATTTATGTTTGAACGCTATACGGAAAAGGCGCGTCGGGTTGTTTTTTTTGCACGTTACGAAGCTCTGCAATACGGCTCGCATTATATTTCACCGGAACACATCTTGCTCGGATTAATGCGCGAAGATAAAACTTTGAGCGCACGTTTTTTTCCTTTTCGCAATTCCTTAACAGTCGAAGCGATTCGCCGCGAAGTCGAAGAACGCATTGTTTTGCGCGAACGCATTCCGCAATCTTCCGAACTTCATCTTGCGCCCGAAACGAAACGCATTCTCTCGCTTGCCAATGAAGAAAGTCAACGGCTGAAAAATCGGCATATCGGACCCGAACATTTGCTTCTCGGAATTGTCCGCGAAGAACGCTCGATTGCCGCCGAAATCTTGTTTCATTACGGTTTGCGTCTGCAAGATGTGCGCGACGAAATCGGAAAGCAGAGCGGTTTGCCGAATCTGCATCTGTTTGACCGCGAAAAAACCGATGTGCCGTATCTTAATGAATTTACAAGAGATTTGACGTTGGAAGCGGCGCACGGAAAGCTCGATCCGTTAATCGGGCGCGAATCGGAAACCGAAAGAGTTATCGAAATTTTGTGCCGCCGGACGAAAAATAATCCGGTTTTAATCGGCGAATCCGGCGTTGGGAAAACGGCGATTATCGAAGGTCTGGCGCAGAGAATCGTTGAACGAAATGTGCCGACATTTCTCGAAAATAAACGCATTTTGTCGCTCGATTTGTCTTTGATCGTCGCCGGAACGAAATATCGCGGGCAATTTGAAGAACGCTTGAAAAAAATTCTGCTCGAACTCAAATCGCACGACGAATATATCGTTTTTATTGACGAACTTCATACGCTCGTCGGCGCGGGCAGCGCGGAAGGAACGCTTGACGCGGCGAATATTCTAAAACCTGCGCTTTCACGCGGCGAAATTCAATGTATCGGCGCAACGACACCGAACGAATATCGCAAATCAATCGAAAAAGACAAAGCTCTCGAAAGACGTTTTCAATCGGTCAAAGTCGTGCCGCCGAGCGAAGAAGACGCGCTCAAAATCATTGAAGGTTTGGCGGAAAGATACGAAGCTTTTCATCAAATTCGCTATTCAAAAGAAGCTCTGCAAACGGCGGTTTATGCTTCAAACCGCTACATTTCCGACAGATTTCTCCCTGACAAAGCGATTGATGTTTTAGACGAAGCCGGCTCGCGTGCGAAACTTCGTTATCAGCAGGAAAACGTATCCGAACCTTCGTGGAAAGAAACCGTCGAAAATTGGAAACGCACTTCGGCAAGCGATGAACAATTGATGTCGTTGGAACTCGAAACGCTCGAAGATTCGTTTTTCGCGGTCGAAGTTACCAAAGACGACGTTGAAGAAGTTATTGCGCGTTGGACGGGAATTCCGATTCAATCGGTAAAGCAGGAAGAAGGCAAAAAACTTCTGCAAATCGAAAATGAATTGCACAAACGAATTATTTCACAGCGAACCGCGATTTCTGCGCTTGCCAGAGCAATCAGACGTTCACGCGCCGGACTGAAAAATCCGAATAAACCTGTCGGCTCGTTTTTATTTTTAGGTCCGACCGGCGTTGGAAAAACCGAGGTTGCGCGAACTTTAGCAGAATTTCTTTTCGGCTCGGAACGCAGTTTGATTCGTTTTGATATGTCGGAATTTATGGAAAAACACACGGTTGCAAAATTCATCGGCTCGCCTCCGGGCTACGTCGGACACGAAGAAGGCGGACAATTAACCGAAAAGTTGCGCCGTGCGCCATATTCGCTCGTGTTGTTCGATGAAGTCGAAAAAGCGCACCCAGATTTATTTAATATTTTGCTCCAAGTTTTTGAAGACGGAATTTTGACCGACGCGCAAGGTCAAACGATTGATTGCAAACAAGCGATTTTCATAATGACTTCAAACTTGGGTGCAAGATTTATCCAAAAACGCGCCACGCTCGGATTTCAATCTAACGCCGACGCTTCACGCGAAAAATTGGAAGAACAAGTAATGAGCGAAGTCAAAAAAACCTTCGCGCCGGAATTTATCAATCGTCTGGACGAAATAATTATTTTCGACGAATTGACAGACACGGATTTAAGAGAAATTATTGATTTGCAAATCGGCAAGCTCAACGAAATCCTTGAAAAACGCGCTTTGCGTATTCGTCTTTCGGAAGAAGCAAAAACGTGGCTGATGGATAAAACCTGTGCCGACAGAAGTTACGGCGCACGTCCGCTCAAACGCGCTCTGCAAAAATACGTCGAAGACGAAATCTCCGAAGCCTTAATTCAAGGCGCAATCGAAGAAGGCAGCGTCATCGAAATCATCTGCGAAAACGATAAATTAGCGATTGCGGATTGCGGATTGCGGATTGCGGATTTAACGGAAGCCGAAGCCCGCGCCTGAGCAATGGCGGAAAGGATGTGGGATTTGGGATTTGGGATTTGGGATTTGGGATTTGGGATTTCTTGAATCTTGAATCTTGAATTCTAAATCCTAAATCGTTCAAACTTCGCTGATTAACGCAAGCAAATCATCTGCCGAAAGTTTTCCGCTCGAATCCGTTCCTTCTAACAATGAATCCGCCAAATCGCGTTTGGTATCGTGTAATTTCAAAATCTTTTCTTCGACTGTATCTTCTGTAACTAAACGATATACAGTTACGGGACGTTGTTGCCCGATGCGGTGAGCGCGGTCGGAGGCTTGATCTTCAACCGCCGGATTCCACCACGGATCAAGATGAATTACATAATCTGCCGCCGTTAAATTCAAACCTGTTCCGCCCGCTTTCAAACTGATTAAAAAGACATCGCCGCTGCCGCGTTGGAATGCGTCAATCCGTTCTTGGCGAATGTGCGCGGGCGTGCTGCCGTCCAAATAATGATAGTCAATGCCGCGTTTTTTCAAGTATTCTTCGACAATCGCCAAGTGTTTGACGAATTGGCTAAACACTAACGCCTTATGTTTATTCTCTAAAAGTTCGTCCAAAGTTTCGCCAAATAATTCGAGTTTAGAACTGCTCAAAGGAATGTTTGGATTGACTAATTTCGGATGACAACACGCCAATCTTAAACGGGTTAATTCAGCCAAAATACGGAATCGTTTGTCTTTCGCATCGCCGTCTTGCGATTCGATTTTTTCTAAGGCTTCGCGTCTGACCGATTCGTAAAATGCTCGTTCTTCGGCAGACATTTCAACGGTCAAAACGATTTCGGTTTTTTCGGGTAAATCGTCTAAAACTTGATTTTTGCGCCGTCGTAAAAGAAAAGGTTTTATCAATCTTTGCAATGTTTTACGCGCATTTTCATCTCTATTTTTTTCAATCGGAATGGCAAATCTTTCGTTAAAAAATTCGTGGCTTCCGAGCAAGTGCGGATTGATAAAATTGAACAAATTCCACAATTCGCCGAGATGATTTTCAATCGGTGTTCCTGTCGTAATCAGTCGAAAATCGGCTTGCAATGCCATCACGGTTTTTGAGCGTTTGGTTGTCCGATTTTTGACGGCTTGCGCTTCGTCCAAAATAATTGTGGCAAAATTTTGGGCAGTAAAAAGTTCTTCCTCGATTTGCAAAAGACTGTAACTCGTTACCAAAACATCATATTTTCCCAGAGATTCAACTTGCGATTTTCTGTCGCCTTCGCCAAAAAGTTGAAAATTCAAAGTCGGCGAAAATTTTTGCGCTTCCTTAATCCAATTTCGGCAAACGCTGACGGGCGCAACGACTAACGCCGCACCTTTTTCGGCTCGTTCAACCAATAACCCCAACGCCATGACAGTTTTTCCAAGCCCCATGTCGTCCGCCAAACACGCGCCAACGCCCCAATTTGCAAGGCGTGAAAGCCAATTAAAACCGTCAATTTGATATGGACGCAGTTCCGCATCAAAAGTTTTCGGCAATTCGGGAACAAATATTTGCGCGTCTTTAAGTTTTTCGAGATGCGTTTTCCACGCTTTATCAGCCTTGAAGTTTTCGAGTTCTTCGGCGAAATCTTCCAAAATTCCCGAACGCAAATTGTGCAGACGATTTTTATCATCCATTACCGCGTTGAGCGATTGCAGATGTTTCCGCAATTTTTCGGTTATGGCGATAAATTGCCCGTCCGAAAGTTCGATAAAGTTGGTGTTTTCAGTAGTTAACAGATTGGTCAAGTCTTTCATCGAAAGAACTAAATCTTCATTGACCTTAACTTTTCCGTCAATTTCAAACCAATTATTTGAGCTTTTTACCGACAACGAAAAATTCTCGAAATTGATGTTTCCGAGCAGTTTCAGTTTTTGCCCTTTCGTCCATTCGATAACTAATTTGTTATCTTTGCGCGGCGTTTCGAGTTCGCTCAAAGCAGTTAGACAACTTTCCGCGTCCGCAAGTTCCCAATCATAATTCGGGCTTTCAAATTCAGCTAAAAACGGGCAAAGTTCTTCAACGGCGGCGACCGTTTTTCGTTCGTTTTTCAAATTGCGTTTGGCGCGTGTCCGCACGCCGTCCAGATCGGCAACGACCGATTCCGCGCCTTTGCCTGGTTTAAAATACGGCGGAATTGTGCCAAAAGGTTTGACGAAGAATTCGAGATGAAAACCTTCGCCCGCCGGCGTGATGAGCGCGTGAATCCGATTGTCGGGTTCAACTGCCGAAAGATTTTCAAAATGTTCTTCCAAGTCCGATTGAACAGCAATTTTCGCTGTCAAAGGCTGAATCGCCCGCAAAAGTTTTTCGCGTCCCGCCGCCGGAATTCGCAGTTTTCCGCCGCGCAACGAATTATTGATGTCAACGTGCTGTTTCGTAACTTTGACGACTTTGTAGCGCGTTTCGGTTTCCTTCTGAATGACGATGCCTTCGTCTTTAATTTTCGTATCAAACGAAAGTTCGAGATCGCTGCCGATTTCCTTGACGATTAAATTCGGCTCCGTTTCGTTCAGCGAAATATTGACCGACGGATTTTTGGCGGAAAACAAAAATGGATGCCCGACTAGATTTTCAATTGCTTTTTCCCATGTAAATTCGTATTCATAACCGCCGTAATAATAGCCGCCCGCATATCTTTTCAGAGATGTTTTGACGACCTGCATATCTTGTTCGGTCAAATTTTTGACTTCCAAATCTTTTAAGCGTTTGAGCGCGACATTGCGCCCGTCCGTCCAACCTTTTTTGCTGTATTTCTGCTCGACAGGTTGAATTTCTTTGTCGGCAAAATCAATCTGCCAAGCAATGCGCGTTTCGTCAATTTTTGCCTTCGATTCAGTTTTTGTTGCGCCTCTGACAGCAATCATTTCAAGCGTATTAAGAGCGCGTTCCCAATCTTCCAGACGCGGAATCAGATTACCGACAGGCTCGAACTTTAACTCTTCGCGCAAGGTTTCAAAATCACTTTCAAACGACGCATCACCTTTATTTTTCAACAAATTAGCGATTTCAAATAAAACCCATTTGTAACCCGAAGCGCGGCAGGTTTGAGCAAACGAACGCACATTCGTCGGCGTTTTCAAAACCGGCACGATTGCCGCCGTCATCATCCGCAAAAACTGCGTATGAAAATCGTTTTCCATCATCTGCGAAAAAGCGATTTGCGCCAAATTATCTTGATTTTTGAGAAAATGCGAAACGGCTTTCAAGGCGTAATTAACACTATCGTGCGGATAATTTTTTAAAGCAAATGTGCTGTAATCTTCGGCGTATTTGTGAAATTTGTCCGTATTGGTTTTATAAAGTGCAAGCCCGTAAAGAAAAAACTGCCACTCGTCGGGGAAACCTTTTTTCTTCGAGTAAATTTGCTTCCAAAGTTTGATACAAGCCTCGAAAAAATGGACAGATTTTTCGTAATCTTTCTCTAAAAACGCAATCGTTGCCGACGAAATTATCTCGCCGTAAGTTTCCGGTTCGCCAATTAGCTTTTTCGCTTCCGCCCATTTGCCGCGAAAAATTAATTCTTCGGCTTTTATTGATTTGATAACCGGAACGATTTGCAGATTTCGTTC
>JANNYB010000038.1:0-9568 GCA_031409875.1 Acidobacteriota bacterium | reverse complement strand
AAACAATTTGGCAATCGGAATATTACGAAAAACAGGCTGGGAAAATATTGCCAAAGCACGGAGATTTTATGAGGTTTTTACCGCCAAGGGACTAAATTTAATAACTCAGCCAATTGTTGTCTGACTTTGCAATAGCCCTAGGGGACGCTCGCGCTCCAGTCGTAGAATTTGACAATTAAACTTTGTTTTTATAAACTAGCAGTTTCGTAGAGAGAGTGCTAAAAACAAGTTTTTAAACTATCTCTGCGAAGTTATCTTATACTTTTTATCAAATATTCAAAAGGAGTTAAGTAAATATGGCAACAACAATTACACCATTACACGACCGAGTTATTATTCGGCGTATCGAAGACAATGTAAATCAAACGGCGGGCGGACTTTTTATTCCCGATTCGGCGAAAGAAAAACCGCAAGAAGGCGAAGTTATCGCGGCAGGCGCAGGCAAATATAAAGAAAACGGCGAACGTCAAGGTTTAGATGTCAAAACGGGCGACCGTATTTTGTTCGGCAAATACAGCGGTTCGGAAATCAAAATTGACGGCGAAGAATTATTGATTATGCGCGAAGATGAAATCTTAGGAATCATCGAACGCGCCAGCGCGACGGCATAACCGTTGCGGTAATTAGTAATAGGTAATTGGTAATAAGTTAGAAAACCGATTACTTATTACCAATTATCTATTACTAAAAAAAGGAGATATTAAAGAAATGGCAAAACAAGTTATTCATGGTGAAGAATCACGCGCGGCAATTTTGCGCGGTGTAAATCAGTTGGCTGATGCGGTAAAAGTTACGTTGGGACCGAAAGGGCGCAATGTTGTTATTGATAAAAAATTCGGTTCGCCGACGATTACGAAAGACGGCGTAACGGTTGCGAAAGAAATCGAATTAAAAGATCCTTTGGAAAATATGGGCGCACAAATGGTGCGTGAAGTTGCTTCAAAAACTAGCGACGTTGCCGGAGACGGAACAACGACCGCAACGGTTTTGGCGCAAGCGATTTTCAAAGAAGGCGTTCGCACAGTTGCCGCCGGAGCAAATCCGATGGCACTCAAACGCGGCATTGACAAGGCTGTTGCAGCGGTTGTTGCACAAATCAGCAGTATCGCAAAACCTGTTAAAAGCGACGATATTGCCAATGTCGGCACGGTTTCGGCAAACGGCGACACGAAAATTGGTGAAATTATTGCGGAAGCGATGGACAAGGTTGGAAAAGACGGCGTAATCACGGTTGAAGAATCGCGCACGATGGACACGACGCTGGAAGTTGTTGACGGAATGCAGTTTGACCGCGGCTATCTTTCGCCTTATTTCGTTACGGACGCGGACAGAATGGAAGCCGTTTTGGACGAGCCGATGATTCTCATCAACGAGAAAAAAGTTTCCAATATGCGCGACCTTCTGCCGATTTTGGAACAAGTTGCGAAAATGGGTAAACCGCTTTTAATTATCGCGGAAGACGTTGAAGGCGAAGCACTTGCGACATTGGTTGTCAATAAATTGCGTGGAACTTTGAATGTCGCGGCTGTCAAAGCTCCGGGATTCGGCGACCGTCGCAAAGCGATGTTGGAAGATATTGCAACGCTCACGGGCGGCAAAGTCATCAGCGAAGATTTGGGCATCAAACTCGAATCAATCACGATTGAAGATTTGGGCAATGCCAAGCGCGTTACGATTGACAAAGACAACACGACCATCATTGACGGTCAAGGTGTCGGCGAAGCTGTCGAAGGGCGCGTCAAAACGATTCGCAATCAGATGGAAGAAACTTCTTCGGATTACGACCGCGAAAAATTGCAGGAACGTCTGGCTAAATTAGTCGGCGGCGTGGCAGTTATCAAAGTCGGTGCGGCAACCGAAACCGAAATGAAGGAAAAGAAAGCGCGTGTCGAAGACGCAATGCACGCAACCCGTGCGGCTGTCGAAGAAGGAATTGTCGCCGGCGGCGGTGTTGCGCTGGTTCGCGCTTCGCGTGTGCTTGACAATTTTAACACCGAAAGCGAAGACCCCGACGAAAACATCGGCGTAACGATTGTTCGTCGTGCGCTCGAAGAACCGCTTCGCCAAATTGCACAGAATGCAGGAATGGAAGGCGCGGTCATCGTCGGCAAAGTGCGCGAAGGCGAAGGCGAAAACTACGGCTTCAACGCGGCAACCGAAAAATTTGAAGATTTGGTTGCGGCTGGCGTAATTGACCCTGCGAAAGTTACCCGAACCGCGCTTCAAAACGCGGCTTCAATCGCCGGTTTGATGCTCACCACCGAAGCAATGATCGCAGATGTCGCCGACGATAAAGGCGGCGACATGGGCGGCATGGGCGGCGGTATGGGCGGCATGGGAATGGGTATGTAATTCTCAAGTAAAAAGTAAAAAGGCAAAAGTAAAAAATTTGTCTAAAGATAAAAAGGCTTCGCGTAATTTTGCGCGAAGCCTTTTTGTTTATCTAAAATCTGAATTTATTGTTTTTGAGTTTGATAAAGACTCTGACGGTTGATTCTAAAATGAAACCGATTAGCCACCATTGTATTGAGAGTATCATTGCCATAATCAAATCACGAAAATTTGTCGGTTTAATTTCAAGATATTTCGCTAGATTTAACAGCAGAGTAGAAAAAGGATAGTTAAAAATTGAAATAACAATAAAAATCTTCCCTAAAAAGTGAGAGTCTATTTCGTGTGGGGAAAGTCCACGCAAATTTACAACGCAAATCACAAAAGTGATTAGATGAGTAATGTAAAATGTCTGCCCAACGCGGCTTTTTATTATACTTTTGAGAAAGTTACGCATATTTCGCCTCCAAATCTTGTTGCATAAATAATGTAACATTGTTCGATAAATTTCAAGTTTTGACGTTCAGCCTCGTTCACGAGGCTTTCCGCGTTTCGCGGCGATTAGCCACGTTGCTTTAGCGCGTGGTTGCGGCGAATCTGAAAATTTGAGCGCGTTTTAACGTGCTTGGAGATGGCTTAAGCCGAAGAAAAAGGACGTTAAAACGCCCTTTTTTTTTATTTCAAAAGCTGACCGCACCGTGAACGGACGCGGTTAATTGCCGCGAAGCGCGGGAAGACGGCTGAAGCCGCCTGTCAAATTGTTCAAATAATTTTTAGAAGCTGTTTTGCTCAAAATATTTTCGCAATGATTGATTTTGCGTTATAATTGGCACAGTTGAGAGGTAATAAAATTATGGCAACGACTGTTTTTGAAGGGACTTGGGACGAAATCGTCAAACACGCGGCGGAATTTAGCGGGCGACGTTTGCGCGTAACGGTTTTATCGGATGAAAGAAAACCACAACCGAATCGAAAGGCGATGGAGATTATGAAGCAAATTAAAGAATTACAAAAAGATATGCGTTTCACGGACGGCTCAAGGACGCAGGAAATACTTCGTAACGCCCGTAGTGGCGCGATGTTTGGCGGTGAAATTGATGAATAATTTATTTGCCGTCGTTCCCGATGCTAATGTGTTGACTGCGCTTTGTGCGAGAGAAACCGACAAACTCCAAACTGCCGAAACCGCTTTTGATAATTACATTGTCAAAGGTTATGAGTTTTTTGCGCCGAGCGTTTTAGTGGCAGAAGTGATTTTTGTTTTATGTCAAAAGTTAGCTGATGGCTCATTGACTCAGATCGAATATGAGAAGTCAGTAAAGGCGTTTAAGTTCTATTTAGGTTTTACTTCTCTATCGCCAAACGGCGAAGCGTCGTTACTTGACCGCGCCGTTGAAATCCGCAAAGGTTACGGTTGCAGTCGCTCGTCTGACAGTCTTTATATCGCGCTTGCCGAAGAACTTACCACAAATTACGATACTGAAATTGTTACCTTCGACAAAGGTTTTATCAATCAATCTGCCAAAAATGCTCCGACCGTTAAAGTTAATCTCTTAAAAATTTAGATTTGGCAATTTTCCAAACAAAAAGGCTTCGTGTTATTTTGCGCGAAGCCTTTTTTTATTTTAATTAATCGTCATCCGTATTTTGGCAAAATAATCGAACAAAATTTAATTTTTTTTAATGTTTTTTAAGGATTTTATCGGCAGAACGCAGGTATTATAAAAATTAGTAAGAAAACTAACAATTTACGGAGAAAAATATGAAGTCAGCGAAAATCGGATTTTTATTTACCATTTTGATTTGTGTTTTAACATTTTACTCGAATGTTCGGGCAATTCCGGGCGATTTGGATACGGCGTTTGATACGGACGGGAAAAATACAACGTCAATCGGTTTGATTGATTCAGCAAAAGATGTGGCAATTCAGGCGGACGGTAAGATTGTTGTCGCCGGATCTACCCAAGACGGAACTTCGCCGCTCAATCTCGACCTTGCACTGGTTCGTTATAATGCGGACGGTTCTTTGGATACGAGTTTTGGAACGGGCGGAAAAGTTTTCATCGCTGAAAGCGGCAACCAGCGAGCCAATTCCGTTGTGATTCAAGCCGACGGCAAAATCATCGCCTTCGGCTCGGATGCCAATCAACTGGCGGCGTTTCGCTTTAATGCAAACGGAAGTGTGGACACAACTTTCGGCACAAACGGCAAAGTCGTTCACGTTATCAGCCTGGAAAGTGTGGCGGAGGATGCCGTGCTTCAATCCGATGGCAAATTTGTCCTCGCCGGTTCTATCCTGTTTTCCGACGAATCTATTAGATTTACTGTTTTTCGATTGAACTCCAACGGTTCGCTCGACACCGGTTTTAATTTAACCGGCTACACTTCCGCTGCCGTTGCCAGAACTGCCGCTTACTGCGTGACTTTGCAGAGCGATGGAAAGATTGTCGCCGGCGGGCGCGATACGTTTGGTAATTCCAGGGGATTTTTCGGGCGTTTCAGCACCAACGGCATTCTCGAAGGCGGCGTTGATGCTTTGGTGCAGACTGATGTTCAGATAAATGCGTCTGCCGTTCAATCAAACGGCAAATTAGTTTTCGGCGGATATATACGAAATCCCGGAACAGGAATTTCAAATCAAGCGGTAACTCAATATAATTCCGATAGAACATTAGATGTGCATTTCGGCAACGGCGGCGTGAACACGGTCAACTGGACAAGCGGTTCTCAACATGAGGTAAATTCCCTTTTGATTCAACCGAGCGGAAGAATTATTGTCGGCGGACGTGCGCTTTTTCCTTCCGATTTTGGTTTAGCCAGATTTAACACTCACGGATTTCTCGATCTAGGATTCGGAAACAACGGAACAGTTACTACCAATATTGGCACAGGCTTTGATGAAATAACCGCGCTTGTTCAACAGCCCGACGGTAAAATCGTTGCGGTCGGACAAACTTCTATCGGCAGCGGTTCCGATTACGCAATTGCCCGTTATGACGCAGGCGATACAAGCACTTTAGCCAATCGAGCGCAATTTGACTACGACGGCGACGGACGCGCCGATGTTTCTGTTTTTCGACCTTCAACAAGCACTTGGTATATTCTCAACAGCGGCAACGCTTCAGTCAGCGTTCGAGCATTCGGCATTAGCGGAGATTTGCCGATTCCAGCCGATTTTGACGGCGACTCAAAAACCGACATCGCCATTTATCGAAACGGAAATTGGTGGTATTCCTTGAGCGGCGGCGCGGGAAACTCATCACTTTTCCCTTGGGTGGTCAGCGGTGAAGCGCGTCCCGGCGATTTTACCGGCGACGGACGCGCCGATCTTATCGCTTTCGGAAGTGGCGTTTGGTCTCGCCGAAATTCATCAACCTCGACAATCTCAAACGTAAATTTCGGCATTGCCGGAGATAAAGCGGTTCTCGGAGATTTTGACGGCGACGCGAAAACTGATCCGGCAATTTACCGACCTTCGACCGGCGAATGGTGGTATGCGGCGAGTTCAGCAAGCGGTCAACAACGCGCCGCACGTTGGGGCATTGCCAGCGACATTCCAGTTCCGGCTGATTATGACGGCGATTTTAAAACTGATTTCGCAGTTTATCGTCCGTCAACCGGCGTTTGGTATATCTTCAACAGTTCAGACGGATCATTTACGATTATGAGTTTCGGGCTTGCCGAAGATAAACCCGTTGCGGCAGATTACGACGGCGACGGACGCGCCGATATTGCAGTTTTCCGTCCATCAACAGGCGTTTGGTATCTGATGCGTTCGACGGCAGGTTTTGCAGGTTTGCAATTCGGAATTTCAACTGATATTCCGACTCCGAACGCTTTTGTTCCTTAATTTGTGAAAGAAATGTTTGACCGCGAAACACGCGAAACATACGAAAAAAAAAGACAGAAAACATTTGAGGTTCTGTCTTTTTTTTCGCGTCTTTCGCGTGTTTCGCGGTGAAAATTCTTAGCTCAGTCTTAAATTATCGAACAACAAAACTACGCTCGTATTCGCCGTAAGTGTAAGAAGTTATGCCATTGCGTTCGGTGCTTCCGTAGGCTTGGCGACCGGGGCGATATTCGATGGTTACGATGCCGCCTTCTTCGAGCGTGAAAAGTCCGACGTGAACTGCCGCGGTGCAGATTGACGTATCGCCCGTGTAAATATCGCTTCCCCAAACTGCTCCGGCAATTCCATTTGGCGGACATTCAAATTTGTATATTTGTCCGGCTTCGCCTTTGAATTGCGAGGTGTTTGTATTCCACGAAATCGGTAGGATTTCCTCGGAAGTGTCCGTTGAGTCTTTCTTTTTCGGAGTCGAGTCGGCATTTGCCGTCGGAGTTGCTTTCGGCGTTGCTGAAACTTTCGGCGATGGCGAAGCATTTGTAATATTTATCTTTTGAGTTGTCGAATTTTTGTCTGACGCGAAAAAATTATAAACCAAATACGCGCCGACAATTCCGATTGCGCCGAAAATCAGCAAACCGATAATTCCAACCCACAAAAGCGTTTTACCTTTTTTGGGCGGCGGCGTTCTCTGCACAACAACGGTCGGCTGTTCGCCCTCAAAAACCAAAGTCGTGCCGTCATCCAAACAATAATTTAAAGTATCGTCGGAATAAGTTTGATTACATTTGAGACATTTTTTCATAGATATACAAGTCAGAACCGTCTGCGGTAGCGGGCGGTTTTTCGTTTGATTCTGAAGTCTTTTCGCTAACGCATAACCCGCCCGCTACCGCAGACGGTTCTGACAATATGCGCTTTAATCATTTCATTCCGAGATTTTTCATCAAAAAGCCGTAAATATCCGCTTGCTCTTCGATAATTTTCGCCGTTGGTTTGCCTGCGCCGTGTCCGGCTTTGGTTTCGATTCTAATTAAAACGGGTGCAGTTCCCTTTTGCGCTTTTTGGATTGTCGCGGCGTATTTGAAGCTGTGCGACGGCACAACTCGGTCGTCGTGATCGGCGGTCGTAATCAAAACTGCGGGGAAATTTTGCGATTTGATGTTGTGCAGAGGCGAATACGCATACAAAGCCTTGAACATTTCCGCCGATTCTTCCGATGAACCGTAATCCGAAGTCCACGCCCAGCCGATAGTGAATTTTTGAAACCGCAACATATCCATCACGCCGACTGCCGGAAGTGCCGCGCCGAAAAGTTCAGGGCGTTGATTCAAAACCGCACCAACCAATAAACCGCCGTTTGAACCGCCGGAAATCGCAAGTTTTTTGGGCGTTGTGTATTTATTTTTAATCAAATATTCTGCCGCGCCGATAAAATCATCGAAGACGTTTTGTTTCTTGCTGCGCGTTCCGGCTTCGTGCCATTCTTCGCCGTATTCCGCGCCGCCGCGAAGATTCGGCATTGCAAAAACGCCGCCCATTTCCATCCAAACAAGGCGCGAAACCGAAAACGAAGGCGTTAATGAAACCGAAAAACCGCCGTAACCGTAAAGCAAAGTCGGATTCATTCCGTTTAATTTCACGCCTTTTTTGTGAACGATAAACATCGGAACTTCCGTGCCGTCTTTGCTGTTGTATTTTACTTGTTTGACTTCATAATCCGCAGAATTAAATTTGACTTTCGATTCGCGGAAAACGGTCGAATCGCCTGTTTTCAAATCGTATCGGTAAATTGTCGGCGGCGTGTTGAAGCTCGAATAACTGTAAAAAGTTTCCGTATCATTTCGCTTTCCGCCGAAACCGCCAGCCGAACCGATGCCCGGAAGTTCAATATTTTTAATGAAATTCCCCGAAATATCGTGAATTCTGATTTCCGTGTAAGCGTCTTTTAAATACCCGATAACGAATTGATTATTGATAAACGAAACGCTTTCGAGCGTAACCGTTGATTCCGCCACGACATCGCGCCATTGTTTGTTCGCTTCCAAAACGTCCACGACAACGATTTTGCCTTTCGGCGCGTCTTTGTCGGTTTTGAAATAAAATTTTGAACCGTCGTTGCCGATAAACGAATATTCGGCTTCAAATTTATCAATCACAGGCAAAACCGGCGCACGCGACATTGTTAAATTTTTGAAAAACACTTGATTCTTTTGCGAAGTTCCCTTCCAAATATTCATTACCAGCCAATTTCCGTCTTCCGAAACATATCCGCCAACGCCCATTTCTTTATCATCAGGACGTTCATAAACGACATTATCATCCGTTTGCGGCGTGCCGAGCGTGTGATAATAAAGTTTCTGAAAATAATTTACACTTTCGAGTTTATCGCCTTCGGAAACATTCGTATAACGCGAATAATAGATGCCTTTGCCGTCTTTTGACCAGCTTGCGCCCGAAAATTTGCTGTCTTTCACAACATCGGACAAATCTTTTCCGCTTTCGGTTTCACGAAAACGCCATTCCTGCCAATCCGAACCGGCAGACGATAAACTGTAAGCCAAAATTTTGCCGTCGTCCGAAATCGAAATTCCCGAAAGCGCAACCGTTCCGTCTTTTGAAAGCGTATTCGGATCGAGCAAAACGCGACCTTTATCACTCACGGAAGTTGCCACATAAAGCACCGATTGATTTTGCAAACCGTCATTTTTGTAATAAAAATATTTTCCGCCTTCCTTAAACGGCGCGGAAAATTTTTCGTAATTCCAAAGTTCCGTCAGACGCGATTTTAATTTCGCACGGTTTGGAATCGTGTTTAGATAAGAAAAAGTCAGTTTATTTTGCGCCTCAACCCAAGATTTCGTATCGGCTGAATCCAAATCTTCAAGCCAACGATACGGATCGGAAACCTTCGTTCCAAAATATTCGTCCGTTTGATTAACGGTTTTCGTGGTTGGATACTTCAGTTTTTGGGCAGAAACATTTACGGTTAAAGTCATACAAATCAAAAGCAATAATTTAATGGTTTTCATAGTTAATCTCACGCGGAAAAGCTGTTTTATTGATTCTACTATGAATTTGCTTTTTAGAAAATCAGAACAAGGAGCAGTAGTAGGGCGAACGCATTAAAAATGTAAGATAAGGGGAAAATGTGTCAAACTTCAATTTATTTCTAAAATTGAGGTGAGTAAAAGTTGAAACAGTTAAAAGCAAAGAGTTTATTTGAAAAAGTTGGGGAAATAAAAGACCTGCGAATAGAACGCAAGAAACTTCATTCGTTAAAAGATATTTTGGTAATGGCGGTGTGTGCGACGATTTGCGGAGCAGATAATTGGGAGGACATCGCCGAATTTGGCGAAGCAAAACGAGAATGGTTTGCTTCATTTTTAG
>JANNYB010000037.1:0-30297 GCA_031409875.1 Acidobacteriota bacterium | reverse complement strand
TAGGGCGAACGCATTAAAAATGTAAGATAAGGGGAAAATGTGTCAAACTTCAATTTATTTCTAAAATTGAGGTGAGTAAAAGTTGAAACAGTTAAAAGCAAAGAGTTTATTTGAAAAAGTTGGGGAAATAAAAGACCCGCGAATAGAACGCAAGAAACTTCATTCGTTAAAAGATATTTTGGTAATGGCGGTGTGTGCGACGATTTGCGGAGCAGATAATTGGGAGGACATCGCCGAATTTGGCGAAGCAAAACGAGAATGGTTTGCTTCATTTTTAGAGTTAGAGAATGGAATTCCATCGCACGACACTTTTCGCAGAGTTTTTATCTTGTTGGATAATATCGAGTTAAAGACAATATTTGTGGACTGGATAAGTTCTGTCGTAAATTTGAGCAAAGGAACATTAGTCAACATAGACGGGAAGAATTTATGCGGCAGTAAAGAGCCGGGTAAAAATAAAAAAGCGTTGAATGTGGTGAGTGCGTGGGCATCGCAGCAGTCAGTTGTGTTAGGGCAAGTGCGGTGCGAAGAGAAATCGAACGAGATTACGGCAATTCCTGAATTGCTGAAGATTTTGGATTTGGAAGGCTGTATCGTGACGATAGATGCGATGGGATGCCAAACGGAAATCGTCAAAGACATCGTGGAAAAGGGAGCGGATTATGTGATTTCATTGAAAGGCAATCAAGGGAATTTGCACGTTGAGGTCAAAGATTATCTTGATTGGGCGGAGCGCATCGGGTTCAAAGAAATCAAGTATGACTATGTTGAAACATTGGAAAAAGGACACGGACGAATCGAACAGCGGCGGTGTTGGGTGACGGAAGAAATAGAGTGGTTGCCGGGAAAAGAAAAGTGGCAGAACTTGAAAAGCGTCGTGATGGTGGAAGCGATACGCGAAGTAATCGGCGGGAAGAAAACTCTCGAAAGACGATATTTTATCAGCAGTTTAGAGGCAAATGCGGAATTAGCTCTCAAATGTGTGCGTGGTCATTGGGCAATAGAGAATGAACTGCATTGGTGCTTAGACATCGGATTTCGAGAAGATGCCAATCAAGTGCGGGAAGCCAAATCAGCCGAGAATTTAGCCACGCTGCGGCACATCGGAATAAATCTGTTGAAGCAAGAAAAAACCTGTAAAAGAGGAATCGAAGGCAAACGCAAGAAAGCCGGTTGGAATGAAAATTACTTGCTTAAAGTTTTACAATTTTAATGCGTTCGCCCTACGCTTGCAATGAGCGTTTGCTTCAAACGCGAAAAAGCGTTCGATGAGAAATTTAAGTTGATTTCTCATCGAACGCCGTTATGCCGCTGAAATACGCGGCGTTTGCAAGCGTGGACGCTTGCGCTCCAGTCAATTATTTTACGCCGTTACCGTCCAAAGCCGTATAAACATCGGTCGTATAAAGTCCGAGCCATTTGTCCGCATCGGGCGTTTTGAAGATTTCGGTATAAACTTTGGCGTTAAAACTTTCGAGTTCGAGCGGTTCGCGCCGCGCTTGATTTAACCATTGATAAAGCTGTGTGTGAAACAGCGAATCATTGCGCGTCGTGTCGAGCGCAACGTAATTTTGCAGATTCCCTAACAAACTCGTCATTTCTTTTTCGCTCAGATTTTTGTTCTGACGTTTAATAAACGCCAGACTGTTTGCGTCAAATTCGACTTTTCCCGTATAAAGATTGGCGAGTTTTTTCCAGTCTTCGGAAATTATTTGCGGTTCATAACGCGAAAAATTATCGTCTAAATCGCGTAAAATATTCGCTTCGGTAATCATTTTCGTAACCGCACGCGGCGCAATTTCAATCGCTTTTGTGCCTTCCTTCGGTTCGGTCAGCGTAATTTTTCCCGTCGAAATCGCTTTATCACGTTTCGATTTTATCGCGTTAAAATTATTCAAACGATAACTAAGCAAAGCCGTTTCCTTCTGTTTCGCGTCCAGATTTTCAATCGTTTTATTGATTTCCTTCGCGCTCGAAACGTAATTCAAAAACTCTTTCGGGCTGTAAAGTCCGGGCAGAGCGTCAATAATTTCGCCGTTTTTGCTCAAAATATAATGAATGCTGTTGCCCGTCAAAGTTCTTTCAATCTTGCGCCCGTCGCCAAAATCAATCGTAACTTTCGGCGCGGGACGAACCGATTTCCAATGCAAAATGTAGTTTTCGCGCAAAGTTTTCGAGATTTCCGAGTTTGAATAAAGCAAAGCGCGGAAAAATCTGGAATTAGCGCAACTGAATTCTTCGTTCAAATTTCCCAAAAGCCGCAGAGATAAAATCGGTTTGTTAGTTCTCTGCGCTTCTTTTTGCGCCGCATCAATGTCCGTGAACCAATAAAGTTTCGACGCAAAAACATCCTTTTGCATCGCCACCGAATCGAGCGCAAAAGTAATGCGTTTCCATTCATCATTTGCCTCGCCGGTGTTTGAAAACTTTGTAATTTCCGCTTGATAAGTTTGAAAAAGCGTGTCCAAACCATCTTTGCCGAGTGCGCGAAGTGATTTTATCGCTTCATTTGCTTCACTCGAATTCGCCGAAACGACTTGCCGCGCCAATTCTTCCTTAGTTACGGCAAAGCCAGCCGAAGCTGCAACCAAAACAACCAACGCCGTCAACCACATTTTTTTAAATTTCATAGATTACTCCAAAAGTCAGAACAGCGAGCGGTAGCGACCTGCCTGAACACATTAGACAGATCGCTACCGCTCGCTGTTCTGACTATCTGTGGGAAGAACGATTATTCTTTGGAGATTTTGCGTTCGCATTTGGTTGCTTTGTCAAAATATTTCTCGAAACCTTTTTATATCAAGCATCGTTTGTCAATTTGAATGTCTTTTCGGCTTTTGAATTTTTAATAATCCGATCTAATCGAGCGATGAAGAAAAAGAGATGATTTATTTATCCCTTTTCCCTCATCCCTCATCCCTTAACTTATGCGCCAGCTTTATTCATTTTATTTTGATGCTTTCGGGATTGCGGTCAAATCAATTTTCGAACATAAACTTCGGGCGTTTTTGACGCTCATCGGCATCATTATCGGTGTTGCGGCAGTCGTCGTTGTCGGTGCGTCAATCAGCGGTTTAAATTCTTATGTTTCGACACAAATCACCAAAGTTCTCGGCGCAAATCATTTTATGATTGCGCGGATGGCTTTTTCGGGACGAATGGACGACGACGCTTTTGAACGCGCCAACCGGCGCAATAAAAAACCGACTTGGGACGAATATTTGTATCTCAAGGAAAATTGTAAAAACTGTTCGGAAGTCGGCGCACAGATGTATGGAAACGCTGATTTTAATGAAGAAGGCGTGGAAATGCCGTCCGTCACGATTAACGGCGTAACCTCGAATTTTGATTTGATGGAAGACAAAACCATCGTCGAAGGTCGTTTTATTTTGCCCGACGAAGAAGCACGCTCGGCAAAAGTCTGCGTCATTGCCGACGATGTGCGCGAAAAATATTTTCCGAACACTTCGGCAATCGGCAAAACTCTCAAATTGCGCGGTGTGCCGCTTTTAATCATCGGTGTCGAAGACAAACGCGGTTCGCTTCCCGGCAGTTCGTTTAATCGCGCGATTTATATTCCCGTAACTTTGCACCGACAGATTTTCGGCATCGGCGAAAACGGTTTTCAGATTCACGGCAAAGGCTTGAGCGCGGAAACTTTCGACGCGGCAATCGAAGAAGCACGCACGCTTTTACGCAATAAACGCGGCATCGTCGGCAGCGAAGAAGACAGTTTCGGACTCGTCAACACCAAAGAACTCGGTGGACAAATTGACCAATTTACAAACAGCATCGCGGTCGTTGTCGTGCCGATTACGCTGATAACTTTGATGGTCGGCGGCATCGTCGTGATGAATATTATGCTCGTTTCCGTTACCGAAAGAACCTTTGAAGTCGGTTTGCGAAAAGCACTCGGCGCAACGCGCAAACAAATTCTGCTCCAATTTTTAATCGAATCGGCGTTGTTATGCGTCGTCGGCGGAATATTCGGTTTGCTTTTAGCCGTCGGCGTAACGCTTTTAATCACGGTTTTAGCGGGAATTACGATGACCGTAACCGTAACGTATGTAATTATTTCAATCGGCGTTTCAAGTATTATCGGCATTGTCGCAGGAATTTATCCGGCGTGGAAAGCGGCGCGGCTCGATCCGATTATCGCGCTTTCGAAAGCGTAAATAAATAATAAAAGTATTTTCCTATAAAAATCCTTTAGTATCGCGTAGCGATAAAATGAGTTTAGCCGTGTCTTTTAAGGCACGGAACGATGAAATAAGAAATCTTTGTCGCGTCAGCGACAATTGAAAACCGGCGATAAATTCAGTTGTCGCTAACGCGACACGGACATTTTTAAACTTGACCGTGCCT
This sequence comes from Acidobacteriota bacterium, assembly GCA_031409875.1. Classification (GTDB taxonomy): domain Bacteria; phylum Acidobacteriota; class Blastocatellia; order Pyrinomonadales; family Pyrinomonadaceae; genus CALMEH01. The sequence goes on along the minus strand of JANNYB010000037.1, from coordinate 25,932 downwards.
TAAAAGACACGGCTAAACTCAATAAGTCGCTATGCGACAAAGAGTTAGTCAGACATAAACGTAATTATTTTATAGGAAATCTCTGTATTATGAAATACCCGACATCATTGCCGATAGAAGTTCTGAAAATGGCACTCGACAGCATTTTCACCAATAAATTCCGTTCCGGTTTGACGATTTTGGGAATTGTTGTCGGCGTTGTTACGGCGATTGTCGTGGCTTCGATTTTAACCGGAATGCGTCAATCGATAATTTCAACTATCGAAGATTACGGCACAAATAATATCTACGCTTTTCATCTGACAACCGGCTTTGGCAACAACGACCGTTCCGAACGCAGTCGGAAACCTTTGACCGAAGATGACGCAAACGCAATTCTCGCGCAAACTTCTGCCGTTGAAGATATTGCGCTCATTGCGCCGCGCATCGGCAGTTTCGGCGACGGATTCGACGATAATCTGTCTTACGAAGGCAAAAATTACCGCTGGGCAAAAACCGACGGCGTTTCACCGAATTACGATAAAATCGTCAATCTCACATTGCACGAAGGCAGATTTATTTCCGAATCCGACAATCAACAACGGCGCAACGTCATCGTTATCGGCGTTGATGCCGCAACCGCGCTTTTTCCGACTTTGACAGAAGGAATCGCCGGCAAAGTCGTCCGAATGAACGGCACGACTTGGGAAATTATCGGCGTTCTCGAAAAGCGCAAAGCCGGATTTTTCGGCGAAAACGAAGAAGACAGCAAAGTTTTTCTACCGTATCGAACTGCCCGCAAAGTCGCGCCGCAACGCGAATATCTTTTGCAAATTATTCAAGCAAAACCGGGGCGTTTGAACGAAGCACTCGAAGATTCCGAAGCAGTTTTGCGAAAAAGACGAAACGTAAAATCAGATCAAAAAAACGATTTCGACATCAAAACCGCCAGCGCATTCGTCGAACAATTCGATTCGATTACGGCAATGGTCGGGCTGATTGCGATTGCGATTTCGAGTTTAGGCTTGCTCGTCGGCGGCATCGGCGTAATGAACATTATGCTCGTGTCGGTAACGGAAAGAACCAAAGAAATCGGCATCCGCAAAGCCATCGGCGCAACCAGAGGCGCAATCGTTCTGCAATTTCTGCTCGAAGCAATGACTTTGACGTTTTTCGGCGGCTTGATCGGAGTCATCATTGCCGTCGTCATCAGCAATCTGATTATTTTATTGATTCCGAGCATTCCCGCCCAAATTCCGCTATGGGCAGTTATCTCAGGCTTGACGGTTTCGGTTTTGGTCGGCTTAATCTTCGGCGTTCTTCCCGCCAGAAAAGCCGCCAAATTAGACCCGATTGAATGTTTGAGGTATGAGTAAAATTTAAGACAGGAAGTTTGCCCGCGAAACACGCGAAATACGCGAAAAAAAGAAAGATAACTTTAATATTATCGGTTTTAATTTTAGCGTATTTCGCGTGTTTCGCGGGCAAATTTCTTAAATCAATTCAATAGATTGCTCAAATTGCGGCACGACGACGTTCCAGCCGAATTCGTCACGGATATGTTGCGCCATTGCTTCGGCGGCTTCGGGTTCGCCGTGGGTTGTGAAAACCATTTTCGGCGTATTTTTTAAGCCGGAAAGCCAACGCAAAACGGCTTTCCAATCGGCGTGTGCGGAAAATCCTTCGACTCGTTCGACGTGGCAACGCACCGGAATCCATTGTTTCATAATGCGGACTTCATTTTCGCCGTTTAAGATTCTGCGCCCCGTAGTTCCGGCGGCTTGATAACCGACAAAAATTATCGTGGCGCGTTCGTCCGGCAAAACTCGCATAGCGTGATGCAAAACTCGTCCGCCGGTCAACATTCCCGACGCGGAAATAATAATTCTCGCGCCTTTCATATCGTTTAATTGTTTCGATTCTTCGCGTGAAGCCGTCGTTTTCATCCAATCGGTTCTGAGCGGATGAACTTTTTTCGCCAAAATCGAAGCGTATTCTTCATCGTGTTCTTCGGAAAAACGGTTATAAACCTGCGTCGCCTGCGCTGCCATCGGCGAATCAACAACGACTGGCATTGCGGGAATCTTTTTTTCGTCTTCGAGTTCACGAATCATATAAAGCAGTTCTTGCGTCCGACCGACGGCAAACGCCGGAATCAAAATCGCCGCGTTGCGTTTGTATGCTTCGTTGAGAATTCGCGCCAGATTTACGTCGGAAGTCGTTTCGCCGTGCAGACGATTTCCGTAAGTTGATTCGGTCATCAAATAATCGCAAGCCGGCGGCACGGCTGGATCTTTAACAATCGGTTGATCGTAATGCCCTAAATCGCCCGAAAAAAGAAACTTAATCGAATCGCCGTTGTCGCGGGCGTTTTCCATTTCAACTAAAACTTGGCTTGCGCCGATAATGTGTCCGGCAACTCTGAAACTTGCCTTAAAACCTTCGCAGATTTCGACTTCTTTGCCGTCGTTTGCCACCGGACTTAATAATTTCAGCGTGTCTTTCGCGTCGTTTTCATCATAAAGCGGCAGCGCGGGCGAATGTGATGTCAAATTATGTCGGTTGCGATAATCTGCATCTTCTTCCTGCAAACGTCCCGAATCCGGCAACAATATTTTCAATAAATCGCCCGTCGCGCGTGATGTGAAAACTTTTCCTTTGAAACCTAATTTCACGACTCGCGGCAAAAATCCCGTGTGGTCAATGTGCGCGTGCGTGATGATAATTGCGTCTAATTCCTTCGGGTCAAACGGTTGTTCCGCCCAATTTCGTTCGCGCAATTCTTTTTCGCCTTGAAAAAGTCCGCAATCAACCAAAACTTTTCTGCCGTTTGATTCGAGCAGATATTTTGAACCCGTAACCGAACCGACTCCGCCGTAAAATGTAATTTTTGCCATAATTTTTTGAAGAGAAATTAACCACAGATTAACACAGATAAACACAGATATTAAATCAAGTTTTTATCTGTGTTTATCTGTGTATTTGGACTTTCTCATAAAAACAAATTTGCCGATAACTTGCCACTCAAGAATAAATTAACAGGGATAAATAGAATGCAAGGGATAAAAATTGAAAAAACTCATAAAAAAATCCATTTCATCCCTTCAATCCCTGTTAATTTTCGGTTTTTGTTTAACTTTCAATTTTTATGAGAAAGCCCTAATCTGTGAATAAATAAACAAACTTTTCTAATTCGTTCCCGCTTTTATCAAAATTATATCTTGTGTTGTGCTTCTTCGCACGAGGTAGATTTTTTTTCCGTTCGGCGCGGCTGAAAAACGGACGATTGATTCGAGATTGAAATTCGTAATTTTTGAAGTTTTGCCGTCCTGCGGATTCAGCCGCCAAATGTCCGAATTTCCGTTGCTTAAATCGGTATAAAATATTGATTTGCCGTCGGGCGACCATTTATATTGATTGCTGTTTAATGTTTTGACGATTTGGCGCGGCTCGCCGAGAGTTTTGCCGTCAAACGCCGAAATATAAAGCGAAGATTGCGGCATTACGCCCGAATCGAAATTTATCGGCGCATTCGTATAAAGCAAACTTTTTCCGTCGGGCGAGAGTTTTCCCAAATCGGGATATTGTTTATCGTTTTGCAAAATCGCCGTTGTTTCGCCCGTTTCGACGTTTATTTGTTTAATTGAAGGAATATTCATATTTTTATCGCGTTCGATAAAAATCACCGTTTTGCCGTCGGGCGAAATACTGCTCAGAGTTTTGTATTGTTCGGGAGTTTTCGTAATTTGCGTCGGGTTTGTGCCGTCGGTGTTCATTCGCCAAATATCAAAACCGCCGTTGTTGAAATTTTCGTAAAAAATGTAATTGCCGTCCGCCGAAATTTGCGGATAAGCATTTCTGCCTGAATTCGGCGCGGAAATTCGTTTGGAAACATTGGTTTCCGTGTCCAATTCCCAGATTTCGCATTCGTCTTTTGAAACGCTTTTTGAATAAATCAACTTGCCGTTTGGCGCAACGGTTAAACCTTCAACGCCGAGCTTTTCTTTATTATTCGGCGAAATTTGGCGCACTTTTCCGGTGTCGGTTTCAAATTCCCAAATGCCCGCAACCGTGCTTGATTGCACTGTCGCAATCGTTTTACTGTCGGCGGTCAACGAAACATTTGAATACGCATTTGCATCTTTGACGAGCGGTTTGACATCGCCGTCCGGCAAATTCATCAGATAGAGATTCGATTCTTCATCGCTTTCATAATATCCCGAAACGACCAAGCCCGAACCGTCTGCCAACCACGAAAAGGCTTCGATATAATTCCAGGTTTTGCCGATTTTCCGCATTTCGCCGCCTTCCGCCGGAAAAACCGACATTGCCGCCGAAGGTTTGCCGAGTCCGGCATTTTTGTCAACCAACATCACGGCAATCGCTTTGCCATCGGGCGAAAGTTGCGGATTGAAAAACGTCTTATCCGAAGAATAAATTTCTTTTTCCGCGCCGCCTTCCGCGCCGATTTCAAAAATTTTATCGAGTGAAGGATTGATAATGTGCCGATGAAAAATCAAACTTTTCCCGTCGGGACGAAACGAAACGCCCGAATCAACGTCAAACGCAATTTGCTTCGGTTCATCGCCCAAACTCGCCACGCGATAGAGAATAAATCCCAACGCGCCTTTCGGTTTCATCGTAAAATACAGATAATTCGCGTCCGGCGAAAATCTCAAAACACCAATTTCATTTTCCGCAATCGGCGTAATTTCATTTTCGCTTCCCGTTTCGATTTGCCGCAAAATCAATTTTGAATTTTTTGTCGAACCATCTTTCAGATACGCCAGATATTTGCCGTCGGGCGAAATTTGCAAATCTCCGACGTTCGAGATTTTTGAAACGGTCGAAAAATTCGCATCGCGGTCAAACGCAAAAATCAGAGGCATTTTTTGCAGCCAATAATAACTCAAAACCGACAAAGTTCCGAGAAACATCAATCCGAGAAGCGCGATAAAAGCCATCGAACGGCGTTTTTTAATCGGTTGCTTTTCAATTTCAACGCTCGATTTCGTGTCCGCGTGAGTTTCAAACATCTTCGTTTCGGCAACTTCATCGGTTGATTTCAAAAGTGTCTTGCGCGTCAATTTATCAAAACTTTTCGAGCGCGAATTCATCGAACGATGCGGCGAAATCGAAACTTCCAATTCGTGTTCGAGTTCCATTTCGCGCCGCAAATTTTTAACATCGAGCAGTAAATCCTTTGCCGTCTGATAGCGTTCTTCGCGGTCTTTTCGTAAAGATTTTTTTAAGATTCGATGAATTTCCGGCGGCGCGTCTTCGATGATTTCCAAAATCGAAAGAGGTTCTTTATAAATGATATTCGCCAAAATATCGGTCATCGTTTCGCCTTCAAACGGCGCACTTCCCGCAATTGTTTCGTATAAAACAACGCCAATGCTCCATAAATCGGTGCGTTCATCGGTGTCTTTGCCGCGTGCTTGTTCGGGCGACATATAACTGATGCTGCCCATCACCATTCCGGCTTTCGTGCTGACAAGTTCGCGCGTTTCGGCTTCGCTTTCAACCTTTGTCGGTTTTGCCAGACCGAAATCCAAAACTTTCACAATTCCGTCGGCGCGAATCATAATATTTTCCGGCTTCAAATCGCGGTGAATAATTCCGGCGGCGTGCGCGGCGGTCAAACCGTTTGAAATTTGTTCGGCAATCTGTAAAGCCGAGCCGAAATTTATCGCTTTTCGTTCGAGCAAACTTCGCAGAGTTTCGCCTTTGATATATTCGGTTACGATGTAAATTTGTTCATCGTGTTCGCCGATTTCGTGAATCGTAATAATGTTCGGATGATTTAATGCAGAAACAGTTCGGGCTTCGAGTTTGAAACGATTGACGCGCTCCAAATTACAACAAAATTCGGGCAAAAGCACTTTAATCGCCACATCACGGTCGAGTCCTTCGTCGTGCGCGAGATAAACTTCGCCCATTCCGCCTTTGCCGAGCATCCGTTTTATTTCATATTTTCCGAGTTTCGTGCCTTCTTCCATACTTTGCGCTTGCGTTAGATTTTGTCATTACATTAAACGCTTCGCAAAGTGAAAAAGTTTAAAAAGTGAAAAAGTTTAAAAGTGAAAAAGTTTAAAAGTAATGCCTCAAAAAAAAATTAGAAACTCAAATTAAGTTGTTTTGTTTTTTGTCGCTGAAAGCGACTGACATTATAGCCCAGCGAGAATCGCTGGGTAGTTGCTGCAAATAATCGCTCGCTGAAGGCGAGCAACAATCATCGTGCGTTATTTGTTCGTCGCCTTCAGCGACGGAGTCTATAATCAACGCAGACCTAGCGATTCTCGCTAGGCTATAATGTCAGTCGCTTTCAGCGACAAATACTGAAACTCATTTTTTTAATTTTGTATTGAAACATTAAAAATAAAAAAGTCGGTATAGATTAAACGCCGACTTTTTCACTTTTTCACTTTTAATTAATGAATTCTTTCGGAAACCAGATGATTTTCGCTTCGTGTCCGGCTTTGGCAGTTATTTTTTTAAGGCGGGCGTTTTGGAGAAGTTCGGCGGCGGTTTCGCCGTGTTTGAAAATTATTGCCGCGCCGATGTTTAATTTTAGAAATTGTTTTTTGCCGTCGGAAATTTGAAAAGGCGCGGTTTGAAATGTTCGTTCGAGCCGTTCGATGATTTCGTGCGTCGTGTTTTCGTTTGCCGTCGGCAAAACCGCTAAAAATTCATCGCTCCCCGAACGCGACAGAAAATCCATTTTTCTAAGCTGACGTTGAATAATATCGGCGGTAAAAGCCAAAATTTTGTCGCCCGTCGCGTGTCCGTATTGCTGATTTAATTCGTTAAAATCGCTAATATCAATCGAAAGCACGGTCAACGGTCGTTCTTCGGGTTTGCGTTGCGACTCGGCAATTTGATTTTCCAGAATCAAGAAAAACGCACGTTCATTCGGCAAATTCGTCAAAGAATCGGTCAAAGCATTAAAAAGATTTCGCTCAAAAGCCAGCGCATTTAAAAACAACGGCGCAATTCGTTCGCCGACGGCTTCGAGAATATTTATCGCCTTTTCATCAAATTCTTCGCCGTGTCTGCCGTAAAGCATTAAAACCGCAAAAACTTTGTCGCCATTTTCAAAAAGCGGCACGGCAACCGCTGTTTCGAGAGATTTCAAAACATCAAAAGACAAAACGCTTTTTTCAAGAATGAGTTTTTCATCACGCCTAATTTTCCGCAAATTCGCACTAATTCCCGCTAATCCTTTCGGCGCAACTTGTCCGACGGCAAGCATTTCACGCGAATTCATTCCGCTTGCACCGATAATTTTCAAATCAGTATCAAAATCATCAATCAACAAAAGCGCAGATGCCGAATGCGGCACGATTTCGCGCACACGGCTCGAAGCCAGCCGAAACATATCCGATGTTCGCAGCGATGCGCCGAAAAATTTGCCGGCATCATCGAGCGCAAGCAACTGTTTTTCCACTTCTCCGCTGAAAAGTTCTTCCGGTTTGTTTGCGGGCATTGCCGCAACTCCACTTTTTTTTTGCACTACTGCAAGTGCCACAAAAAATAAAAGATAAAAAACTACGGCGGAAAAAAATATAATCAGTTTTATCCAGAAATCGAGATTTGAAATCGCCGCTAAAAATACAATTCCGAGCGCAACAAGCGAAAGAATCGGGAAAATTACATCGCCTAACTGGAAAAAATTAGACTTCAAGCCTGATTTTTGTTCTTGTTTATTAGATTTCATAAATTGGGAATAAGGTTTAAGAGATCGTTGGAAGTGTTTAAGAGCGGAGAAAAACTCTCTCTTTTAAAGATAACTTTTCTGCTTTACTTTAGTCAACAGTTCTTTTTGTGTCATATTTCAAATTCATTCAATAAAAACAAGATTTTTTTTTCCGGCGGACGACTATTTGCCTTAATCGTCGGAGAATCTTGGCTGAGTTTGAAAAAAAAATTAAAAAAAACTTTAAAAAATGAATTTTTTAGCGAGTTTTGAGTTGACTTCCCTCTTACAGCTATTTATATTGACCAATGTTCACAAAATTTCTGAAAGAAAAATTTTGCGAACAAGACTGCCTTAGGGCGGTCGTTAAACAGAAATAGATAAATTAGTTATTTTAAGAAGACAGGAGAACACACAGAAATGAAAAAAGTAATTGCACTTTCAGCAGTATTGGTTTTAGGCACGTTAGGCGCAGCTTGCGGCGATACGGCGACAAATAATTCGACAACGAACAACGCAAAACCGACGAACAACACGACGACAACCGCTCCAGTGAACAGCACGACGACGACCGCTCCCGTGAACAACGCAAAACCGATGGACAACAAAGCCACGGACAACAAAGCGATGGACAACAAAGCTACTGACAACAAAGCGATGGACAACAAAGCTACGGACAACAAAGCGATGGACAACAAAGCTACGGACAACAAAGCTACTGAAAAGAAACCCTAGTTTTTAATTAGTAATCTTTAATTATTATTTAGGAGAACACAAATAAAATGAAAAAAGTTATTGCACTTTCAGCAGTTTTAACATTGGGACTTTTGGGTGCGGCTTGCCCCGGAACTGAAACGGGAAACATGGTTAATAATGCTTCAAACAGCGTTAAAAACGGTGTGAACACAGCCGGCAATATGGTTAATAACGGTGTGAACACAGCCGGCAATATGGTTAACAATGCGGTTAACGGTATGTCGAACAGTGCCAACAACGCAACTAACGGAAATATGGCAAATAAACCTGCAAATACTGTTAATACAAACACTAACAGTGCGAACAAGGCAAATAATGCCGCTAACACAAATGTTAAGAAGCCGAGCTAATCTTAGTTTCGACTCTAAAATTAAAGCACGATGTTTTCAGACATCGTGCTTTTTTTCTTTATTGGGAAATTGACTCTTTATTCAAATCTTTTTACTATCTTCACTACACAAAGGGAGTTTTATAATTTATGAAAAAAGCATTGGCACTTATAATATTTTCGAGTTTTTTGTTAATCGGTTGTCCGTTCGGTGGTTCTTCGAGCGAGAATACGAATTCGGCAAACAACTCGGCGGCAAATTCGTCGAACACCACAAACTCGAATTCGACGGATAATTCATCGAACTCTTTAAAGAATTATTCGTCCGAAACTAATTCAACAACGAAAGATTCGCCCAAACCGACAACGAGCAAATCAAACGAAAAAGATTCGACAAGCAAAACGGACGGCGCAAAGGAAAGCAAAACCGATTCGGATAACGCGAACAAAAAGACCGAAAAGGAAAAAACAACCGAAAAGGAAAAAACAACCGATAAAACGGAAACCGCAAACAAAAAGTCAAACGTCGCCGTCGGCAACAAAACCGTCAAAGACCTCGAAAAAGATGTCAAAAAAGTTTTGAAGAATTTTCCCTAATTGGAGCGCGGGCATCTTGCCCGCCGCGCGTTCGAGGCTTTGCGAGAACAGGCGCGTTCACGCCGCACATTAAATAAACTCAATTTTCTCTGCGGCGTAGTTGTTCGCGCAAAACTTCCAAACTCGTAACCGGCTTGCGGCACACGAAATTTTCGCAAACGTAAGCGGTTGGTTTTCCGTCAATCATTTTTCGATTTTCGAGAAGCGGAATAATAGCCGCGTTTTCGTCTGATTCAGCCAGCACAACAACTTTATTCGGCAAATAATTCGACCAAATTTCGCGCTCCAAATCATTTCCTTTTGCGCCCAAAATAACGATTTCTTTTGTCGGCGCAAGATAAAATTCGAGCGCGGAAAGCACACGCCCGAAACCTTGCGGATAACGGCGGACTTGCGACGAAACAAGACGCAAAACCGTTACGGCAAATTTTTCGTAATGTTCTTCGCCCGTAATCCGCGCAAGTTTCAGCAAAACGTCCGCCGCGACGGAATTGCCCGAAGGCGTGGCGTTGTCATAAAAATCTTTTGAACGAAGAAGCAGTTTTTCGTGGTTTTTCGCCGTAAAATAAAATCCGCCAGCCGTTTCGTCCCAGAATTCGCTAATCATCAAATCAACCAAACGCCGTGCTTCGCGCAAATATTTCACTTCGCCCGAAACCTGAAAAAGCTCAATCAAACCATCGGCAAAATTGGCGTAATCTTCGAGATAAGCGTCGAGTTTTGCTTTTCCGTCTTTCCAAGTTCTGAGCAACAATCCGTCCGTCTGCATATTTTCGATGATAAAATCGGCGTTTCGCCTTGCGATTTGCAAATATTCATCTGAGTTTAAAATCGCGCTTGCTTCCGCGAAGGTTGCCAACACCAAACCGTTCCAAGCCGTCAAAACTTTTTCGTCGCGGAAAGGTTTCATTCGTTTTTCGCGTTCTTCAAATAAAATCTTTCTGCTTTTTTCGGCTGTTTCCGGCAAAGGATTTTTGACGTTTAAAATATTGCTTTCTTCAAAATTTCCTGCTTCGGAAACATCGTAATAAAAATTAAATATTTGCGCGTCTTCCGCACCTAAAATTTCTTCGATTTCCTGCGCCGTCCAAACAAAAAACTTTCCTTCCACGCCTTCGCTGTCAGCATCTTGCGCGGAATAGAAACCGCCGTTTTCGTGCAACATTTCGCGCCGCACATATTCCAAAGTTTCAACCGCAACGCGACGATAAACTTCGTCTTTCGTCGCGCAAAAAAGATGCAAATAAATTCTTGCAAGCTGCGCGTTATCGTAAAGCATCTTCTCAAAATGCGGCACAAGCCATTTTGCATCAGTTGAATAACGATGAAAGCCGCCGCCGAGTTGGTCATAAATTCCGCCGTGCGCCATTTGAACACAAGTTTTCTTCACCATTTCCAGCGCATTTTCGTTTCCCGTGCGATTCCAATAACGCAATAAAAATTCGAGCGACATCGGCGGCGGAAATTTCGGCGCACCACCGAAACCGCCGTTTTGTTTATCAAAATATTTAACAAACTCCGCAAAAGCCGCGTCCGTCTGTTCAAAATCCAACTCATCGAATGAAATTTCGAGATTTGAAACGTGCTTCATTTCAAACAAAACATCGTTTGCCGAATGCAAAAGTTCATCGCGCCGAGTTTGCCACGATTCGACAATCGCCGCTAAAACTTTTTGAAACGAAGGCATTCTGAAACGATCTTCGGGCGGAAAATATGTGCCGCCGAAAAAAGGAATTTTGTCGGGCGTGATGAAAACATTCAACGGATAACCGCCGCTTCCGTTCGTCATCTGCACGAATGTCATATAAATTTGGTCAATGTCCGGGCGTTCTTCCAAATCAACTTTGATATTGACGAAATTTTCGTTCAAAATCGCGGCTGTCGCTTCATTTTCAAACGATTCGCGCTCCATAACGTGGCACCAATGACACGCTGAATAGCCGATGCTTACTAAAATCGGTTTGTCTTCTTTTCGCGCTTTTTCAAACGCTTCTTCGCTCCAACCAAACCAATTTACGGGATTGTGCGCGTGTTGCAAAAGATACGGCGAAGATTCATTTATCAATTTATTCGTATGTTTTTTCGGACTTTGCATAAAAATATTGTATCAAAGGCGGAAGCCCGCGCGTGAGCAAAGGCGCAATAAAGCGCAAATATTTCCGCCCTTGCTTACGCGCAGGCTTCCGCCTTTTCGGAAAATCTGTTATATTATCAGCATCAAATCGCTATGACACCGCGTTCGACTGCCAAGCTCAGACCTTCAATCACGCGCCCGAATCTTTTCGCGGGCGACTAGATTTTTCCTTGTCCGAAACGCCACAAAAAACCAATTTTAATGAGGAGATAGAAATATGAATAAAACTCCAAACGAAACAACCGAAAACACACAAATTCCGCCGCAAGCACTTAAACGTCGGCATCCGTATATGATGTCGAATTCGCGTGAAGTAACGCTCGAAAGAATGCGCTCGTTTCCCGAACGTGCGGCGAAATTTTTGGAGAAGCTGAATGCCGATAGAGAAAAGAACTCGCGTTGAGAAATTGTTTGAAAATTAGTTTAGGTCGCCAACGGCGACAAACATTATAGCCTAGCGAGAATCGCTAGGTTTTCGATAATCAATACGCCCGACGCTGAAAGCGTCGAACAATTAAGCGTATAATGTTGCTCGCCTTCAGCGAGCAGTCGGGATTCATTTTATACCTAGCGATTCTCGCTAGGCTATAATGTTAGTCATCTTTGATGACAAAAACTAATGATTAAGAGTTTTCAATCAGCTTTTGAGATTTTCCATCCGATTTCGCGCATTGTTTTGTAAGTTTTATTCACCACAAGAGGAAAAATTTATGACACCGACAACAGATTTACAAAAACCGATTATCAAAACCGCGCTGCCGGGACCGAAAGCGCAGGAAATTATTGACGCAGACGCAAAATATGTTACGCCGAGTTATCCGCGACCTGATTACAAACTCGTTGCCGAACGTGGTTACGGCGTTTGGATTGAAGACCCGGACGGAAACGTCTTTTTAGATTGCAACGCCGGAGTTGCGGTTTGCTCGACCGGACATTGCCACCCTGAAATCGTTGAAGCGATTACGAAACAAGCCGAAACCTTAATTCACCTTTGCGGCACGGATTATTTTTACAAACAAATGCCCGATTTGGGCAAAAAACTCAGCGAGATTTGCCCGATTGAAGGCGACACGAAAACGCATTTTGCAAACAGCGGCGCGGAAGCGATTGAAACCGCTTTGAAATTGGCGATGTATCACACGCGCCGACAAAAATTCATTTCGTTTTTCGGCTCATTTCATGGGCGAACGCTCGGCGCACTTTCGCTGACATCATCGAAACGCGCTCAACGTCTCGGATTTATGCGCCAAGCACTTGATGTAACGCACGTTCCGTATCCGAATTGTTTCCGATGTCCGTTTAATTTGGGCAAATGCGACGACGGCGAATGTTGTCAAGGCACGATTGATTGGATTGAAAATCGTCTTTTCAACACGACCACGCCGCCCGAAGAAGTTGCCGGAATCGTTCTCGAAGTCGTCCAAGGTGAAGGCGGATATATTCCCGCGCCGACTTCGGTTGTTCGAGCTTTGCGTGAAATCTGCGATAAACACGGCATTATGCTGATTGTTGACGAAGTTCAAAGCGGAATGGGCAGAACCGGAAAAATGTTCGCGCTTGATCATCACGAAGGCGTGAAAGCCGACATTTTGTGCGTTGCCAAAGGCATCGGTTCGGGCTTGCCGATTGGCGCGTGCATTGCGCGTGCCGACATTATGGATTGGCACAAAGGCGCACACGCTTCGACTTTTGGCGGAAATCCGGTGTGCATTGCGTCTGCGCTGAAAACGATTGAACTGCTCGAAAACGGTTTAGTCGAAAACTCGGCAACCGTCGGCAAATATCTCGAAGACGGCTTGCGCTCATTGCAAACGAAATACAAACAAATCGGCGATGTTCGCGGACTCGGAATGATGCTCGGCGTTGAATTCGTCAAAGAAACGGGCGAACCCGACGGCGAACTGCGCGACAAAATCGAAATGGCTTGCTTCAACCGCGGTTTGATTATCTTAGGTTGCGGAACTTCCACAATCCGCTGGTCGCCGCCGTTGATTTTAACGAAAGAAAATGTAGATGTCGCGCTTCAAATCTTTGACGAAGCAATCGGCGAATCCGTTTAAAACTGGGAGCGCAGGCATCTTGCCTGCCCGCGCGTTCGAGGCTTTGCGAGAACAGGCGCGGAAACGCCGCACATTAAATAAATTTGATTTTCTCTGCGGCGTTTGCCGTTCTTGCTTCGCTCTAACGGGCTGGCAAGATGCCTGCGCTCCAATTATTGCGCTCCAATTATTGCGCTCCAATTATTCCTTGACATCGCGCAAAAAAGATAGTTAAATCATTGCACAAACTCGTTAGAGGCAACCCAAAATGAACAAACTCTTCTACGGTGATAATCTCGATGTCTTACGCAAATTCGTCCGCGATGAAACGGTTGATTTGTGTTACATCGCCCTGCCGCCCGATTCAAAACCGCTATGAAACAAAAAGAATATCCAATGGACGAAAATTACAATCAAGCCTTGGTGTTTTTGACCGAGCAGATTGCCGAGCGTGACGAAATGGTTGAGCAGTTAAAATTCCTGCCGCCCAAAGCGCAACCCGAAGGCAGGCGGCTTCTCAGAGAACTAAATAAAGCTATCGAAAGAGGCGAGCAGGCACTTGCCAATGAATATGAATCGTATCAAAACCTGCGCCGCGTTGAAGAAGAGCGCGACACTAAGTTTGAGGAATTGGCGGAGAGCATGGCTGGGGCATACGTCCACGCCAAATACAGAAACCCTGAAATGATCGAAGGATTAGATGAAGTGATTGCCGATATGCCGCCCGAAGAAGCAAAAGATTTTTACGAACGTGCCGCGCGAATCGAAGCGGGCGACCTTATCAGAATAATCGCCCGTCAAGGCGAAACGCGCAAACAAACCGAAGAATTTCTGAAAAACTATCGCGCCGCCCAAAATAAACAGCAATGAACAAACTTTTCTACGGTGATAATCTTGATGTCTTACGCAAATTCGTGCGCGATGAAACGGTTGATTTGTGCTACATTGATCCGCCGTTTAATTCAAAGCGCAATTACAATCAGATTTACAACAACATCGGCAACGAAGACCGCGCCCAGGCGCAGGCTTTTGTTGACACTTGGACGTGGGACGACCACGCCAATATTTGTTTCGACGAGATTCTCTCCAACTTCCGCGTCATCGAAGATGACAAACATTATAGCCTAGCGAGAATCGCTAGGACGAGATGCGTTGAGAATCCGTCGCTGAAGGCGACGAACATTATAGCCTAGCGAGAATCGCTAGGAAAAGATGCGTTGAAATTCCGTCGCTGAAGGCGACGAACAAAAAACTATTTGATGTTTGTCGCCTTCAGCGACAGGACGCTTTGATTGGACTGACGTAGGGTTTCACCCTACGCTATATTGTTAATCGCCTTTGGCGATGAAAACCAATGCTATATTGTTAAAAACCAATGCTATATTGTTAATTGCCTTTGGCGATGAACAATAAATGATGAAATGTTTGTCGCTTTCAGCGACAGAACAAAATCTTTGCAAAAACCTATGGTTTCACCATAGGCTATAATGTTTGTCGCCGTTGGCGACGGAACTTTTAAAATGGATAATTATTTATGCCGCAATCATTATTTAAAATGTTGGCTCACATTGTTTTCTCGACAAAGAATCGTGCCGACTTGATTGCGCCTGAAATTGAAGACGGTTTGTTCGGTTACATTCACGGCATTGCCGAAAATAACGGCGCAAAATTGATTGTCGGTGGCGGAACGGCAAATCATATTCATCTGCTTGTTTCTTTACCGAAGAAAATTGATGTGCCGGATTTGATTGGCGACATCAAACGCGACAGTTCGGTTTGGGTGAAAGAACAAAACACAAATTACAGCAATTTTTATTGGCAGAAAGGTTACGGAGCGTTTTCAATCGGACAAACGCAGGTTGAAATGATTTCCAATTACATCAAAACGCAAAAAGAACATCATCAGAAACACGATTACAAAAGCGAATATCGGGCGTGGTTGAATAAATACGAAATTGAATATGATGAGCAATATGTTTGGGATTAAAGTTTGCAGAATTGTTTGTCGCCTTCAGCGACGGATTATTATTTATGACGTTTCCTAGCGATTCTCGCTAGGCTATAATGTTAATCGCCTTTGGCGATAAGAAGTTACGAAACGAGCGCAGAAGGCGAAGGCGAATAATCAGAATAATTTGTTTGAAAATTCGTGAAAATGCAGATAGCGATGAAAAATTGCAGAATGGAAGAATCTATCCACAGAAAACACAGAATACACGGAAAAAGCACTAAAACATTGATGGTTTAATTCCGTGTTTTCTGTGTTTTCCGTGGATAGTCATAAAAATTATTCTGTCCATCAACTTAGCATTGAAAAATTGCAGATAGCAGAGATAAATTGCAGATAGCGCAGAAAAATTGCAGATAGCAGAGATAATTCGGATTTAAGTAAGCGGACAGTTTTATTTTATGGAAGAATCTATCCACGAAAAGCACGAAAGACACGAAAAAGCCCGAAAAGCGTGGTTTTGATTCGTGTGTGCGCGTGTGATTCGTGGATAGATTTTCTTAAAAATTATTCTGTCCACCGACACTAATAAATTAACTTAGAGGAGAAATATTTGTTATGAATGACCAAGAAAGATATAGATATGAAACATTTTTGCGCGAACGGCAATTTGGGTTTGATAATGTCGCGGATTTTCCGCCCGCAAGCATTGGCGGCATCCAGTTTGCCGAAATTTCGGCAGTAATCGCTTTAATCGAGCAATTTGCCGCCGACCAAGCGGCAGGTTTCGGCAGTTCGGGATTTGCCTTTTCCGGCAAGGAAACTGCCCGCGAAAATCTGCGCGAAGCGTTGTATGAAATCGTGCGGACGGCGCGTTCGATGGTTTATCAATTTCCGGGCATTACCGAGATTTTCCGCGTCCAGCGCAATATAAACGATGCCGGAATGCTTGCCCTCGCCAATGCGTTTATCATCGAACTTCCACCGTATCTAACCGCTTTTGAGGACTACGGGTTGCCAAAAAATTTCCAGATCGCTTTGCAAGCCGATATTGATGCTTACGAAGCGAGTCTGCCCGCGACCGGCACGGCGATTGACGAACGAGTCGAAGCAACCGCCGATTTGGGCGCGGCAATCCGTCGCGGAATGATTGCCCACCGCATCTTAAAAGGTGTCGTCGGCAACAAATATCGCAACGATGTCGGCAAGCTCGCCGCGTGGCTTTCTGCCTCGCACATCGAACGCGCCCCGAAAAAAGCCCCGACACCATAGAAGTTTTGTCAGATTTTGTTTCGCGTTTTGAGTCCCTGCTTTAGCAGGCAACCGCCGCGCTTCGCTGGCGGAAAGCCGCCTAAAGGCGGGACTCAAAACTTTTCAACACACTAGGCTTTAATATTTACGCTCCATTTTGCAACGATTTTGTGGTAGATTTAAAGCATTATGAAACGTCGAGATTTTTTAGCAATATCTATCGGAACGGCAATTGTGTCGGGTTTTCCGGCGATTATCGGCAAAGCAAAACCGCGTGAGTTTCCGCCGTTACCATATACCGAAAATGCGCTTGCGCCAATTATTTCCGCGCAAACTGTCAATATTCATTACAACAAACATCACAAAGGTTATTTCGATCCGGTCAATAAATTAACTGCCGGAACGCCGCTTGCCGAAGCGTCTTTGGAAGAAATTATGATGAAAACTTACAAAGATAAATCAAATATTAACAGCCCAAGCCTGTTTAATATGGCTTCGCAGGTGTGGAATCATTCTTTTTATTGGAATTCGATGAAGGCGAATGGCGGCGGCAAACCTTCGCTCAAATTGATGGACAAAATCAACCAATCTTTCGGCGATTTCGATACTTTTAAGAAAGCCTTTGCCGATGCGTCAATCACAACTTTCGGAACAGGTTGGAGTTGGCTCGTCGCCGATAAAAAAGGCAAACTCTCAATCATCAAAACCGAAGATGCCGACAATCCGTTGACGCAAAAACTCAAACCGCTTTTAACAATTGACGTTTGGGAACACGCCTACTATCTCGATTACCAAAACAAACGTGCCGATTACGTCAACGTGGTGATTGATAAGTTGCTGAATTGGGAGTTTGCCGCGAAGAATCTGGGTTAAAATTTATGAAAACCATATTCAAAACTATTTCGGTTTCATTTGTGCTTTGTTTGTTTTACGCTTCGGCATTTTCACAGCAAACGGCTGAAGAATTTTACGACAAAGGCGTAGAAATGATGAAAAGCGGAAAATATGTCGAGGCAATTCCGCTTTTTGATGAAGCCTTAAATTTAAATTCTTCCTACACTGAAGCCTTGCTCGAAAGAAGCCGCGCCAAAAGCAACAATCAGCGCGATTTGAAAGGCGCATTTGCAGACGTTGAATCGGCTTTGCTGTTGAATCCGAAATATGGCGAAGCCTATTTTGAACGCGCCCGGCTTCGCAATTCGATGCTGATCAAGAAAGTTAAGGAAAAAGGCTCGATGTCGGAAGAAGAGATTTTACCGTTTTTCAAAGCGATTTTGGAAGATGTGAATCTGGCAATCGAAAACGGTTTCAAAAACAAACGAAGCTACACTTATCGCGCCGAACTTCAATCACGGCATTTTGATAATCAAACCGACGCAATTAAAGATTATACGGTGGCTTTGACTTATGACGCAGATGATTCTCAACTTTTAATAAGCCGCTCGCATGCAAAACGTAATAACGATGACTTTCAAGGTTCAATTGATGATTTACGCGAAGTTATCCGGCGATATGACGAAGCCAAAAAAGATAATAAAATCTCTGTTCAAAAATTGGCAAGTTTGAAAAGCGCGGCAGTAATGGCACTTGTTAATTTGAGTTCGGATTACGGAATGATTGAAAAACCCGACCTACAACTTTGGGCAATTGAAAAATCAATTGAACTGCAACCAACTGCAATCGCTTACATCGCTCTTGCGCGTCATAAAATGATTTTTGGCGACCTTGACGAATCAATTTCCGCTTACACCAAAGCGATTGAAATGTCCGGCGAAAAAAGTGGTCTTTATTTTATAGATCGAGGAATTGTCTATACTTTACAGGGAAAATTAGCCGAAGCAGAAGCGGATTTTGAGCAAGGCAAAAAAATTCAACCAAATCTTAAAAACTATAATCTGAAATACTCGTTGGAACTCGCCAGACGACAGCGCGAGCAAAAAAAAGTGCGTGTTGAATTACCAAAGTAAGATTGCGAAAGGATTTGAAGCAAAAAGCAAAAAGCAAAAAGGCAAAACTGAAATCGAATTCAAAGTTTTGCCTTTTGCCTTTTTACTTTTGCCTTGCAAAGCTACGCTTTTGCTTTTTTGATTTCTTCAACCAAAACCGGAACGGCTTCAAACAAATCGCCGACGATGCCGTAATCGGCGATGTCGAAAATCGGTGCTTCCGCGTCTTTGTTGATGGCGATAATCGTTGTCGCGTTTTTCATTCCGACGATGTGCTGAATCGCGCCACTGATGCCGAGTGCGATATAAACTTTCGGCGCAACGGTTTGTCCCGAAGAACCGATTTGCCGATCAATCGGCAACCATTCGCTGTCGCAAATCGGACGCGATGCCGCCAAATCTGCGCCCAAAACATCCGCCAAACCTTGTGCAATCGCAATATTTTCCTGCGATTTTATACCGCGACCGACCGCTACGATAATTTCCGATTTCGTCAGGTCAACCGACGCTTTCGCTTCTTGAAAAGGTTCTTCGGCAACCATCCGCACGTCGCCGACATTTACTTCGATTGATTCAATTTGTGCGCTTCCTTTCTCGGCATTATCGCCGCGAAACGCGCCCGATTGGAACGTAACGAAATACGGTGCATCGCCGCCGACGGTAACGTCTGCATCCAATTTGCCGAGAAAAATTCGGCGCGTCAAAACCAATTTTCCGCCGTCCGCTTTATATCGAATGCAATCGCCAACGACTTCTCTGCCGAGTCTTGCCGCAACTTTCGGCGCAAAATCGCGCACTTGATAGCTGTGCGACATCACAATATATGTCGGATTTTCCCGCTTGATAATTTCTTCCCAAGCATCGGCGTAAGCGTCCGGCGTATAAATTCCGAGCTTGTCATTTTTCGCCACAATAACTTTTTCGAGATTATATTGCGCGATTGTGTTTGCTAAATCACAATCTTTATCGCACGGCAAAACCGCCGCAACTTTGAGATTTAAATCTTTCCCAATTCCTTGCGCCGCTGCAATCGCTTCGAGCGAAACTTTATTTAATACGCAATTTTTGTGTTCAATAAAAACTAAAATCATATAACGCGCACCTCCGTTTTTAATTTCTCAACCAATTCAATCGCGCCGGCTCTGACATCGCCGTTGCCGAGCATTTGCGTTTGTTTGAGTTTCAAAGGCAAATAAACTTTCTCAATTTTCTGCGCTCCGGCAAAGTTTTCGATTGATAGCGTAACTTCTTTAATTTCTTTCTTTTTCGCCGCCATAATGCCTTTCAAACTCGCGTAACGAATTTGCGAAATGCCCGATTGAATCGTCAAAAGCGCGGGCAAATTGTATTTAAACCATTGATACCAACCGCTTTCGAGTTCGCGTTTGATTCGCAAAGACGAATCGGTCAAACTTGCGCGATCAACTTCAATAACAATTGTCGCGTGCGGAATATTCAACAATTCCGCCAAAATCACGCCGGTTTGTCCGTAACTCGCATCGTCCGATTGCAAGCCCGTGAAAACCAAATCCGCATTTTCATCACGAATCGCATCGGCAATCGCTTTCGCAATTTGATACGGCGAAAGTTGATTTACATTATCCGCAACAACGTGAATCGCTCTGTCCGCACCGCGAGCCAGCGCATCTTTTATCACGGTTTTCGCTGTTTGTGCGCCGAGTGTGCAAACGATAACTTCGCCTTCGCCTTTCGCTTCTTTCATCCGCAAAGATTCTTCGAGCGCGTAACCGTCCGATTCGTTCGTCTGTTGCGAAATATTCGATTCGTCAATCCATTTTTCATCGCCGCTAACACGCAAAACCGCGTCTTTGTTGGCAACTTGTTTCATTAAAACGATAATTTTCATAAAAATTTCAAATTTGAGATTTCAAATTTCAGATTAACTTTATTCTAATATTTTTTTCGATTAAATTCAAAAATGAATGACCATTCATTCACTTCACAAAATAAAAGCGTTTCACCCGACAAATGGATGAAACGCTTTTACAAATTATTCCTCGCCCGTCAAAACCGCTTGCAAAAACTCTTTCGTGTTTGGATTAAAAAGACGAAACGATTTGCCTGTGTCAACGATTTCGATATTCAAAAGCGGCGATAAAACGCGATTATTTACAACATCCGCTGAAAGCAGTCGTCCATTTTGACGATGAAAAGCCATCAAAGGCGACGGCAAATATTCGCGTTCGGGATCAAGCAAATAATACTCTTCAACGCCTAATCTCGCATAATCGAGCCGTTTTCCGCCCAAATCATTTTCAAACGTGCCGTCTGAAGCGATTTCAAAAACAACTTGCGGAAAAACTGTTTCTTCCCACAATTTATAAACCTGCCGATGATATTTTTTTGCGCCGAAAGCAATCATTAAATCGGGCGTATAATATTTGTAAGAATTGCCCTCTTCATAATACAAATTCATATTTGCGGCAACCGCGACATCGGAATTTACCGACAAATGCGTTTCCAACAAAAAGAAAAAAACCGAAAGCAACTTGTAATGTAATGCCGATTCACCCAGATCATCATCGTGCGATTCGGGATAATAAATCTCGTCCCGAAACCGATGCAGTTTTACCGCCTTGATATTTTCTGCTTCGATTGTCGTTTGAGTGTTCATAATTACTCAGTATAACGCTTAAAAATCAAACACGCATTCGTGCCGCCGAAACCGAAACTGTTTGAGAGAACATATTCGACTTCTGCGTTGCGCGGTTCGTTTGGAATGTAGTCCAAATCGCATTCGGGATCGGGATTTTCGTAGTTTATGGTCGGCATCAATTGGTTTTCAACGATTGATTTAATCGAAATTACGGCTTCGATTCCGCCCGCCGCGCCGAGTGCGTGTCCGGTCATTGATTTGGTCGAACTGACGGGAAGTTTGTAGGCGCGTTCGCCGAAAACTTTTTTGATGGCGAGCGTTTCAAACTTATCGTTATACGGCGTAGAAGTTCCGTGCGCGTTAATGTAGCCGATTTGTTCTGGCAAAATTCCGGCATCTTTCAAGGCTTTCTGCATCACGCGAATTGCGCCGCTTCCGGTTTCGTCCGGCATCGTAACGTGAAAAGCGTCGCCGCTCATTCCGTAACCGACAATTTCGGCGTAAATCTTTGCGCCACGCGCTTTTGCAAATTCCAATTCTTCTAAAATCAACAATCCCGCGCCTTCGCCGATAACAAAACCGTTGCGTGTTGCGTCAAACGGGCGCGAAGCGTGTTGCGGATCGTCATTTCTGGTTGAAAGCGCACGCATCGAAGCAAATCCGGCAACCGACATCGGTGTAATTGCCGATTCCGCGCCGCCGCAAATCATCGCGTCCGCATCACCGCGTTCGATTATCCGAAAACTGTCGCCAATCGCGTGTGCGCCTGCTGAACAAGCCGTCGCGGTCGCCGAATTCGGACCTTTTGCGCCGTGCCGAATCGAGACGTTTCCTGCCGCAAGATTAACAATCGCCGAAACAATAAAGAACGGCGAAACTCTGCCCGGACCTGATTTTAAAAGTTTTTCGTGTTCACGCTCAATCGCCCAAAAATCGCCGATGCCCGAACTGATATAAGTTCCGATCATTTCGGCGTTCGATTCGTCAATCTTTAACCCGCTGTCGCGCACCGCTTCATCCGAAGCGGCAATCGCAAAATGCGTGAACGCGCCCATTCGCCGCGCTTCCTTTCTATCGAGAAAGTCTTCCGCGCTGAAGTTTTTGACTTCACAGGCGAATTTGACATCAAATTTTTCCGTGTCAAACTTTTGGATTTGATCTGCGCCACTCACTCCGCGTCTGAGCGCGTCCCAAGTTGTCGGCACGTCATTGCCGACCGGCGTAACCATTCCGAGTCCGGTTACAACTACACGACGTTTCATAAATAATTGAGAAGTGAGATGTGAGAACTGAGAAGTAAGAAAAATCTCACCTCTCAGTTTTCACATCTCACTTGATTTTACCCTTTGTGTTGTTCGACGTAAGCGTAAGCATCGCGGACGGCTTGGATTTTTTCTGCGTCTTCGTCGGGAATTTCGATGTCGAATTCCTCTTCAAAACGCATTACGAGTTCGACCAAATCCAATGAATCTGCGCCTAAATCTTCGATAAAACGCGCATTTTCCGTTACTTCCGCTTCGTCAACGCCTAATTCGTCAACAATAATTTGTTTAATTTTTTCTTGAACTTCTGACATAATTTCTCCTATTTTTTAAAGTTGCGGATAGTTGCAGATAGTTTTCAGAAAGTTGCAGAGTTTATAAAAACTGTCTGCAACTATCTGTTAACTGCCTGCAACTTCCTGTAAACTATTTCTCAAACTTTCTGTATTTTCGACATTCAAACAGCGAACATCTCGATTGATTTGGCGAACCAAACCCGATAAAACTTTTCCCGCTCCGACTTCGATAAATGTTTCAACTTCTTGCGCTAATAAAGTTTCAATTGATTGCGCCCAACGCACCGGATTTGAAACTTGTTCGGTCAGAGCGATTTCAACTCTCGCGCCATTCGTATTTGCATCGGCGGAAACATTTTCAATAATTGGAAATCTTAAATCATTGAAGTTAATTTCCTGTAAATCTTTCGCCAATTTCTCCTGCGCTGGAAACATCAAATCGCAATGAAACGGCGCGGAAACATTAAGTTTTATCGCTCGCTTTGCGCCGCGTTCTTTCAAAATTTCAATCGCACGGTCAACCGCTTCCACATTTCCCGCAATCACGATTTGCGATGGCGAATTGATATTCGCCGGCGAACAAACTTCGCCTTCACGCGCTTCTTCGCAAGCAATTTCAATCGTTTCGAGCGGCAAACCAAGTATCGCCGCCATTGCGCCAATTCCGACGGGAATGGCTTCTTGCATATACGTTCCGCGCTTGCGAACAGTTCGCACCGCATCAGAAAAACGAACAGCATTTGCCGCAACCAACGCCGAATATTCGCCTAAACTATGTCCGGCAACAAAATCCGGCATCGGAAAACCTTCCGCTTCCATCGCCCGAAATGCCGCAATCGAAGTCGTTAAAATCGCCGGTTGCGTGTTCGCCGTCAACGCCAAATCTTCCGCCGTTCCATTAAAACACATCTCGGAAAGCGAAAACTCAAGCGCGTCATCGGCTTCTTCAAAAACCTCACGCGAAACGGCAAAATTTGAGCATAAATCTTTGCCCATTCCAACGGCTTGCGAGCCTTGTCCCGGAAATATGTAAGCTAATTTAGCCATCAAATATTCAAATCAATCTTTGCAACCTGTAAAAATTCATCGTGCAAATGGTTAAAATCATTATCAGTCGTCAACAAAGTCGCGTCCAAAACTGAAGCCGTCGCCGCAATCCAAATATCGTTTTTGCCCATATTTCTCGCGGTAAAATTTGACTTTTTGCTTTCCAATTTGCCTTGACTAAATGCGTCAATTTCGGCGTAACAATTCAAAATATCTTGCTTGTTTATGTCTATAATGGCAAATTTCTTCAAAAACAATTCCATTTTTTGAATTCTGGAACTGCCCCACTTGTTTCTTATGGAAATGGCTCGTAATTCACCAATCGAAATAACGGAAATAACTAATTTGTTTGCCACATTAAACGGATTATAGACCGTCTCAATTATTTGTTTTGCAAATTGCTCTCGTAAATAAATTAGGATGATATTTGTATCGAAAAGAAAAATCATAAAGTTTAAATATTTTTCAGTAGTTCGATAAAATCTTCATCTGAAATTTGCCAATCAAAATCTTTTAAAATCTCATCTATTTCTTCTCTGCTCGCAGGTTTCCAATTTTGTTCGCGGATAATTTCTTCAATGTCAGTTTTTTCGCCGATTGTGGTTGATAATTCTTTCAGCATTTCCAGTTGTTTTTTTGTCGGACGCTTTTTCAAATAACTCACAAAATGTTTCACCTGTTGGACAGACTCTTCTTTATCCAATTTGGAGATTTCAACCATTAAATCAATTTTTTGGTCGCTTAAAGTTTGCATAACCGTTTTCACCTCCCAAAAATTTTAAAACCTAATCACCGTTCCGCCCCAAGTTACGCCGCCGCCGAAAGCTGTCAATAAAACTAAACTTCCTTCCTTGATTTTGCCTGATTGGATACATTCGTCCAAAGCAATCGGAATCGAAGCGGACGAAGTATTACCGTGAAAAGCGATGTTTGAATACACTTTTTCTTCCGGCAGTTTCAAACGCGAGGCGACGGCATCGGTAATTCTTTGATTCGCTTGGTGCGGAATTACGAGGTCAACATCGTCAACCGTAAAACCTGCTTTTTCAAGCATTTCCGCCGAAATATCAGCCATTGAGCGCACCGCGACTTTGAAAAGTTCGTTGCCTTTCATCTTGAAAAAATGATCACGGTTGTCAATCGTTTCGTGCGTCGTGCCGAGTTTCGTCCCGCCGCCGGGCGCATACAAGGCTTCGGCGTAACATCCGTCGGAACGAATTTTCGTGGCTAAAATTCCTTTGCCTTCTTCAACCGGACCTAAAACAGCCGCGCCCGCGCCATCGCCGAAAATAACGCACGTTCCGCGGTCGGTGTAATCAACGTATTTCGTCAAAACTTCCGCGCCGATAACCAAAGCATAACGGATTTGTCCGGTGCGAATCATTGATTCGACCATCGTAACTCCGTAAAGAAACCCCGAACAAGCGGCAAAAACGTCCATTGCCGCCGCATTTACTGCGCCGAGTTGAGCTTGAATCAACGCGCCTGTCGAAGGCATTATTTGGTCAGGCGTAGTCGTCGCGCAGATGATAAGGTCAATATCTTCCGCCTTCAAACCGGCACGTTCAATCGCAAGTCGCGCGGCTTTTGTGCCGAACTGCGAAGTATATTCGTTCGCGGCGGCTTTGTGCCGTTGCTTAATTCCGGTGCGCGAAAATATCCATTCATCCGAAGTTTCAACAATCTTTTCCAAATCGGCATTGGTTAAAATGCCGTCGGGAAAACTGTGTCCCATTCCGATGATACCTGCATTATTCATAAGTTTGGCGAGTTGCAGAAAGTTGACAGGAAGTTCCGGTAGTTTCAAAACTTTCTGCAACTGCTGAAAACTTGCTGTTAACTATTCAGAGTTTTTTACGTCTATAATTTGGCGACCTTTATACATTCCGGTTTTCGGGTCAACGCGGTGCGGAACTTTCGGTTCGCCCGTTTCCTTGTCTAAATAAAACTGCGGTGCTGTCAGCGCATCGTGGGCGCGACGTTGGCGTGTTCGTGAATGACTGTGTCTTCGTTTCGGATTTGGCATTTTTTTT
>JANNYB010000036.1:0-26770 GCA_031409875.1 Acidobacteriota bacterium | reverse complement strand
ATTGGACACGTTGATCACGGGAAAACGACGTTGACGGCGGCGATTACGAAGGTGATGAGTAAGCATAATGCGAAGATGGTATTTCGTGATTTTGCTTCGATTGACAATGCGCCGGAAGAAAAAGCTCGCGGGATTACGATTGCGACATCGCACGTTGAATATGAGACGGCGAATCGGCATTATGCCCACGTTGATTGTCCGGGACACGCCGATTATGTCAAGAATATGATTACCGGCGCGGCACAGATGGACGGTGCGATTCTGGTCGTGGCAGCAACGGACGGACCGATGCCGCAAACTCGTGAACACATTTTGTTGGCACGCCAAGTCGGAGTTCCGGCGATGGTTGTGTTTATGAACAAAGTGGATATGGTGGACGACGATGAATTGTTGGAACTCGTTGATATGGAAATCCGCGAATTGCTTTCGAGCTATGAATTTCCGGGCGACGACACACCGATTGTGCAAGGAAGCGCATTGAAAGCGTTGGAAGGCGATGCGGCGTGGGAGCCGAAGATTGACGAATTAATGCAGGCGGTAGATGATTTTATACCGACACCGGCACGCGATACGGAGAAACCTTTTCTGATGCCGGTGGAAGATATTTTCACGATTCAAGGACGCGGCACGGTAGCAACGGGAAGAATCGAGCGCGGAATTGTCAAAGTCAATGAAGCGGTGGAAATCATCGGTATTAAAGACACGCGAAACTCAGTCTGCACGGGCGTTGAAATGTTCAAAAAACTGCTGGACGAAGGCAGAGCGGGCGATAATGTCGGCTTGTTGCTACGCGGAGTTGAACGTAAAGAAATCGAGCGCGGACAAGTAATTGCGAAACCGGGAACGATCAAACCGCACACGAAATTCAAAGCCGAAGCGTATGTTTTGACGAAAGAAGAAGGTGGACGACACACACCATTTTTCACGGGATACAGACCGCAATTCTATTTCAGAACAACGGATGTAACGGGCGTAGCGAACTTGCCGACAGGAGTAGAAATGGTGATGCCGGGCGACAATATTCAGATGGAAATCGAATTAATCGCACCGATTGCGATGGAAAAAGGCTTGAGATTCGCCATTCGTGAAGGCGGCAGAACAGTCGGCGCAGGAACGGTTTCCGATATTGTTGAGTAATTAAATAATTCCAGATTCCAAACTCCAGATTGCAAATTAAATCTGAAATTTGGAATCTGGAATATGGAATTTAGATTTATGCCAAGAGATAACATAATTTTGCAATGCACCGAATGTAAAGAGCGCAATTATGTAACGACCAAAAACAAAAAGAATACACCCGCAAGGTTGGAATTCAAAAAGTTTTGCCGCCGTTGCCGTTGCCACACTTTGCATCGGGAAAATAAATAATTTTTATTGCGGATTTGGGATGTCGGATTGCGGATTGAATTAAACTTTCAATTCCGCAATCCGAAATTCCAAATCCAAAATATTCTTAGGGGTATGGTGTCAATGGTTAGCATGGAGGTCTCCAAAACCTTAGGTTCGGGTTCGAGTCCTGATACCCCTGCCACCAAATTTTAAGGAGATAAACAAGTGTCAGAAACAATTGACACCTTAGACAAAAAAGATAAGGGCGGCGTTGGGACATTCGTGCGTGAAACGCGCGAGGAGTTGAATAAAACAACTTTTCCTTCGTCGAATGATGTGAAGAATACGACAATTATCGTTATCGTTAATGTCTTGTTTTTTGCCTCATATCTATTTTTAATTGATAAAGGTTGGACTTACGTTTTAGAAGGGCTGACGTGGCTCGTCAATAAAATTGCCGGGATATAAAAATAATGAGACAGTGGTATTTTATCCACACATATTCGGGACACGAGAATAAAGTTGTCGAAAGTTTAAATGCACGGATTCGTGATTTACAACTTGGCGAAATGATTACTGGCGTTCTCGTGCCGAAGGAAAAGGTTGTCGAGATGCGCGGAAACAAGGAATATGTTTCCGAGCGAATGTTTTACCCCGGTTACGTTTTGGTCGAAATCGAATGCGACGAGCGCGGACGAATTCCCGATAATGTCTTTCACGCGATTAAATCAACGCCGAAAGTTACGGGTTTTCTGGGTGGAAAACATCCGACTCCGTTGACGCAGGGCGAAGTTGACCAGATTGTTCACAACATCGAAGTTGCGACCGAAAAACCGAAACCGAAATTCTCCTATGAGGTCGGCGAAGTTGTCCGTATTAAATCAGGACCTTTTGCGAGTTTTACGGGCAAAGTCGAAGAAGTGAACGAAGAAAAAACTACTTTGAAAGTTTCGATTACAATTTTCGGACGCTCGACTCCATATGAATTAAATTTCTTAGAAGTTGAAAAAGTTACTTTTGCTGAAGAAGAATAATTTCGATTTGGGATTTGGGATTTGGGATTTGGGAATGCGGATTTCTTTACTTTTTTAATCTGCAATCTGCATTCCCAAATCCCATATATTATAGGATGAGGACATTTTCGAGATAAAAACTCGAAATCGTAAATCAAAAAATGGCTAAAAAAATAACAGGTTACATTAAGTTACAAATTCCGGCGGGAAAAGCTAATCCCGCGCCGCCGATTGGTCCGGCTTTAGGACAACACGGCGTAAATATTATGGAGTTTTGCAAGGCGTTCAACGCCAAAACGCAAAACGACGATCCGGATATGAAAATTCCGGTGGTGATTACGGTTTATGCCGACCGCTCGTTTTCATTTGAAACGAAAACGCCGCCTGCCGCAGATTTGATTCGCAAGGCAATCGGCTTGGCAAAAGGTTCGGGCAAACCGAATCGTGAAAAAGTCGGAACTATTTCGCCCGCGCAAATCGAGGAAATTGCCAAGAAAAAGATGACAGATTTGAATACAACAAATCTCGAATCGGCGGTTAAAACGATTTCCGGCACGGCGGTAAGTATGGGATTGACAATTGAGGGATGAGGGATGAGGGATGAGGGATGAATAATCCAGTAAATTCCGGCATTTCACATCTCAAGGGAGAAAAATCTATTCGATTTTTCGTTAAAACCTAGGAGATAAAATGGCTAAAAAAGGTAAAAAATACCGTGCAGCTTTAGAGAAAATCGAGTTGCACAAAAAATATACGCTTGATGAAGGCATCGCAAAAGTCAAAGAAGTTGCCTTTGCAAACTTTGATGAAACGGTTGAATTAACAATGTGGCTCGGCGTTGATCCGCGCAAAGCCGATCAACTTGTTCGCGGAACGATTGTTCTGCCGAACGGTTTGGGCGGAAAAGCGAAGATTGTCGTCGTTGTCGCGCAAGGCGATAAAGTGCGCGAAGCCGAAGAAGCCGGCGCGGATTTTGTCGGCGGTGATGACATCGTTGCCAAAATCAAAGGCGGCTGGCTCGATTTCGATACGCTGATTGCCACGCCCGATATGATGGGCAAAATCGGCTCACTCGGTAAAGTCCTCGGTCCTCGCGGTCTGATGCCCAATCCCAAAACAGGAACGGTTACGATGGACGTGAAAAAGGCTATCGAAGAAACGAAAGCCGGTAAAGTCGAATATCGCGTTGATAAAACCGGCGTTATCCATTCACCTGTCGGCAAAGTTTCGTTTGACAGCGATAAGCTCGCCGAAAATTTGAAAGTTTTAATCGGCGCGGTCGTCAAAGCGAAACCGACGACGGCGAAAGGGCGTTATGTGAAAAAAATTAATTTGGCGGCAACGATGAGTCCGGGCGTTTTGCTTGATGATTTGTCGTTGGTATAAGACGAGGAGCGAAAAAAGAGATGAAAACGAGAGAAAGAAAACAGAATGATTTAAACGCCCTCGCGGAACAGCTTCAAAATTCAACGTCGGCAATGATTGTCAGTTTCAATAAATTGACGGTTAATAAAGATCAAGAATTTCGTAATCAATTGCGTGAAGCGGGTGCAAAATATCAGGTTGTCAAAAATACGATTGCGCGTTTAGCGGTGAAAGATACACCTTACGAAGATGCCAGTGAGCATTTCAAAGGTGTAACGGGAATCGTTTGGACGGAAAACGATCCGGTCGTATTGGCAAAAACAATTTCAAAATTTATTAAAGCCAACGGCGATAATTATACGTTAAAAGCCGGTGTGGTTGACGGAAAAGTAGTTAGTTCGGCGCAAGTCGAAGTGATTGCAAATTTGCCGTCGAAAGAAGAACTTATTTCACAATTGCTGTATGTTATCAACGCCCAAGCCCAACGCATCGTTACGGTTATCAATGCCGTGCCGCGCGATTTGGCGGTCGTTATCAAACAAATCGGCGAACAGAAAGAAGCGTAGAAGAATTTGGGATTTGGGATTTGGGATTGCGGGGGTTTTATTAAATCCCAAATCCCGAATTCGCAATCGAAATAGCCAAGACTCAAGGAAAGCGAGCAGAACGATTTGTCAGGTCGGTTTTGCGTCGGATACTTAAATTTAAAGTGATGCAACCTTTATATCGAGTGTCCCGTGGGTTCAAAAAAGGCTGACACAAAAAAGCGTCGAAAGACGTATTAAATTAAAAACAATAGAACCCTATTTGGAGGAATAATTAAAGTTATGGCAGTTACAAAAGATGAAGTAGTAGAATTTTTGAAAGGTATGACGTTGTTGGAAGCGTCGGAATTGGTTAAAGAGTTGGAAGAAGTTTTCGGCGTTTCGGCGGCTTCGGGCGGCGGAATGATGATGATGGCTCCGGCGGCAACCGATGCGGCTCCGGCGGCGGAAGAAAAAGATGCGTTTGACGTTGTTTTGACAGCGGCTGGCGGAAATAAAATTGCGGTTATTAAAGTTGTCCGCGAAGTTGTTGCCGGTTTGGGCTTGAAAGAAGCGAAAGAGTTGGTTGATGCCGCTCCGAAAGCGATTAAAGAAGGCGTTTCCGCCGCTGAAGCCGAAGAAATTAAGGCTAAATTGACGGAAGCCGGAGCATCAGTCGAACTTAAATAAACATCGGACAACCGAAATTTATCTCGCTTCATCTGACATTCGTTATTTGAAGTTAGAAAATTTACTTGTTACACTAAATAAGACAAGCGTGAAAATTTTTATTGATATTTGACGCTTGTCTTATTTATAATTTACGTTATTGTCCTGATTTTATCGGGATTTTCTTTTAGACAAGAGAGGATTTTTCTCTCGGGGAAAATTGAAGAGTATGTGTCCTTTTCGGCACTCTCGTTGTGGTTTGCGACGATTTTCTTATTCGATAAACTTTCTCAGCCGTAAAAAAGTTGAGAACTCAAAAAACTTAGATTCTTAGCAAAACTGCTAAATAAGCGGTCTGGGCGGACTTTGCCCTCGACCGCATTTGCCGTCTTTTCTTGAAAATTTGTCGGGAGATTTTAGATTCCAAAGGCATACTAGCAAGAAAAGACATTTAAATCAATAGAAATTTGAAAGGGTAAAAGTAAAAATGTGAAAAAGTGAAAAAGTTATTCTCGACCGCGTAAGCAATTTTTTCACGTTTTCACTTTTATCCTTTTTGACTTTAATAAAATATGATTGACAATCCGCTTCAAACAAATACCAACGGGCTGGGACGCAGAACGAGCAAAGCGCCGGAGCGCGTGGATTTTTCAAAAATTTATACATCGGCGCGAATCCCGAATCTTATCGAAGTTCAGCGCGAATCATACAATCGTTTTTTGCAGATGGATTTGATTCCCGAAGAACGCCAAAACGTCGGTTTGCAATCGGTTTTCGGCTCGATTTTTCCGGTGTCGGATTTCCGTGAGACGGCGATGCTCGAATATGTCGAATATCAAATCGGCAACTGGCAGTGCAAGTGCGGAAACCTCGAAGGTTTGGAACATCTCCGCGCAAATTGTAAGAGTTGCAGCGCGAAAATCAAGGTTGATCCGTTCAATCCGGCAGAAGTTCTCTGTAATAATTGCGGAACTTTCAACGCCGTGCGCCCGAATTTGTGTGGAAACTGCGGCGAACCTGTCGGCTTGAAACACAAACACGATCAACAAGAATGCCAAGAACGCGGAATGTCATACAGCGTGCCTTTGAAAGTTAAAATTCGTCTGACGGTTTATGACAAAGATCCCGAAACGAATATTTCGACCGTGCGTGACATCAAAGAAGAAGACGTATTCTTCGGTGAAATTCCGCTGATGACCGATAACGGAACTTTCGTCATCAACGGCACAGAGCGCGTTATCGTTTCGCAATTACATCGCTCGCCCGGCGTATTTTTCAAAGGCGACCGCGACACTTTTTTGGCAAAAATTATTCCGTATCGCGGTTCGTGGGTTGAATTTGAATTTGACCAAAAAGGCATTTTGTATGCGCGGCTCGGCAAACGCAAAATTTTGGCGACGATTTTTCTTCGTGCGTTGGGCTTGTGGCTCAATCCGCAGATTGATATGAAAACCGTTTCCGACCCGATTTTGGAAGAGATTATTCGCAATTTCGATTTTTCAAACGCCGAAATTTTGAAGCGGTTTTACACGACGGACGAAGTTCAAACCGAGAAAGGTAAGATTTACGTCAGCATTAAGGAAGACGGCAGCACGAATCTCGAAGGAATGCGTGCGGAAGAAGAAATCAAAGACGCTAATAAAGAAGATGTCTTGCGAATCGGCAAAAAAGTTACGAAATCGGCGATTAAAGAACTTCGCAAACTCGGCATCAAGCGCGTTGAGGTTGCAAGCGCGGATTTTGAAGGCGCGATTGCGCTCGATGATGTTGTCAATACAGAAACGGGCGAAGTGATTCTGGAATCAAACTCCGAAGTTACAACTGCGAAACTGCAAGAAGTTGTCGAAGCGGGCGTGAAGAGCTTTACGGTTTATTTTCCCGAAAAAGACGAAATCGGCAGTATTATTTCGCAGACTTTGAAAAAAGACACGATTTCAAAACCGATTGACGCGCTGCTCGAAATTTACCGCAAAATGCGCCCCGGCGATCCGCCGACTGTGCCGACGGCTTATAAACTGCTCGAAGGAATGTTTTTCGATGCGCGTCGGTTTGATTTGTCGCGTGTCGGACGTTTGAAATTCAATATCAAAATGGGCAGACCGGAACGCGAAGACATCAACACGCCGATTTTGAAAGCGGCGGATTTTTACGAAGTTACGAATTATTTGCTTCGTATGAAAAAAGACAGCGAACATTACGGGCAAGACGACATTGACCATTTAGGCAATCGCCGTGTTCGTGCCGTAGGCGAATTGCTCGAAAATCAATTCCGTATCGGTCTTGAAAGAATGGAACGCGCCATCAAGGAAAAAATGTCCATTCAGCAAGATATGTTCACGACAATGCCGCGTGATCTTGTTAATGCGAAACCTGTTACGGCGGCTGTCCGCGAATTTTTCGGCTCGTCGCAACTTTCGCAGTTTATGGATCAAACGAATCCGCTGTCGGAAATCACGCACAAACGCCGACTTTCCGCACTCGGACCGGGCGGTTTGTCTCGTGAACGCGCAGGTTTTGAAGTCCGCGACGTTCACCCGACGCACTACGGTCGAATTTGTCCGATTGAAACGCCTGAAGGTCCGAACATCGGTTTGATTTCGTCGTTATCGTGTTTTGCGCGAATCAACGAATTCGGGTTTATCGAATCGCCGTATCGCAAGGTTGTTGACGGTCGCGTTATCGAATACATCAAAATTCACAACGGCGGCGACACGGAATTTAAGCCGAACGCGCACGTTCCGCTTGAAGATGTCGAAGCGGCAAACGCGAAGTTGAAAGACGGGCAAAAAATTGCCGATTTTGTTCCTGAACCGTTTTATTTGACGGCTTGGGAAGAAGACAAATGGGTTATCGGACAAGCCAATATCGAATTGGACAAAAACGGTAATTTTGTCAATGAACGCAACGCGGCGCGTCAAAAAGGCGAATTTATTACGGCTGATCGCGGAAACATTCAATATATGGACGTTTCGCCGAAACAGCTTGTTTCGGTTGCCGCAAGTTTAGTTCCGTTTTTGGAAAACGATGACGCGAACCGTGCGCTGATGGGTTCGAATATGCAACGCCAATCAGTTCCGTTGCTTCGCGCCGAATCGCCGTTTGTCGGAACGGGAATGGAAAAAATTGCGGCGCGAGATTCGGGCGCAGTTGTCATTGCAAAACGAAATGGCGTAGTTGATTATGTTGACTCGGAGCGCATTATCGTTAAAGCCGATCACAATGTTGACGGCACGATTTCGCGTGAGGTTACGGCGGATATTTATTCTTTGACGAAATTTAAACGCTCTAACCAAAACACTTGCATCAATCAACGTCCGATTGTGCAAGTTGGCGAAAAAGTCATCAAAGGAATGGTAATCGCCGACGGACCTTGCACGGACAGAGGCGAACTCGCACTCGGCAGAAATGTTTTGGTCGCGTTTATGTCGTGGCGCGGTTACAACTTTGAAGACGCGATTTTGGTTTCGGAACGGCTTGTGAAAGAAGATTATTACACTTCGATTCACATTGAAGAACTCGAAATCGAAGCGCGTGATACGAAGCTCGGACCCGAAGAAATTACGCGCGATATTCCGAATATCGGCGAAAATATGTTACGCGATTTGGACGAATCGGGCATTATTCGCATTGGCGCACAGGTTAAACCCGGCTCGATTCTCGTCGGAAAAGTTACGCCGAAAGGTGAAACGCAATTGACGGCGGAAGAAAAACTGCTTCGCGCAATTTTCGGTGAAAAAGCCGGCGACGTAAAAGACGCAAGTTTGACTTGCCCGCCGGGAATTGACGGAACTGTCGTTGATGTTCAAGTCTTTACGCGCAAAGGTCAGGAAAAAGACGAACGCTCTTTGGACATCGAAGGAATGGAAGAAGAGGATTTGCGCCGCGATCTCGAAGACGAAATCCGTATTTTGACCGAACAGCGCGATGAACGTATTTACGAACTTTTTGACGGACGCAAATTGACGAAAGATTTGTCGGACGGCAAAGATATTCTGGTTCAAAAAGGCGAAACGCTGAATCGTGAAGTTCTGAAAGACGTTGATGTTCGTATGCTTCGCAAGGCGGAAGTCGCCTCAGGAACGATTGACGTTATCGGCGAAATCAAAGAATACGAACAACGCACAACGCGCCAAATCAACATTTTGAGCGACATCTACGAAGAAAAAATCACCAAACTCAAACAAGGTGATGAACTTCCTCCGGGCGTTATCAAAATGGTCAAAGTTTTCGTGGCAATGAAACGCAAACTTTCGGTCGGCGACAAAATGGCTGGACGACACGGCAACAAAGGCGTTATCGCACGCATTTTGCCGGAAGAAGATATGCCGTATTTGCCGGACGGAACGCCGGTTGAAATCGTGCTGAATCCGCTCGGCGTGCCGTCGCGTATGAACGTCGGACAGATTCTCGAAACGCATCTCGGTTGGGCTGGGAAAGTTCTCGGACTTCATTTTGCAACGCCGGTTTTCGACGGCGCAAGCGAAAAAGAAATCAAAGAATATATCGGCAAAGCTAACAATCGTTACGATGAATTAGGTTTGCCGCCATCAGTCGGACTTTCGGGCAAAACCAAACTTTATGATGGTTTGACAGGCGACCAATTCGAGCAAAAAGTAACCGTCGGTTACATTTATATGCTCAAACTGTCGCATCTTGTTGACGACAAGATTCACGCCCGTTCAATCGGACCGTATTCGTTGATTACGCAACAACCGCTCGGTGGTAAAGCGCAATTCGGCGGACAGCGTTTCGGTGAAATGGAAGTTTGGGCGTTGGAAGCCTACGGCGCGGCGCATATTTTGCAGGAATTATTAACTTGCAAATCCGATGACGTTGCCGGACGCTCGAAGATTTACGAAACCATCGTCAAAGGCGATTCCGACTTCCAAGCCGGAATTCCCGAATCGTTTAATGTTCTCGTGCGCGAACTCCAATCGCTCTGCCTCGATGTCGAACTCATCACCGAAGATGAAATTGACCCCGATGAAGTGGCGGCTGGTGTAGATGCACTCGTCGGAGTGGATTAAACCTAAAATTGAGTAGCGGAAGTGTAAAGAAATTGGCAAGATTTTATGTCCAAAAATAGAAGAAACAAAATTGAAGTTAGCAAAGCTATCGGCTTAGATAAATCAGCAATTAATAAGATAAGTAAAAGCACTTTTTTTACCTATCTTAAAGCGAATTGGCTGATGGTTTTGCTGATTGCCTTTTTGAGTTTCGGCGCACTTGGCGCGAGTCTGAAATATTTGGAAGATTCTGCGAAACGGCAGATGGCACAAGGCAAAAACCCGCGTGTGAGCAAGGGTGAAACGGAAGAATCACTTTTGAATTCAATCAATCCGTTTCTGCCTGTTGCATTGCCGACTCCGACTCCGCAATTATCAAAAGAACTAATATATTCAGGTCAAAAATTGGTCGCTGTTGAAGACTCAAATGCAACCGTTGCGCCGCCCGCCGATATTGCTGTGTGGCGACCAAGTTCGGGCGTTTGGTGGGTAATGGGACAGACAGGTTCGCAACAAACTTCGCAAGGCTGGGGAAATTCAACTGATATTCCTGTGCAAGGCGATTATGACGGCGATGGCAAAACCGACTTCTCTATCTTCCGACCTTCGACAAATACTTGGTGGGTTTTCAAATCGAGCGACAGCAATTATTATTCAGTAACATTCGGAACATCGGGCGACAAAGTTGCACCAGCCGATTACGATGGCGACGGCAAAACTGACCTCGGAATTTTCCGCCCGTCAAACTCCACTTGGTATATTTTCCAAAGCAGTAATTCGCAATCAATCCAATATCAATTCGGACTTTCAACGGATTTGCCCGCACCGAAAGATTACGATGGCGACGGACGCGCCGACATCGCGGTTTGGCGCAACTCAAACAAGACTTTCTATTCTCTGAACACTTCAAACAATCAAATTCCGACAGCAACTTTCACGGATTCAAGCACAATTCCCGTTTCAGCCGACTACGACGGCGATGGACGCGCCGATTACGCCATCCGAAACGGCGCAAATTGGCTCATCAAATACAGTTCAAACGGACAAACCGAAACCATCCCTTGTCAACAATCAACCGACACGGAAGTCCAAAATGACTACGACGGCGACGGCAAAGTTGACATCGCGGTTTGGAGAAACTCAAACGGAAATTGGTATATCCGCAAGAGTTCAACCAACACGCTCAGACAAGAAGCATGGGGAACAAGCGGAGATATTCCCGTTCCCGCTTTTTATCGTCGTTAAGGTGGAGTTAGAAAAATGTAGGAGAAACAGATATGTATTCAGTAAACTTCATTGCAAAAATCAAGATGGACGGATTTGTAAAAAAAATATTTTTTTGTTTTGTGCTTGGCGCGGTTTTATTTTCGACCGTTTTCGGGCAAGCAAGCCAAAACACGAAAAACTCGGCTGACCAGAGTTTGCGCTCTTCGGGCAGAGTGAATCCGTCATCGCTCGGTATGGAAATGGATATTCCTTTAAGCGCATATCCGGGACGTGGACTTAATCTTCCTTTGGGTTTGAACTACTCATCGAAAGTGTGGAGATTTGAGGAATTTGCCTCGATTTTGCAAAATAACGGCACAACTAACACATACGTCAAACCTAAATACTCGGAAAATGCTGCATCGGGTTGGACGAGCAGTTTGTCGCAACCTTACATAGAATATACGGGCGATATTGTTGCTTTCGATGATTACGGCAGACCTCTGCAAGAAGTTTTCGGACCGGGACAAACTACCCCGCCGGGCAATCATTACATCAGACGCATCACGATTTACTTGCCGGGCGGCAGTTCTCACGAGCTTCGCGCCGATGATGAAGTTCATTCGATGTCGAATACGCAAACGTCCCCGCCCGCAAGCGTCTGGGAAGGTGATTTCTACGCAACGGACGGCTCAGGGCTGAAATATCATCAAAATAGTAGTGCAGGAACTTTCCGGTTATATATGGCGGACGGCTCTTTTTATGATTTTAATTCCTCGCTTGAAAATAAAAGCAGTTCTGACCCAATTAGCGTTCGACGCGCAAATCGTTTGACGGATATTAACGGAAACTTTGTTCAATTCAATGCACCGACAACTGCCTATCCAAATGGTTCGTGGAGCGACGAACTCGGCAGAACATTTCCCGTGATGATTCCTAGTGAAACACCTTCGATGCCCGCGAATCAATCAATTTTAAATCAAACTTTCACTTTGCCCGGAATGTCTCAAGGCTATACTTTGCGTTGGAAAAAACTTCAAGGCAGTAGTGCCGAGACAAGCGGTTTTACTGATTTCAATACTCAAATTCTGAAATATGCCGGACATATTAGCGGCTTCGGCTCTCCGTCAACCACTTACACACCAAGCCTTTTCTATGATGCCACGCAAATGAGTCCGTGTTCGCAGGATAAGCTAATGGTGCTTGTCGGCTCGACCAGCAAATTTAATCCGGTCGTGCTGACGGAAATCGTTCTGCCAAACGGCGCATCCTATCGTTTTTCATATAACGAATACGGCGAAATGGAACGCATTTATTACCCAACGGGCGGACGCGAAGAAATAACCTATAACAAAGTCGCATCGCTGGCGGAACTGTCAGCCCCGTATCAAATGTCGAATCGCGGCGCGACGACTCGTAAGATTTACGAAAGCAATAATGATTCAACCGCTGACACTTGGACATATACGGCGCAAAGTTCCGCAAACAATTTCCTCTCTAGCACGATTGCACCGGACGGCACACAAACCGACCGATTTATGCACCGAGGAGTTCCGCCACCGAGTTGCATTCAACAAAACTCTCAGGGGCAAGCCGAAAATGCTTACGGCACACATTGGGGTTATGACAACATTCTGGCGGGAATGCCATACGAAGAACGCTCTTTTTCATCAGATGGTCAATTAAAACAAAGAAGTTTGACGAGATGGACGGCGACTAACACAACCGCCATCCTTACGGGTTCGCCACAAAGATATGTTCAGCGAAATGCGAGAGTTCTCAGCACCGAATCAATTATCTATGAAGGTGATGCGGGACTTTCAACCTCCGCCACGATGGAATATGACACGGACGTTGATAATTTCGGCTCGCCGCAGAATGTCACTAAAACGAAGCAATATGATTACAAAGTCGTATCGGGCGGAAGCACGTTCACGCCCAATCAAACGCCGCCGACAGATGTTGTCAGCATTCCCGACCCAACTATCGGGGCAAATCTATTAAGAATTTCGGAAACTGTTTATTTGCAAAACGATGTGAACTATACTTCGGTAAAAAGCTACTATCTGGCAAACAATCTCGTTAAGTTATCCACAGCGACAAAAATTAGGAATGCGAATAATCAAGTCATTGCACACACGGAAATTAGATACGATGAAACAAACTATGGTAGTGGTGGCTATCGAGGACAAGTAACAAAACTTAGAAGATGGTTGGATACGAATAATAGTTGGTTGGAAATGCGCTCGAAATATGACACTTACGGGAATATGATAGAAAGTATCGATGCTAAAGGGAATGTTAAAGTGACCGAATATTCGGCAACTTACAATTACGCTTATCCGACTAGAATAATAAAACCTGCTCCTGACCTAAGTGGCGCAACAGGTTCACAAACAACATTCCAAACAACAACTGTTTATAATCCGACAACAGGCTTACCGGCAAGCGTTACTGATGCTAACGGACAAATCTCGACTTTTGAATACAATGACACCTTGCTTCGTTCGACTAAGGCAATTATGCCAAATGGACATCAAACCATTACTGAATACGGCGCGGGAACAACTGAAGCAACAAGGTTTGTTAAAGTTATAACGCAGATTGACACAGAGAAATGGAAAGAAGGTTACAGTTGGTATGACGGACTTGGACGAACAATCAAGACTCAATCGATTGATGCTTCGGGCGATGTTTTCACGGAAACCGAATATGACAATATGAGCCGTGCAAAACGGGCGACAAATCCGTATCGAACGGGCGAAACGAAACTTTGGACGGAAAACACTTTTGACACGGCGGGCAGAAGTTGGAAAATAACTACGCCGGATGGCGCGTTTGTCGAAACAACTTACGGCTTGGCAACAATCGGCAGTCATCTTGGAACAGTTACAATCGTAACCGATCAAGCGGGAAGAATGAGAAGAAGTATCACTAACGCGCTCGGACAGTTTTCAAGAGTTGATGAGCCAAATAGTTCAAACCAATTAGGGGCAATAAATTCACCGAATCAAGATACATCGTATGTTTATGACACGCTAGATAATTTGATTCAAGTCAATCAAGGCGCACAGCAAAGAAACTTTCAATATGACTCGCTTTCACGGCTTAAATCGGCAACCAATCCTGAGTCAGGAATAACTAGCTACGAATACGATAACAACGGAAATTTGATAAGTAAAGCCGATGCCCGGAATCTTACTACGACTTACATCTATGATGCGCTCAATCGTGTTACAGCAAGAAATTACAATGATGGGGTAACACCGAATGTAACCTACAAATACGACAATCTAACGAATGCTAAAGGCAAATTAATTGAAGTTGACAACGGCATATCGAAAACAAAATGTCTGAGTTTTGATTCGATGGGCAGAGTAACCTCAAGCCAGCAAATTACTGACGGCACGACTTACAACCCGATGACCTATACATACAATTTATCGGGCGCATTAATTGAAGAAACTTATCCGTCGGGCAGAATTGTCAAAAACACTTTGGATGCGGACGGCGATTTGGCGCAGGTTGAAAGCGCGAAAACTCAAAACGGTTCGCTCAAAGTTTATGCCAATAATTTCACCTACACGGCGGCAGGCGCGGTTTCGTCAATGCGATTGGGCAACGGGCGTTGGGAATTAACGCAGTTTAATTCGAGATTACAGCCGACACAGATTGCACTTGGCACAGCGCAGAATGCAACCAACTTGCTGAAACTTGATTACGAATACGGCACATTAAATCTCGGCACGGGACAACCAATTGCCGGA
Source organism: Acidobacteriota bacterium (assembly GCA_031409875.1). Taxonomy (GTDB): domain Bacteria; phylum Acidobacteriota; class Blastocatellia; order Pyrinomonadales; family Pyrinomonadaceae; genus CALMEH01. The sequence goes on along the minus strand of JANNYB010000036.1, from coordinate 11,891 downwards.
ACAAATAACGGTAATGTTTCCAAACAAACCATCACCGTTCAAAACACCGCGACAGCTACAGGATTTTCGGCAACACAATATTATTCTTACGATTCGTTAAATCGCATCAAAATCGCCAGCGAAAATATCACACCGAACGGTAGTGCGACTGTTCAAACGTGGCAGCAGACTTTTCAATATGACCGCTACGGCAATCGCAACTTCGATGAAGCGAACACGACGACCTTGCCAAAAAACTGTGGCGGACAGGTTTGCCCGAATGACAGAAAAATTCTCAACCCTTCGATTTCGATAACGAGTAATCGAATCAATCAAGACCAGGACGGCGACCAGATAAACGATTATGTGTTTGATTTAGCAGGCAATACAACGAAAGAGGCAAGCGGTAATTCTTTCACTTACAATGCTGAGAATAAACAAATAAAAGTCGTCAATCCAAGTAGCCAGATAGTTGGCGAATACTTCTACGACGGTGAGGGCAACCGTATTAAGAAATATGTCCCGTCAACGCAAGAAACAACCGTTTTCGTGTATGACGCATTAGGAAAGATGGTGGCGGAATATTCAACGATTACTGAACCGCCCGCAACGGCGAAAGTCAGCTATATGACAAATGACCGTTTGGGAAGTCCGCGAGTCATTACTAATGAAATTGGGCAAGTAACATCAAGACGAGATTTTATGCCGTTTGGTGAAGAAATATATTCATCTCAAAGAACAGCAAATTTAGGCTATACCGCGGACAATATCAGACGAAAATTCAATTCGTATGAAAAAGATAATGAAAGCGGCTTAGATTTTGCTCAAGCTCGTTACCATAACTCTGTTTTAGGTAGATTCCAAAGTCCTGATAATTTTCTTAATGATACTCAAATAGTTGAGCCAGCGAGTTGGAATTTATATGTTTTTGTTCGTAATAATCCTTTGAATTTGACTGACCCTGACGGGGAAAAAGTTTATGTTGGGGGACTTGACCCAAAGGAGAGAGACAAAGTTATTGCCAGAATGAATGCCACTTATGGTTGTAACGGTTGCGTTTCAGTTGATAGTGATGGGTATTTAACAGTAGATACATCCAACCTCAGCAAAGATGTTAAAGATGCTACGAGTTGGTTAACAGAAGCTATAACAACAACATCATGGTATGGAGAGGTTCAAGTTTCTAATAACGATCCAGATGTAGCTTTTGGACAAGGACGACCAGCTAAAGGATCAGTCCCTTGTGAAGACCAAAGTAAGTGCAAAAAAAGAAATGCTGATTTGATTGTGCTTGATTTTGGTGATGACCAATGGGTTTCAGGAAATAAAGAGGCAAGCGCAGCATTTCTCAATACGGTATTAGCTCACGAAATTGCACATTTTCGCCTTAATCCGGGGAAAATCACTAACGACCCAGCCGACACCAACAAAACGGGTTTGGTTGTTGATGCAATTAACAAAATACTAAATGCGAGAGGTTTGCCGCTCAGGGCGAAGTATGGTTCTTCAAAAACAGGTGATTATTGGTTTACAATTCAACACGGAGAAGCTGACGGTAATAAAACTAATGACGACGGTGGTATAAAGGTTAAAGTAACAGACTCGGCAAAAGTGATTACTTGGTTAAAGAGAAATGTTGGAGGAAAAGGAATTAACTGATTATGTTTAGAAATATAGGTAGATTTATTTTTTTGCTGGTTATTTTGATGAATTTATTCATTTCTGTTATGGGACAAGAAGTTAAAGTTCATCCAGATGATAAATTGTATGACAAAGTTTTTATTGTTCGAGGTAAGATTGACATTCTAAATCATCCTACTTTAGGAAAAACTGAGGGTAGAAATATTTCAGTATTGTTTCAGAAAGTTGGATGCAAAACATGCTTGATTTTAACAACAAGCGATTCGGATGGAAATTATGTGATAGGACTTAGCAAAGGAAAATATAAAGTAATTATGCGATTCGTTCGTGGCGGTTCTGAACCTTCTTTCGACTTACTTGCTCCATCACAACCTAGAATATTAAATGTTACTAAAAGTAATAGACCTATTGAGTTTAATATTCAAATGATGCTTTCAGAAGATTAGGTAGGAGTTCGCAAATTATGTTGAGAAATATAGACAAGTTTATTTTACGGTTTGATGTGGTTCAATTAAACAGAACACGAAACTCATTGTAAAATGAAAAATATGATTGATGATAAAATCTAAAAAAAACTGTAACCTAGAGTAGAGTTAAATGACTATAGGTTATTGAAATAAGAAACTTTGTAACAGATAAAAAAGATATGTTCAGACTACAGCAAGATAATAAAACGCAATTAACCCCGCATTTTGAGGCGATTCGGATTAGTTTAGCCTCGCCCGAAAAGATTAAATCGTGGTCGCACGGCGAAGTTACGAAGCCGGAAACGATTAATTACCGCACGTTTAAGCCGGAGCGCGATGGGCTTTTTTGCGCTCGCATTTTCGGTCCGGTTTCGGATTGGGAATGTTTGTGCGGAAAATATAAACGAATGAAGCATCGCGGCGTAATCTGCGATAAATGCGGCGTGGAAGTTACACAATCAAAAGTCCGACGCGAGCGTTTAGGTCACGTTGACCTTGCTTCGCCGTGTTCGCACGTTTGGTTTTTCAAAGGTTTGCCGTCGCGTATCGGACATCTTTTGGACATCACTTTGCGCGACCTCGAAAAAATTCTTTACTTCGAGATTTACATCGTCATTGATGAAGGCGAAGTTCCGGGATTGAAGGAAAAAGACCTTCTGACCGACGAGCGTTTCCGCGAATTGACGCGGGATTATCCCGGTCAATTCGTCGCCAAAATGGGCGCGGAAGCGATTAAAGAACTTCTGATGAAGGTTGATATTCCCGAACTCGTTTCGGAACTTCGTCAAAAAATGCGCGAAGAAAATTCGCAACAGAAAAAACTGAAATATTCCAAGCGTTTGAAGGTTTCAAATTCATTTTTGAAATCAGGCAACAAACCCGAATGGATGATTTTGGACGTAATTCCGGTTATTCCGCCGGAACTTCGCCCGCTCGTGCCTTTGGATGGCGGACGTTTTGCGACATCGGATTTGAACGATTTGTATCGCCGTGTGATTAACCGCAACAACCGTCTGAAAAAATTGATGGAACTTCGTGCGCCGGAAGTTATCGTGCGTAACGAAAAACGAATGTTGCAAGAAGCGGTTGACGCGCTGTTTGATAACGGTCGTCGCGGTCGCGTTTTGCGCGGTGCGAATAATCGTCCGCTCAAATCTTTGTCGGGAACATTGAAAGGAAAACAAGGACGTTTTCGTCAAAATCTTCTCGGAAAGCGTGTTGATTATTCAGGGCGTTCGGTTATCGTCGTCGGACCTGAACTCAAATTGCATCAATGCGGTTTGCCGAAGAAAATGGCTTTGGAGTTATTCAAGCCGTTTATTTACAACAAATTAGAGCGCGACGCACACGCCGCAACCATCAAACAAGCGCGTGAAATGGTCGAACGCCAAGAGCCGATTGTTTGGGATATTTTAGAAGAAGTTATCCGCGAACATCCGGTTTTGTTAAACCGTGCGCCGACTTTGCACAGACTTGGAATTCAAGCGTTCGAGCCGGTTTTAGTTGAAGGCAAAGCGATTAAAATTCATCCGCTCGTCTGCACGGCGTTTAATGCCGACTTTGACGGCGATCAAATGGCGGTTCACATTCCGCTTTCTGCCGAAGCACAAATCGAAGCATCAGTTTTGATGCTTGCGTCGAACAATTTGCTTTCGCCGGCTTCGGGACAACCGATTACAGTTCCGTCGCAAGACATCGTTTTGGGCTGTTATTATCTGACTTTGGCGCGAGACGAAATGCGCGGCGACGGCAAATCGTTTAATACGATTGAGGAAGTTTTGCTCGCTTTGGACGCAAAAGTTATTGAAACTCAAACGAAAATCAAACTTCGCTGGCGCGGCGGATTGATTGATTTGGAAAAAGAACACAACGGACAAGACGTGATGCGCGGCACGATTCGTGATGTCAATCGCACGATTGACACGACTGTCGGGCGCGTGATTTTGAACGAACGTCTGACACGCGACGGCTTGCCATATGTCAACGGAACTTTGAAGAAAAAAGGTTTGCAATCGCTGGTGAGTTTCTGTTATTTGAAGCTCGGACACGCGCAAACCGTGGCACTTCTCGACGATTTGAAAACGCTCGGATTTCTGTCGGCAACCCGTTCGGGAATGTCTATCGGCATTGACGATATGGTTACGCCGGACAGCAAAAAAGGCATTATCGAAGATGCGCGAAAAGAAGTTGATAAGTTGCAGAAACAATATGAAGACGCAACGATGACGAATATGGAGCGCGTCAATAAAGTTACGGCGATTTGGTCGGACGTTACTGACCGCGTTGCCAAAGAAATGTTTTTGGCGATGCACGCCCGCGAAGACGAACGCAAAGAACTCAACCCGATTTTGGTAATGGCTGATTCGGGAGCGCGTGGTTCTGAGGCGCAAATTCGACAACTTGCGGGAATGCGCGGATTGATGGCGAAACCTTCGGGCGAAATCATCGAAACGCCGATTGTAGCTAACTTCCGCGAAGGTTTGAACGTCTTGCAATACTTTATTTCGACGCACGGAGCGCGAAAAGGTTTGGCGGATACGGCACTCAAAACGGCTGACTCAGGTTATCTGACACGCCGCCTTGTTGACGTAGCGCAAGACGTAATCGTTTCCGAACCGGATTGCGGAACGCTCAGAGGCATCAAAGCCGAAGCGATTATTCGCAACGGTGAAGAAGTCGAATCTTTGCGCGACAGAATTGTCGGTTGCACTTCGCTCGACGACATTATTGATCCGGTTGAAGGCATAACTATTGTCGAAGCAAACGTGGAAATTAACGAAGAATTAGCCTCGCAAGTTCAACTTGCCGGACTGATTCAAGTTAAAATTCGCTCGCCGTTGACCTGTGAATCGCGTCGCGGAATTTGCGTCAAATGTTACGGGCGCAATTTGGCGATGGGCAGAACAGTCGAAATCGGCGAAGCGGTCGGCGTTATTGCGGCACAATCTATCGGCGAACCGGGAACGCAGTTGACGATGAGAACTTTCCACGTCGGCGGCGCGGCGCGGCTCGAACAAGAAACGAAACACGCGGCGGCAATGGACGGCACGGTTAAATATCTCGACGATATGCGTGTCATCACAAACCGCGCGGGCGAAACGATTTCGATGAAACGTCAGCCTTCTGAACTTGCGCTGATTGACGAACGCGGGCGCGAAGTTGCGCGTTACCAAATCGTTTATGGAGCGCACGTTCAGGTCAAGGACGGTCAACAAGTCAAAGAAGATGAATTGTTGGCGACTTGGGATCCGTTCACGTTTGCGATTTTGACGGAAGTTTCGGGTGTGGTGAAATTCCAAGACTTGAAAGAAGGCAAAACGCTCGAAGAAGAAATTGATAAAGTTTCGGGACAAAAACGTCTGGTTATCAAAGATTCTGACGAGAAAAATCAACCGCGTCTGGAAATTCGTAATGGCAACAAAATTATGAAAACGTATCAGATGCCGGTTCGCGCCAACTTGCACGTCGAAGACGGTCAGGAAGTCGAAGCGGGCGACATTATTGCGAAAATTCCGCGTGAAACGACGAAAACGAAAGACATCGTCGGCGGTTTGCCGCGTGTTGTCGAATTGTTTGAAGCGCGTCGTCCGGGCGAAACTGCGGTTATGTCGGAAATTGACGGCGAAGTAAAATTCGGCGCAATTTCCAAAGGTAAACGCAAAATTATCGTAACCGGCGACGATATGGAAGAGCGCGAATATGACATTCCGCGTGGAACGCACGTTTCCGTGCAAGAAGGCGACCGCGTCAAAGCGGGCGAACCTTTGATGGACGGACCGCTCAATCCGCACGACATTTTGCGTGTTCTCGGAACTGAGAAACTTCAAGAATATTTAGTTAATGAAATTCAAGAAGTTTATCGTCTGCAAGGCGTGAACATCAATGACAAACACATCGAAACGATTGTGCGTCAGATGTTGCGTTGGGTGAAAATCAAAGAAGTCGGCGACACGGAATTCCTGCTCGAAGAACAAGTTGACCGTTTCCGCTACGAAGACGAAAACCGCAGAGTTTTGGACAATGACGGACAACCCGCAAGTGCCGAACCTTTGCTTTTGGGAATTACCAAAGCATCGCTTTCGACAGATTCGTTCATTTCGGCGGCATCGTTCCAAGAAACGACTCGCGTGCTTACGGAAGCCGCAATTTCCGGTCGCATTGATTATCTGCGCGGCTTGAAAGAAAACGTCATTATGGGACGACTGATTCCGGCGGGAACAGGTATGAAATATTACCGCAACGTCAAAATTTCCGACGATCCGACAATGAATCAGAAGAAAGAAGAGGAATTTGAAGACTTTCCGCTCGTTACGGGCGGCTTGGATTTACCTCAACCGATTGACGTTCCCGGCGTTGAAACCGACGAAGGCTACGACGAGGCGGAAGAAACAATTGACGAATTCGCACTCGAAGAAGAACCAGTCTTCGACGATTCAACCGATTTGGAATTAGGCGACGATTTCGACGACGAGATTTAATTTATCATTCAATCAATAAACCAAAAGGCTGAGGAAATTTCCTCAGCCCTTTTTTATTGCAATGGTAACAAAAATCATTTATATTCATTCTGTTTATTAGGGAGTTATACCGATTCAATCGGCATAATCATAAGCTAGCCCGCTTCTTTTGAAACTGAGAGTTGTGATATGAAAAGAGCAGAATTATTCGCGTTATCCGCTGGCACAATCGGTTTGATAGCTGATGCTATTGGACTGAGCGCATTTTTGTTTCAACGTGCATCTGTATCTTCTCCGGGAACAGAAACATCACTTCTGCTAAAACTTATCGCTGTATTTTCGTTAATCTATGGCTGGTTCATTATTTCCTGGATTCTTGTTAGACGGTCTTGGATAAAAACATATCCCATAAAATCAAGCGATGTTTCTGATGGTAGCCTAACTCGAAGCGAGCGGAGAGCAATGAGGCGGAACAGAAAATTTCCTAATTTCGATGCCTTCCAAAAAAAAGTTCGTTATACCGTCATCGGAATCGGCGTTTTGCTTTTACCACTCCAAATACTGTTTTTTTCAACGGTGCTTTCAGTTCAAGATGCAGGGATACAAGATACTAATCAATCTATAATCCAATATCGCTGGGTTGGCTTTATTTTTTTGGTGAGCTTAGTAGCTCTCGCAGTAATTGGTGCGGTCGTGCATCTTTCAGTAGAGTTGTTGATGCCGATAATTTATGATGATATGGAGCGTGAAATATAGATAATGGAACAGCAAATCAATGGGCGTGAGAGCGAAACAGCGACTTTCTTATCGCGTTGCGTGGTTTCTTTTGGTTTGCGTGTAATCGGTTTCGCCCCACGTCATCTCAAGCGTAGGGAGGCTTCTTTATGGTTGACGGTATTACGGATAGTTGCTATACTGATTTTGCAGTCAAGAGGTCTGACTTTCTTCAGGTCGTGAAAGCATGGTCTTTCCTTGGCTGATTTTTTTTGTTCATAAATAAAAGATGTATCTTCTTTACGCTGATGAGTCTGGCAGTTCAGGCGACCCAAACCAACAATATTTTGTATTGGCAGGATTTTGTGTGTTTGAAAGACAAGGTTATTGGATTGCTCAAGAATTGGACAAAATTGCCGCCAGATTTAATCCTGCTGATCCGGCAAGCGTTGAGTTACACGGCAATCCGATGAATGGCGGGAAAGGCATTTTTAGACGTTTTCCGAAAGAAGACCGACTTATTGCAATCGGAGACGCTCTCAAAATCTTTTTAGCTTCACATCCGAGCAACCGCTTATTTGCAAGCGTCGTAAAGAAGGCGGCTGTTTCTCCCGCCGACCCGGTTGAATTTGCTTTTGAACAATTATCCAGCCGTTTCGACCATTATTTAGGAAGACTTCACAAATCTGGAGATTCTCAACGCGGAGTCATTATCTTTGACAAGTCAACTTACGAAACAACAATACAATCGTTGGCAACGGACTTTAGAACAATCGGTCATAAGTGGGGAGTTGTAAGAAATCTTTCAGAAGTCCCGTTGTTTTTGGACTCGAAAGCCTCAAGGTTAATTCAACTTGCAGATTTAATCGCTTACGGAATTTTCCGCAATTATGAGCGTGGAGATGACAGATTTTTCAATATCATCAAAAATAGATTTGATTCCGAAGGTGGCATTACACACGGACTTTATTTAAAGAATTAGTTTTAGTATTCACGCGCCGCCCAACAAATCAATGGGCGTGAGAGCGAAACAGCGACTTTCTTATCGCGTTGCGTGGTTTCTTTTGGTTTGCGTGTAATCGGTTTTGCTCCATGTAATCTCAGCCGTTGGGCGACTTGTTTTACATCGTGGTAAAATACGAGTAGAGGTTAAGACTATGACATCAACATAAGTTTTAAGCGAGATACAAAAAATGCCGCTTATGGAAAAACGCAAAGTTTTTCTTGAATTGAATGAGCAATTAGACCAAGCCGAACAAACCGATTTGAATGCTAAAGAGAAAAAATTCGTCAATGGTTTGCGGCAGAAAGGCTTGGTGACAGAAATTCCGCTCCGTTTGCCCGATGACGAATTTCGCCGAAATTTTAAGCGCATTGAGGTTAAAGGCGAACCGCTTTCCGAAACTATTATCAAGGACTATCCGTAAAATAACGCGCAGTCGAATTGTAAAAAAAAGGCTTTACTCAAATTTGAGTAAAGCCTTTCGTCATTCATAGTTGTTAAAATTTACCAAATTTTACACATATTTGCGCGAACCATTTTGTCGCCGGATTTGCATCCGAAGGCTTTGGCGAATTGGGGCATATTTGAAAGCGGTCCGTTGACGCGCCAGCGTGGGAGCGAGTGCGAGTTGGTTTTGACTTGTTGGATTTCCGCTTCTTTCGTGTATTTTCCTGCCCAGACTTGCGCCCAGCCTAAGAAAAATCTTTGTTCGATGGTGAAATTATCAATGTTTGCGGGCTTCGTTTTGCCCTGCAAAGATTTCATAAGCGCATCGTAGGAAACGGTTAATCCGGCGAAATCACCGATATTTTCGCCCAAAGTCAGCGTGCCGTTGATGTTGAGTCCGGGTTGGACTTCGTATTCGTTAAATTGTTTGACGACACACGCGGTTCTTTCATCAAATTTTGTGCGGTCTTCGGTTGTCCACCACATTTTCAAGTTTCCGTCCGCGTCGAAACGACTGCCCGAATCGTCGAAGCCGTGCGAGATTTCGTGTCCGATGACTCCGCCGATACCGCCGTAATTGATTGCGTCGTCGGCTTCAAAATTGAAAAACGGCGGCTGCAAAATTCCTGCGGGAAACGTGATTTCGTTGTTGATCGGCGAATAAGAAGCGTTGACGGTCGGCGGCGAAAATCCCCAGCGTGTTTTATCTCGCGGTTTGCCGATGTCTTGCAAATTGCGGCGAATATTAAACTGCCGCGCCGCCAAAATATTGCCCGAATAAGATTTGCGCGAAACGGTCAAACCTTCGTAACCACGCAGTTTATCGGGATAACCGATTTTGCGTTTGAAGGTCGAAAGTTTGCGTTGCGCCTGTTCTTTGGTCGCCGCGCTCATCCAATCGAGATCGTTAATACGCTCCTTCATTGCCACATAAAGATTGTTAATCATTTCGTCCATTTTGGCTTTGGCTTGCGGCGGAAAAGTGCGTTTGACGTATTCCATTCCGAGAGCTTCGCCGAGCGTTCCGTCGGTATTTTGGACACAGGTTTTCCAACGCGGTTGTTGTTCCTTCGTGCCGCTCAAATAAGTTCCGTAAAACTTAAAATTTTCGGTCGCAAAATTCTTTGAAAGCGCAGAAGCATTTGAATTTATCGTCATCCAACGCAGATAAGTTTTCCAATTATCGAGCGAAACTTCCGTCAGCATCGTGTTCACTTCTTTGAAAAAATTCGGCTGACCGAAATTGATTTCCGTTGCGGCGGGGAAACCGCGCAGTTTCATATATTCGCTCAAAGAAATATTCGGCACGATGGCTTGCGCGTCCGTCAGAGAAATTTTGTTGTAGGTTTTATTCGGATCGCGGAAATCAACCGGCGCGAGCGACGATTTTGCGAGCCGCGTTTGAATGTCCATCACGGTTTTGGCATTTGCCGCCGCAACTTCGGGTTTATCGTTGAGAAGTTTGAACATATTCGTCATATATTCGACGAATTTTTGGCGCGTGTCTTCCGATTTCGCGTCCGTGTCGGTGTAATAATTTCGATTCGGCAAACTCAAACCGCCTTGTCCGGCGTTGACGATAACCGCGTTTGAGTCTTTCAAATCCGCGCCGCCGCCGAAACCGAAAAGTGCGGGCAAACCTGCGCCGTGCATCACAGCAATTTGGCGCACGAGATCGGATACCGATTTTATTTTGTCAATTTGTTTGAAATACGGTTTGAGCGGTTTCGCGCCTGCTTTTTCAATCGCGGCTTCGTCCATACACGAGCCGTAAAAATCGCCGATAAGTTGTGTGTCCGAGTTTTTGGCGGCTTTTGTTTTGGCGGCATCATCCAAAATTTGCTTGAGTGTCGAATTGTTATTGTCGCGCAAAATATTAAAAGTTCCCCAACTCGATTCGGTCGAAGGAATTTGCGTATTTTTCAACCAACTTCCGTTGGCATATTCAAAAAAATCGGTGCAAGCCTCAACATTCGTGTCCATCCGCGAAGTGTCGAAACCTTTGTTTTGTGCGTTCACCGCATTTACGGCAGAAACGGCAATCAAAAAGGTCATAAAACTAAAGATAAATTTTTGCATTTTGTCTCCTGAAAAAAGATGTAGATTTGTTGATGTTTATACGCGACTTGGCGAAAAGTGTTTCAAACCGTTTTGAGTCCCTGCTTTAGCAGGCAACCGCCAGCGAAGCGCGGCGGAAAAGTCGCCTAAAGGCGGGACTCAAAACGGTTGAATCACAAAATCGGAATAAAACTTTCGCTGACTTTTTCCCAAAGCCGTTTGGCTAATTCTTTGCGGTTCGGATTTAACACGGTTTCCTCGCCGAAATTTAAAACAGCCGTAAATTCGCGTATCTGAAACAATCGCCAAAGATGCGCGGGAAAAGTCGTGTCGTCCCACCAACAAATTGTTTCGCCCGCAAAATTGTCTTCCGACGGTGTTTTATATGAAATCGAAACATATGAAACAGGCAAATCCGTGCTGGCGGCAAATTCGAGAAACGACGAATTAAACGGCAAAACTTCTTCGCCTTTGGTGCTTGTGCCTTCGGGAAAAACCATCACGCCTTCGCCGTCGGAAAGTTTTTTGATGATTTCCTGTCCGGCACGCGGAATGTCGCGGCGGTTTTGACGATTAATAAAAATTTGCCCCATATCGCGGATGATTTTGCCAGCCAAAAACCAATGATCGAGTTCCGCTTTAGCAACAAATACACCTTCGCAAACGGCGCGAAGCAGAGGAATATCAACGTAGCCGAGATGATTTGAAACTAGAAAAAACGGCGGTTTCGGTGGCGTTCCGATGATTTCGATTTTCATTCCCGAAATAAAAACGAAAACCCGCGCCCAAGTGCGAAAAATTATCTGCCGCCAAAAAGGACGATTCGGAATAAAGAACGAACTAATCCACCAAACGCCGTAAATGCCGAACGTAAAAATTATAAATGTCGGAAAACGAATGGCGGCTCGGATATATTTCATAGAGAATAATTTTTTTATTTTATCCACAGATGAACACAGATATTAAATCAGGATTTCATCTGTGTTTATCTGTGTTCATTGTATGTTAAGAAATGAGTTCAAAATGTAGTAAATTGGACTTAGTGGAGAATGACAGTTTGGCTGTTTATTGGTTCTTTGGAAACCGTCACAGAGCGAAAGCGTCATTCTCCTTACACGCCGACTC
>JANNYB010000035.1:0-3255 GCA_031409875.1 Acidobacteriota bacterium | reverse complement strand
ACGCGCTTTGAACGGACGCACGTTTTTCTCGTCCGGTGTAATCACCACGAAAGATTCTGCGGCAACGATTAAATTGGAAAAATTAGGCTACATCAATTTAAGCCCGAACTCGTCTTTGTCGTTGAATTTCAGCGAAAAAACAATTTCAGGTGAATTGACTGCCGGAAACGTCGAAGTCTTCAATAACGACGGTGTTGCAGTAAATATAACGAAAATCGAAAACGGAAAATCAATGCCTGTCCCGTCGGCTCGTCAAAATGATGACGATGACGATGACGATAATGCTTGGGTTCCTATTGCGATTTTTGCGGGTGTTGTCGGAACAGCAGTTATCCTCGTTCTTGCGAACAGAGGTGACGACACTGTTGCCAGCCCGACAAGATAGTAATTATTTTTAACTTTTTACTAAAAAAATAAGCGTGAGTAAATTTACTCACGCTTATTTTTTTTGGAACGCGGATGGCTCGTCCGCGCGTTATTATACTTGCGGACGAGCCGTCCGCGTTCCGATTACTTCTTCTCGGTTTTCGCAAAATAACCTTTGCGATGTGTCAGAAAAACTTTTTGTTTTGCAAGTTCGGGATTGGCGACTTGGATTTCAACCGTGCGGAACGAGCCGTCGCGTTTTTGGTTGGACGGTTCGTAGGCAATCAAAAATTGCGAACGCATTTCGATTTGAATTTGCGTAAAAGCATTGCGAAGTTCGGCTTCGTCCTTCGGGAAAAAAGCGCGTCCGCCGGTGCGCTCGGAGATTTTATTGAGAACGCCTTTATCAACGCCGCCGTAAAAATTGTCGCCGATGCCGATTGAATAAATTACGGCTTCGGATTTTAGAGACGCTTGGACGGCTTCGTCGAGTTTTTTCTGCCCGTAAGTGTTCACGCCGTCAGACAAAAGAATAATGGCACGGCGCGTTTTTTCGGGCGCGGGACCTAAAACTTCATCTGCCGTAATCCAAATCGCGTCCCAAATCGCGGTCGAGCCTTGCATTGTTTGATTTCTGCCCGAAATCGGCGGAGTTCCGACGACGACACCGCCGCCGATATAACCCGAAGGCGGCACGAATTCGACACGCTCGATGGCGCGGCGAAGTTTCGTGATGTTGTTTGTCATTCCCTGTTCGAGCGTTGCATCGCCCGTAAAGGAAACTATGGCAACTTCATCTTTTTCTTGTCTGATGACCGAATCAATAAACGAAATCGCCGCCGATTTTTCTTCGGGCAACGTTCGCTCTTGCGACGCGCTCGTGTCAATTAAAATTGCTAAACTAAGCGGCAAATCAACTTGCCGCCCAAAATAGACGATTTCCTGCGCTTGTCCGTTTTCCAAAATCCGCACGTCTTCTTTTTTCAAATCAGTCATTAAACGGCGGTTTTTGTCTTGTGCGGTGAAAAGAATATTGACGACTTCCGTGTCAATTTTAAGCACTTCTTCTTCTTCGGGAGTCGCCGTCGGGCTTGGTTTGACGGTTGTTTGTTGTTGCGCTTTCGGCGCGTCAAAATTAAAAACCGCCACGCTCAAAAAAAGTGCAATACCTAAAAATATAAAAATCTTGTGTCTTAAATTCATTTTTACAACTCCCGAAACTATAAATTCTACCTTTCAAACATCAGTCGAGAAATCACTAACACGGTCGTTTAAGTTCGCAAACATTTGGTTTTCTCAGCCGCCGTTGACTTGGATTATATCGAATATTAAACATCGTTTCTTTCGGAATCATACTCGAAGACTTCAAAGAATCTTTGACGGCGCGATAGCTTCTCTTGGTGCGAACGTCGTATTTTTTCGCTTTTTCTTTATCGGCAAGACGCACTTCGATTTTGCGTTCTCTGCCATCGAGACTTTGATTTTCAGGGCGATAAGTAATCATATATTGCGAACGAAGTTCCTGACTGATTTTGGTAAATGCACGTTCAAGCGCAATCATATCGCCCGTAAAAAACGCTTCGCCGCCGGTTGCTTCGCAAAGTTCGGTCAAATTTTTATCGCCTTTGTCCTTAATCGTTCCGGCATCAACGCCCGGAACGCTGCCAAGAAAACCTTCCTTTGTCGAGATGCCGAAAATCGTCGTTTCGGTTCGCTGTGCAATATCAATCGCGTCCTGCAATTCGGCGCGGCTGAAAGTGTCGTCGCCGTCGGTGATGATAACGATAACTCGTCTTCCCGGCGCATTTCGCAATTTTTCATCGGTAAATGTCCAAACCGCATCATAAAGCGCGGTTTGCGAACCTGTTTTTTTGACTTTATTGACCGCATTGTCGAGCAAATCCATTTTGTCCGTAAAATCCTGTCGCAAATTTATTTCGTGATCAAAAGTCATAAACGCCGCTTTGTCTTTGCGAAGTTGAAGAACGGTGTAGATAAAATTACGCGCCGCTTCTTTGGAAAACTGCATTTTGCCTTTCGTCGAATCCGATGTGTCCATCAAAACGCCGACATAGACCGGCGGATTTTTCGTTTCGCTGGTAAAAAATGTAATTTCCTGTTGAACGCCGTCTTCAAAAACGAGAAAATCGCTTTTCTGCAAGCCCGAAATAAGATTTTTTTTCTGCGTAATCGTTACCGGAAGACGCACCTCGAAAACCTTACCGGAAAGATTGTTGTCGTTTTGAACGGGCGGAGTCGGAGTCGGCGTTTGTGCCGAAATGATTGAACCAGCCGCGAAAACGAACATTGTCGAAATAAAAAGCCGAAATAAATTCTTCATAACTTTTGAATGATTGAATAAACCGCAAATTTCTGATGCCTTCGGACAGACGTTTGTTGCCCGAAGCTAACTTTTCAGTATATCAAACGCGGTCATTAGTGGATAGCGAATAGTGAATCGTGAATAGTTTTTTTTCACAAATTTAATATTTAACATTTGAAATTTTCTATTCACGATTTACTATTTACTATTCACTATTTACTATTTACTAAAACTTTATGAATCCGAACATTTTCAGAGAATACGACATTCGCGGCATCGTCGGCGAACATTTAACGGACGAAACCGTCGCAATTTTGGGCAAAGCAATCGGCACGTTTTTTAATCGAAACGGCGCAAAACGAATCGCTGTCGGCTTTGATGCGCGTGTCAGTTCGCCGCGATTTTGCAAACTTTTGACGCAAGGTTTTAACGAAACAGGTTGCGACGCGGTTTTAATCGGCAGAGTTCCGACTCCGGTTTTATATCACGCGGTTTTTACGAAAAATGTTGACGGCGGCGTGATGATTACCGGCTCGCACAATCCGCCTGACCACAACGGTTTTAAG
>JANNYB010000034.1:0-20381 GCA_031409875.1 Acidobacteriota bacterium | reverse complement strand
TGGCGGTTTGCCGCCTAATGGTCTTTGAAAAAATAATCCGACAAAACGTAGAACAGGCTGTTAGCCTGTTCAAACAGACTAACAGTCTGTTTTACGCTTTTTCATCAAAAGTTTTTGTCGGATTTAATTTTCAAAGACCATAAGGCGGGACTCAAAACTTTTTACGGCAATAAATCAGCGATTTTAATTTTCGCTTGCGGCATTGCCAACGGTGAAACCTCTTCCGCTTCCCCAAAAGTCAATTTTTCTTCGTAACTGAAATCGTAAAAAGCGTTTTCATCTTCCGACGGTTGGCGATAAACTTCTAAAGTTTTTTTCTTCAAATTCAGAACCCAATAATCTTTAATCCCGAATTTTGCATACAAACTTGCCTTTCGATTTCGGTCATAACTCAAAGTCGTATCGGAAATTTCAATAACCAATTCAGCCGTTTTCGGAAGATTATTTGTGAAATCACGCGCATTTCCTTTGATAACAAAAACATCCGGCACCGTTTCAAAATCATCATTAAGGCAAATTGGCGATTGACTGCGAACAGCAAAATCTTTTGTAAAAACATCTCTCACCGCATTATAAGTTACTTCCAAAGCCGTTGCGTGAGGACTATTCATTGTCGGCATTTCAATTATTTCTCCTTCCAGAAATTCGGTGCGTTTGCCTTCAAACATTCCGAGTTCCGCCATTGTGTGATATTCCTTTTTCGTCCAGCGAAAATGGCGCGGTTCTCCGATAAATTTTTCTTTGACCGATGTTTCAACAAAAATAGGATTGTAAGTTGATATTTCAGAAATTGTCGTCTGCATATTTATTACCTCTCAAATTGCCGAAGCAGTTTTTTCAAGTTTCATTATAGCGCGATTTCGTGCAAATTCGTCAGCTTTTAAAATCGCTTCCAAACTTGAAGCGTTTTGCGTTTTGTGTTCGTTCATTACCGCTTCGATGATGCGCGGAATGTCGCTAAGTTTGATTTTATTATCAAGAAACGCTTGCACGGCAATTTCGTTTGCCGCATTTAAAACCGTCGGCATTGTTCCGCCGATTTTTAGTGCTTTGTAAGCAAGTGCAAGACACGGAAATTTTTCAAAATCAGGTTCTTCAAAAGTTAAAGTCGAAAATTTTCTAAAATCTAACGGCGCAAGACAATTTTCTTTGCGTTCGGGAAATGTCAGCGCATATTGAATCGCGTGTTTCATATCGGTTACGCCGAGTTGCGCGATTATCGAGCCGTCAACCATTTCAATCATCGAATGCACGACCGATTGCGGATGCACAATTACAGAAATTTCGTCTGCACCAAAACCAAAAAGCCAATGCGCTTCGATAACTTCCAAACCTTTGTTCATCAAAGTCGCCGAATCAATCGTAATTTTGTCGCCCATTTTCCAGTTCGGATGATTTAACGCTTCTTCGCGTGTCGCGTTTTCGATTTCCAATTTTGATTTCGTCCGAAAAGGTCCGCCGGATGCAGTTAAAATCAAGCGTTTAACTTCTTTTGAGTTTTCGCCGCGCAGACATTGATGCAGCGCGTTGTGTTCCGAATCAACCGGAAGAATTTCCGCGCCCGATTTCTCAGCCGCTTTTGTCATCAATTCGCCCGCCATTACGAGCGTTTCTTTGTTTGCCAGCGCAATTCGTTTGCCGGCTTCGATAGCGCGTAAAGTCGGCACAAACCCAACTGCGCCAACAGTTGCCGAAACAACAATTTCCGCTTTTTCGTGCGTCGCAACGGCAATCAAACCCGCTTCACCAAATAAAATTTTTGGAATTTGGAATTTGGAATCTGTAATTTTGCGAAGCAATTCTTCCGCGCAAATTTCATCTTTAACGGCGACAATTTCCGGCTGAAATTTCGCAATTTGTTCCGCTAAAACTTCAACATTGCTTCCTGCCGCCAGCGCAATCACGCGAAAATCGCCGAGATGCTCGACCGTTTTCAAAGTGTTACAGCCGATTGAACCTGTCGAACCTAAAATGGAGATTGATTTCATAATTTGACCGCAAACAGATTATCACAAATGAAGCGCGAACAGCGAGAAAAACCTTTATTTGATGGTGTCTTAGTTTTGTGTCGCTGAAATTTTCTAACTACAAATTAACACGAAATCTCACGAAATAATTGACCTTGTTTCGTGTTCTTTCGTGTATTTTTGTGGTTAATTCTTTTCTCTAAACACTTTTGAGGCAAAGCCCTGAAACTACTCTTTTGATTTTCCTTCTGTGAACGCCTGAGTTGCTTCAAGATAATGAATTTTATCTTTATTTTCCGCCAAATACGCATTAAATTCGCCCGATTGTCCACGCGGAACGCTCAAAGTTTTCCAATCTGAGCTACGAAAATGCTTCGCCAAAAACGCAATCTGCCCAACGTGATAAGCCGTATGCGCCAAAGCGCGATTCATCGCCTTCACCACCGAAAAATCTTCGCCGCGAATCTTCACAGTTTTGCCGAAATCTTCGACTTTTAATGTTTCCAAAGATTCAAAAAGCGCATTCCAACCCGTTTCCCAAAGCGCGTCCAAACTTTCCCGCGTATCAGTTTCGGCAACAAATTCCGAATCACGAAACCTATCAGCCTTTTCTCCGTCCGCCGTCAAAAAATCAGTCCAACGCGAACGCAAATTTCCGCCGAGATGCTTCACAATCACCGCAATCGAATTCGCCTCAGCATCAATCGCCGCAAAAAATTCGTCCGCCGAAACCTGCTCAATCGCCCGTTCCGCCAATTTTTTATAATTCCGAAACGCCTCAATCGTATCCGTTTTGTAGTTTTCGATAATTTGTTCGTTCATTGTTTTTTCTCAATTTGATTGTGAGAATCATCAACAAAAAATATTTTCTTTAACTCTACTTCCAGCTCATTCATCAAAGAGGGAATCTTATCATACACAGAATCTATGTTTTCTCTAATTAGAGTGTCTTCGTTTTTTCCAGTAATATTAGTGTAATATTCACTATTTTCAATACGGTTGTAAAGGTCTAAAAATTCCCGAAAAAGGCGGGTTGTTTTATTTCTAATTTGTTCGCCAAAATAAATTTCATTCTTGTTGAAAAATAGTATCAACTCCCGAAGTTTTTCTTCAGCCTTATCAAGCAAATTTCTCTTTTGTTCAAAATTTATCGAAATTTTACTTTCTTTCATTGTTACTGGTGAATAACATCTATTTAGTAAAATATTAGTTTCTACAATTAGACCGTATAAACTCTCGATAGACTCGGCTTTTCTCTGATAGAACCAAGAAAACTTTGTTTGAAATTGATAAAATCTTGTTTGAAAATCAGATTGAAGCTCAATTTTATGATTTTCAATCTCTTTACTTATATCTTTCTTGTAATCTTCAAGCCTACGACTTAAAGAACTTTCATAACTTTTCAAATCTGTCGAAAGACTGTTTTCATAGTCTTTCATTTTTCCCCAAAGTTTATAGGCAATTAGTATTTGAATGCCTATCATAAACAAACCCGTTATTAAACTCGGAGCTAAAATCGCTAACCAATTTATTTCTTGCGAATTTTGCATATTATTTCCTCAATCAATTATATCCAAAATCTTGGCAATTTGTTCAGTAGTTGGAAGTTGTCCGCGAAGGTTTTCGGGCAGAGTTGAAACGAGTTCGTATTGGGCGATGCCGATTGGCGAAACGCTTTGTTGAAGCGCGTATTCGACGATTGTTTTATTTTTGTCTTTGCACAAAATTATGCCGATTGACGGATTTTCTTCGGGCATTTTTACTTTGTCGTTCAAAACCGCGAGATAGAATTGCATTTTGCCGACGTATTCGGGCAGAAATTCGCCGATTTTGAGTTCGATGGCGACCAAACAGCGCAACGCCCGATGATATAAAAGCAAATCAATAAAATATTCCTTGTTGGAAACTTCGAGTTTGAATTGACTGCCGACAAACGCAAACATTCCGCCCATTTCGCGCAAAAAATGTTCGACCTTGCCGATTAAAGCCGTTTCTAATTGACGCTCCGAATATTCGTCGCCGAGTTCGAGAAAATCGAAAAGATACTCGTCTTTGACGGCGAGTTTGGCTTGATTTCGATGTTCGGCTGAGACTGTTTGGTCAAAATTCGTCTGACTCAGCAAAGTTCGTTCGTAGTCTTTGTTTTCGATTCGATGGATCAAAACATTTCTGCTCCAACCAAATTTGCGCGTCATTCGCACATAAAATTCGCGTTCAAGATTGTCTTTACACTTCGTAAAAACCTCGATATTATGCGACCAACCAATTTCTCCAACAAGCTGTTGGAGAATTTCTTTTTCATCTTTGTATTCAAGATAAAACTGTCGCATATACCAAAGATTTTGTGCTGAAAACCCTTTATGTTCAGGAAGTTCTTTTCGCAAATCTTTCGCTAATTGCTCGACAACCGATTTGCCCCAAGTTTCGCCCGTCTGCCGCTCGACAATCGTTTTGCCGATGTCCCAATACAAAGAAATCAGTTCTTTATTGACAGCTTTCAACGCGGCATATTGCGCCGTGCGGATTCTGTCTTTGATGTCTTTCAAAAGTTCGCTGTAAGTTGGTGAAATTATTTCGCTCATAACGAATATTTTATTTCGTTTTCGCCGATTTGTCTTTCATTCTTTCGTAATAATCCTTGATGTAATCTTTCATCCAAACTTGCCACCAGCCGATGCCGTGTTTTTTGGCTTCTTGGTTGGCTTCGGCGGCTGTCCAATTTTCAAATTTCATTCGATAAACGGCGATAATTGTTCCCGTTCGGTCTGCGCCGCGTTTGCAATGGATGAAAACGGGTTGGAGTTCGGGATTGCGGATAACTTCGATAATGGCGTGGATTTCTTCGTCTTTTGAGGCAAACCAATTGCTCAAATGCAGATGAATAAATTGCAAACCGTGAGCTTCGGCGAGTTCTTTTTCGCGTTGGATTTTTTCGCGCATTTCGCGGAAAGTGATGATGGTTTTAATGCCGAGTTCCGCAAGTTTTTTGATACCTTCGGGCGAAGGTTGTCCGCCGCGATAGAGATTTTCGTTGATTTTGTGGAAATTCGGTAAATCTTCGTCTTCGTTTTTCATACAATCAGAACAGCGAGCAGTAGCGACCTGCCTAAAATTATTTTAACAGATTGCCGCCGCTGATAAACATCTGATTAATATGTCCGACACGCTTTAGCTTGTCGAGTTCTTGCCGCCTTCGACAAGCTAAAGCGTGTCGGACATTTGAAATAAATCTTTCAAAAACCAATTTCTGTCTGAAATATTACTGCGCTTTATCAATTTTTTTGACCGTAATGTAACAACCGTCAACGCCGCCGTTGTCGAGCCGTTTAACTCTTGCGACAATCTTTACTTTTTGCGAATTTTCGACTGTTTCGCTTTTATCGTCCTTAATTTGCAGAGGTTTTCCGTCTGCCGCGTCAATCGAACTCGCGCCGCTGCCTTTGTCAATGTGGGCGCGAATCGGATTTCCCGCGCCCGGTGCGCTGATAAAATCTATCGGACAACGCATCGGGTTGTTACCGCTTTTTGAACACATCGCGCTTCCCGTGTTATTGAAAAACCCGACAACTTCGACATTATTATCGTCATTCGCCTTATCGCAGATGTTTGCATATTCAACGGGCGTTCCGCTCGAATTACAACCGACAAAAAACAAACCTGTAAACATCAAAAATACAACTTTTTTCATAAAATTCTCCTTCCTGTTTTTTCTTAAATCAGCTTTCGCTTGAAAACAGAACGCCGTCTTTAAATGATTCTTGCATCTTGGTTGATTTTCGTAACATTGACGGGCAAATATTTATGAAACGGCGTTTTCGTCAAAGGTTCGCAATGATTGCCCGGCGTTATTAAATTAAGTTCAGGTCCGCTCGGTTCGCCGTTTTTGTATCTCAAACCGTAACCATTCGGAAGCGTAACTACTTTGCGGCGAACAGTTGCGTCAATTTCGGCAAAGACATTCAAACTTCCGATTGCCGAACTGCAAACGACTTCCGCGCCGTTTTCGATGCCGATTTCAGCCGCGTCCTGCGGGTGAATTCGCATCGTGCCTTGCGGGTCAATTTTGCGCCATTCGGGGTTTCGATAAATCTGATTGGCGTTATAACTGCGCCGTTCGCCAGCCATCAAAATAAACGGAAATTCGTTGTTTGTTAAATTTTCGTTTTTCAATTCGCGTAATTCTTCGAGCATTTCGGGAACTTCTAAATAAATCCGTTTATCTTTATTTTTAACCAATTTCCAAACGTCCGAAAACTCGTGTTTGCTGATAATTACGCCTGTTTTGTCGTTTAAGATTTTCTCAAAAAGCGCGATGCCGAGATTTCCGCTAAAACCTGCATTTTTGACTGCTTCGGAATGTTTGGCGGCATAAATCATCGTCAATCCGAGCAAAGGTGCGGCAGATTCGGCGTTTTTCGGCAGAGTTTTCCCGAGCGTCCGATACATTATCGAACTCGCGTATTTTGCCAAGTTCGGTTTGCGTTTGAACAAAATTTGCAATGCGGTCAAATATCCGAGTTTTGAAATTTTCGCAACACCGCTTAAAATCGAAAAACTTTTCGGAATCACGCCCATTTTTTCAAGCAACCGCGTATAAATTTCCGGTTCGGGCAAAGATTCTTCCAACGGCTCGAAAAGCGGTTTTCGCAGATGGAAAAAGTTTTCTGGGAATTCGAGATTAAACGCCGTCGCTTCCAACTTTTCAAACTGCGAAGCGGCAGGCAAAACGTAATCCGCCAACCGCGCCGTTTCCGTCATCGCAACATCAACGACAACGAGTAAGTCCAATGTTTCAAACGCTTTCGTGTAAGCGTTTGTATCGGCAAAAGTCAAAACCGGATTGGAACTGTCCACCCAAACAGCGCGAATTCTGTCTTCGCCTTCGTCCAAAATTTCGTCCGGCAAAATATTCGGCGGATACATTCCGCCAATCGGAAACATTTGGTGTTTTGCCGTCCGAATTCCTTTTTTGCGCTCGTCCGTGTCCGAAATCAACGGAACAAGAAAAGTATGTAGATTATTGCCTCCTTTTTTGCCGAAATTGCCTGTGATTAAATATAAAAGTTTTTCGAGATAACCGTTTAAAGTCGTATGAAGCGTGTGCTGAATTCCTAAATCAATCCGCACACAACCTCTTTCAGCCGCCGCAAAATCACGCGCAACTTTTTCGACTAATTCAAAAGAAACATCAGCGCGTTTGGCGTAATCTTGCGGATTGATTGCCAATAATTCTTTTTCCAAAACTTCAAATCCGGTGCAATGCTTCGCCAAAAATTCTTTGTCGTGCAGATTTTCGCGGACAATAATCGAAAGTATCGCGGACAATAAAAAAGCGTCAGTTCCGGGCTTTAATTGCAAATGAACATCCGCCATCTTCGCCGTTTCGGAAATTCGCGGATCAATTACAACCATCGTTCGTTGTTTATCTTTCTGCATTTCGCGTAAAGTGTTGCGGGCATTCGGGATGCCGTGCGCTTGATAAGGATTTGTGCCGATAAACAAAACATAATCGGCGTGTTCGACATCTTCGGTCGTATGACATTGCTGATTGCCGAACATTCGTCCGTTGACCCAAAAATCTCCGGTTTTTTCCTGCGCCAAAGCCGTGTAAATAAACCGACTGTCCATCGCCGCGAGAAGCTGTCGGCTATACATTCCGCCCCAATGATTGCCTTGCCCGCCGCCGCCGACAAACGCGAAACTCTTTCCGCCGTGAGTTTTTTTGATGTTTCCGAGTTTTTCGGCAATTTCGCTCAATGCTTCTTCCCACGAAATTTTAGCGAAACTTCCGTCCGCTTGTTTTTTCAAAGGAAACCGCAAACGGTCATCGTGATTTTGATAAAAATCGAGCCGCGCCGCTTTTTGACAAATGTAACCTTTGCTTATCGGATGCGCTTCATCGCCTTGAATTTTGACGAATTTTCCGTCGGCAATTTCGACTTTCAAACCGCAATTTCTCGAACACAAAATACACGCCGTTTGTTCCGTTGACATTATTTTTTTCTCCTTTTTCTACAAGTTAAACTCTTTTCTTTGCAAGATATAAAGTCTTTTCAACGATGCAATGAATCTTTCCGGCTTCGTTTTTTAACTCAATCGTAAAAATCTTATCCATTGATTTAACCGCTTCGAGTTGGGCTTTAATTCCACTAATTTCTTCGGGTTTTATCACGAATTTTGCAAACAAAGTTTCCTTGCCCGGACGTTTGAAACGGACATTTGCCGATTTATCCCAAACGACATAATCTTTGCCCAAAATCTTGATCAGCATCACCATATAAATCGGGTCAACCGCCGCAAACATACTGCCGCCGAAAATTGTTCCGACATAATTTTTTGTCGCCCGATTCAACGGTAATTTAACGTGAATTTCGTGATAATTGTCGGAAATATAAGCAATTCGTCCGCCGCCACGCCGATACGCGGGGAAAAGATTGAACTTAAATCGTTCGATTTTTTTGGAAAAACTTTCACGCATTTTTAAGCAAACAAAGGAATTGCATAAACAACCGCAATCAGCAACGCACCGCACAAAACGATTTTTGAACGAAACGGCGTTAAATTAAAGAAAATAATTTGTTCGATAACTCGAAAAACTCCGAAAAGCGACATTCCCGCAATCAGCGTTTTGCCCAAAGAAGTATTTAAAAGTTCATCGGTTTGGACGAGCGAAATATATGCAAAAATTAGAAAGCAAAGCATCAAACACAAGTTCAGAACTTGGATAATCGCTTTGTTCACTTGTTTTACCGATTCCAAATCGTTCTTCCAATCGAACAATTTCCAAAAGAAAACGTGAAAAACAAAACAAATCACCCAAAGCACGCCGCCGAAAATTATTAAACTTTTCATTTCGGAAAATCTCCTGATTCAAAAACTCTTTCCGCCTGCAAAAAATGTCGCTTTTCGTGCATCACCAAAATCTCGAAAGCATCATCAAGCCGAAGATTTAGCGCAATGCTTAAAGGTTCGGTAATTTTGATTTTATGAACATCAAAACCTTTTACGGCTTCAATCATTTCGATTAATTTCTGTTGATTTTTGGCAAAATCTTCGATTATCGTTTGCGAAACATTGCTGACCGAAGGCTCAAAAATCTTGAAAGTTTTCATCTTTCGCTTTTGTTCGGGATTCAGCGCGTTTTTCATCAAAACGCTGATTAAATTGGTTGAAAACGGAATTTTACTGAAAAAATTATTACGGTGTGTGCCAGAAATGACTTTTTGAATTGCGGGAAAATAGAGGTTGTTGGTAACAATCAAATGCTCGAAACATTGGGCAATGCTCCAACTTTTCGCGTTCGGTTTCCAATTTAATTTTTCAGGCGAAAGTTTTCCGAAAGTTCTCCGCGCAAATTCGCTGATTTTTTCGAGTTCGGAAGTTATTTCGTTCATAAGTTTTCTTCACATTTAGCAAAAATGTAATTTAACGCGCCTAAAAGTTTTTCTTCATCCGCCGATGTAAATAGTTCCGTCGCAAAGACTTCACCTGCGATAGCATATTTGTAAAACTTCCAACCTTCGCCGTTGGTAACGATGCCGTAAATGTCAATTTCTTTTTCGTTATTATCCCGACAGGCTTTCATTTCAACTAAACATTGCGCCAAACCTTTTTCAAAATCATCTTTTTTTGCCTCGACTACGCACAAAAAAGGACGCTTCACAAAATCTCTTTTTTTGGTCGCCAAATAATCAGGCGTTCCCGTCAAAGTTTCGCTTTCGAGGTGAACTTGTTTCCACAATCTAAGCGTCTTATGACGAATGAGGGCTTCTTCACAAAAGGCTTCAATCAAAAGTTCCTTTCCGCCTTCGGAACGATAAATACCAAAACTATCTAATCTTTCCAGTCTTTCGTAAAAAAAATCGCTGACTTTAAACGACTTAATCGGCAAATCCCAATCTTGCATTACTTCAATGCCGATTAGTTCCATTGCTTCATCATCACTAAAACTTGAAAATTTTCGCTTTGACATAAAAATCACCTCGTAAAAAAAATCGGACGATAATATTTTAACATCATCGTCCTTTTTCTTTTTAATTTCGTAAAGGTTTGCCTGTTTTCAGCATCGCCGCGATTCTTTCTTGCGTTTTGCGTTCGCCGCATAACGACAAAAATCCTTCGCGTTCTAAATCGAGCAAATATTTTTCGGAAACTTGCGAAGCGTGATTTAACTCGCCGCCGCACAATATCTTAGCGATTTTTAGCGCGATTTTGCAGTCGTGTTCAGAAACGAAGCCACCTTGTTTCATTTGATGCAGAGCGATTTTAAAAGCCGACATTCCAGCCTCGCCCATCGCGTAGATGTCCGTGCGTTGGACGGGTTGCGTGTAACCTGCCGCCGCGAGATTTAAAATTTCCTGTTTCGCGTCGGCAATTAAACGGTCGCCGTTCATCGAAATCGCATCGGAATCGCGCAAAAATCCAAAACTTTTCGCTTCTTGCGCCGAAGTTGCAACTTTGCCCATTGCAATCGTTTCAAAAGTCTTTTTCAAGAAAACGAGCGGGTCTGCATCAGGCGTTTTCTTCGCCAAATCCATTGCCCGAAGCGTCATTTCCTTCGTTCCGCCGCCGCCCGGAAGCAATCCGACACCGACTTCGACAAGTCCCATATAAGTTTCGCCCGCCGCGCGAACTCTATCGCAATGCAGAGGAATTTCGCAACCGCCGCCCAAACTCAAACCGTAAGGCGCGGCAACAACAGGTTTTGAAGAATATCGCAGACGCATATTCGCTTGCTGAAAAGCGTGAATCATCATATTGATGTCGTCCCATTCTTCCTCTTGCGCGGCGAGCAAAATCATCATAATGTTCGCACCCGCCGAAAAATTTCCGCCTTGATTTCCGATAACCAAACCGACGTGATTTTTTTCGACTTCTTCGACCGCAAATTTCAACATCGCCATCGTGTCGCCGCCGATTGAATTCATTTTTGAATGAAATTCCAAACAAGCCACGCCATCGCCGATGTCAATCAAACTTGCACCTTTGTTCGATTTGATCACGCCGCTTCTGTCCTTGACCGATTTCAACAAAATAACGCCCTGTTTATCGGGAATTTCTTTGTAATTGCCGGTTCCAAAATCGTAAAAAGATTTCGTGCCGTTTTCATATTTATAAAACGAAGTCGCGCCCGAATCGAGCATCGCTTGCACATTCGCGGGAATTTTCATTCCTTCCGCTTTCATTCTTTCGACCGATTCCGCCACGCCGATTGCGTCCCAAGTTTCAAAAACGCCGATTTCCCAACCGAAACCCCATTTAATCGCGTTATCAATTTCGACAATCGTATCCGCAATTTCGGGAATGCGATTCGCCGCGTAAATCGAAATTCGCGCCGTCGTTTTCCACAAAAATTCGCCGACATTATCTTTGCCCCAAACAAGCTGTTTGACACGCGAAGGAATGTCTTCAACCGCTTTGCCTGCATCAATTGAGGCAAATTTTGTTTTCGTCTGCGGTTTGTATTCAAAGTTGTTCAAATCGAGTTCCAAAATAACCCGTTTGCCCGTTTCGTCTTTTGATTTTTTGAAAAATCCGCCGTTCGTTTTGTCGCCCAAAATGTTTTTTTCGAGCAGAGTTTTCATCAATTCCGGCGTTTTAAATGTGTCGCGGTCTTCGTCGTCGGGAATTGCCGGATAAAGATTTGAAACGACGTGCGCCGTAACGTCCAAACCGACCAAATCCGAAGTTCTAAACGTCGCAGACGAAGCGTGTCCGATGGCTTTGCCCGTCATTTGGTCAACTTCCGTCGGCGTAAAACCTTGCTTCAACATCTCATCCATCACCGCCATAATCGAATAAACGCCGATGCGATTTGCAATAAAATTCGGACGATCTTTCGCCGGAACAACGCCTTTGCCCAATCTGACATCGAGAAAAGTCGAAACGGAACAAGCAATTTCGCCGTCCGTATCTGCCGTCGGAATAACCTCGACGAGCTTCATATAACGCGGCGGATTGAAAAAATGGATGCCGACAAAATGCTTTTTGAAATCATCGGAAAACGGTTCGGCAATCGAAGCAATCGGAATTCCGCTCGTGTTTGAAGCAATCACCGAACCGGCTTTGCGATGCTTCTCGACTTCGGCAAAAAGTTTATGCTTAATGTCCAAACGCTCGACAACGGCTTCAATCACAAAATCACAATCTTTTAATTTCGCAATATCGTCCGTAAAATTGCCGATTTCAATCAAACCCGCATTCTCCGCCAACATAAACGGCGCAGGCTTTAATTTCTTCGCCGCTTCAAACAGCGACTTTACGATTTTATCCCGCGACGATTTATTGTCGTCCGCATCCGCCGGCGCAATATCCAACAAAAGCGTCGGTATTCCCGCATTAGAAAGATGCGCCGCAATCGCCGCACCCATTGTTCCCGCGCCCAAAACGGCGGCTTTTCCGATATTCAACATATTTATTTTTCCTGTGTTTTTGATAAATCTTTGCTGGAAAGATTATAAATGAATGAACGCTCATTCAGCAAGGGAATTATTGATTTTAATCAATTGTTCTAGAAAAATTCAGAGTATTGTTACTCACCATTACGCGCTTTAATTTCAGCCCAATTAATCAGGCTTACCGCGTTTCGCGGCATTTAGCCACGCTATTTATGGCGTGGTAAAGTATCGAAAATATGACCAAAGGGCGTTTTAACGTCCTTTTTTGTGGCTTAAGCCGATTGAAAGCACGTTAAAACGCGCTCAAAAATCAATCTCCGATTACAAACCACGCCATAAATGGACGTGGCTTGTATCTTAAAAGTTGACTCTTTAACAATTATCTTGGACGCTTGATAATTGTTTGGAAAAGATGAGTCTGTGACGTGGCTATAACCTTGAGTTAGTTATTTAGATGATGACCTCTTTTCCATTTTTTAGCTGTTCCTTTTCAGGTCGGACAGTATCTGGTGACCAACCGAGTCCGTATTTTACAAGGTTGACCGCGAGGAACATTTTTAAGGAGTTTATAATTATGTCAAAAAACATTCTCGGCATTGATGTTGCCAAACTTAAACTTGATGTCGCTTTAATTTCGGGCGGTCAAACTTTCTCCAACAAATTTGAGAATTCCGCCAAAGGTTTCAAATTATTGGACGCTTGGTTGCGGTCTTTGAACATCGAACAAGTTCACGCTTGTCTGGAAGCGACCGGCAACTATGGCGATGAAGTTGCCATTTTCTTGCATCACAAAGGTCATCGGGTTTCGATTGTCAATCCTTTTCGGATTAAAGGATATGCCAAATCAAAGATGCAACGCAACAAAACCGATAAAGCTGATGCGCGGCTGATTGCCGATTTCTGTCAGACTCAAAATCCGCGCCAATGGTTTCCTTTACCTGCGCCGGTGGCTGAGTTGCAAGCCTTAAACCGCAGAATTGAAAATCTTGAAGAAATGCTTCAGATGGAGAAAAATCGTCTTCAAGTAACGCCGAAAAAGACGCAATCAAGCGTCAAACGCGTGATTAAGACGTTGGAAACTGAAATTGAAAATCTGCGTTCAAACATCAAAGACCATCTTGACCAAAATCCCGATTTGAAACAGCACCACGATTTATTGCAAACAATTCCGGGAATCGGCGAAAAAACATCGAATCTTTTGTTGGGCGAAATAGAATTTTCACGCTTTGGATCAGCCAGAGAAATCGCCGCTCTGTCGGGCGTAACTCCGAAAAAAGCGGAATCGGGAACGAGTCTCAACCAAACCAAATTATCAAAAATGGGAAACGGACGAATCCGTAAAGGACTATATTTTCCGGCGATTGTTGCCCTGCAACACAATGAAATTATCAAAGAATTTGCCAACCGCTTGAAACAAAGAGGAAAAACTCCGATGCAAATCGTATGCGCTTCAATGCGAAAACTATTGCATATCGCTTTTGGAGTCTTGAAAAACAACAAGCCTTTTGATTCTAGTTTGGCTTTTTCAAGTTGACTTTTAAGACAGTATCTAATAGCCGCGAAACGCGGTAAGCCTCGTGAACGAGGCTAAAATCCGAAATCGCGTAAGGTGCGTATTTTTATTTCATTCCGCCCAATCGCTTTCCGGCTCGCCAAAAGCTGAAATATTTTTTTTCAATTTCACTGGCAACACGAATAATACGGAATCTCGGCTTTGAGTTGATTGATGCGTTCTAAATTTTGTAAATTCTCAATAGCCATCGGGTAATTCGCCAAATAATAAAACGGTTTTTCCTTTCAATATTCGCATCAGAAAAGAATTTTTACTTTGAAGCCGCGTCTCAAACTCGGCTTTTGTGTAAATGGTCGGATTAATTTTTCTCACCAAATCTTTCTCGACATCACTTAATAAAACATAAACATCTTCGAGAATCATTTCATCCGAAACAATCAGCAAATCTACATCGCTGTAAGCATTTTCGGATTCTTTAGCAACCGAGCCGAAAACCAATGCAAGCTGCAATTTTTCCCGACAAGATTCTAAAGCATCTTTCAAAGGTTCGACTAAACCTACTGTTTTTCTAATCAATGAGCATAATTCTTCAAATATCGGTGAATCAGGATTGGCTTGATAGTGTTTTTGATTTCCCACTTGCGAAATTGTAACCAACCCGCTGTCGGAAAGTCTTTCCAATTCTCTCTGCACCGCCCCTGTGCCGGAACTCACTAATGCAACGATCTCATTAAAAAAGAAACTCCGACCCGGATTACCAAACAACACCCCAAGCACTTTTTTACGCACCGAAGAAAAAAGCGCATCAATCAATGACCGATTTTTTTTATTATAATTTGATAACATTTGCACACCCAACTTGGGTATCTTAGCACCCATTTCGGGTATTAACAATTATCTCTTAATTTAGTTGACAAAAATCATCTTGCTTCTAAATTTATTCGGCTTCTTTGAAGTTTGCTGTCTAAACGCTCACCGAATTAGAAAGATGAGCCGCAATCGCTGCACCCATTGTTCCCGCGCCCAAAACGGCGGCTTTCCCAATATTTAGCATAACTTTTGATTTCCTTGATAGATAGATTTTAGTTGAGATGATTGTAAATGAATGAGCGTTCATTCAGCAAGGAAAGATATTCTCAATTATTAGCAGTCAGAACAAATGAGTTCTTGAAAATCAATACACCAATTGACCAAGAATCAAAAATCCGTAAGCAATACTAAAAAATAAGACTGTCCAAAATAAAACTCCTGCGAAATAAAATATAATTAATGCAAAATTTAGTAACTTATTAAAAATACGAGCGTCCCAAATTGATAAAATGAATCTTTCAATTTTGTATTTAATTCCAACGGGGATTAAATACATCCAAAATGAGATTAAAACTATTAAAAAAATTAAACCAAGAACTATTATTAAGATTAAGGGTAATTTATTGGGTAACGCGAGTTCAAATAAAAACCGTGTGCCTAAAAGATACCCACAAAAAAAGAACATTACGCCGCCATGCCCTAAAAAACGTAGCCAATCCAATTTTTTCTTTTTAGAATTATCGCCTAATTGTCCATTATTGAGGCTAATCTGTGAAGGCTTTGACTTTCGCTTTTCACTAATTGACTTTTGAACATTCTCAATTTGCCCATCAACTTTTTTCTCGTTTGTTTTCGCTACAAATCGATTTTCAGTTTTATCTTGTGGAAACTCTTCTGAACGCCCAATTTCTTTCCAATCATTTGTATTTGCAAGTCTTGTATGGTCATCATCAATAATTTCAGATTGACTCTCATTCATTTCTTCGAGATTTTGAGCAACCTCTACTACATTTTCCTTTGGAACTTCGTTTTCAAGATTAGAATTTTTGATAGATTCTTTTTCTACAGACAAATTACGTTTTGCGCCGCAATTACCACAAAAAGGCTCATACAAGGGATAAAAATTATAACACCTATGACAGCTTCCGCCAGTATCCATTGTATTCATTGCTAGCCAGTTTTCCTCGCAAACTGAACACCAATAATGAGGCTCATTCTTTGTTTCTTCTGGAACAGGTCGCCCATATTCAAGATAGTCGTTCAAGGGGATTTGACTTGGAGAATAAGGCTCAACTTTGTTGCCGCATCTTGTGCAAAAGTTCAATTTGGTTGGAATAATTAAATTAAATTTTTCAAATAAAAATATTCTGTCTTCAAATGATTTAATTTCTTTTTCAAGTTCTTCAATGGATTTTTCAGCAAAATCTGTTTTAACCAAATTATCAAGTCCAAGTTCTTCGCTCTTTAGATTAATAATTTTCAGACTTTCTAAAAGTTCGGCTCTTTTTTGTTGTTCTGCTAATTGTCGTTGTTCATTCTCTTCTTCTTTTTCTTGAAGCAATTTTTCTTGTTCTTGTATTTCAAACTGTCGTTTCTTTTCTGCTTCAACTTTTTCTTCATCTAATTGATTCTGATAATTAAATTCGGTTCTTGAATCAAATAAAGGTTGAGGTTTTACTTCTAAATTTTCAGTTTTTTCAGTTAAAAAGAAAGAACTCCTGTCAAATTGAGAGTCTATTGGGGATGACTCAGTTGGCGGTAATTCATAGGAAGATTCAAACGGCGAGGGTTGTGTCGGTTTTAGGTAATCTGGAAGTATTTCAGTTGGTTTTTCATTAGCTTGTAAAGAGTTATAAATGGTTTCTGATTGAAAAACATTGTTTTCTACGATTTCAATTTTTGATTCTTTACGATTTCTTACAGCAACAAAAGCAAGTTTTATTGCCTCCTTCATTTCTTCCGCTGTTTGAAATCGTTTAGTTGAATCTTTTTCCAAAGATTTCTTGACAATATATTGCAAAACAGGTGGAACTGAATCGGGTAACGGCACAGGTTCTTTCATTACCAATGCACCGACAAGCTCAACCTGTGTTTTTTGCGGAAAAGGCAGTTTCCCACTCAATAATTGATAAAGAATTACGCCGACCGACCAAATATCCGTTTGAGCATTGCGCTTTCCGTCAAATGCTTCGGGAGACATATACGAATAAGTTCCTTTAACTGTTTGGCTATGACTGTCAATCTGCATCGCACGGGAAATACCGAAATCTGTTAAGCGTGGAATTTTGCCTTGAAATAAAACATTATCGGGTTTCAAATCGCGGTGAATAATTTCGCGGCTATGCAGATGCACCAAGCCGTCTAAAATTTCAATGGTGATTTCAACTGCTTCCGAAACGGGAAGCGAGTCTTTTTTGTTAATCAAATCTTGCAAAGAACCGTTGGGCGCGTATTCGCTGACGAGAGCGATTCGATTGCCGGAAGGAAACCATTCAATAAAAGGCAAAATATTTTTGTGCCTGCCTGCACCAGTCCAGTTAAAAATCTCATCTTTGACCACTTGTAAATCAATCTGGTCGTTGAGTGGCAGTTTGATGGCGACTTTTTCGGACGAAGGATTATTACGATTTTCCGCCAGCCAAACCTGACCAAAACCGCCCTCACCAATCTTTTTGATAAGCGTATAGTTTCCAATTTGTTGACCTTCTTGAAACACCATAATTCTCTTCCAAGTTTAGAATGTTCTTGCAAAGAGATTTTGCTGATTGTTTCATTTAATGTCAAGAAAAGATTGGTTTTTAGTTGGGCAACCACGCTCCTATACGGTCGCGCTTCTGCATTTGTCTTTGAATCGCAAATCCGCTTACCGAAATTTACTTGTTTTGTGTATTTTATGTGTATAATATGGATATGATTTGGGATGAAGAAAAACGGGAAAAAGTTATTCGTGAAAGAAATATTGATTTTGCACAAATTTTGGATATTTTTGATGATACTTTTGCCGTTGATTTTCAGGATTTAGAACATTCCACTTCAGAGGAAAGCCGTTATAAAATTATCGGAATGACTGATAAATACGGGTTAATAACTTTGGTTTATACAATTTCCGAGAATCAAGACAGGTTTATTACTACTTGGAAATCGGACGAATGGGAGACAAACGAATATGAGCAAAACAGAAAATGGTAAAGAATCGGAAACTTCCGCCGAAGCGAAAGTGAGAGGTTTGAAGCGTGTCAACAGCGACCACCGCAAACATCTGAAAAATTTGACTTTGAAAGATTGCAAAAGCCGCGTGAACATAATGCTCGATGCCGACATTGTGGAATTTTTTAAGGAACAAGCATCAAAAAAAGGAAGTCTGCCGTATCAAACGCAGATAAATCAGGCGTTGCGGCAATTTGTCGAGAATGCAAAAGATTCAAATAATGAAGTAATTACGATGAAAATGTTGGACA
Organism: Acidobacteriota bacterium; assembly: GCA_031409875.1. Classification (GTDB taxonomy): domain Bacteria; phylum Acidobacteriota; class Blastocatellia; order Pyrinomonadales; family Pyrinomonadaceae; genus CALMEH01. The sequence goes on along the minus strand of JANNYB010000034.1, from coordinate 2,236 downwards.
ATCCGTTTTTCATATCAACTTTGGCGGAAAAACTGAAAGCTGTTTGATTTTGTATCTATCAAATAATTCATAAGTGTCTGTTTAATTGCTCCTCGTAGATACTTTCGCGGCTGATTTGTTCATCAGTCAAATTCGGCGTGTTCGGGTCGAGATTTGCCATCCATTCTTCAAAAACTTCGATTTTGAACTTATTCACAGATTCTTGTTCATCGCTCTCCGAAATATCGCGCACGTCAATTTCGAGAATTTTATTTTCCGGCAAATCCAGCGGTTGCAAAGGTCGCAGAACGCCGTTTTCGTAGATTACTTGGATATGTTGAGTCATAGCACGTTCATTTTAACAGACTTTCGGAGATTCGCAAAAATTTTCACATTTCCATTCCGGCGGGCAAGTCTATTTTTTGTGTGCGGATTGCCGAGTTGCCGGATTGTTTGGCGCGATACATTTCTGCGTCGGCGTGGCGGAGTAATTCGGTTAAGTTTTTGCCGTGTTTCGGATAGACGGATGAGCCGATGCTTAAGTCTGCGATTAGTGTGTTTTCGCCAACTTTGAATGGGCGTGTGACGTTGTCGAGAAGTCTTTCGAGGACGATTTCGATGCCGGTTTCGTTGCAATTGTTGAGCAAAAGCGCGAATTCGTCGCCGCCGAGACGGGCGAGAATGTCGGGTTTTCGTAAGATTGAAGCAACACGCGCCGCGACATATTTGAGAAGTTCGTCGCCGATTTCGTGTCCGTAGGTATCGTTGACGGTTTTGAAACGGTTTAAATCGAAGTATAAAATGGCGAAGGTTTTGCCCGATTCGTCTGATTTTTCGATGGCGCGTTCGACTTCTTCTTGAAATTTTCGGCGGTTTGCAAGGCGTGTCAAAGGGTCGTGAAAAGCGAGAGCTTCGAGCGAGAGTTTGTATTGATGATGGTCGGTGATGTCGCGGATGTTGATGATGCGTCCTTCGGAAATGTCGTTTTGCACGGCGAGCGGCGTTGATTCGATTAACAAAAATCGTTTTTGTCCGAAAAGAAAAACTTCGATTTCGCCAATGTTCATCGGGTCTTTGTCGTAGGCATCAATCGCGCTTTGCCACGCTTTGAACGCTTCGCGGACGGGCGAACCGACAACCTCAGACGGACGTTTTTGCAAACCTTTCGCGGCTGACGGATTTATGTCGCGGATAATGTCGTGGCGGTCGAGAATCAAAACGCCGTCGCGGATTGTGTGAAAAACGGTTTCGTAAGCAATCGGGTTACTGCCCAAAAATTGATACCGAAAAATCGCATAGCCCATTATCGTGAAAAATATCGGAAAACTGAGCGGCGTAAAGTTGCTGAGAATTTTGGTGAGAACCAGAACATTGACAATCGAAGGAATGGAAAGCGAAAAGAGAAGCAAAAGAATTTGTTTGCGATAATGCCTCGAAGCGCGGCTGAATTCCATCAAAAGCGTGAAAAAGCTGATCAGCATCAAGCCGTAAGAATAAGGAACGTGAACCAGCAGAAAATAATAGCCGTATTCGACCTTCATCGAGTTTTCGTCGCCCGTTTGCATCGAGCTGAAAAATAATTGATGCCACGGACTCGTCAGAATCATCAGCCACGAAAAAACGGGAATGACGAGTAGAAATTTGATCCGCGTCGGATTGATGTTTTTGCCGCAATATTGATAAACGAAAACGAGCAAAGCAACCGGCAACATCGGCACTGCCGCATATCTGATAATTTCACCGATTAATTCGCCCGTGAAAGATTCGCTGACACGGCTGATGCCATCGCCGAACATCCAAAAAACCGAAATCAAACACGCCGTCGCAAAAGCACGGCTGCCCCGCGTTTGCGGATTGCGCCAAGCATAAATGCCCATAACAATCGAAACTATTATGGAAACAAATAAATAAATGACGGGCAAATTTAAGAAATTCGGCATTTTAGATTTCAGTCGGAGTTAATCGGGCGGAACCGTAAAGGAGAAACGCAAGATTTGTGATGTTTTACAAACCAAACTTAATGATAACTTATTTATGCCGATAGTTTCAACAGGTTTTTACACCAAACCAAATTTGAGATTTTTATTTTTTTTGCGGTTTTGTATCATTACTGAGCGGTCTGAAAATTGCATAGTTGAAAAATCGCTTATTGTTCGCAACTTAATCAAGTGTTTTCTGTGTTTTCAGTGTCTTCAGTGGATAGAAAAATAAATCTATCCACTGAAGACACTGAAAACACAGAAGAAAACGGAAACGT
>JANNYB010000033.1:0-24762 GCA_031409875.1 Acidobacteriota bacterium | reverse complement strand
TTGCGTGAGAAATAAAGAATTATATTTCTCACGCAAAGGCGCAAAGTTCGCAAAGGCATAAATTTAATTTGTTAAGAAATTAAAAAATAAATCGGATGAAATTATTCTGCTTCATTTTTAGCGTTTATATTTTGCTTTTATCGCTCGCGCCTTGCGAAGAGTTTGCGGTAAAAGCGGAATTGCGTTTTGATAAAGTTTCCGAGCAAATTCAAATTCAGACGACCGACGAGGAAACAAGCGATGATTGCTCGCCGTTTTGTATTTGTTCGTGTTGTCATTTTTCGACTGTTTATCAATTCAAAACCTTTGCGGTAACGAATAAAATTACGATTTCCGCAATTCTCAAACTCGAAAATCTCTATCAAAACCCTTACGCTCAAGACTTCAAAACTTCCGTTTGGCAACCGCCGAAATTTAATTCAATTGGATAACTACGTCTTTTTTTAAGTTTTGAGTCCACGCTTCAGCGTGCCGAAACCGCCAGCGAAGCGCGGCGGTTTGCCGACTAAAGTCGGGACTCAAAACTTCGGTATTTATTGAATTAAATTAGGAGTTTTTATGCACAAATTTATACTTTTTATCGCTGTCTTTCTGACGGCAAATGGCGTGTTTGCTCAGACGCAAAACGCTCTAAACATTACAGTTAAAAACGAAGATACAAAAACAAACGTCGCCGAAGTTTCAGTTTCGGTGAAAGATACGGAAATTGTCGGCAAAACCGATGCTAACGGACAAATCGAACTAAAAAATATTCCAAACGGCGAGCAGATTATCATCATTTCATCGCCCGGATTTGAAACGGTTGAACTCAAATTGACGTTTCCGCTGACAGAAAAAACCGAACAAATTGTTTTTCTGGAAATAAACAACGAACTCGGCGAAGTTACCGTTAGTTCGACGCGCACCGGACGCACGATTGACGACGAACCAACGCGAGTTGAAGCGATTGACGAGGAAGAAATTGACGAAAAAATAAGTATGCGTCCGGGCAATGTTTCGATGGTTTTGCACGAAAGCACGGGCATTCAAGTTCAGCAAACTTCGGCGACATCAAACACGCAAAGCGTTCGGATTCAAGGACTTGACGGACGTTACACGCAAATTTTGAAAGATGGTTTTCCGGTATTTGGCGGCTTTTCGGGAAGTTTGTCAATTTTGGAAATTCCGCCGCTCGATTTGAAACAAGTCGAGATTATCAAAGGACCTTCGGCAACACTTTTCGGAAGCGGCGCGATTGCCGGAGTTGTTAATTTTATCAGCAAAGAACCGCAAGAAAAACCTGTAACTTCGCTGATTTTCAATCAAACTTCCGCGCTCGGAACGGATGTTTCGGCGTTTCGTTCGCAGAAAATAAATCGTTTTGGCTACACGATTTTAGGTTCGTATAATTTTCAGAAAGAATACGACGTTGACGACAACGATTTTACTGAATTGCCGCGCACGAATTCGTTTAATATTAGTCCGCGTCTGTTTTTTTACGTTGATGAAAAAACGCGCTTAACTGTTGGAAATTCAACATCTTATCAAATACGAAAAGGCGGCGATATTTTCGCAATTCGCGGCGAAGCGGACAATTTTCATCAATATTTTGAAACCAATAAATCGTTTCGCAACATCACGACTTTTAATTTCGAGCGCGAATTTTCTGGCGCGGGCAGATTAAACATCAAACAAAGTTTAGCGTTTTACAATCGTGAAATTTCAACGCCGAATTATCTTTTCAAAGGTCAACAATTTAATTCTTACACCGACGTTGCCTACTTCAAATCGGTCAAAAATCACGCGCTTGTTTTCGGATTTAACGCGGTTTATGATCAATTTCGTGAGTCAGAACCGTCTGCGGTAGCGGGCGGTTTAACATTATCATTTGGCAACTTCAATAGTTCACGTCAACCGCCCGCTACCGCAGGCGGTTCTGACAAGTTGGACGAAACGCGCACGACATTCGGCGGATTTGTGCAGGACAGCGTTGATATTACAAATAAAATCTCGCTCGAAGCAGGATTTCGTCTCGATTTTGTTAAAGATTACGGCGTGTTTGCTTTGCCGCGAATGTCGGTGCTTTATAAATTCAACGACAATTTGACGAGTCGCGCCGGTTTCGGTTTCGGATATAAAACGCCGAGCATTTTTACCGAAGACGCGGAAACATTATTGTTTGAAAACGTCTTGCCAATCGGCAATCGTCTGAAAGCCGAACGCAGTATTGGCGGCACTTTCGACGTAAATTATCGCAATAACATTGGCGAAAATTTTTCTTACAATCTCAATCAAATGTTTTTCTACACGAAAATTGATAATCCGCTCGTGTTGGAACGAAACGCGAACAGATTTTACAATTTTTCAAACGCCCAAAAACCGATAACCAGCGTCGGATTTGAAACTAATGCACGTTTTTCATATCACATCGCCAAACTTTTTTTCGGCTACACATTCACCAGCGCAAAAGCCGAATATTTAGCCGGAAATCAATTTCTGCCGCTCTTGCCGAAACACAAAATCAACGCCACGCTCGTCTTTGAAAAACACGAAAATTTCAAAGCCGGAATCGAAAGCTATTATTCGGGTAAACAATTCCTAAGCAACGGTTTCCGCACCAAAGATTATGCCGAAATCGGACTTTTCGCGGAAAAAACCTTCGGCAAATTTTCGCTGTTCATCAACGCCGAAAACTTAACGGACGTTCGCCAAAGCAATTTCGGACAAGTGGTTTTCCCGCCGCACCAATCGCCAACCTTCGCCGAAATCTACACGCACACCGAAGGAAGAATTTTTAACGGCGGCATTAAAATTAGGTTTTGATGTAATAATTTAATAATGCTTGAGAACGGTTGAAATGTTTTCAGCCGTTTTTTTGCAATTTATAAATATCTCATCGAACTTGCCTGATAAGGCTAAATCCATTAACTTTAAGGCAATAAAGTTTCATATGTATATTGCATCAATTAAAATCAAAAGCTATAAATCTTTTCACGAATCTGATGAAATTATCTTCAATGAAGGCATCAATTTAATTGTAGGTGTTAATAATTCAGGAAAAACTGCTTTGCTTGAAGCCTTAAGTTTAAAGATTAAGGACAATCCATATCGAAATAACAGAGATAATCCAACCAATATTAAGACTACTTACCATATTTCAAAGGATAAAATAAAAGAGCAAATTCAAAAAGGAAATTTTTTTATTATGCCTTTTCCCGACGGTTCGGCTGACCCAATTTTTGATATGTTTTATCTAGCCTTAGATTCTTATTTGGAAGTTACTTCAATTTCAACAGCTAAAAATAGTAACATCGGATTCATCTATAAGGATTTGAAAAATAGTAAATTTATTCATAGTAATAATAATCATAATCAATGTTTGAAGATTTCTGATTTTGTGAACGAGAGACATACCTCTAATGCCGGAATAGAGCGAAGCAGAGCAATTCCCACACCGGAGAAAATGATAGAAGATTTTATCGGCAAATTTTTCTTTTTCAATAGTGAGCGAATGAACTTACATACTTGCAATGTAGGTAGGTCGCGCATTCTTCTTAGCGATGCCAGAAATTTACCTGAAGTAATAAATTCGATAGCAAGTTCAGAATATACTTACAAAAAATATCTGTCGCTTGTCAGAAGAGTTTTGCCTGATGTGAAATATATCTCATCGGAATTAGAAGAGGGCAATGGTAAGTTCACCATTAAAATACGCACTTGTGAATCAACAGAAGAAGATGAAGAACTGAGATTTCCGCTTAGCGATTGTGGCACGGGAGTTGGACAAATTTTAGCAATTTTATACGTTCTGACAACATCCAAAGAACCGAGTGTTATTATTATTGACGAACCGAACTCTTTTTTACATCCATCAGCTACAAAAGAGTTAATCAAAATCTTCAAGGAAAATCCACAACATCAATATTTTATTTCTACTCATTCACCAGAGGTTTTTGCCGAAGTAAAACCGAAATCATATACAGAACTGTCTTATGAAAATGGACAAACTATTGCTAAAACTAAAGAGTTTGGCGAAATAGGCAATACATATCAAGCATTGGGAATTTCCCCGTTTTTCGATTTTGCTTTATGGGTAGAAGGTGAAACAGAAGAGTTAGCTTTTCCCTACATCCTTGATAATCCAAACATTCAAATTCATAAATTTTCGGTTTCTGATGTCATAACGTCAAAAAGTTCTAAAAGAGAAATTGACCGACTAATTGAGATTTACGAAAACGTATTAAAAGCGAAAAGTGGTGAGCCTGTTATTTCTAAAATGAAAATAGTAGTTGATGGTGAACATTTGACTTCTAAAAATATAGAAGACTATGAACGCAGACCTGATAAATTAGTAAATTTTCTACCTCGTAAGATGTTTGAAAACTATTTGCTAGACGCAGAAGCCATTGCAAATGTATTAAGTATGGATTTAGATTTTGAAGTTTCAACCAAAGATATAGCAAATCTTTTAGATGAGAGTAGAAAAAATAAAAATTTACAGCAATGGCTTACCGAAGTTCACGGCAGTAAATTGTTAGCAGAGATATTTTCTAAATATTCTTGTGAATTTAAGAAAACTACTCATTCAGTTGAATTAACAAAATTGCTAGTTAGTAAAACATCAAAGGATATTTTAGAACTAAAAAAGACGCTTCTTTCAATCACACACAAATAATACAAATCAAAAATTGTAAAAATTGCGATGGCAAAATTGCCTTTCTGAATTTGAAACAGACTATTTTATTTCAACCAAAGTCAATCTTTTGACGACATTTCCCTTTTCGAGATGTCAAGTGTCAGAAATTTGAATAAAGGGCGTTTTAACGTCCTTTTTCTTTACGGCTTAAGCCAATCGAAAGCACGTTAAAACGCGCTCTTGCATCAATATTCGCTTCAAACCACGCCATAAATAGCGTGGCTAACTGCCGCGAAACGCAGAAAGCCTCGTGAACGAGGCTAAAATTCCGAAGTCGCATAAGGTTAGTAAACAACTGATTTGAAAATCACCGAACAGAAAATCCGACAACTGAAGCAAATTCATTTTGAACATAAGGCACAGGCGCGAAAAAATTTCACTTTTAATTGATTGCTTTTTGTAAAAAATCGGCGTAAATTTTTCATAGAAACATCAGACGGGAAAAATATTTATGGAAAATTGCAATGATGAAAAAACTTGCGGCGGTCGTCGTGAATTTTTGGTGAAAGCGAGTGCGTTGGCGGGCGGCGTGGTTTTGAGTTTGTCGGGCTTGAAAACGACGCAAGGACAAAAAAAATCAGACGATGCGCCGAGCGATGATTTGGTTTTGAAATTGGATTCGGCAAGTCCTCTGAGCAAAGTCGGCGGTTCGCAAGTCGTTGAAACTAAAAGCGGCAAAGTTATTATCGTTCGCAACGGCGAGATGAGTTTTGCGGCTTTTTCGGCAAAATGCACGCACAAAGGCGCAACGGTTAAATACGACGAAAAAACCAAACAAATTTATTGCCCGTCGCACAATTCGCAGTTTGAAGCGGCAACCGGCAAAGTCTTAAAAGGTCCGGCAAATCAACCGCTTCCGGCTTTTACAACCGATAATGCGATTGTCGTTTCGTTAAAAGCGAAAAGCTGAAACAAAATTATTCATTCGACAATTTTAGCGATATTCTTAAAACTAAGCGTGATATAATTCAAAAGCTATGCAAAATACTTTAACTATCGAATATGCCGATGATTTGCTTTTCGCGTTGGGCATATCAGATAAGGAGTTTTCCGAAGAAGCGAAGTTTTTGCTAGCGGCGAAACTTTATGAAACCGGTAGAATCTCTTCCGGACAAGCGGCGAAACTTGCGGGAAAAAGTCGTGTGGAATTTCTTTTTTCGCTCTCGCGTTTCGGTGTTTCGTTAAGCAATTTGCGCCCCGAAGATTTGGAACACGAACTCGAATTTGCCTTAAATGACTGAGAAAATAGTTTTTAATACAAGTCCGATTCTTTCTCTGACCAAAATAGACGCGCTCGAAATTGTCGGGCAAATGCCTTTTGAATTTATTTGTCCCGCAGAAGTCGAAGCGGAAATTTTGGTTGGTGCAAATCAAGGTTACGAAACGATTATTCCCGATTGGCTGACGGTTTTTTCTTTGCAAAATCTGCTCTCGCCTTTGGCAGTTGCTTCGTTAGATGCGGGTGAAGCCGCTGTCATTCAACTTGCTTTGGAACAAAATATTTCGCTGGTTTGCATTTGATGAACTCAAAGGCAGACGCGCCGCTTTAGCCGTCGGGTTGAAGATTGTCGGCTCACTCGGTCTCATCGGCAAAGCAAAAACTCTCGGTCTAATTCAAACCGCTCGCCCATTTATCGAAAAAGCCAAAAACGCCGGAATATTTTGCGATGACCAACTGATTGAAACTTTTCTGAAATCGCTCGGCGAATAATTTTACTCCATTTCGACTAAAGCCAATCTTTTGACGATGTTTCCTTTTTCGAGGTGTTCTTCGATGATTTCGCTTACGTCGGCGGCGCAAACTTGGGCATACCAAACGCCTTCGGGATAGACTAAAACTGCCGCGCCGATTGAGCAGAAGCCGATTGAACTGCAATCGGTTAAGAGAACTGCGCCTTCGGGGTTTCTGCCTTTTGCGGCTTTGCCATAGCGAAGGTTTTTGGCTTCGAGTTGTTCTTCAAATGCGTGTTTTACTTCGGCACTGCCGACTGCCGAACAGCTTTTGCCGTTACAGACAAAAACGTGATGTTTGATTGGCGCAGTCGCTACGGGCGCGAGTTTTTCGAGTTGGGCGCGGTCTTCGATAATTTTTTTCATATCTTTGAAAGTGAACAGTAAGCGGTGAGCAGTTAGCAGTAAAATTTAATTATTAACTTTTCAATCATCTTTCAACTGCTAACTGCTCACCGCTTACTGCTCACCTCTAAATTTTATGATAAAATCTCGAAGACGAAAACCTGCATCTAACGAGTTTGTTTTTTGATCCAAAAATGGCAACGGGCATTATTATTCACATTTCGGTCGGAAAGGAGCGGCGCACGGAATATTTTTCCGAAGAGCGCATTCGCATCGGTTCGGGCGAATTCAGCGATTTGCAGATTCGCAGTGCCAAAATTGCCTCTAATACGACTTGGATCGAACTCGAACAAAACGACGGCGCGTATCGGATTATTGATTTTGACGAATCGTTGAATTTGACGATTAACGGCAAGCCTGTTCGACGTTTTATTGCCGTTCAAGACGGCGATTCGATTGAAATTCCCGACACCGAGATTTCTTTCGGGTTTTATTCTCTAACCTCGAAATCTTCGCTGATTGTTACCAACCGCGAGCCGCATATTGCTCAATTTATCGAAGAAGCCGCGTTGGACTCGGCAGCTTCGCCGAAACGCGATGATGCAAAAGCCTTTTTGCGCGAGTTTGTCCGCGAGCTTTCGCGTGAAGTTACTTGGTTCACGAAAATTTCGGTTTTGTTAATTTCGCTGCTTCTCGTCGGCGGCGTTTTGTATCTCGGTTTGAGCGTCCGCAACGAACTCCGAACAAGCCGCGAGCGCAACGAAGCGCAAAATGATTTGATTCGCAAACTCGAAGAAAAACTCGGACAAACCAACGACCAAATCGGCGAAATTGATAAATCGAACAAAGACATTCTCAAAACAGTTTCGCTTGCGCCGAATCTGCGCGTTGAATACGGCAATGGCATTTGTCTGATTGTCGGCGTTTATGATTTGGTAAGTAAAACAAACGGCAAGACTTTGCGCTATCCTGATCCGAACGCCGTCAAGCAAGATCCATACGAACCGACTTTGCAATATGAAGACGGCACGCAAATTCCGTCTTCGGCAATGACTTTGACGACCGAAGGCAACGGCGCGGCGGTTGAATACGATTTTATCGGCACGGGTTTTCACGTCGGAAGCGGTTATATCGTTACAAACAAGCACGTTATCCAACCTTGGGCGGAAGATGATTTGGTCAAACAAATGATGAAAGACGGAAACGGACGCGCCCGAATCAAGCGTTTGGTAGTTTATTTTCCGAATGTTCCGACACCGTTTCCGTTAAAAATCAAACAAACCGGAAACCGTATAGATTTGGCTGTCGGCACAGTTGATGCAAAATTAATGCCTGCAATTACGCCGACAATTCCGCTGGAAGATAATTCCGTTGCGGCGGAAATCGGCAAAACTGTTGTAACAATGGGTTATCCGAGCGGACCTGACAGACTTTTGGCGATGGTTGACGACGACGAAGCCAAAGCGATAAACGCACGTTTCGGAAATTCGCGGCAGGCTTTGATAACTTATCTCGCCCAAAATAAAAAAATCGTGCCGCTGACAACGCAAGGCGCGATTACCGATTTAGACCAAAAACGAATTGTCCACGACGCGAAAACTGCCGAAGGCGGTTCGGGCGCACCGCTTTTCGGACAAACAGGCAAAGTTATCGGCATAAACTTCGGCGTTTTCACCGAAAATACGGCGGCAAATATGGCTCTGCCCGTGAAATTTGCGATAGATTTATTGCGCCAAGCCGGCTGGAAATCTCCCGAAGAAATCCAAGCCGCGCAAAATCAACCAACGCAAATCGCCGAAGCCAACACAAATTCAAATACACAGACAAAACCGCAATAAAAAAGTTCGGAGTTCCGCCTTCAGGCGGCTTCCGCCAGCGAAGCGCGGCGGAAGAAAGCCGCCTGAAGGCGGGACTCCAAACTTTTATTGATATGCCGCTTGAATCGGCGTGTCGGTTGCCAAGCCGAAAGTTGTTGCGGAAAATCCGCCGTCTGATGAGCGAAGAATCCACCACACGCCGTTGCGGTAAATTGCAAAATCGCTTCGCCCATCGTTGTCGTAATCTGCCGGAACTGCTTTGTCGCCCGCGCTTCCCCAGCCAACGATTGTTGCGCCGCCGTCGGTCGAGCGGAGAACATACCAAACGCCGTTGCGGAAAACAGCTAAATCGGCTTTGCCGTCCGCATCGTAATCGCCCGCAACGGGAACATCACCTGTCGAACCGAATTGGACGATGCCGATTGTTCCCGAACCGCTTCGGATGAAATACCAAACGCCGTTGCGAAAAACAGAAACGTCCGATTTTCCATCGCCGTCAAAATCGGCAAGTATCGGAACATCGCCGTTTGCGCCAAATTGGACGACGTTAAAAGTGATATTTCCGGGCTGAATCGGATTTGAATAATAGATATACCAAGTCCCGTTTGACGGACGAAAGACGGCGAAATCTGCCTGACCGTCGCCGTTAAAATCGCCCGGGCGCGGAAGATCGCCCGCGCTTCCCCATTGAAAAACGGTAACTTGATTGTCCGTCGAACGGAAAACATACCAAATACCGTTTCTGAAAACTGCGCGGTCGGTTCTGCCGTCGCCGTCATAATCGGCGGGAGCGAGTTTATCGGCATTACTGCCCCAACCGAAAGCGGAATATGCACCGTTTAAACTATCGAGTTGATGCCAAACACCGGTTGAGCCGCGAAAAACGGAAATCTCGGCTTTATTATCACCCGTAAAATCAAAAGCTGTCGTGCGCGGAAACGAATAAACATAAGCCGAGCCTTGATTCTGGTTTATGCCGATGTCGTCGCCGTAAGCACCGGAAACCACATCGTAACGCCCGAGCGCGACGAAATCGGCAAAAAAATCGCTGGGCGCACCGTCGCTCGCACTTAATTTCGTAAGTTGCGTCCAAGTCGTGCCGCTTCGTTGGTAAAGATAAGCCGCGCCTCTATTGGGACCCAAACCGCTCGTCGCGTTGAATGTTCCGACGACAATTCTATCGCCTAGAATTGCACAGCTTTCACCGAAAGTCCCTCCGATTAGCGGGTCGCTCGCCGTAACTTTTTGCTGAAGCGTCCAACTCGCGCCGCTTCCGGTGTAAATGTAAGCCGAGCCTTGACCGTTGACCGAACCCGGCGTTCCCGGATTGAGATTGTCCTGTCGCGCCCCGACGACGACCGTGTTGCCGTCAATTGCCGAGGAGATTCCGAACCAATCGCCCGCTAATCCGTCATTCGCCAGAATCTTGGTTTGCTGTGACCATTGACCGGCGGAATTGCGTGTGAAAATGTAAGCCGAACCTTGATTCGTATTAATTCCTTCCGCATCGAACCACGCGCCGACGACCGCCGTATCACCGGAAATATCGCAACTAATTCCGAAATTATCGCCGCCCACGCCGTCGTTCGCTATCAGTTTTGCCTGCTGCGTCCACGTCGTTCCGTTGCGAACAAAAACGTATGCCGCACCACTATCAATTTGTGTCGTCGGAGTGGTGCGGTCTGAAAGACGCGCTCCGGCGATGATGGTGTCGCCGTCAATCCTCGTGATTTCTCCCAAATTATCACCGCCCGAAGCATCGGACGCGATTAATTTTGCTTGCTCAGTCCAAACATTATTGCTGTTTCGGACAAAAACATACACCGCGCCTTGATTGGCGGCTGTCGTCCCTAAATCGGCACTATTTGCACCGATGGTAATCGTATTGCCGCTGATTCCCACCGCTCGCCCGAACAAATCGCCACTTCTGCCGTCGCTTGCCGTCAGTTTTTGCTGGAACGTCCAGCCCGTGCCGCTGCGGACATAAATGTAAACAGAACCTTGCTGCGAATTTGACCCGATGGTATCGCCGGAAGCTCCAAGAACCAAAGTATTGCCGTCAATCCCCACCCCGCCCAAAGATGAATTGGCGCGTCCGTCGGCGGCAACGATTTTTGTCTCCGGCAAAGTAAGTTGCGCGAAAACCGTGTTTCCAAATGCCGCCAGCGAAAAAATTAAAAGCGAAAGTGTTGTGTTCAGTTTATTTTTCATAGTTGTTACCTCAATCTTGAATAAAATTTATCCTTCGTATTCTGCTAAATATTTTTCTTTTCGACCTACAAAGCGGAAAAAATAAACAAATCGGCTCAAAAAAAATAAAAAAACTTTATTTTTCTGCGATTAGTCGTATAATCTCTGTAAATAGTGAAAGTTAATTTGTGAAAATGGCTAATTCCTCTGACGTAACAATTTTGCTCGACCGTATTAACGACGGCGACGGGAAAGCTCCCGAACAGCTTTTGCCGCTCGTTTATGGCGAATTGCGGAAACTCGCGCACAGTTATCTGCAAAATGAGCGCAGCGACCACACTTTGCAAGCGACCGCGCTCGTTCACGAAGCGTATATTCGGCTGGTTGATTGGGAAAAAGTTTCGTGGCAAAATCGCGCCCATTTTTTTGCGGTGGCGGCAAGCGTGATGCGGAAAATTTTGGTTGACCACGCCCGCGAGAAAAAAGCGCGGCGGATATTTTAAGCCGCCACGCTTTTTGATTTTAACGAACCTGTTTGGCGCGGCAGAAGCCGCCCGCTTTTTCCGGCAATTACGGTTCCGCCGTCAAAACTAGATCGCTAATTTCTTCATTGACCGAGATGATTTGCGGCGCGAAAACATATGATTTATGCCGGACGCTAAGAATGTAAGTTTGCCCAACCTCGACATCTTCAAAGCGGTAGAAACCGAAGCTACTCGTTAAAACGCTTCGCGTCGCGCCGGTTGAATCGGTCAAAAGCACCTGCGCTTTGCCGATGCCTTGTCCTGAAACCGTTGAAACCCGCCCGCCAACCGACACATTCGCCGCCGACGGCGCAAACGGCGGGAAAAACTCGGAAGTGTTGTTGTCGGCATCGGTCACGCTGGCGGTAATCGGATCGTTGGCGGTGATTCCCAAAGTGTCGAGATTGCCGAGATTAACAATTTTTGTTCCTGCCAAACTGCCGCCGTAATCGGCGACGGTGTAATATGTGAAACCTAAAAACCGCTCGCCTTCGCCGGAATTGTCGGATTTGAAGAATTCGACATACAAACCGTTTGCACCGTAATTTGAATTGGTCGGCGAAGAATCAATCTTGAAATTGACGATTAATTCATTATTGACGATTTGTTTTGAAACAATTTCAGGATAATTCTGCAAATTGTTCGCGCCCGTATCGGCATCGTCCGCGTCATTCGGAGTGTGTCCGATTGCGCCGATGTCAATGCCGAGTCCCGTATTTCCAAAAATCGCATTCGGGTCAACCATATTACAGTGTCCGGCGGTTTCGTCAATTCGCACGCCCGCGCCGCCGCTGTAAGCGATGATATTGCCTTCGCCTTCGCCTGGTCCGCCGACTTCATTTAGTTTCGCGCCTTCGCTGATGAGAACGCCGTCGCCGTCGTTACCGAGTCCGTTACCGTTCGGGGCGACTCCGATAAAATTATTTTTGAGTTTGTTATTGGTCGAGAGCGCACCGCTGATAAGGGTTCCAACTCCGCCATTGCCCGCAATCGAGTTGCGTTTTGTAGGATCCAAATTGCCGAGAACTGTGCGGAGTGAGTTATGAAGAAAAATTCCCGGTCCGCCGTTACCAATATTGGGTGTGCCATTTTCATCAGTGCCGACAATTGTGCTGTTGATAATGTTGTCGGCTGATGGGAAGTCGCCTAATGGTTCCGCTGTCACCAATATTCCCCCAGCACCGTTGCCGGAAACGACATTTTTAACATCGTTTGTGATTTGTCCGATTGAGCCGATCAAGGCTTTGGAAATACCATTTAAAGCCATACCGTTTGAGCCGTTCGGACGTTTTAAGACCTCGTTGGCGGCAGAGGTGAAAATGCCGACGCGATTGCCGGTGATCGTCACCGAAGGCTCATTTCCGCCGTTCGGCGCGAGATTTTTCAACTGGTTGGCATTAAGATTTGAAACCGCGATGCCGTTACCGGAATTTCCGCTGACGTTGTTAAAGCCGATAATCGTCTGCGGTGCGCCGTCAATGTTAATGCCGTCGGGATTGTTGCCGATGGCGATGCCGTCAGGCGTGATGCCGACGTAGTTATAATCAATCCGGTTGCCGACCGCGGTCGAACCTGTAACGGCGATACCGTTCAGCAGATTTCCGCCGACGACGTTCCGCGCAAACATACTTTCATTGCTGCCGATGATATTTCCCGGCGATTCGACCACCAAAATACCCGTGCGCATGTTCGGCAGTGCCGCCGTGTGCGCTTCGTTAATGCCGACGAAATTGCCGAGAACTTTGTTTTCGTGCGGCGATTCGAGCGTTTGTCCGTCGGTATTTTGGGCGGTGTAAATATGAATTCCGCGTCCGTTCGTGCCGTCGCCGTCGCCGTTGCCGGAAACGAGATTGCCGCTCGTTTCGCCCGTGCCGCCAATCGTATTATTGAATGCGCCGCCGGTCAGCGAGATGCCCGAAACGATGTTCGGAATCGCCGCGCTGCCGTCTTCATTCGTGCCGATTTTGTTGCCTTTGAAGACATTTCCCGTTGCTTCGCCCGCACCTGCGCCCGCATCGGTTTTCGCTACCAACACGCCGCGATTGTTGCCCGAAATGATATTCGTGTTGACGAAATTGCCCGAACCTTCGATGGAAACGCCGTTCAAACCGTTACCGATGCCGTTCGTGCCGTCGGTGTTCGTTCCGATATGATTTGAAAATATTAAATTAGCGGTTGAGCCGCGCCGGATGCTGACTCCGTTGTCCGTATTACCCGAAATCACGTTGCTCAAAATAGTATTTCTCGACGCGCCGTTTTTCAGCAGAACGCCCGATAAATTGCCAATCTGACTTTCGCCGTCGGAGGTCGTGCCGATAAAATTTTCTTGAATCAGATTATCCTGTTCAGCCGCGTCAGATGCGCCGCGCTCGATTCTGATGCCGATTGCCGTATTACTCGACACGGTGTTGCCGATAATTTCCGTGTTTGTGCCGAATAGCAAAACGCCGTTTTCGCCGTTGCCCAAAGGATTCGAGCCGTCGGCGGTCGTGCCGATCAGATTACTGTAAATTTTATTCATATTCGAGCCGGTTTCGATGAAAATTCCGTTCAGCGTATTGCCGGAAATTACGTTTCCGTCCTGCGAATTAGTGCCGCCGACGATGTTGCCGCCGCCCCTGATAAAAATTCCGTTTTTGCCGTTGTTGAGGTGATTGTTGCCGTTCAAGTTAGTGCCGATTTTGTTAGCTGTAATCGTATTAAAACGCCCGTCACCGATCAAAATTCCGTCCAGCAAATTGCCGGAAATGACGTTACGGTCAATTGTCGAATAGGTCACGTCGCCTTCGGTCGCAATACCGTTTTTCTCGTTGCCGAGATTAGCCGTGCCGTCCGTGCCGATTCGATTTCCTTCGATAATCGTTTCTTTGACATTCGCCGTGCGCCCGTCAATGAAGATGCCCGAACGCAGATTTCCGCCGATGACGTTTGGCGTGGCAATTCGCCCGATAATTTGATTGCCCGAACGCGCCACGACACCGAATTTATTTGCCGCCGTCGAAATGCCGTCGCCGAGTGTGCCGATCTGATTGAAGAAAACGCGGTTATTAACTCCGGCGGAAGAGTTAAATAAAACGCCGGTCGAAGTTTCCAAACTGACGTGACCGCCGATGATGTTGCCTTTTTCCGCTGTATCGCCGCCGATGGTATTGCGGTTCGCGCCGTTTGTCACGACAATCCCGTGTTCGAGATTACCCAAATCCGAATTTCCGGCTTGGTTGACACCAATCCGATTGCCGGAAATCTTGTTTCCCGAACTGTTATTATCAAGCACGATCCCGCCGCCGTTGTTGCCGAAAATATAATTCGGAGCGGAGTTGTCAACGCCGATTTCGTTGTTGTTTGAACCTTCAAGTAAGATACCGTTATTGTTGGGCAATTTGCCGGTTTGCGAAATATTTCCGCCGATGATGTTGTTGATGATTTTGTTGTTGTTCGCGCCGCCGAAAAAATGAATTCCGGTGACGTTGTTGGAAATAATATTGCGGTCGGTCGGATTAACGCCGCCGATTTGATTTTGTGAACTGCCGTTGGTGATGTCAATGCCGATGTCCTGTCTTTCGGTCGGCGCGGTCATTCCGTCCGCGTTGATGCCGATGTGACAGCCGATGATTTTGTTATTTGTTTGTCCGTTCAAACTGATTCCGCGATTGAAACCGACAATTGACAAGCCTTTGACAACCGCGCCGCCGCCGTTAAGTTGCAAGCCTATACTATCAGGAAAATAGTATCCGTCGAGTTTGATTAAAGGTGTGTTTGAATAACCGGGTTGCGATGTGCCGTCAATTGTTAGAAAAGTGGTAATTTGCGGCAGTTGACTTTGCGGCGAAATTGTCTGAACGCCCGCGCCGGGAATTGCAAACCTGATGTTGTCAAAGCCTGCGCGGTGTTCGGCAACCTGAATCGCCGCCCGCAAAGTGCATTGATCGCCGTTGGTCATTGGGTCAACATCGCAGATATTATTGTTAAGATTAGTCGGCGTGTCCGCCTCGTCCGTCACCACATTAACGACGATTTCGTTGAAAAAACACGCCAGCGCAAGCCGCTCGTATTTTTCTTTGTTTGTAAGCGAGTCATCATTTAAAAGCGAATCGTTGTCGTCGGCTTTGAAAGCGAACGAATCGCTGCAAGTCGCGCCCGCGTTACACGAAAATTCCGAAGTATTGCCGAAAATGTCAGTCGCCGTCGCCGAAAACACATTTGACGAATTAACGGGATTGCCCGAAGTAAAATCAATCGCTGCCAATCCGTGATCGTCGGTATTAACATTGAGCGACCCGATATAAATCGCGCCTTCGCCGTGATTAGTCGAATCAGCCGCCGGACTCGAGTAAAAATCAATCGCGTAATTATTGAACGGACGACTGAGCAGTGCGCCCGTCAGCTTAACGGTTCCGTTGCCGTTGATAACCGGCGCGTCGAGCAGCGGAAAATTCTGCAAACCATTCGCGCCCGAATCCGCGTCCTGACAATCGTTTGGCGTTACGCCGTCGCCGATGTAGAATCCGCCGGTGACATTCAAATCAATGCCTAAACCGCCGTTATTGCTGATCGAATTACCGCGCAGGTTATTTGCATAATAGTTCGCGCCTCTAATCAGAACTCCCGATCTGCCGTTGTTTTGGATTATATTGGAGGCGTTCGACGAACCGCCGCCGACCACGTTGCCGACTCCGAAGAATCCGCCCAGATTGATTCCGTTGCCGCCGTTGCCGAGCGGCGCGAGCGAACTATTTAAACCAATCAAATTGTTGGCGATGCTGACGTTATAGCCGGTAAATAAATTGATTCCGTCGGCAAAATTGCCAGAAATTATGTTTCGTCCGAGCGCATTGGTATCGCCGATTTGAGTTGTGCCGAATCCGAATCCGGTGTTGACATTGACTCCCGCGCCGAGGTAGCCGTTCGAGCCGCTGTTCGGCACGGCAAATGTGCCGCTTGCATCAGTTCCGATTTTGTTGCCCAAAACAAAATAATTGCCGACCGTGTTGCCTCCGACCCCCAACTGAACTACGTCGTTGCTGTTGCCGGAAATCAAATTACCGAACGAAACCGGACTTCCGTTTTGCGTGCCGTAGCCGCCGAGCAGATATGTCGGTGAAAAATTGGTATAAATCGTCGAAGCGACCTTAACTGCCGAATAGTTCGATATTGCCTGAGTGCCGTTTTTGTTAGTTCCGATGTAATTATTAAAAATTCCGATTGTTCCCAAACCACCGACTTCAACACCCGCTGCCGAATTGAAAGACGGGCTGTTGTCATTGCCCGAAATCAAATTGCAAAAACCCGTGCATTCTCCATTCGGCGTCGTTCCGCCGGGCGCACCGATATTTGATAAAGAACCGTTGCCGATGACGTAAACCGCTCCTGTTTCGGGATTTGCGCCGTCCCGGATATTTCGCTGATCGTTGCGGATTGGAATTGTGCCGCTGATGTCCGTCCCGATGTTGTTGCCGACAATCGCGCAAAATCCGAATCCGCTTACTTCATTGCTGAACGGACTGCCGCACCAGATTGCGTCGTAGCCGTTGCCCGAAATGGTGTTTCTGCCGTTTTCGGTGATCGAACCGATGACTGTTCCGGTGATTGGTTCTGTTTCAATTCCCCGGTAACAATTACCCAATCCTTGATTTCCCGCCGGATTAGTCCCCAAGCGATTTCCGCTGATAGTGTTGCCGAAGGTCAGCAGTTCGTGCGTCTGCAAGTCAATTAGAATTGGAATATACAAACCGCCGCCGCCGCAGTTTGACGGAACATCGAAAT
The DNA here is from genome assembly GCA_031409875.1 of Acidobacteriota bacterium. Lineage (GTDB taxonomy): Bacteria > Acidobacteriota > Blastocatellia > Pyrinomonadales > Pyrinomonadaceae > CALMEH01. Next base: position 7,717 of record JANNYB010000033.1, on the reverse strand, counting down.
AAGGTTCGCCGTTGCCCGAAACGGTGTTGCCGTCGCCTGCGCCGTCGCCGCCGAAAGTATTGTTCAAGCCGGTCAGAAAAACGCCGAGCGAATTGGCGACTTTGCCCGTGCCGAGCGAATTTAATCCGACGATATTGTTAATAAATAAATTGGAGTTTCCGGCAGTCACGTCAATTCCGATGCCGCCTCTCTGCTGTGAGCCGTTGCCTGAAATGACATTTTGAATAATTTGGTTGTTGTCCGAATCGAAAATAAGCAGACCGACGGCATTCCCCTTGTCCAAACTGCCGGTTTTATCCGTTCCGAGAAAATTGTTCAAGATCACATTATTTCCATTATTCGGTGAACTGCTGTCGCTAAAAATTGTGATACCGCTGCCACCGAGTTGGCTTTGCCCGTTATTTATCGGAACGCTTTTAAAGGAATTGAGAGCCAACCCGTAAATGAACGAGTTGCTCGTGCGGATTACCAAGCCACTGGCGGGTGCCGGAACATTTGCGCCGTTAATTTCAAAGGACGGCTGACCGTTTCCATTAACCGAACCGTTAATATTTACGGCATTCGTAATGTTCGGAAGCTCTTGAGAGTGTGTAATCGTCGCGCCGCCCAAGTTGAATTCGATGGTTTCAACGCCCGAATGCGAGTTGGAATAAAGAATCGCATTTCGCAAACTGCACGGATTTCCGGGCAGACAATCGCCCGTGTCGTCTGTGCTGGTCACAACAAAAGTTTCGGTCGGCGCGGTCATCACGACGCTTGGCGCAAACGCGCCTTGACGCAAAACAACCAAATCGCTCAAAGCATCCATATTCAGACGCAGCGGCAAAATCGCCGTCGGATTACTTTCCGTTTCGAGCCTCGTAATCTGTGTTGTCATTTGCGTGTTGGATTCTGCATCTTTAACTTGCGAAACGATTTGAATCTGTCCACCGTTTGAATCGAGCAGCAGAATATCATCCAAATTGCTGTCCGAAACATTAACGCGCAACATTTTACGCGAATTTCCCGAAGCCGCCGCGCCGCTGAATTGTGAATTTGAAACGATAGCTTTCAAGTTCCAATTTGCCAGAGTCGAAGGTTTGCCCGCAATTGATTTCAAAAAAGCATCTTTCGCTTTCTCGCGGTCTTCGATTGATTTGGCGGCAGTTTCCGCCCTTTTTCTTTCAATATCTTTTTTGTCCGTATTTTTGAAATTTTCGAGTTGGTCTTCCAACAATTTTTTTTCGGTTTCGCTGATTTCGCCGTTTTTCGATGCCGAATTGTCCTTCAACAATCCGAGTTTTTCCGCTTCTTCGCGGCTCAACTGCGGCGCGGAAATCACCGCCAAATTTAACGCATCATCATCAGCCGACGGCACGAACGGATTCGGCGCGGCAGTATAATTTGCGGCAGAAATTATATTTTTTGAAGATTGATCCGAACTGTTCGATTCAATTTGATAAACATTCCCGTCCTGTCCGAGCAACGCCAGCGATTCGCCGCGTTTCGTGCCGAATCTACCGACGGTCAGCGCGGAAATCGCAAACGGCATTTTCCGCGACGCGACAAATGCCGCCGGACGTTTAATGCCCGAATCGGGAAGCAAATCCCACGGATACGCCTGTCCGCGTCCGTGAATGACCGTCAAAATATTGCCCGCAGCGACGGCAATGTCGGCGTAAAAATCTTCGTCCAAATTGCCGATTGCCAAATCGTTGGCGGGCGCGGGAAGTTTGAAAATTTCCGGTTTATGTTTGAACGCGCCTTCGGGATGCTCGAAAACGGCGAGAAACGCGCCCGATTTATTCGTAAAAGCAACGGCAGCATCGGTTTGTCCGTCCTTGCGCCCGATTTCGCCGGAAGTCAAAGCGGTAATATTCCCGTTGATCTGCAAGGCGTTCGGCGGCGAAAAATTGCCGCGCCCATCGCCGCCGAGCAGCACGAGAAAATTCGCGCCTTTCGCCGTCGCCAGAATGTCCTGTTTGCCGTCGGCGTTGAAATCTCCCGCGTATAAATAATCCGGCGAAATGTTCAAAGTGAAAACTTTATCCGTCAATTCAAACGGTTCTTCATCTCCTTTTCTCCTCTTTTCCTCTTCTCCCGTTCTCAAATTAATGCCACGATAAAATTTCAAATTACCCGTCGAATCAGCCGTCACCAAGTCGGCAACGCCGTCCGCATCGAAATCGGCGGAAGTCAATGCCTTCGCCTGCGAATTATCATTTTGGGCAGCATTCGGCGATGCCAAATCCGCGCCGTCCGTGAAATTGACAAACGGATTGCCGCGTTTCGCCGCGTGAACCGAAACGGTTTTTTCCGGCGGTTTTTCAGTTGTCGCATCGTCTTTGGTTTGCAGCGTCGCCACCGTTTGCCACGCAAACAAAACGCCTCCGCCCAACAGGCACACAAACAATAAATTAATCATTCGACGGGAAAATTTCGACATCATCACAGGCTTTTTCATCACGTTTTACTCCAATAATTTTTCAAAAAAGATTTGTATTCATCCTACAAAGCGGAAAAAATAAACAAATCGGCTCAAAAAAAATAAAAAAACTTTATTTTTCTGCGATTAGTCGTATAATCTCTATAAATTGCAGGAAGTTATTGTATTTATGCCCCAATCGTCTGACGTAACAATTTTGCTCAACCGCATTAATGACGGCGACGGGAAAGCTCCTGAACAGCTTTTGCCGCTCGTTTACGGTGAGCTGCGGAAACTCGCGCACAGTTATCTGCAAAATGAACGCCGCGACCACACTCTACAGGCAACCGCGCTCGTTCACGAAGCGTATATTCGGCTGGTTGATTGGGAAACGGTTTCGTGGCAAAATCGCGCCCATTTTTTTGCGGTGGCGGCAAGCGTGATGCGGAAAATCTTGGTTGATCACGCCCGCGAAAAAAGAGCGCAAAAACGCGACGGCGGGCAGAAACTTTCGTTGGACGAAGCCGTTAGTTTGCCAAATCAAGCGGCGCGGGAAATTGATTTAATCGCGTTGGACGAAGCGTTGGAAAAATTGAATAAATTCGACAAAACGCAATCGAAAATCGTTGAATTACGCTTTTTCGGCGGTTTGACGATTGAAGAAACCGCCCACGCTTTGAAGATTTCTCCGGCAACCGTCAAACGCGAATGGACAGTGGCGCGGACGTGGCTTTTTCGGGAAATAAAATAGTTCGGAGTTCCAGCTTTAGCTGGCTAAACGCAAGCGAAGCGGCGCGTTTTCGCTTCGCTTACAATTCAAGTTAATCAAAGCCCGCGCAACTGCATCGCTTCGCTTGCAGTTGCCGCCAGCTAAAGCTGGAACTCCGAACGGCGAGGCGGCACGCTAAAGCTGGAACTCAAAACGGCGATGGACGAAAAAAACTGGCAAAATGTGAAGGAGATTTTTCTCGACGCGCTGGAAAAAACAAACGGCGAGCGAGATGAATTTTTGTCGGAAATCGGCGATGAAGAAGTCCGTGCGGAAGTCAAATCTTTGCTCGACTCGCACGAAGAAATCGAAGATTTTATCGAGGCTCCGGTTTTTAAGGCGAGCGAAGTTTTTGCGGAAAAATCTTCCGCAAATCTCGCGGACAAACATTTCGGACATTACAAAATCGTCCGTGAAATTGGTGCGGGCGGAATGGGAACGGTTTTTTTGGCGGAACGCGCCGACGGTGAATTCGATCAAAAAGTCGCGCTCAAAATCGTTCGCCAGACAATCGTTGACACCGAAACAGAAAATCGGTTTCGGCGCGAACGCCAGATTCTCGCTTCCTTAAATCATCCGCACATTGCCAAACTCCTCGATGGCGGCGTGAGCAGCGCAGGCGAGCCGTTTTTGGTGATGGAATTTGTTGAAGGCAAATCGCTTATCGAATTTGCCGAACATAAAAATCTTTCAATCAAAGCGCGTCTAAAATTATTTCTGAAAATTTGTTCGGCTGTTTCTTTCGCGCATCGAAATTTAATCGTTCACCGCGATTTGAAGCCTTCGAATATTTTAATAACCGTCGAAGGCGAGCCTAAATTACTGGATTTCGGATTGGCAAAAATTCTCGACCTTGAAGCAGACGCGGCGCAAACCGCCACCGCTTTTCGCGCTTTTACGCCGTCTTACGCTTCGCCCGAACAACTGCGCGGCGCAAATGTCTCGACCGCTTCGGACGTTTATTCGCTCGGCGTGGTGCTTTATGAATTATTGACCGGCAAGCGTCCGTTTGATTATCAGGGAAAAAGTCTTGAGCAAATAATCAAAACCGTAACCGAAACCGAAGCCGTCAAACCAAGCCAAATCCAAAATCCGAAATCCAAAATTCAAAATCTCAAAGGCGACATTGATAATATTTTATCCGTCGCTTTGCGAAACGAACCGGAGCGGCGTTACAAATCGGTCGAAGCCTTTGCCGACGACATTGAGCGGCAGATGAAAGGCTTGCCCGTCAAGGCGCGTCCGGCAACTTTTCGGTATCGCGCCGGAAAATTTATCAGACGAAACAGCATTTCAGTCGCCGCCGCAGTTTTGATTTTGTTAAGTTTAATTGGCGGAATCGTCGCCACCGCATGGCAAGCGCGGCAGACGCAAAAGGAAAAAGAAAAAGCCGAAGCCGTCAACGCTTTTCTCGAACAAATTCTCAAATATTCCAATCCGATTTTGAATAATTTGCGAAAAAACGGTCAAGAAACAACCGTTAGTGAAGTTTTGGATGAAGCCGCCCGACGGCTTGAAAGCGGAGAATTTGACTCGTCGCCGGAAGTCAAAGCCGAACTCGAGCGCACCGTTGCGACAACTTATTACGGGCAAGGCAAATATCAGACGGGAAGAAAACATTTGGAGCAATATGTGCTTCTGCTGAAAGAACTCTACGGCGAAGATCATCCGAAAATGATTGCCGGTTCGATAACGTGGGCTGCTTTGCTTTTTAGCAAAGGAGAAATTGACGAAGCGGAAAAAACCTATCGCCGCTACTTGCCGCTGCTCAAAAATGAATATCAAAAAGGCAATGTCAAGGCGGAAACGCTGGCAGAAGCACTCAATAATTTTGCCTACTTAAGACGGACGCAGGGCGATTCACGCGAAGCCGAATCACTTTTTCGGGAAACTCTGGAATTGATTCCACAATTGTCTGACGAAACGCGAAATATTGTGGCAACCACGCGAAGCACTCTGGCTTCGACGATTGCCGACCAGGGCAGATTTGACGAAGCCTTGCAAACTGCCCGCGAAGCCGTTGAAGAATTCAAAAAACGCGGCGAAATTGATTCGCCGAATTACGCTTTTTCGCTAACGGTTTACGGTGGTTTTTTAAGCGAGAAAGGTGAATTTGCCGAAGCCGATAAAGTCTTGCGCGAAGCCGAAATTATTTTTCGCAAATTTCTATCACCGTCAAATTTATGGCTCGGCGACAATCTTCGCAATCAGGCAATTTCGCTTTACAATCAGGGGAAATATCCAGAGGCGATTGAAAAAGCCGATATGACTTTGAAAATGTATGAAGAAAGTTTCGGCAAACACTATGACCATTATCCGACCGCTTTGATGATAAAAGGTTTGAGTCTGGCAAAATCGGGACAGACGAATGAAGGCGAACGCCTTCTGCGCGAAGCGTTTGAACTTCGCCGCAATTCGCTTCCGAAAGAACATTTTTGGGTCGCAATTGCGATGAGCGCGTTGGGCGAAGGTTTGACTCTGCAAAAAAAATATGCGGAAGCCGAACCGCTTTTAATTGAGAGTTTTGAAAGTCTGAAAAACTCTCAAGGCGCAGAAAATCCGCGCACCGTTTTAGCGCAAAATCGTTTGAACGAGCTAAGTCAGAACCGCCTGCGGTAGCGGGCGGTTGAAGTCTGCGTTTCGGACATTAATCAACGTCTAAATTTATCGAGTTAAACCGCCCGCTACCGCAGGCGGTTCTGACACGGCATTTGAAAAATTCGCGCTTTCCTGTTCAAATATCTCTTTTATGGATAATCTCGTATTTTCAAATATGCTTCATCGTCCGGCGCGAACTGTGGTTAGCGTTTTGGGCATTGCCGTCGGCGTTTTGCTGATTGTTTTTACTGTCGGGCTGTCTAACGGCACGTTGCGCGGACGCGCTTCGCGTGAGGCAAATGTCGGCGCGGAAATTATGTTTCGCGCTTCCGGTTCTCTGGGAATGAGCGGTTCGGAAGCGTTTCGTTTGCCTATTTCGATGAAATCCGAAATCGAAAAAACCGAAGGCGTGAAAACTGTGGTTGCCGTCGGGCAAAATTCGGTTCAAGCAAGCGATACCAAAATCGGCAACCGTTTGATTGACGGCATTATTTTTGACGAATACACGCAAATTTCAAATATCAAAATCATCGAAGGCAAAACTTTTGTGAACGATGCGGACGAAGCGATTGTTGATACAGGTTTTCAAAAGCAGAAAAAACTGAAAATCGGCGATTCAATCGAGATTTGGGAAAGACCTTTTAAAGTTGTCGGAACTTACGAACCAGCGGCGGGCGGGCGCGTGAAAATTCCGCTTTTCGTAATGCAAAAACAACTCGGAAGCGAAGAAAAAACTTCCGCTTTTTTCATCAAAATCAAAGACGGTTTTACGCAAGAACAAGTCGCGCAAAATCTTCAAACCAAATTTTCCGACAATCAAATTATTCTCACCAAAGACCTCGAAGAGCTTTATATGTCGAGCATTCCCGCGCTCAATGTTTTCTTAAATGTGATTATCGGTGTCGCGGCAATTATTTCTGCACTCGTCATTTTGCTGACAATGTATACGACCGTTACGGAACGCACACGGCAAATCGGAATTATGAAATCACTCGGAATGAGCAACACGAAAATCGGCTGGACAATCGCGCAAGAAGCAATTTTAATCAGCTTTTTCGGAATTGTCAGCGGTATAATTTTGACGATTTTGGTTAGATTCGGTTTGACCAGAGTTACAACGCTTGAAGTTGAAATCTCGTGGCTCGTTTTAGCAATTACGACGATTGTCGGCTTAATCGGCGGCGTTCTCGGCGCACTCTATCCGGCAATGAAAGCCGCAAGACTTGATGCGGTTGAGGCTCTGAGTTACGAATAAAGTTGTTTTATTTTAACCAACGCGGGCGCAGAGCAACCCTTCCCGACCTGCAAATGTGATTAACTCGACTTTTCCCATTATCTTGAATTCAAGTTTAGGTTTAAGAAATCAAACCCGAACAGATTTCAGGTCAGGAAGAGTTGCTCTGCGTCCGCTTTTTCAGCTAAATTAAAGCCTTCATGCAAACTGAACTTTTACAAAATACAAAACTTGCTTTTATCGGTTGCGGCGTAATGGCGGAATCAATCGTCGCCGGACTTTTGCGGCAAAATCTCGTTAGCGCAAAACAAATTTGCGCTTCTCATCCGCGTTCGAATCGGCGCGAAGAACTTGCAGAAAAGTATAAAATCGAAACATTTGAACATAATGCCGACGCGATAAAATCTTTGCCTGAAACCGATTCGGCGATTTTTCTCTGCGTCAAACCGCAACGCATCAGCGGCGTTTTGCAGGAAATAAAATCAGATGTGAAACCTTCGCAACTCATCGTTTCAATCATCGCGGGAGCAAAACTCGAAACAATTTCCGAAGCGTTAAATAATCAATTAGTTGTGCGAACACTGCCGAACACCCCTTCGCAAATCGGCGCGGGAATGACGGCTTGGACGTGCGCCGAACAAGTTTCCAATGAACAAAAATCGCAGGTCAAAATGCTTCTAACTGCTTTGGGCAAAGAACTTTACGTCGAAAA
>JANNYB010000032.1:0-11355 GCA_031409875.1 Acidobacteriota bacterium | reverse complement strand
AACGCGCCGATGCCGTTGATTCGCATAAGCTCTTTGGCTTCAGCTAATAAACTATTCGATTCGACAAAATAATCGGGCGTAATCGGGCGCATAACTTCTTTGATTTTTGTTTCGTGCCATTTTTCGCGCGGAAGTTTCTTTAAATCTTCGAGCAGTAAAATTCCGTAAAGCTCGCGTTTTTCCGCAACCGGAAAAGCCGTCTGCCGATGAAGCGGCAAAACGTGGTCAACAAATTTCATCACGTTCGCTTCGGGTTCGATTGCAGTCGGCAACATCATCGCTTCTTCGACCGTCATTTTTTCGACATTTCCGGCTTCCGTGATGATTGATTTCGCCGAATCGTAAAGAAAAACTCCGACGATTGCCGCCCAAAGTCCGTTAAACAAACTGCCGCCGAAAATTACCAAAAAAAATCCGAACGCAATCAGCGCAATAGCAATAAATTGTCCGAAACGTCCGGTCAAAATCGTCGCTTCGTTCAAATCGCGCCCGCGTTTCCACAAAAACGAACGCAAAACTCTGCCGCCGTCGAGCGGATAACCGGGAAAAAGATTGAAAATTGCCAGCATAAAATTCAGCAGACAAAGATTTACAAAAACCTCCGAAAGAATGTTCGTATCGGGCGATTTGAAAATAAGCGTCAAGCCGAGAAAGAGAAACGCCAGCACAAAACTCGCCAAAGGTCCGGCAATAGCGATGCGAAATTCGGCTCGCGGCGTTGGCGGTTCGCGCTGTAACCTCGTCAAACCGCCGAACGGATGCAGAACGATTTCGACAACGCCGATGCCTTCGCGTCGCGCTGCGTAACCGTGAGCGATTTCGTGAAAAAGAATCGAACCGAAAAGCGCGATGCTCGTCAAAAATCCGAAAATAATGCCCGTCAGATAATTTTCCGTCAAAGGTTGAAGCCGCACGGAAATAAGCCAAATCATCAGCAAAAAGACAAAAATCCAGCGCAAATCAATCCGCAACGGAACGCCGGAAATATGCGCGATAACTATTTGTCGTTTTAACGATTCGAGAAATTTCATTAGTTTGGGGCGATATTGAATTATGAATGAAAAGCAATGGCAAAGTCTAGTGCTTTTCCTAAAAGTATGTAGGAATTTCGGGCGCGTTCAGAGTTCAAACTTCAGTTTGCAACCGCCAGCGAAGCGAAGCGGTTTTTGCCCGACGGAAAATATATTTTGGAATTATAACGCTGTTCCGCACGACGCTTCGCTGGTGCGGCACAAACTAAAGTTTGAACTCTGAACACGCCCGAAAAATGTGAACTTATAAGCAAAAATTATTTTCTCACAAAAATCGCAATATTTTCATTATTTGCAAATTTCTCCAAGTTTTTTCCGACAATAAAATCAGCAATCATTTCAGCTATAATTTTGCGGTGTTCTGCGTCGTTTTTCGGCGTAAAATCTAAAAAAGGTCTGCCCGTAGTCGTGTCTTGCGGATGCGCGAAGGTGAAATGATTTGCGCCGTCGAAAATCGCTAAATATCGGTCGTTGCGCGTGCCTCCGATGGCTTTTTCAAAGGTTTGTTTGAGCGAAATTGTCGAATCTTCGTCGGTTTTTCCATAGCGTCGTGCGCTCCAAGTTATCACGCCGTCGTTGTTTCCGCCGAGCATCAAAATCGGTTTTTCCGAAGTAATCGGACAGACATAATTTGCAGGAAACCCCATAATTGTCGAACCTTGCGTGTGTGCGCCGTAAGCGAAAGCTGATTTAACTTGCGGGAAGAATTCGGCGTTCATCAACGCAATCGAACCGCCCGCAGAATGTCCGCCGAGCGTGACATTTTCCAAATCCAAACAGTTTGCCAAAATTCCTTCCGAATTGACTTGTTTCAAATCGTCCAAAATCGGCTGAATTGCCGAACCTGTCGCGCCTTTGCCGTAGTTTTCGTAGTTCATAAATCGAACATCAATGCCGGGCGTTAAACCTTGCATTCCGCCGGGAAGTTCGTTTGTAATCCATTGAAACGACACGAAAACAAAGCCTTTTTCACACAAAAAATCTCCGAGCCATTGATAAGATTCGGGCGGACAATTTACGCCGTTGAGCATCATCACAACCGGAAACGGCGTGTGTTTAACATCGGGCGTAAGAATGCCCGAATTTCTTTCCGTGTCGTTTTGCGGCGCAAGCGCAGGATAGAAAATTTTCAAAAAAATAGTGTCGAACGGCGCAGTTTTGCCTTCGATTTTTATGGCGCGGAAAATGGCTCTGGTTGTCATAGTATTATTTCAAATTTCAGATTTCAAATTTCAGATTTGCAACTTGACACAATCTCAAAATTAACGTATTTTTTACAAAATTCGTTATAAATCTATAACAAATTATCGCAATAAATTTCGTGAGTCAAAACGAAGAAAGCATAAAAAAAGTGAATCGTGCAAAACGCAAAAAACAGATTGCTGTTTGGAATCGGCGTTTGGCTTGGATTACGTTGCCGCTGCTGCTGATTAGCACGTTCTCGGTTTATGCGGCAAAAAATTGGATGCCGAATCTGAAAACTGTCGGCATTTGGACTTCGATGATTTTTATTTTGTGTTTGTTGCTACATTCGTTTTTCAGCGTTTATTTATTCGGTTTTCCGCGATTCAAATGGCAAATTCGCATCGCCCATATTTACATCGGTTACGCGATTTTTGTCTGCACGATTGTCAGCCAGATAATCATCGGATTTGAACCTTACCACAATATTTTTTACGCGCTGAATTGGCTTTTTATCGTCGCGCACGTTGCGCTTTCAACGCGATTTATGCTCAAGCGAAACGTCAAAAAACAACCCGAACCGGAACTTTCTTTTTACACGGGCGGGAAGATTTTCCGCGATACGGAATGATTTTTTTTACCCGCGAATTTACGCGAATGAACGCGAATAAAGCCGAAATAATAAAAATCATTCGCGCAGATTCGCGTAAATTCGCGGGCAAAAGCTAATCCAAAATTTATTATGACTATTTATTACATTGCCGTCGCATTGATTCAAACTTTTTTAGCCGTAATTATGTTTCGGCTTTGGCGCAAATCGGGTTCGATTTATCCGATTTTTCCGTTGATTGTGATACTCGGAATTATTTACGACAATTTGATAATCGGTTTCGGCTCGTTTATCGGCGAAGGCGAACTTTTGAAGGCTTTGAACGTGCCGCGCTTTGTAATTCACGCCTTTTTTACGCCGTGCATAATGATTTTTGCAATTGGTGTGGCGCGGCGTGTCGGCATTGGTTGGGCGCAGTCGAAACTCGCGCATATTTTGATTTGCGTTTTGGCGACGGCGATGATTGCGCTCGGCGTTTATCACGAAATTATTCAGATTGCTCTCGTGTCGAAAGCCGAATACGGAACGCTTCGATACGTTAATTCAGCCGCGCAAGGTCCGCCGATTCCGGCGATTGCGACGATTATTGTCGTGATGATTATTGCTATTTTTGTTTGGGTAAAGACGAAAAAACCTTGGTATTTTTTTGGAACACTTTTGATGTTTTTGCTTGCGCCGATGGCGGCAAAATTCCTCTGGGCGGGAAATTTGGGCGAGATTTTTATGAATCTCGGCGGCATTTTCGGAGAAAAAACTGCCCAAGACCAAAAAGATAAACGATAAAGGCTGACGGATAAATTTAAAAGATTTCATACTTTTTACTTTTTACTTTTTACTTTTTACTTTTCCCGTCTTGACTTATTTAGATTTTAAGGTTAAATTTAGCCTCAAAATTTGTTATAGATTAAATACAAATTCTAATCAAAATCCGAAAAACAATAAGTAAAACTTAATCAGTAGAAGGTTTTTTTACTCTCACAGAAGATTTTGTAAAGGTCATAAACTAAAGATAATTTAAGGAGAAAAACAGATGCTATTTGTAAATAATTCAATGCGTTTCAAACGGAGCGTTTTTGTAGTGCTTTTGATTGCCGTTTGCTTTGCGGGCAATTTATACGCGCAAAACGGCGGTTCAATCGGCGGCACGGTTAAAGATTCGAACGGCGCGGTAATTATCGGCGCAAATGTTAGCGCGACCAACAAGGTCAGCGGCAGACAACAGACGACGACGACTAACGCGGACGGAAAATATAATTTCAGCAATTTGCCGGAAGGACTTTACCGCGTAACGATCAATAAAAGCGGCTTTTCCGATTCGGGCGCAAGCGTTCAAGTCGAAGGAAGTATGACGCAAGATTTTACGATGTCGCTCGGTTCTCTGCGCGAAGAAGTAACTGTTACGGCGACAAAAAGTTTAGCCGCGACTTCGGATATTCCGCAAACGGTTACGGTTATCAGCGAAGAACAAATCGAACAACGTCGCCCGACCGCTATCGGCGAAGCCATCGAGCGTTCGCCGAGTGTTTTGTTGACCGATACGAATCCGTTTCGCGCCCGCCCGCAAATTCGTGGGCTGCAATCGAATCGAATTTTAGTAACGGTTGACGGCGAAAGATTGAACAATCCGCGTTTCGGGGCAGATTTTGTCGGCGTTTCGACAAGTTTGGTTGATACGTCGCAGATTCAATCGGTCGAAGTCATCGCTGGTTCTGGTTCTTCGCTTTTCGGCTCTGATGCCGTCGGCGGAACAATCAACATCATCACGAAAAGCGCAAAACGCGAACCTAACGGAACGCGGATGAATTTTCGTTTCGATGGCGATTACGGCACGAACAATAAATATCGCAAAGGCACGATAAACTTCGGTTTCAGCAATAATTTGATTGCGACGCAATTTAATCTCGGCGGATTTAAGCAACCGAATTTCAAACTCGGAAACGAAAGCATTTCGCGCACCGAAGTCATAACTTTCGGAAGATTTGCAGCGGCGGCGGGAACTCTCGTCGGACAAAGCATCATTTCGGCTTATCCGGTTTATGACATTACTGCCAAACAAATTGTGCCGAATTCACAGGCTGAAGGAATTCTCGGCGGCGCGGATGTAACGCTTTTTGTCAACGATAACACCAGTGTCAGACTGCGTTACAGCGCAAACAGCTATCAAAATTTGGGCGTGCCTTGGACGGCAACGCCATACAGCACGAATCGTCCTTTGACAGGCAAGTCCGATTTCCAGAAATTTCGCGGCGTTTATGAAATCCGCGAAGCCGCAAGTTGGCTGCCGCGAATGCAGTTCAGCGCATATTATCAAGATTACAAACGCACGCTCGATGAAATCCGCAGTAATATCAACGTCGGCAGCAGTTATTCTTCGAGCGGTCCGCCGACATTTACGAATGTTTTTACGGGAAATCTTTCAACTTTTACCGTAACGGGCGATGGTTTGACGGTTAACCACAACACCGGCAAAGGTTTCGACGCGCAATTTAACTTTTTGCCTGTCAAAAATCTCGTCTATATTACGGGCTTAAATTATTCAAACGATTTTTCGCGCGATGATTTTTCGACGCGCACGCTTAATGCCGCCGGAGTCGTAACCTCGGCAATTTCGGACGTGAGAAATACGCCGAATACGATTTATGACAATATCGGCTGGTATAATCAATTTACCTACAGAGCCGGAAAATATGCGAATTTTTCGGGCGGTTTTCGATACGATAATTGGCAAACCGAAGCGCGTCCGACGAGAGGTTTCCCGAACGGCGTAGTCGGTTTGGTTTTCTTGCGGACGTTGCCTTTGATTCAGGCAAATCCGGGTGCGCTCGATGCGGTCGGCGCGGCTGGATATGCAAGTTTGGCAAGCGGCGTTCCGGTTACGAGTAATTCAAATGTCGTAACTTACAACATCGGCGCGACGTTCTTTATTCCGGGCGGAATCAATCCGTATATTCGTTATTCGACGAGCTTTCGCGAACCCGATTTGCTGGCGCGTTACCTGTTCCGAAACTTTACGACTTCGCCGATTTTCTCTCTGCCGAGTATCGTTAATACGAATCTGAGACCGGAAAAAGGCAAAGATATTGATATTGGTGTGAAAGTTTCGCGGCGCACGTTTCGCGGCACTTTTGCTTATTACCGCAACGAAATGAACGATGCGACCGGAACGGTTTTGGGAACATACTGCATCAATCCTTTTGCGCCGACGGCAATTCCGGGCATTGCTCCGACACCTGCCGGATTCGGTTGCGCGACGGGCTTGCATCTGGTTCAAGTTTTCCAAACGGTTAATTTTGCGACTGTCGTTATTCGCGGTCTTGAAGCGCAAGCCGAAGGCGATATACAACTCGGCAATTTCGGAAGTTTTACACCGTTTTTCACGTTCAGCACGATTAAAGCAACGAACAAAACGCCGGACGCAAACCGTTTAAGAATTGTCCAAAATCTTTATAATTCGAGTGCGCCTCTGGAACTTGACGGTTCGGCAACGGACGTTCCATTTTATTCGCTTCCGAATTATCAAGGCACGTTTGCGCCGCGCTTTACGAGTGCCAACGGAAGTTGGTGGGCGGAATACGAATATCGTTTTACGAGCAAAGTTACGCGCGTTGATCCGAACGAAATAAGTTTCGCCGGAACAACGACTTACGCCAATTTTGCCGGCTACAAAGGCTTGAAAAAACAGTCAATTCGCGGCGGTTTCGGCTTCGGCGAAAGATTCCCTGTAAGAGTTACGATGGGCGTTGAAAATTTGACGGACAATCTGTATTTTCAACTTTTCCAACCCGCTCCGGCAATCGGACGCACATTCACTTTCGGATTTAGCTTCAGTATGTCCGAATTGTTGAAATAATGGATTTTGGTTTTTGGTTTTTGGTCTTCGGTTTTTGATTTTCCCCGAAGACCAAAGATCAAAGACCAAAGATCAAAGACCAAAGATCAAAAATCAAAGATTTATGAATCCGCAATCCGCAATCCGCAATCCGCAATCGAAAGACGCATTAGGTTATCGCCACAAATTCGGCGTGATTATTCCTTCGACAAACACGATTGTCGAGCCGGATTTTTACGAAATGAAAGTTCCGGGCGTTACGGCGCACGTTTCGCGCATCCATATCCGCGACCAAAATCTTTCAAGCGATGAAGCGTTTGAAAATCTGCTCGAACAAATCCGCATCGAAATCGCATTTGCGATTGAGCGCGTAATGACGTGCGAGCCGGATTATATGGTGATGGGAATGTCTGCCGAAACTTTCTGGGACGGACTCGAAGGAAATCGTGCTTTTACTGAGAGAATTAAAGAGCTTAGCGGTTTAGATGTCGCCACAGGCGCGGAAGCCTGTGAACTCGCCTTGAACTGTTTCGGCGCAAAACGCATCGGAGTTATCACGCCGTATCAGCCGATTGGCGATAAAAATGTCGTCCGATTTTTCAACGACATCGGTTTTGAAGTCGTCAAAATCAAAGGTTTGAGATGCCCAACGGCTGTGGCAATCGCGCACGTTTCGGAAGACGAATTGCGTAATGCTTTGGTCGAAGTTGATTCGCCCGACGTTGACGCAATCGTTCAATGCGGCACAAATTTAAGTATGATTCGCCTCGCTGACGAAGCCGAACGCTGGCTTAAAAAGCCCGTAATTGCAATCAACGCGGCGACTTGGTGGCTTGCGCTTCGCAAAAATAATATTGACGAAAAAATCTATAATTGCGGTCGTCTTTTACGCGAATACTAATTTTTTATTGCTCACGAAAGGCACGAAATTTAAATGAATTTTGTCTTATTTTTCGTGTATTTCGTGTGTTTCGCGGGCAAAAATTCTTATGCTTTTTCCAACTCAAATTGTTGGCAGTTATCACAAGCCGAAATGGTTGTGCAATCACGACTTAGTTTATACGCCCGAAGGAACTTGGTGGAAAGTTTCGCCGGAAGATTTGCCGTTTGCAACGGATGACGCGACGCGCCTTGCGATTGAAGATCAAAATCTTGCGGGCTTAACATTTATCACGGACGGCGAACAGCGACGGCAAACTTTTAGCGGTTATTTCTACGCACTCGGCGGCATTGACAGCGTAAATCGCGGTGCAATGACTTTTGCCGCAAACGACATCGGCGGCGCAATCACAATGAAACAACGCGCCCAAGTTTCAACGGAAACTCCTCTGCCGCTGCCGACAATTCCGAAGGTTTTATCTGAAATAACTTGGGAAAAACCGATTTTGGCAAACGATTTGAATTTTCTGAAAAAGTTTGCAAAAGGTAAAACGAAAATGACTGTTATCGGCGCGTGTTCGCTGGCTTTGCGCGTGGTTGATGAACATTACGGCGCACTCGATAAATTAACTTTTGGCATTGCCGACGCGCTCAACAAAGAACTACATTTTCTCGAAAAAGCGGGCGTTGATTTAATCCAAATTGACGAACCGGAAGTTCATTTTCGCTATTCGCAGTTAAAAGATTTCGCGCAAGAAGCGATAAATCGGACGGTTCGCGGTTTGAAAACGACGACCGCCGTTCACGTCTGTTTCGGTTATTCAAAAAACATCGCCGAAAAACGCACGAATCCGATTTACGAACACGCCTTGCAATTGTTGGCTTCAACCGACATTGACGAAATAAGTTTGGAATACGAACAACCGAATTACACCCCCGAACTTTTGACGAATCTCGGCGATAAAGCCTCGATTTTAGGTTTGCTAAATTTAGACACCGAAGCCGAAATCGAATCTGTCGAACACATCGTCAAACGCGCCAAAGAAGCCTTGCAAGTCATTCCGAAAGAAAAACTTAGGCTTGCTTCCGATTGCGGAATGTGGTTTCTGCCACGCGAAAAAGCATTCGGCAAAATCGCCAATTTAGAAAAAGCCGCTGTAAGATTAAGAGAGGAGTTTGCATAATGTTTCTGATTTGGCTTCTATGGTTGACGATTGTAATTGGCGGATTTTATCTCGGCATCGGCTACGGCTGGCAGATGTATCGCGGCGGTTTTGAAATTTCGCTTCTGCTAAACAGTTTAATTTATTGCGGTTGCGCGATTTTTGCTTTGCCGAAACTTTTGAAGTTGGTTTTAAAGAAATAGTTCGGAGTCCCGCCTTCAGGCGGCAAAACCGCCGCGCTTCGCTGGCGGTTGCACGGCTTGTGCGTGGACTCAGAACATAAAATTTATGGAAATTGGCGGCGTAAATTTACTGGATATTTCGTTTCGAGGCGTTCACGCGCTGATGGCGGCGGCGTGGCTTTTGTTTGATTTCATCGTTTTTTGGCTGCACTTTCAAATTAAAAATCCCGAATATCCGCTCGATGCAAGAATCGAACGTGCCAAAGTTATGCACGGCATTGACACGGTTGTCGCGTATATTTTTTTGCTGATGCTGCCGTCGGGCGTAATTCTTTGTTATATTACCGACACGCCGATTTTTACGACCGCGTGGCTGTCGTGGAAACATCTGCTTTACGGTTTGATTATCGTTGACGCGCTCTATCTTTTACCGATTTCCGGCACGGCTTTGAAAAATCTCAAACTCATCAAAGACGGCGCAGAAAATATTGACGAATTAAACCGCGAAATAAAGCGCAAAATGAATCAAGCAATGCCCGCCGTTTTTCTCGTCTGGATTTTAGTTTTTGCCGCGAGTTTAATTTCGATTTTAAATCTCAAAGCTCCGAAAGGTCAAGAATTTATTTTCAGAAAAACCGAAACCGTGCAACAGCCGAAATAACGAATTCCCCCCGAATCTACATTTCATTAGCTCTAAATGAAACAGTTTTAAATTGCCTGTTTCGCTTTGGAACTACTGTAAAAATTTAATAAACCACGATTAACCACAATCATTTCAACACTTAGCTTGAAGATTAAAGTTTGGTCTGTAAATTGCCACTTGTTCACAATGCCTGAGGGCGAAATATACAAGGACGCAAGCAGATGACCTTTAACTCCACAGAATTCGTCATATTTTTTCTCATAGTTTTCGCCGCCTACTGGTTGTTGCAAAAGAAACTGTTTTTTCAAAATCTCCTCGTTTTGACAGCAAGCTACATCTTTTACGGTTGGTGGAATTGGCGTTTTTTGTTTATTCTCGCGGGAATTTCTTTGATAAGTTTTGCGGGCGGAATTTTTCTCGAAAAAGCTGCGCCGCAAAAAAGAAAACTTCTGCTTTGGGCTTGCATTTCACTTATCGCTTCCTCACTTATTTTGTTGAAATATTACAATTTTTTCGTTGATTCCGTAAATACGACTTCGACAATTTTCGGTTTTGAATTTCAAATGGAAATCTTTAAACTGTTTCTTCCCATCGGTTTAAGCTACTACGTTTTTCAAACCATCGGATATTGCGTTGACGTTTATCGGGGCAAAACTAAAGCGGAAAGAAATCCGACAGCATATTTTGCTTACGTCAGTTTTTTTCCGCACATTCTCTCAGGTCCCATCGGTCAATCAACGAAACTTCTCCCACAATTCAATGAAACCCGGACGATTTCGTTCGCTGATGTCCAAGAATCGGTGAAAAAAATCGTCTGGGGACTTTTTAAAAAAGTTGTCGTGGCGGATGCGCTTGGCAGAAACGTCAATTATATTTTCGCACATTATCAAGACCTTTCGGGCAGTTTGCTCGTGCTTGGCGTGATAATGTTCAGCTTTCAGGTTTATGCGGATTTTTCGGGTTATTCGGATATGGCGGAAGGTTTTGCAAAACTGCTCGGTTTTGATTTGACGAAGAATTTCCGTTATCCGTATTTTTCGCGCAGTATTGCGGAATTTTGGCGAAATTGGCATCGTTCGCTTTCGGCGTGGCTCAAAGATTACATCTATATTCCGCTTGGCGGACGCGGCGAAAACAAATTTGTTTATGCCCGCAACATCTTGATTACATTTACATTTAGCGGGTTTTGGCACGGCGCGAGTTGGAATTTTATAATTTGGGGTTTTTTGAACGGGCTTTATTTTCTGCCTTCGATTTTCCGCGATAAAGTTAAGAAAGCCGTTGCGCCGATTGCCGAAAATCGTTTGTTTCCGGGTTTTGTCGAGCTTTCTCAAATTCTCTTGACTTTCGCACTGATTACTTTTTCCAGAATTTTCTTCCGTGCGCCCGATTTGACGACGGCAATCGGCTATCTCAATGGCATTTTTTCGGCGAGTCTTTTTTCTGTCCCGAAATACGATTTGACTTGTTTTTTGTGGGTTGCGGCTCTGCTCGTTTTCGAGTGGTTTCAACGTCTGGAAACGGTTAATTTCAAATTCAAAAAATGGCATTTCGTTCCGCGTTTTGCCGCTTACATCGGAATTATCGCCGCCATTGCCGTTTCATTCGGACAGCAAAATAGCCGCGATTATCTTTATTTCAAATTTTAGGAGATTACAAATATGAAAACTTCCATTCTTTCCACTTTTTTGCTTTTAACTATATTGTTTGCAAACGGTTGCAGTTCGTTAGGAATTACCGAAGAGATTAGCGGCAGCGAGAAAAAATCTTTGAAAGCCCGCGACGAAATCAACAATCAATTTCCTTTTTCGCCGCGTGAAGAATTAGTTTCGGGCG
>JANNYB010000031.1:0-5829 GCA_031409875.1 Acidobacteriota bacterium | reverse complement strand
AAGCAAAAAGTGGTAAAATATCCATCGAAACGAGTTGTTAATTTTAGTCGGAAAATTTCAGTAAAAATAATCTACTAAAAAACTCGTTTCATTTCATTATCTTATTTCAAATTTTCAAGTATCATTTGGCGAAGGTATTGCAGAACACAAAACTGCATTGGCAAAATTTCCGTCGTTGCGGTTTGCGCCGACAAGCCATAGTTTTTCATCGAAAACAACGGGCGTTCCGGCGATTTTGTTTGTTGCATTAGTCTTTGATTGCGCCCAATTTATGCCGTCCGTCGAAGACCAAATTTCACTGTCGGAGTTCGGATTATTTACTTTATCGCCGTCAATCACGCCGCCGCCGATGAGCCAAATTTTGTTTTTGAAAACGATGATTTTTGAAATATTGCGTTCGGAAAAATTCGATTTTTCCGCCACGCGAGTCCAATTCACGCCGTCCGCCGAATTCCAAACATCATTGAAATATTGTTTCCCGTCAAAACCGCCGATGAGCCAAATTTTGTCTTTGAAAACGGTTGCGCCGTAAAAAATTCTCTGCGGCAAATTTGATTTTTCTGTCAAAGTTTCCCAAGTTTTTCCGTCTGTTGTGCGTAAAATTTTCGTGTTAATCGTAAAACTTTCATAGTTTCCGCTCATCGTGCCGAGCGCGTAAATCGCGCCTTTGAACTGCACATATTTTTGATAAGCAGAATTCAAACCGCTTTCGGGCAAACCTGTTTTCGTCCAAGTTTTACCGTCTTTTGAACGCCAACCGCCTTGATTCAACGCCAACAAATCACCGTCATTCATCACATAAACCGAATAATTATAACTCTGCGGAAATTCGGCTTTTGCCGTGATTACCTGCCAAACATATTCGTCCGTTTTAGCGTTGCTTTTGGTGCAAGCCGAAACCGCTAAACTCAAAACCAAAATCGCTAAAATAATCTGTAATTTCAACATTTTTTCTCCTTTCAGAAGTCTTAATGATAATTTAGACGAAGTTCTTTTCGATTTTCTTCCATTTTTTTTTGAAATAAAATAAACTGTCTTTCGGATTACTGATTTTATGTTTGAAACGAATAGACTTTTTTTGCGCCCGCTCAATGAATCCGACACGGACGCGGTTTTTGCGATGCGTTCGAGTGCGGACGTGATGCGGTTTATTCGTCCTTTGCAAACTAAAAAAAGCGAATCCGAAGGTTGGATAAATCTCGTTTCGAGCCGTTGGAAAAGCGAAAAAATCGGTTTTTGCGCCATAATTGAAAAATCTTCCGGCAAATTTGTCGGTTGGTGCGGACTTTGGCGTTTGGATGAAACGAAAGAAACGGAAGTCGGCTACGCACTTTTTAAGGATTTTTGGGGCAAAGGTTACGCCACCGAAGCCTCCGAAGCGTTTTTGATTTACGGATTTGAAACGCTGAATTTAGAAAAAATCGTGGCTGTCGCCGCGCCCGAAAATCAAAATTCGTGCCGCGTAATGCAACGGCTCGGAATGAGTTTCGATTACATCGGCAAATTTTACGAACGCGATTTGGTGCATTACTCGATAACTAAGGAAAAATTTTTCAACGCAAAGACGCAAAGACGCGAAGGTGCAAAGATTTTTTTCTAATATCTTTGCGGACTTTGCGCCTTTGCGGGAAATAAAAATTATGTTGGAAACCGAAAGACTTTTAATTAGAGAATTTACGTTAGCAGATTTGCCGGAAATGATTGAGATGCGATGTGCGCCGGAAATCAACATTTATCTCGGCGGGACAAAATATCAAAATCCCGAAAAAATCACGAAACGGATGGATTTTTATTTTGATTCATATAAAAAAGACGGCTTTGCGATGTGCGCGATGATTTGGAAAGAAACGGGCGAATTTTTTGGTTGGAGCGGACTTCAACCGCTCGAAGATTCAGGCGAAATCGAAGTTGGTTATGGAATGAAACAAGAATTCTGGCGCAAAGGAATTGGCTATGAATGCGCGTCGGCGTGGCTGAAATATGGATTTGAAACTGCGAATTTAGAAAGAATAGTTGCCGTTGCCGCGCCCGAAAACACAGGCTCTTGGCGCATTATGGAAAAATGCGGAATGAAGTTTGAAGGAATGAAATTTCACTACGGAATGGATTTAGTTTTTTACGCGATTTCCAAAGACGAATTTTTCAATTTGCAAAAAATCTAAAACGTAATGAGTGAATATTTTTTTTATTTGCCCGCGAAACACGCGAAACACGCGAAAAAAAGATAGATAAATTCATTACTGAGCGGCACGGAAATTGATAGGACAAATCAATGACCGCCACGTTTCCGTTTTCTTCCGTGTTTTCAGTGTCTTCAGTGGATAGATTTATTTTTCTATCCACAGAAGACACAGAAGACACAGAAAACACAGAAAACACTTGATTAAGTTGCTCAAAATAAGCGGTTTTTCAACTATGCAATTTTCAGACCGCTCAGTAATGAGATAAATTTACATTTCGGCTTTATTTTTAGCGTCTTTCGCGTGCTTCGCGGGCAATAATTCTTTCCGAAATTTACTTTAAAAATCAAAAAACTATTGCCGATTTGCCGCGAAATAAGGAATAATAAAAATAGCGAATGTTTTTGCATTCGTTAATCTCAAACCTGCCTAAAAACCGTTATGCAAATCAATTATCCGAAACTTATTTTCGCCGTTTTAGCAAGCATTTATTTCTTTTCAATCGCCTACGCGCCCGCGCAAGGCAGTTTTCTCGACCTCGTTGATTTGCCGATTCACGAATTCGGACATCTGATTTTTCGACCGTTCGGCGAATTTTTGACGATTGCCGGCGGATCGCTTTTTCAAATTATAGTTCCGGCGATTTTTATCGGATATTTTTTGAAAAACGAAAAGTTTTATTCGGCGGCGATTGTGTTGTTTTGGTTTGGTCAGAGTCTTTTAAATGTCTTTATTTATGCGGCGGACGCGGTTGTGATGCAGATTGTTTTGCTTGGCGGTTTGACCGGAAGCGAAGGCAGTTTTCACGATTGGAACTATCTTCTGACTGAAACCGGATTGATCAATTCGACAAAAACCGTTGCGGGCTTGATTCGTCTTTTGGGAACATTGTGTATAATTACGGCAAGCGTTTTAGCTGTTAAATTATCGTTTTCAAAAGATTGATTTATGAAATTTACCCTTATCACAGGCGCATCCGGCGGCATCGGCGAAGCGTTTGCGCGGCGGCTTGCGGAAGAAAAACACAATTTGGTTCTTGTCGCGCGTTCCGAAGAAAAATTGCATCAGATTTGCGATGAATTGATGCTTGAACACGGCATCACGGCACATTATATTACGCTCGATTTGACGGAATTTGAAGCGGATAAAAAACTTTTTGCGGAAACCGAAAAACACGGATTCGAGATTGATTGGCTGATAAACAACGCCGGTTTCGGTTCGATGAATGATTTTACCGAACTGGATTTGGACAGCGAATTGCAGATGATTGATTTGAATATTTCCGCGCTCGTTGCGCTGACACATCGTTATTTGCAACCGATGAGAAAGCGAAAAAGCGGCGTAATTATCAATGTTTCTTCGACGGCGAGCTTTCAAGCAATTCCGTTTATGGCGACTTACGCGGCAACAAAGGCTTTTGTTACATCATTTAGCGAAGCCATCGCGGAAGAAAATCGTCCACATAACATCACCGTAACCGCGCTCTGTCCGGGTCCGACGGAAACGAATTTTTTTGTTGCCGCAAAAGCGTCTGCGTTTTCGGCAAAAGGAATGCAAACAACCCAAGCAGTTGTCGAAACGGCTTTGAAAGCAGTCAAAAGAAAGAAAAGTTTAGTCGTTTCCGGTGTCGCAAATTACATCGGTTCGGTTCTCGGCACAATCGCGCCCGATGCGCTCGTAACGCGCGTAATCGGCAATGCTTTGCGCCCGAAATTAAAGAAATAATTCCAGATTTCAGAGTCCAGATTCCAAATTTATTACCCGAAATTTGGAATCTGGAACTTGGAATTTGGAATCTGGAAGATATGAAAGTTACCGTTCTCGGAAGCGGTTCGACGGGAAATGCCGTTTTGATTGCAACCGAAAAAACACGAGTTTTGATTGATGCAGGAATGAGCGCGAAGCAATTGCTGGAGCGCATTGCCGCTGTCGGCGAAGATTCTGCAAAGCTCGACGGAATTCTCATCACGCACGAACACAGCGATCACGCGGGCGGACTTCGCGTTTTGCTCAAATCCGTAAATTGCCCTGTTTTTATCTCCGAAGCGACCGAAAACGCTTATTATTCAACGCGCAAAGGAATCCAAAACGGCGAAAGCGAAGCGACAAAACGCCGCGATGTTTTGAAAAATCGCACTGAAAAAATTGAATCAAGCAAAGATTTTCGTATCGGCGATATTGATTTTGAACCTTTTTCAGTTCCGCACGATGCGGCTGACAATTTCGGATTCGTGGCGAAAAAAGAAGGCGTGAGAATCGCAACTTTGATGGATTTCGGTCATATTACAACGCTCATTAAAGACAAATTGCGTAATTGCAATGCCATCGTCGTCGAATCAAATCACAGCCGCGATATGCTCAAAACTTGTCCGATTTACAGTTGGGATTTGAAGCAGAGAATTTTATCGAGAACCGGACATCTTTCAAACGAAGATTTGTCCGATTGGCTAACCAACGACTTTGACGGCGCGGCGCGTGAAATCGTTCTCGCGCATCTTTCACAACGCGCCAACGAACCGCATCTTGCGCGTTTAATGGCAGAATCTGCTCTGCAAATGCGCCCGAATTTCTTCAAAGCCGAAACCAAAATCACGATTTCATATCACAAACAGCCGACGGATTGGATTGAATTTTAAGAAGTTTTTAACCGCGAAAAACGCGAAAAGACGCGAAAAAAAAAGATAAAGTAAAAATTCTTATTTTCGCGTCTTTTCGTGTCTTTCGCGGTTTAATTTGATTTGAAAATTCCTTCAATTACTTTGTAACGATAATCGAAAATATATTTCAACTCTTTCTTAACGTAAAAATGCGCCAAATCTCCCAAAGGTTCGAGCGGCAAACGATAGCGCACGATGTCTTTCATAATCGTTTCGCCTGCTTCATTTTCTTCAAACGTATGCAGATGTATCCATTGTTTATAAGGGCTTTTCAGCGCATAATCAACAAATGAACACGGCGGATTCCATTGTGTTATTTCGGTTTTCCAAGTTATCGGAATGCCGCGCAGTTTCAATTTATAATCAATCAACGCGCCTTTTTTGATGTCAATGGTTTGCGGCGAAATAATGCGAAAATTCAATTCCGGCGGCGTAATTTTTTCCAAATTTCCGGCATCAGCGAAAAACTCGAAAACTTCCGTTTGCGGTCGTTTGATAATTTGTTTGCGTTCTAAAATATGTTCTGCCATTAATATTATTCTAAAACAATTTAACCGCGAAACACGCGAAAAAGACGCGAAATAAATACAAATTTTTTCTTGCATTAATTTCGCGTATTTCGCGGTTAAATCCTACTTCTTGTTTTTCATATATTTTTTCGGAATTTTGGTTTCGGCGGTTTCGCCTTGCCAATAAATTGTTATAACCCACCAGCGTTTGCCATCGTTGAGAAGTTGGAAACTATTGATGCCGCGGGCAAACGGTTCTTTGTCGGTTGATTTGTGAAAAGAAGCATAAGTCGAAAAAACTTGCGCGATATTGCCGTAATAATCGCCGCGTCGCGCAATTTCTTTTTCAAAAAAACCATCCTTTTCCATAAACGGCGCGGCGCGTTCGATGTATTCTTCAACCGTCATCGCGCGTGCGCCGGTTACGCCCGTGTTCGGATTTTTTCCTGTCGGAATGAGCCGCGCCGAAGGATGAAACAGCGT
>JANNYB010000030.1:0-52262 GCA_031409875.1 Acidobacteriota bacterium | reverse complement strand
GAACAAAAAAGCGCGGCGATTGTTGCTCGCCTTCAGCGAGCGGACATTAATTGCAATTAACCTAGCGATTCTCGCTAGGCTATAATGTCAGTCGCCTTCAGCGACAAAACCCGAAGATTTTAGGTGTTTCCAACTTGTGTAAAAACTAATGCTTTTAAGGCACGGAACGTGATAATTAAAGACAACTGAAAAAGACCCTTAATTCAGTTGTCGCTGACGCGACACAGATGCTTTTTCACTTACACCGTGCCTTAAAAAGACACGGCTAAATTCAATAAATCGCTACGCGATGAAGATTTGACTTAAAATAATTACTCTAAATTTTTATAGTAAAACCCTGCGTGCATTATTCGACAAAGAAAGCGGCGTAAATACCGTTTGAACTTACGCCGCTTCCCTTTTACTCTTAATTTTCTACAAAATGCTGTGTGATTTCTTGCGAAGATTTTTCCTCAGTCTTTCAAAACGATTTTTGATTTTCAAGTTTCGACTTTCCGAAACTATAATTTCCCTGATTTCAACCGTTTCAACTTCCGTGATTTTTTCCGCTTTATTTTTTGATGGAAAAAGCGGCATATTTATTTTCAAAATTTCTAAATCTCTGTTCATAAAACTTCCCCTTATTGCTGTAAAACCCTTGTTCTTTAATCGAAAGCCGATGCTTTACCGTCTTTCGCCCGAAAATTATTTCGATACATAAAGAATTACATATCCCAAACAAAATTGGAAGGTTTTTTCTGCACGAAACTGTTAAATCTTTGCTAAATTTTCGTTGACACAGACTAAGCCTTTTAGTAGCCTCAAATTAAAGGAATTTATTTTTTTTTCACGATAAGGAATTTTTATTTTGAGCAATTTACGAAAACTTGAACTCCCGCCGCAAGGCTTAAAAACGCTTTTCGGCGTGCAAGACCAAAACATCAAATATCTCGAAACGCTTCTGGACGTTTCAATCGGCGCACGCGGCAACGAAATAATGATTGACGGCGATCCGAAAAATATTCAAACCGTCGAACAAATTTTGCGTGATTTCGCCGAACTTTTTGACAAAGGCAATCAATTTACCGACAAAGAACTCCGCGACGCTTTCAAACAAATCGCCGAAGATACGGCTTATTCGCTGAAAGATTATTTCACACGCGCCCGATTTAATCCGTCCGGCAAAAAAGCCGTCGCGCCGAAAACCGCCAATCAACGCAAATATATCGAAGCGATTCAAGACAAAGATTTGACCTTCGGAATAGGTCCTGCCGGCACTGGGAAAAGTTTTTTGGCTGTCGCACTTGCCGTTCAAGCACTTTTCGAGAAAAAAGTTTCGCGGATTGTGCTAACTCGTCCGGCGGTTGAAGCCGGCGAAAAACTCGGATTTCTGCCCGGCGATCTTCAAGATAAAGTTGATCCGTATTTGCGTCCGCTTTATGATGCGCTGTTCGATTTGGTTGATAATGAACGAGTTACGAAGATGTTAGAGAAACGCATCATCGAAGTTGCGCCGCTTGCATTTATGCGCGGTCGCACGATTGCCGACGCTTTTATCATTCTCGACGAAGCGCAAAACACGACTGCCGAACAGATGAAAATGTTCTTAACGCGCATCGGTTTCGGCTCGAAAGTCGTTGTAACGGGCGACGTTACGCAAATTGATTTACCACGCGGACAACGCAGCGGACTCAAAGAAGCCGAACGAGTTTTGCAAAATATCGAAGAAATCGAATTCGTCTATTTCAGCAAAAAAGATGTCGTCCGGCATAGATTAGTGCAGTTAATTGTCGAGGCTTACGAAGAGGAATCAAATGAAGAAAAAAGTATTGATTTTGAAAAACATTAAGAGTAATAATTGATTATGCTGAAATTGCTATTAAATTTTATTTTCTTTCTACTGTGCGTTTCTTCGGTTACAGCACAGTCTATTGATAATAATTTCACATTAAAAGAAGTAAATAGCAAAAAAATCTTCTGCGGCAAAACAACAAACAAAACCTCTTTGGTCAATTGTCTTATTAAAACTCTAAAAAAATCAGATGAAAGGTTACGACAAATTGAAAATTTAAGTCTAAAGGAAATTCAAAAATATCCGTATTACGAAGACAATTATCAGAAAGATGACCATGATTTAGAAAAAATAGGTTGGTTTAAAAGCGGATTTGAATCCTCTCGAAAGAGTTGGATTGTTTTTCGTAATGCGGATTGTAATTCAATTTCCGATTTTCAAAAAATAAATAATCGCAAAACTGGAAGACTGCGATGTTTAGTTCAACTAACAAATGAAAGAATTGAAAAATTATATCTACTTTACTTAATTAGTTCGGAAGAAAAAGAGACACTTTCAGTTTCAACTCATATCAATCCACATCCTTGCGATAATACAGTTACCGGAAACACTTTGGATATTGTGAATTGCGAATCCCAAAAATTAAAAAGGGCTGAAAAACAATTAACGAAATTGCTGAAAAAAATTAAATCTCGAATAGCGCGAAACAATTTCACGTTACTCATTAAAGCGCAAAAATTTTGGGTTGAATTTCGTGATGCCGACGGTAATGCGGCTGGTATTTATGAATCTGGCGGTGGCACAGCCAGAGGTCCATTTGCGCTCGCAATCAAAACTGGAGTTACTGAAAACAGGATTGCTCAATTAAGTCGAATTTATCTAAAAAAATAAACTTCTTCATGACCGAAATAATCAATAACCAGCGCAAATTCAAACTAGATTGGCAAATTTTTCAAGCGTTTGCTGAAAAAGCGATTGAAACTATTGAAGAAACCGAAAATAAATCTGCGACAATCGCGTTTGTTTCCGACCGTAAAATGCGTGAATTGAATAAACAATTTCGCGGCAAAAATTCCACGACCGATGTTTTATCGTTTCCGTTTGAAGCCGACGATTTCTTGTCAGAACCGCCTGCGGTAGCGGGCGGTTTAACTCGTGATTCAGAGTTTTTTGATAGTAATCTTCAACTGTCCGCTACCACAGAATATTCGGACTTTCTCGGCGACATCGTAATTTCAATCGAACAAGCAAAAAAACAAGCCGACGAAAACGATTTAGACATCGAACTCGAAATCAAACAACTGATTTTACACGGCGTTTTGCACCTTTGCGGCTACGACCACGAAACCGACAACGGCGAAATGAATCGGCGCGAACTGCATTTGAGAAAAATGCTGGAAATTGATTAGAAACTATTTTATCTGCCCACGAAACACACGAAAGGCACGAAAAAAAGAAATTAAAATCGAAACCTTTTGTCTTTTTTTCGTGTGTTTCGTGTGTTTCGTGGGCAAAATCTTTCGTTTTCAAACAACTTCTTTAGTAATCCAAAGAATTTTGAAAAATTCCGACGAGTTTTTTCTTTTCTGCGATTGCAAATTTGGCTGATTTCAATGTTTCTGCATTTTTTAAACTTTGCGTTTTATCCGCGATTACAAATTTAATAACCGCTTCATTTTGAAAATATAATCTTTTTTCAACTTCCTCGAGGCTTTCATAATAAAAAATCAGTTGCTCTTTTTCGTTAAAGAGAAATTCGCGCTTTTCAGTGTTTGCCGAGCGTTTTGTTTCGATAACAATTTTCATTAAACGATTCGGATACGGATTTTTTTCGCGGTCGCCGTAGGTGTAATAAAATTTGAAAACCGTCTGAAAAATCCCGACTGCCGGATATGAGCCGTTATTTTTATTGACAACTAATTCGCTCAAAAACACGGAAGAATATTCGCCGTTTTCTTCGCATTCTTTAATTTTGTCGCCTGTTTCCTGATAATTTTTTTTGATTTCTTCAATCCTTTTTTCGGTTTGCGCCGAAATACTCAAGCCGAACGCGCCAAACAAAGCTAAAAACAATATAATTTTTTTCATTTACAAATCTCCATAAGTTTCACCATATAACAGAACAAATTTTATCGTGAAAATTGCAAAAATATCATCGGTTTATGATAATCTTTAAATTAAATTTATGAGCGATATACAAAAAAAAGCCGATGCGTGCGTGATGGTAATTTTTGGCGCGACGGGCGATTTGACGAAGCGGAAACTTTTTCCCGCGCTTTATAATTTGGCGAAGGAAGGTTTTTTGCCCGAAAATTTTGCGATTGCCGGTGTTGGTCGGCAAGAATTAGGCACGGAAGATTTTCGTCTGCAAATCTTAGCCGATTTGAAAGAATTTGTTGGCGAAAAACTCGACAATACTTTGCTTAAATGGTTTGAAGAAAGAATTTATTACACCGGCGGCGATTTTGACGATGACAAAATACTTTTCAAAGATTTAAAAAATCTGCTGACCGAAATCTGCGAAACACACGAAATTCCGGCAAATTTCTTTTACTATATGGCAATTCCGCCGACGCTTTTCGCCAATGTTGCCGAAAAAATCGTCAAAAACGGACTCGGCAAAGAGGAAAACGGAAATTGGCGCAGATTTATTTTCGAGAAACCTTTCGGCACGGATTTTGAATCTGCCAAATCGCTCAACACAGATTTGTTGAAAATTATCAAAGAACGTCAAATTTACCGAATTGACCATTATCTCGGCAAAGAAACCGTCCAAAATATTTTAGTTTTTCGCTTCGGCAATTCGATTTTCGAGCCGATTTGGAATCGAAATTTTGTTGACCACATTCAAATTACCGTTGCCGAAAAACTCGGTGTCGAACTTCGCGGCGGTTATTACGACAAAGCCGGAGCGTTGCGCGATATGCTTCCGAATCATATTTTTCAACTCGTAACTTTGACCGCAATGGAGCCGCCGGTTTCGTTTGAAGCGAACGCAGTGCGCGACGAACAAGCGAAAATTCTTGCCGCAATTCAGCCGTTTTCGCCCGAAGACGTTCTGCACAAAACCGTTCGCGGACAATACGATGCGGGAAAAATCGCGGACAAAAATGTTCCGGCTTATCGCACGGAAGAAAATGTTCCCGAAAATTCAACGACCGACACTTTTGCCGCAATGAAACTTTCGATTGATAATTGGCGTTGGGCTGGCGTGCCGTTTTATGTTCGCACCGGAAAACGTCTGCCCGCGAAACATTCGGAGATTGTCGTGCAGTTCAAAAAAGCTCCGTTCGTGCTTTTCCGCGAAACGTCGGTTGAAAAACTGACGACAAATCGAATCGTCATTCACATTCAACCCGACGAAGGAATTACGCTTCATTTCGGCGCAAAAATTCCCGGTCCGATTGTCAATATGGGCGCGGTTGATATGGATTTCAATTACGTTGACCACTTCGGCGAACAGGTTTCGACAGGTTACGAAAGATTGCTTTTCGATTGTATGATCGGCGACGCAACTTTGTTTCAACGCGCCGATATGGTCGAAGCAAGTTGGCAAATTGTCTCAACCGTTTTAGACGTTTGGAACGCAATTCCGCCGCGCGATTTTCCGAATTACGATTCAGGAAGTTGGGGACCGAAAGACGCAGACGAACTTTTAGCACAAGACGGAAGAAGGTGGAAAAATTCGATTGATTAAGTCAGAACCGTCTGCGGTAGCGGGCGGTTAAATTTCATAATGAACCAAGTTAAAATTTTCCCGAACATTGAAAATTTAAATACTTTTGCGGCGAAAAAGTTTGTCGAAATTGCCAACAACGCCATCGAAAAATGTGGAGTTTTTACCGTTGCTCTTGCGGGCGGCTCAACGCCGAAATCGCTTTATAAATTGCTTTCGAGCGAAAATTTCCGCGATAAAGTTGATTGGAGAAATGCGTTTTTCTATTTCGGAGACGAAAGAAATGTTTTACCGACCGATATTTCAAGCAATTTTAAGGTGGCAAAGGAAAACTTATTTGACCCTTTAAAAATTACCGAACAAAATTATAATCGTTGGGAAACGGAATTCTTAAATGCCGAAAAAACAGCCGCAAGTTATGAAACAGGAATTTATAACACCTTCGCATTATTCGATGAAGAAGAAAGATTTCCGCGTTTCGACTTAATCCTACTCGGAATGGGCGCAGACGGGCATACGGCTTCGCTTTTTCCTTTTACGGAAGCCTTGCACGAAACTGAAAAAATTGCGGTTGCAAATTATGTCGAAAAATTAAACGATTGGCGATTTACTTTGACTTTTCCGGCAATCAACAATGCCCGAAACATAATTTTTCTAGTCGCGGGCGATGAAAAAGCCGAAACTTTGCGCGAGGTTTTGGAAGGCGAATTTGAGCCGGAAAAATTCCCTTCGCAAAATATTCGTCCGAAAGACGGCAATCTCTTTTGGCTGATTGATGAAAACGTGGCAAAATTATTGAGTAACGATGGAAATTGAAATAATCATCGCTGTTTTTATATTGCTTGCGCTCGTCTTTCTCGCCACTATTGATATGGCTTTTTCGCAGTTGTCGGACGTTTCTTTGCGCCGTCTGACGAGCGATACGGAAGAAGATGTCGCCGTAAATACGCCGTTTATGCGCGAGATTTTGGGCGACCGACCGCGTTTTCGTTTCGCGCTTTCGGCAACGATTCAGATTTTGCTGATAATTTTTGCTGTTCTCGTAACGCTGATTGTTTATAATTTTTACCGCGAATCGCCGTTCATAATTTTGGGGCTTTCCCTGCTTATCGCTTTGATTTTATCGGGCATTTTTCGACAAATCATTCCGCGTTTTCTGACGTGGCGCAATCCTGAAAACAAACTTCTTTTTCTGCTTCCGTTTGTTCGTCCGTTTTATAGCTTGATGGCATTTACCGCCGATCCGTTTGCGCGTTTTCTGCGTGAAAAGGAATCACAAAAACTCGAAATTTCGTTGACACCAAATCAAATCGAAGAAAAAGCGGAAGACAACGCCGAAGATTTTCAAGCCTTGATGGAAGTTGGCGAAGCGGAAGGAATTCTTGAAGAAGACGAACGCGAACTTATTGAAACTTTGTATGAGTTTTCGGAAACTCGTGCGGGCGAAATTATGACTCCGCGCACCGAAATTTGCGCTTTGCCGATAACTGCAACAGTCAAAGAAGCGCGAGATTTGATAATCGAAGAAAAATATTCGCGTCTGCCGGTTTATCGAGATTCGATTGATAATATCGAAGGCATAATTTACGTCCGCGACCTTTTGAATGCTTGGGCGGAAGGCAAAGAAGACCAAAAAATCGAAAGCCTTTTGCGTGCTGCATTTTTTGTTCCCGAAACAAAATCTGCCGCCGAAATGTTAAAATCAATGCAGTCGAGTCATATTCAAATCGCCATCGTCGTTGACGAATACGGCGGCGTTGCCGGACTCGTTACGGTAGAAGATATTTTGGAAGAAATTGTCGGCGAAATTGAAGACGAAGACACCGAAGCCGAAGAAATTATCGAAATTATTGAAGGCGAAGATGGTTATTTAGACGTTCTCGGCTCGACTGAAATCGGCAAAATCGAACGCAAATTAGAAATGGAAATCGAAGACGACGATTTTACAACCATCGCCGGATTAGTTACGAGCGAAGCCGGATACGTTCCAAAAGTCGGCGAAAAACTTCAATTTCGCGGCATTGACGTTGAAATCTTACGCGCTGACGAAAAACGTATCAATCTTTTACGAATCAGAAAAGTCAAAAATGAAACAGACGAAACAGACGACTAAAAAAACCTGCGAATCGTGTGGCAAAGATTTCGATTGTGGCGCAAACACCGAAAAATGTTGGTGTTTTGAAGTTGATTTGTCGGATGAAATTTTAAAAGATTTGCGCGAAAAGTTTAAGAATTGTTTGTGTGAGAATTGTCTGAACGAAAAATCGAAATCGCGTTCTGAGTTCCATCTTTAGATGGCATTTCTGCGAGCGAAGCGATGCAGAAATTTGCGGATAAATGAAAACTTTGCTGATAAACGCAGAAATCGCCTCGCTTCGCTGGCGATTTGCCAACTGAAGTTGGAACTCAAAACTTTAAATCAAATGAAATTATTTGCCGAACTAAAAGACGAAAAATACGAAATTGAAATCAAGCGCGAAGGCGAAAAGGTTTTTGCGAAAGTTGATGAGCGCGAATACGAACTCGAAGCATCGGAAGTTGAGCCGAATGTTTATTTACTCAAACAGGCGAATCAAATTTACCAAATTTATGTCGCGCCAAACGGTATTGTCAATCTCAAAAACCATCAATTTGAAATAAAAATCACCGACCCGAAACGTCTGCGCGGTTCAAATTCGGCAAGCGCAAACGCCGACGGAACTTCGGAAATTAAAACCGCAATGCCGGGAAAACTCGTGCGAATTTTGACCGAAATCGGCGCGGAAATCAAACAAGGCGACAGCGTTTTAGTCGTCGAAGCAATGAAAATGCAAAACGAAATGAAATCACCCAAAGACGGAATCGTCAAAGAAATTCGCTTTGCCGAAGGCGAAACCGTCAACGCGGGCGATGTTTTGGCAATTATCGAATAATTTTTATTGGTTCTACCTGTATTTTAGTAGAAAGTTCCCGTTTGCTTATTTTACCACTTTCCACTAGAATTCCAGCGGAACTAAATATTTTGTAAAATTGGAGAAAATATGAAAAAAATACTTGCAGTTTGTCTAATTTTGGCTTTTTCAATGACGGCTTTTGCCGATCAAGCGGCATATATTTCGAAAGCCGAAGCGACGGAAGCGGTTGCGCTTTTAAAAGGTAAGAAGCAAATCAAACATTATTGCGCTCCGTGCGACGATAATGAAATCAAAACCGAAGATATTCAAACCGTCGAAATGTCGAAAACCGGTTATAAAAATTTTTGGGAAGTAAAGGTTAACGACAAAGGCGTTGATTTGGCTTATATCTACTTTGAAAGCCAAAAAGACAAATGGAAAAATGTTGCCACTGAATTGGATATTGTGGTGTCATGCGTGCCGACATTTTTGCCGAAAAACGCCGAATAATTCTAAACCGGACGAAGTTCGATTTCTTTTTAATTCAATAAATACCGTATCAAAAAGCAAATGTTTCAAATTAAGAAGCATTTGCTTTTTTTTATTATTTGGTAAAAACGGATTTTGTTCCATTACTGAGCGGCACGGAAATTGATAGGACAAATCAATGACCGCCGCGTTTCCGTTTTCTTCCGTGTTTTCAGTGTCTTCAGTGGATAGATTTATTTTTCTATCCACTGAAGACACTGAAAACACAGAAAAAACTTGATTAAGTTGCGAACAATAAGCGATTTTTCAACTATGCAATTTTCAGACCGCTCAGTAATGATTTTGTTCAGAATATTGACTGCGAAATACGCGAAAATATTTTTGTTTTTTTTCGCGTATTTCGCGTGTTTCGCGGACAAAAATTAAACGCAAACCGCCAATTCACGATTGACGTAAATTTGTCTGAGCGGCGATTGCAGATTTTCCATCAATTCGGCAAAACCGCGAAAAGTTAATTGCTGTGCGCTGTCGGAAAGCGCGGTTTCGGGCGTTGGGTGAACTTCGACAATCACGCCGTCCGCACCGACTGCAATCGCCGCTTTTGCCGTTGCTGAAATCAAACTTCGCTTGCCTGTGGCGTGCGATGGATCAACAATCACGGGCAAATGCGTCATTTCTTTGACCAATGCGACCGAAGCCAAATCTAGCGTATTTCGCAAAGAGTTATCAAAAGTTTTAATTCCGCGTTCGCACAAAACGACGTTTTCATTGCCGCCGTGAAGTAAATATTCCGCCGCCGCAAGCCATTCTTTGACAGTTGCAGACGCGCCGCGTTTGAGCAAAATCGGCGTATTCGTTTTAGATAATTTCCGCAAAAGCGCGAAATTTTGCATATTTCGTGCGCCAACTTGAAGCATATCGGCGTAATCGCAGACGATTTCAACATCGCATTCACTCATCACTTCAGTAATAATCGGCAAGCCCGAAAGATCGCCCGCTTCGCGTAATAATTTCAAACCTTCAACGCCCAAACCTTGAAAATCATACGGCGAAGTTCGCGGTTTA
The DNA here is from genome assembly GCA_031409875.1 of Acidobacteriota bacterium. Classification (GTDB taxonomy): domain Bacteria; phylum Acidobacteriota; class Blastocatellia; order Pyrinomonadales; family Pyrinomonadaceae; genus CALMEH01. The sequence goes on along the minus strand of JANNYB010000030.1, from coordinate 42,388 downwards.
TACGCGCCGCCACGAAGCATTACCGCGCCTAAATCTCGAATCGCCAAAGCCGTCGAAACAACTTGCTCGCGCGATTCAACCGAACACGGTCCGGCAATCACAATCGCTTCATTGCCGCCGATTTTGACGTTTTTCACGCGCACAATCGTCTGCGATTTTGTCTCAATCGAAGTAAGCGGAAGCGCGTTTTTCGGTTTTTGTAAATTTGTTTTTCCCCAACTGTCTAACATATTTTTCTCCTGTCCTGAGTCGTGTTTGGAGTCCCGCCTTCAGGCGGCAAACCGCGAGCGAAGCAACGCGGTTTCTTTGCCATTTCTCTCTGCCGCGTTTTGGCAATCGCGCCGCTTCGCTGGCGATTGCCGCCGCCTGAAGGCGGGACTCCAAACTTTAATTTCCAATCAAATAAAACGTCGTCCAATTTTCAGCATCATCGGCGATGGTTTCCTTTAAAATCTTCGCGCCGTAAATCTCCGCCGCCCGACGGCTTCCGATTGCGGCATTTTCGGCGCAATTTTCTTCGACGATTCGACGCACGCTCGAAGCCGTATCTGCGCCGATGATTTGTTGTAATTGCAAATTTTTCGATAAAAACTTTCGGCATTGTTTGAGTGCTTCAACATGCGAACGCACCGATTTTAAATTTTCAAATTCCGCGTCCTGCGTTCCGACCAAAACGTGCCGAACTTCCAAAGGCAATTCGTCTAAAACTCTTAAAGTCGTTTGTTTCAACAGATTTACGGCAATTTCAATTTCACCGACAATTTTGTTTTTGAGCGGCACAACCGCATAATTTGCGTTTCCGTTTTGCAAAGTTTCAAACGTCGCAGCAAAATCAACACATTCCAAAATCTGCGCCCGCGAACCGAACATTTTTAGCACGGCTTCTTCGCTGTAACTTCCCTTTACGCCTTGAATTGCAACTAAATTCATTGATAAATCTCCACCAATTTTCCAACATTTTCGACCTGTAAACGCCTCGATTCGCTAATGATGCGTTTGTAAATTCTTTCAAGCGCATCGCTTTCCAAATAATCGCCGTTTGAGGAACAAACACGCCGCAAAATCGCTTCTTCGCGCTCCGAATCAACAATCGGCAAACCCGCTTGAGCTTTAACCGTGCCGATTTTTCGGGCAAGTTTTGCACGTTCATTGAGCAAACGAACAATTTCGCCATCAACCGCGTCCATTTCTTTTCGTAAATTTTCCAATCTCATTTTCCGCTCCAAAACACAAAAAAGCCGTGAACTTTTTCCAAGTTTCACGGCTGGTTCGTTTAATCTTTTTTAGTTTGCAAAACTATTTCAGACACAACTTAATCCCAGCCGCTTTTGTAAAAAAGAAGCTAAAATAAAAATAAAAGTTAGTGCTGAAATTTTGCATTTTTTTCGCTTTGAACAAGTCAAAGTAAAATCAGCCTACCGAAATTTTCGGCGCGTGTCAAGAAAAAAAATTAAACCTTAAAAAAACCGATTATCGGCGATAAATTAATACAAGTTCGATTCTGCGATTGCGGCTACGCGAATTTTCATCAACATTATCTTTCAAAAGCCGTTCCTGATTGTAAGAAGATTTGTCATCTCCGCCGCGCTGAACGGATTTGAATTCACCGAAAGATGTTGCTGACATTAAATTTTCGTTTGGATTAATGCCGACTTTTTCTTGCAAAAATTGAAAAACGGAAATCGCCCGCATTGCCGCAAGTTGTGTATTGGTGGAAAATCTGCCGCTTTTCAGCGTATCGGCGTGTCCTTGAATTTGAATTTCTTTAATCGAACGCCGTTGATTAAAAATAGTTTTGCCGATAACACTTAAAACTTCTTCTCCGCCCGGATTTATCTCGGTTCTGTCGGGACTGAATAAAAGTTTATCGCTAAAGGTAATTGTTTGCGAACTGAGGTCATTTTTGATAGTAATGTCGTCAACATCATTTTTAGAAAACGAGATGCCAAACACGTCTTTATCACGCAGTTGCGGTTTGACTTTATACTCATCGGCAATCGACTTAATCATAGTTTGCTGATTATCTTCGATTTGTTTAAGATTAACTTTTCCTATAGAAATCACCGCCGCGACCATAAACAGAAGCAGACACAAAACCAAAACCAAAGACAGCATTATATCGGCAAATGATGTCCAAAAATTAAAGTCAAATGAATTGTCATCTTCCATATTATTTTTTCCTTCTGAATCTATTGACTATTCTTTTAAAAAACCCGGATTCGGGTTCCGCAATGAAAACTTGTGGCGCATCGCCTTGCTTCTTTTTTTCACGATAAATCGGCTGACTAAAATTCTTTTGATTCAGCTTTTCAATTTTGCCCGCTAAAATATTAATTTCACCGACTAATTTTTGAATGCCGTCGTTGAGCGCAACAAGATTGGAATTTTCATTTTCCTTCTGCTGATTTTGGTTTTGAAACTCGCGTCTGATTTCTTCAAGAAAATTTTGGGTGCGAGTTTCAAAAGTTTTTGCAGTTGACTCCATGAAAGTTGCAGAGTTTTCGAATGGATTGTGCAATTGTCCAAGTCTCGTAGCAACTGACTGAATTTCACCACTGACATTTTTAGAAAAATCGTCTAATGTCTTGGTCGAATTAGCAGTAATTTCTTTGAGAGTCGCAGTTGAGTTTGAGTTAATTTGGTTGAGAGACTCCGTAACATTGACGAGTTCGGCTTTCAAATTTTCGCGCAACGGAATGCCGACAGTTTCGACTAATGCTTTAATGAAAACTTCGTTTTGCCGACTTAAATTATTTAACGCTTCTTGAGCAGACGATAGAGTCGCTTGAATTTTTTCATCAACTGATTTGCGGTTTTCATCGTAATCTTTCAGCGAATTGAGAGCCAAATGCGCTTGCTCGGTTTGTTTATAAAATTCCTCTTGCACCTGCCCGCGAAAAGTTTGACTATCTTCAACGGTCAGTTTGACGTTCTCTTGAAACTTTTGAGAGTCATCCAGAATTTTTTGATAAAGTTCGGTTAATCCTTCAGTAACGGGAGAAAGTCTTTCAACGCTTTCTTTGAAATTTTGAGCAAAACCATCAAGATTTCGCGTAAAATTATCCGTGTATTCGCCGAGTTTGGCGGCAGATTCGGAAAGCGTTTGGAGAGAACCTATATTTTTCTCGATGTTTTTCCCCAACTCACTCGTCTTGCTGTCAAATTTACCGGCAAATTCGGCAACTTTTTCGGCGGCGGCGAAGTTTTTCTGAAGTTGCCTTTCGCTCAAAATTAACTTTTCATTCAGACGCTGGGAAGAAGTTGGAATCAGATTCGGCACCCAATTTATCAAAGTTTGATGTTCCAATGATTGAATCGCGGGAAAACCATGTCGGTTCAAATAACGAGCAAAAAACCCGACACCGATGATAGTAAAAAAAACTCCCCAAATGCTCGGCGCAAAAGCTCCGCCCAATTTTCCCAGTAAAGTTTTCAGACCATTTTTCAAAACTTCGTCGTTGAGTTGTCCGGCATCAGCTAAAATAGTGGAAAGTTCCGATAAACTGCTTGCAAGCCCAAACAAAGTTCCAAATAGTCCGAGAATAATGAAAAGCGAAATAAAAGACCGAAGCGAAGTATTGCGCGAACTTATCCGGCTGGTAGTAGTTTTTATCAAAGCCTCGACATTTAGCTGGCTTTCGTTAAATCCTGCAAAAAAAATCGCCCTGAGATGTTTATAAAGCGGCGATTTTTCCGTCAGTTTTCTCTCCTTGCAGAAATCTTCAAACTTTTCGGTGGCTTCTACTGGAGAAAGCATCGTCATTGCTTCGACAGACGCTTCGCCGCTTTGCAAATAACGCTGGCGAAGTATATCCGAGAGGTATCCGATTTCTTCGCAATTGCTTATTTCAGAAGAAACTTGCTTGGCGCGTCTTCGCTGTCCGAGAAGCGAAAAAATCCAATATAAAAAAAATAAAACCTGGGTGCCGATAACAATTTGGGCAACCAATTCGTTTGGAAAAAAGTATTTTGTAAAATCCATATTTAAAAAGATGCGAGTTCAATTTTGTAATACTAATTCTCCTTTTCCGCCATCAACTAAAAACCATTGCCCGCCGCCGCGCCGAAAAGTCGCCGCCTTATTTACTTTCAGAATCGAGCGAGCCGATTGCGAATCGTAACCGGGGCAATCGAAAGCATAGCTGATGCCACCTTCATTAAAAGCGGACGGCGTGATTGTCGTATCAAACAAAGGCACGACAAAATAAGATTGATTATCGCACTTGATAGCCAAAAAATCACCGTTTCCGGTTTCGCGGAAATCGGGCGCGAAAACCTCGCCGAGTCCTTGAGCAACCGCATTAGCATTGCCGATTCGGATAATTGGAAATGTTTCCCAAAACAAATTTCTATCGCTTCTTTCGCTAATCCCGCGATTGTATAAAGTTATAATTTGCGAAGGCAGATTTTGAGATTCAAATTCCTTTTCTTCAAATGAATTGGAAGGGATTTCTTTGACTGAAGGCTCTCTTGGCTCAGAAGTCTTATTATTGTTCACTTGGGATAAATCTTCAGTCTGTTCAATTTTAGAAGTTGGACTGACTTCATCCGATTCAGTTTTCTCTAAGATTTTCTTTCCATTCCTTGAGATTTTTTTTCTATAGCTAATCAATGTGTTATTCAACTTCTTGTTAATTGACCTCAAATTGAATTGAATTGGATCACTGCCATCATAAGAGGCATTTACAGATTGAACTATTTTTAATTCTTCTTGCAACTCGGAAATTTTATTGAAAATATGCTCAAAGTCCTCCTTGAATTCTTCATTCGGTTTAGATTTTCTTTTCTTATTTTTATGGCTAGTTAATAAGCTAAACATCCAGCCAATGACAACGCCAAAAAGTATGGCGAGCGTATAATTATAAATTGTCCATTTATCCGGCATTAGCAATATTATCCTTTACGATTAAATTTTTAATAAATGTTTCAGCGCAAGTATAAAAATCGGCTGAACAACTACTCCTTCGTTTTTTGCGCGTAATTTAGCTAGATCGTTCAGGCTGTTGCCAAGTTGACCGCGAACATCGCTTAACTTTCTTGCATCACAGTCAAACTTTTGAACGAGTCCTTCGCTTTTAACGGCAAAATTATTAAACTCCTCAATAAATTCGGCTAATTTGTCGAGTTTTTCGGGCGGTTCAAGCGAATCGGTCAAACGTTCTTCGTCTAAAACTTCGCTCCATTGATGCTCAGTTTTGTTTTCGATATATTTTTCGCCCGCAAATACGTCTTTGCATTTTCCTTCTTCGCTTAAATCGGTGTTACAAACTAAACCGAATGCCGCTTCCCGTTTTGGCAAATTACTCATTTCAAGTTTAAAGAAACCGTTTAGATTTTCGCCGAGTGCTTTTGTAAAAACGGATTCAAATAGCGGTTCAAACAACTTCGCCAAATCGCTATTATTGTCCCAATGCTGACCGCTTATGAGCCAGCGAAATATCTGCGAACCGTTTCCGCCAAAATAGAAATGCGGCATTTCGGCTTTTTCGTAGATGTTTTTTTGACGCAAGCAACTTATTCCAAGACCGATGTAGTAAAACAATCCGCTCAAACCGAGAGCTAAATGTTTCTTTAACTCTTTCAAATCTTTCCCTAATAAATTTGAGAATATCTGTTCACTGTCTTTTCTTAATATCGCATCAATCTGGGCGTAAAAATGTTCTGAAGAGGTCAGAGATAAACCAAGGTTATCGAGGATATTTTGATTTCTCTTAAAATAATCGAGCAGAATGTCCCGCCCGGCATAAAGAAGCGAGACTTGCCACAACAATTTATTGCCCTGCCAAACCGATATGTCCGATGTGCTACTGCCAATATCAACGAAAACCGTTCCGGAGGCAATTTGCGCTCCATGAGCATCAACACGAGTATCATCACGAAAGAAACGTGCGGCGGCTACGCTTTCAGTTAAATTTGAAAGACCGTTCGATTTAACGCCGGTCATCTCGCTTGTGTTTTTTACAATTCGCTCCCAAATAGGCTTGAAGATGCCCAAACGGGTTTTGGAAAACGCCGTCGGATACGAAAATTTCCAATCAATTGCGGACACCCCTTCCTGCACGAGTTCGGCAACTGTTTGCAAACAAAGTTGTGTTAAGAACGATTCGGCGTATAAATTATGATGTGCTTCATCAGACCATTTAAGGTCGGTGAAAATGTTTTTTTCGGGCAGTTGCTTATCTTCAATGTAATAAATATGCCCATTCGTAACCGGCAGATAATTTCCGTCTTGATTGTTAAAATCTTGAAATATGCTCAGTAAAGGTATTTCATAACTACGTGGCGGAAAGAAAAACCCATAAAGCGAGAATTTCTGCAAGTCTCTCAAAAACGTAACACTCAATTTGCGGTTTTCAAATTTTAGCGGTTCTTTGTTTCCGTCAGAAGATTTATAAACGCTGGTGCCGGATGCGCCGAAATCAACTCCGACTGTAATAGTTCGGTTAGCTGGAGGCAAGACGCTTTGCGATGGTTCGAGAAGTAGCAAACCTGCTTTTTGATTATTCCCGTCTGCATCTTTAGCCGAACAAATCATCACATTCGGATAAGATTCGAGCCGCCATATAAGACGCTCGCCGTTCGGATTATCGGCAATTGGAATTTTAGCTTCCTCAACCGTCGGCGAATAAGGTTTAATTTGAAAAGTGGTTTTTGGATTGTCGGCGGAATAAGCAACATAATAAGCCTTCCAATTAGCTTTTTTGAAATTTGGAAAAACTTCGATGACCGGAACTTGTTCGTAATCAATTATTTCATTGCGCGAATAAGTTTTTTTAACTTCATACGAGCGTGGCGTGCCTGTTCCCAAAGTTAAGCGCAGTCGAACGGTAATTTCATTATTCGGTCCCTGCTGAAATTTTAACCTTTGGAGTAATTCGTCTTCGTCAAGATATTCGAGCAGTTTTTCGTTGATGGGAAGAATAATTGAAACGGGCTGGTTATTGAGTTTCGCCTTTTCGTCTTTGACCCAAGATTCTTGTTTTGCACCCGAAAAAGCGTTATCGCCTTTGACGACAAAGAGTTTCTCGGTGAATAGCTCTTTCGGTTGCCAAATCTGAGCATTACTTATAGTGTGGCTTCCGATTTGATTGCGCGTTACAAAATCGTTTGCCGGTAAATCGGCAAGCGTCGCCGAGCCGCTGACGGTAATATCTTTTAACTGTTTGCCCCAATCGGTTGCAACATCTCTATCCACCAAAAGCATCGGCATTGGCGGATTTCGGTTTTCCGAAGCAACTAAACTTACATCTGAGCCTGTTCCAACGATTGCGCCTGCCGGTTTGTCAAGATAGTAGAAAACCCCCGAACCTCTTTCAATACCAAACGAAGTAACGCCTTCTGACGAATTTACATCAGCATTCAAATCGGTTACGAAACTCTGCAATAAGCCTGAAAGTTTCTCTAAAATTTTCTCTTTTTTTTCTCCGGGATGAATGCTCAAATTTGTATTTATCGAAGCAAGCCATCCTGCCAAAGCCTCTTTTTCAAGTTTGGACAAATAATTAATCGGGTCTTGTAGAATTTTCCCGTCGAACCAAGGAATTTTATTTTGGTCAATGTGATTAAAATAATGTGTTGGCGTAGCCACGAGAGTTGTCGGCGAAGTTATACCAATAGGTCTCGTTTGATGCCCGATTTGAAAGAGAAATAGATAGAGATGATTCCAAGAAGTATCGGCGACAAGCGTATTCTTGGGAATTAACTTATGCAGAATTTCTAAAAATATCGGATTTTTTTCTTTATCTTTCAATTTGATTTCAACTTTTTTAGCAGTCAAAACCTTCAAATTTTTTATTTCCTTCAGAGCCAGCATTGCCAACAAACCGCGCCATTCGCCCAATATTTGCTCACGAAGCGGATGTTTTTTATCGTCTTTGTCTGAACTAAACAAAGCCATCTCAAAAAGAAGCGGACGCGCCCAAACATCGGGAATCGAATTAACCTGAGTTTCGGCTTGATTGACATCCAAACCTTCGCTGATTGTATCGAGTTCATCCGCTTTTCGAGCGTCCCATTGCCCAACATCCGGCGGTTGAACACCATGACCTGTTTTAAGACTTGGCAGTAAAGGTTTCGACATAACTTAAATTCTCCTTCATTAAATATTTCCGCATTGACGATAAAGTTCATTGATAAATAACCAAGTATTTCTATCGCTGGTGCGCGGGCGAGCCTCGCACATTCTTTCCCATAAATCCTCTAAACCGCTGTCTTTTTCCATACCGGGCAGTTGGATATTTTCAAACTCGTCCAAACGATAATCGTTAGATTGGCGGCGGTCAACTGTGTCTTTTCCTTTATCGTCTTTACGGATATAGGCAAAAGGCGTAAAGTTAAGCAGATTTTGCGATGTGGTTTGGCTGTCGGTTACTGAAAATTCGATATTGGCGAACCAGAGCAAAAAACTTTCGCAGTATTTTTTTATGTCGTCGAACTCGTGCTGAATTCGAGTTTTGACATCAATTTCTTTCGAGAAAAAATCGACATACCACGAAGCACGATAAACCTGTCCTCTTTCGGCAATATCGCTGAGTGCCGGATAATAGGTTGAAAGATAGGCAAATGAAAACCTGACAAGATGTAAAATCTTTATTTGAAACTCGTTTGCATCATCCGCCCGCAAATCAGTCCATTTCAACTCACCTTTCACCGCACGAGCCGCTAATTGATAGCGATTGTCGCCGTTTGCCGCGCTTTTTCCGCCAAAAAACTCAACCGCCGCCAGAGCCGAATAAAGTTCGGTGAAATGCGGTTGGTTTTCCTGTTCCTGTCCGCCGATTGCCGAAACGCGCATATCTACGACATCATCGCTTCCGACAAGATAAACCGCGTCGAAAATTTTCAGATTGTCCTGCTGTGAGTAATAATTTAATGCCGACTGCGTATTTAGCAAAAAATCATTGGCGTTGGCTTGCATTCCGGCGTTTTCGATACTGCTGAAAGAAAAATACGGCAACATCAAAACGCCGCCGATTTGAAACTTAAGAGGATCTTTGAACGCTTTAAATTTATCGTGCAGAAGCCGTGCAATCGTCGGAAAACCGGAAGCTCCCGTGCCGCCGAAAATCGAGCCGAAAAGCATAATTTTAACTTCTTTTCCCTTTCCTTTGTCGCCTTCGATTCTTTCCCAAAACGTCTTCCACGGCTCGGCGTTTTCCAAATCAACGCTCGATGCCATCACCGCCGCGCCGATTGACGGATGACCGCGAAAGCCTTTGTCGAGCGAAGTTGTCTTTTCTTCCGGGCTATACAAAACATCGAACAGATGCGCGAGTTCTTCCGATTGTGTTTTCAGATTGTTGTAGGTAATAAATTCGTCTAATTGATTCACGCCGTCGGCGAGCGGCGACCAGACATCGGGTTCGGCAATTTCGATTGGAGTTCTTAGAAAATCCGTATCGGCAATGATGTTTTGACGGCAATCATCGTAACATTTGAGCAAATCGTTGGCGCGGCTCAAACTTCCGTTGGCTTTGTCCGGGTCAACAAATAAAACGTAAAGCCTTTCGTTATCGGGCATCAAGCCAGCCGCCGCAAGATGAATCAAAGATTCGATACATTTTGCTCCCGTTCCACCGATGCCAATTGCATAATAAGCCATTTTTTTTGCCTCTCCTAAAATTTAATTTCGATAAAATAACCGCATAAAGATATTGCCGATTGGCGCAAACAAGCCTGCGCCAATCGGAGCGTATTTGACCGTTGCAGGCGACAGAACCCAACTCGAAACACAGTAAATAAAAATCGCGTTGAGCAAATAAAAGCCGCAAGCCACAAGTTTCCCTTCGTCTTGTGTCGGAGTAGTCCAAAGCCAGCCGAAAACAAGAACGCCTATCAGCATTACGACAAAAATAAGTCCCCAAGTTAATCGGCTACTTCCTGCTATTTGCCAAGATTTTATCCGATAGAAAAAATAACCGAAGATATGCCAAAAAAATGTTGCCGCCAAAGCAATAAGACTCGAATATAGAGCCATATTGCTAAAATTATTCAGCCATTCTTTTTGTTTGATGCCGGTTAAAGATTCGACCTCAAACCAGTTTTCCAACAGCCAAAATTCAATCATCGTAACTAACCCAAAGAAAGTTACGAGGAACAAAACAAAGGCAAATCCTACGCTCAGAAAAAATCTTGTCATTCTCAGATTACTCCTCTAATTTTTTAGAAAAACTGCTTGGCGAAAAAGAAACCAAATTGCCTTAAAAGCGCATCAATCCGGTTTGATATAACAATAAAAATCTGCGACTTTCGGGCTATGACTTTTTTGTGCTGTTCCCCAAAGGTCTTGCAAAAAGCGTTTTAGATTGTATGTTTTCGCGCCTTCAAAAGTCGCCGGTGATTTGTGCCACAAATCAATCTGCGCGTCAGTCATATTCCATTCGTCAATCCATTTCGGAAGACTATATTCTTTCGGGCGCAGAATAATTTGAAAACAATTAACCTCATCGCTCTCAAACTTTTCGGGACTGACCGTCAGTTTAAATTCAATAGTTTCAGGCTTTGTTATTGCGGCAGAGATGTTCAAAGCATCTTTGACACCCGAATTTTCCACAAAAGAAACTGCCGCAGACGAATTGGAATTTTCCGGTTTTCGACACACCCAAGATTTTATTTCAGTTTCGAGTTGAGTTCCTATATCAATCGTCTTCGGGAGTTGTTTGAACGGCAGATTAGCCGCGAAGTTTGAAGGCTTTCCTTTGTTCACAACTTTCAATTCTTTGTATTCCGCCGCGCCTTTTCCATCCTTCAGCAAAACTCCACTGACATCATTCATATTTTTAATATCAATCGTTTCGGAATTATAAAAATTTGACGGCTTAGAGGTTAGAAACTGCGAAAAAATTATTTGTTCTTTAACTGGAAAGTCCTTAAAACCGCTACTTTCGAGCGTTTCAAAATAAACGGCAATATCGGCGTGAGAGCCGAGTGCAACAATATAAAACGGACGAAATGTCGGACTGTCGGAAGTCTTATAAACAAATGTATAGTTATTTGCGCCGACATCGTAAATTTTACCGTTGAATTGGCTCTTCACCGCCAACACACCAACGGCTAAGCCTTTGCCTATAAACTTTGTTTTAATTTTTTCGATTAGCGGGTTGATGTCGGCATTATCTTGAAAAAGGTCGGTTACAATTATGTTCAGATGACTTGTATCGGCGATGTTAATAACATTTTCGATGTAGGTTTTTCGGTTAAGATTTTGGTCTGAATAAAATGCCGGCTTGTTTGCTTCGAGAAATTTTCTGTCAGGTAAATTTTCGATTTTATCGCCGAATTTATTGAAATTTACTTTTCCGTTTTTCCAAGTTTTGATTATTGCACTTTCGAGCAGCGGTATGGTTTGCTGATAATAACTAAAAGTTTCGGTAGCAGTAAAACCTTGCATTGATAACGTTGCATCGAGATAAATATCAGCCGCAACATCTGCCGATGGAGAAGGTAATAAATAATTTGAATCGGAATGAACGACAGGAACACATTTATTTTGACGCTGAGTAATATATTCACAACTGGAAGTGAATATAAACAGACAACCAACTAAAAGAAACCAAAAATGGGATGAAAAAGTATTCATTGGGTTGCAATTTAGAAAAATAAATCGTGGTTGATGTTTTTGTGTGAACTACAACAGTTATTACTTCTCTTATAAATCGTGTTTTCCAATTATACTTTTCATTATCAGTTTGTCAACACTTATTTTACGTTCGATGAAAACCACGCTCGATGTCGCGCATTGTCAGACGCAGAATAACGGGTCGCCCATGTGGGCAAGTCGTGGGTGATGAAGTGGTTAGAAGTTTATCAATCATCCATTGCATTTTTTCGGGCGTGAGTTTCATATTGATTTTTACGGCGGCTTTGCACGCCAAAGATGCGGCAATATCATCGCGCAAAGTTGCTTTTGCGTTGCCGCGTTTTTCTTTTTCAATCGTATCTAAAATTTCCGCAAGCAAGTTTCGTGCTTCCGACGGCGGCAAGTCTGTCGGAACGGATTTTATCGCTATGGTTCTGCCCGAAAGTCGCATCAAACCGAAGCCCAAATCTTCCAATTCCGTTTCGATTTCCGAAAAAGCGGCGGCTTGCGCGGGCGATAAATCAATCGTTTCGGGCAATAAAAGATTTTGCGATTCGATTTTTCGTTCGGTTTCCTTGCGCCGAAATTTATCAAACAAAATCCGTTCGTGCGCGACGTGCTGATCAATCAAAAGCAAGCCTTCATCATCCGTTGCAATGATAAAACTTTCGTGAAGCTGTCCGATTGGTCGAATTTTTGAGCGCGAAAGTTGCTCGATCTCAACTGACTTAGGCACATTTGCCGCCGAATTTACGATTGGCGTTTCGATTGCGGATTGCGGATTGCGGATTGCGGATTGTTCAATTTCAGATTTCAAATCTGGAGTTTCAGATGATTCCGATTTTTGAAATTGCAGAATATTAGATTCGTCTGAAAACGGTTGGTTTAAATGTTTTAAACCTTCTGCTTTTTTTTCAAAATCAGTAGAAAAAATATCACTTTCAAATGATGCTTCAACAGTTGAAATTTGTGCCGGTGTTTCGATAATTACGCCTTGCCTTTCTTCAAAATTTTGTCCGCTTTGTTTTGTTTCCGTAAATAATAAATTTGAATTTTCAGCTTCCGAAATTTGAAACTCGATATTTGTTTGCTCGGCAATTGGTGTTTCGTTTTGTAATTTGTAATCTGTAATTTGCAATTCCGACGGACGCGCCGCCGGTTCTAAAGATTCGCGGAAAATTCCCGCTTTTGCCAATGCGCCGCGAATGGCTTCGGCAATAACTTCTTTAACTGCTTCACTTCGGCGAAATCGAACTTCGGTTTTTGACGGATGAACATTAACATCAATTTCTTCGAGCGGAATTTCCAAAAATAGAAATGCAACGGGATAAACGCCATGCGGCAAGACCGAACGGAAACCTTCCAGAAGTCCGCCGGAAATAATTTTATCTTTTACGAAGCGTCCGTTAATGAAAAAATATTGTCCGTCGCGGTTTGTTCGTCGCTCGCGCGGCGCAGATACGAAACCCGAAACTTTGGCGATAAATTCGCGTCCGCCTTCGACTTTAAGAAGGCTTTCAATCAAATTTACGCCGAAAAGTTGAAACGCACGTTCGCGCAAATCTTTCGCCGTTGAAAGACGCAAAGTTTCACGTCCGTTGTTCGTCAAAGTAAATGAAATTTCCGGATGCGCCAGCGCGTAATGTTGAATTATCTGGATTAAATGATAATTTTCCGTTGCCTCCGAACGCATAAATTTTCGCCGCGCCGGTGTGTTGAAAAATAAATCGCGCACCGAAAAAGTCGTTCCCGTATTTCGCGCCGCGTCTTTGACATCAATCAGTTTTCCGCCTTCGATTAAAACTCGTGTCGCCGTTTCGTTCTCTTCGGTTTTCGTAAGCAATTCGACTTTGGCAACCGAAGCAATCGAAGCCAACGCTTCGCCGCGAAAACCGAGAGTTTTTATTGCGCCCAAATCTTCCAAAGTCTTAATTTTCGATGTCGCGTGGCGTTCAAAAGCAAGAATTGCGTCGTCGCGTTCCATTCCGCAACCGTCGTCGGAAATTCGCATTAACCGCCGTCCGCCGAGTTCGATGTCAACTTGAATTCGTTTCGCTCCGGCATCAATCGAATTTTCGACTAATTCTTTAACGACAGAAGCCGGACGCTCAACGACTTCGCCCGCCGCGATTTGATTCGCCAGATTGTCAGGTAAAATTTTGATTTTGTTCATTGTTTTAACGACAACGGATTATACAAATTACACGAATTATTTTTTGATTCGTGTAATTTGTGTAATTTATTGTCCAAAGCCTTATAAAAATATAATTTGATGTCCTGTTTCGTCTAAATCAATCGCATTATAAACCCATTCGATAAAATTTTCGCCGTAGATATTGAGAAATGTTATCACGTTTAAAGTTCTTTCCTGCAAAGCATCGTGCGGTAAAACGGATGTGAAAAGCGTTTCGAGACGACGATTGACGGTTTCGTTTTTTTGGATTTCGGCGCGATGATATTTTTTGCGTAACGTGCCGATGTGCCAGAGGATTTTTCGGCGGCGTTTTGCCAAACTCGTCGCAAGTGTCGGTTCGGAAATGCTCAGATTTCGGTCAAGCAGATTTAATTGCGCGTTAATTATTTCTTCGGTTTCAACGAATATTTGCGCTGTTTCTTTGTTTAAATATTTTTCGGCAATTTTTGCTTCGATTTTTGCTTTTCCGTCAAATAAATCTAAAAAATCAACTTCATATTTTTTGAGCGTTCGACGATTTTTCGGCTCAATAACGGTAAAGCTCGCACGATGGCGAATCGGCGTAACGGGACGATTTAAGATTTCGTAAATTACGGAATTTTGTGCGAAATATGCAATCTCTGCACCGCCGCCAAAATAGGTCAAAGTCGGCAGTAAGAAATCTTGCACGACCGGGCGCATCAGAGCATTCGGGCTAAGATTTTGCGGTGAATTTTCAGCGATTTCTTTTAATTCCGAAGTGCTAAATTCGGTTTTAGACTTTTGAATTTTTACCGTTCCGCTCTGCAAATCGCGGCGCATCGCTTGGCGCGTTTCGCCTTGATAAAAAAACGGGAAGAAATTTTCTTCGACTAAAACTTGTGCTGTATAATCTTTAAGTTCATCGTTTCGGCGCAAAAGCGCAGACGCGATTTCTTCGGATTTTTCAACTGCTTCCGAGAAAATCGGCGCGGAAAGTTTTTTGAGTTTTTCGTCCAAAGGCGAAAGAAAAATCAAACCGTAATCAGCGAAAATATGCGCCAAAAACTTGGCAAATGCCGTGCTGAAAGTTTCGCCGGATTTGTATGTTTCTTTTAAGATATTTTCGATTTCTGCTGTAAATTCGGTTTGCGGCAAGTTTAGATTTTTGATTGTTTCGTTTATGTTTTCATCAAGTTTTATTGAGCCGACAGGCGAGTTTTCTTTGTAATTTTGCGGCGTATTCTGAATTGCAGTTAAACCGCCCGCTACCGCAGACGGTTCTGACAAAACGAAAGTTTTTTTGACTTCATCGAAATCGTGATCTTCTTCGGCAATCCAAAAAACGGGAACGGCTTTGATGTTTATTTCGCGCAAATCTTCGCACATCTTGACCGCCGAAAGTGCTTTGTAAATTGTGTAAAGTGCGCCCGAAAAAAGTCCGGCTTGTTGTCCGGTAACAATCGCCAAACAATCTTTTTCGCGCAAAAGCTCGATATTTTCCAGCGTTTTTTGTTTTGCGCCGAAAGATAAATTCGTTTCCGACAAAGCATCGCAAAGCGCGTTTCTGTCCGTTTTATAATTTGCCAAAACTTTTTCGGCAAATTTCTGAACATCCGTATTTTTTTCGGGATAAAATTTCGCAATTTCGGGCAAATCTGCTTGAAAATCGAGAAAAAGTTTTGATTGATGCGGAATTTCCGCGAATGGAATTGATTCGACTTTCAATGAATTTTCCTGAAAAGTCCGCGCCGTTTTTTGACTCATCTTGCTATTATAAAGTGGAAAGGTGAAAAAGTGAAAAAGCCGGCGGGACATTCCAACCGACTTTTTCACTTTTCTACTTTTTCACTTTTTCACATTAATTCCCGCCTGTAACGCGCGGACGAGTCGTGTTTTCGTTTGAACTCGAACTTTTTGCGGCTTCGCGTTCGATTCGGTAAACGCCCGATGAATGCGTTCCGGCAAAAATGCGGTTTGTATCGTTCGGGTCAAACGCCAGAGACCAAATTCGTTTACTCGGCAAGTTCATATTTTTATCCAAACGCCGCCAGTTTGCGCCCGCGTCGGTTGAATAAAAAATTCCGCCATCGTTTTCCAAAGAACTCGAAACATAAACTTCGTTCGTGTTTTTCGGATTAATCAAAATACTCGTATAGCTTCCGAGCGGTAAATTGCCGCCGCGCCGAGTCCACGTTTCGCCGCCGTCGCGTGTAACATAAAGCGTTTGCACCGTGCCGACATAGACGGTTTCAGGTGTTGACGGATCGGAATTTATTGAAATAACCGGAACATTTTGCGGCACACCGTTTGCGGTTTTCCACGTTTTGCCGTTGTCTTCCGAATACATTGCGCCCGAAACGGCTGTGCCAACCCAAATTTTATTCGGCATTGACGGCGAAACGTGAACCGCAAAAATATTCAGTTTGACATTTGCGCCGAATGAAAGTTTTTCCCAACCTTTAGTTACATCATAGCTTCGATATAATCCCGAATCGGTTGCCGCCAGAATGCCGTTTTTGCCATCTTCGGTGCTTGACAAAATTTTGACTTTTTCCTTGATGGCAGAAATTAATCCGGTTGTTGCGACAGGTTTAGTTGTCTTTTTCCCAACAGGTTTCAGCGCATCTAAAAACGTCCAATTTACGCCGCGGTCGAGCGAACGGTAAATGCCGAGATTCGTGGCGAGATACATTGTGTTGGCATTTACTCTGTCTTGCAAAATCGAAAACGGAGCGATTCGCACACCGTCGAGATTTTTATTTTGAACCCAAGATTGTCCGCCATTGTCGCTGATGAAAACAAAGCCACCGCCGGTTGCCGTGTTTTTCGTTGTCGCATAAAGCCGATTGGCGCGTTCGCGGTCGGCAACAATATTGTATGTAAAACGGCTCGAAAAATTTTCGTTTGTTTGAATAAAACTCTTTCCGCCATCGGTCGAAGTCATAATTCCGTTGTTGTTCGTGCCGATATAAATGCGGTTCGGTTCATCTGGATGAACGGTAATGGAATTTATTTCGAGAGCTTTGGTCGTGGTTATAATCCACGATTTGCCGCCGTTTGAAGTCATCCAAAAACCTTCGGTCGTAGCGGCGAAAATCGTTCCGGGCATCGAAGGATGCTGAAGAATGTCGCGTGTGCGGCGCGATTGCGACGGAATTCCTTGAACTTTTTTCCAAAGTTCGCCGCCGTTATACGATTCGTAAATGCCGCTGCACGCCGAAGCAATAATATGTTCGGGGTCTTTGCTGTCAATCGTAACTGCAAAAACGTCCGAATCGTCAATCATTCCTTTAACGATTAATCGCCAAGTTTTTCCGCTGTCCGTCGTTTTGTATGCCCGCCACCAAGTTCCGGCATAAATCGTTGACGTATTTCGCGGATCCATCGCCAATGAATCAATGTTTTTCGGCATTGTCGAAGACTCGATTTTTTTGAAATCATTGCCCGAATTAGTAGAAATCCAAACGCCGTCAATCGTTCCGGCAAGAATAACATTCGGGTCAAAGATTGATTGCGTCATCGAATGAATTGATTCTTTTTTCAAATCTTTGGCTTCCGTCCAAGTCGCGCCGCTGTCGGTTGATTTGAAAAATCCGCCCGGCTCTTTGTGGCGATGCCCCGAAGCATAGAGAGTTTTTGAATCGCGTATGTCAACTTCCAATTGATCGAGAATAAGCTGTGGACGATTGAAATTTACGAGCATTCGCCACGTTTTTCCGGCATCTGCCGAAGTATGAATCTGTCCGTCGAGCGTTGTCGCATAAAGACGGTTTTTATCGCGCGGGTCAACCGTTACGACTCGCACATCACCGCCGTCAGGTCCGACAACATTGAGTTGTTTGACCGTTATCGTTTCGCTTTCGTTATTAACGGCAAAAACGGCGTTAATGCTGAAAATCACCAACGCAAAGGCGTAAAACAAAATATGGAAGCGGTTTTTATTTTCTGTCTGTATTTGTAATTTCATATTATTGTGTAGCAATGCTTTAGGACTGGATTTTTCGGGAGTTTTGCGTTAAAGAACAATACGCGCAAAATTTCAGATGCGGCAACGCCGTCCGATTGTTGCTTTTATTCTTGCATAAACTGTTAGGAAAGTTTTCTTTTGACTGAGCGCACAGTCGAAAAGTTGTTTTTATCATACACAACTCTGAATGATTTTACAAAGTTTATTTGTTTAAGCCGCTGAAAATTGACAACAAAACGGCAAAAGCGGATGAGATTTCGTTATCCGAAATCTCATCCGCTTAGGAAATGTTCACGTTCGGTTAAGAACGTAAAGCTAAGTTATTGAATTACGGTTGCGGCGGTGTTGCACCTGCCGGAACAATCCAGAATTTAGTAACTGTTCCTTCTCCCGTATTTCCGCCTTGAACGAAGACCACGCGGGTCGGATCATATTTACGGAATTTGATTGCATCTTTAATGATTTTCTCACGTCTTGCAATTTCTTTCGGTGTTCCGTAAGTAATGATGTAACCCGTTGCACTCGGATCGTTATTCAATGCAAGGTAGTAGTTATCTACACGAGCTTTAATATCATCCGGTTTGATACAAGCAGGATTGCTGTTTGCATCGCAGGTGTCGAATAAGTCCGGTTCACGCAGTTTTGCAACGCTTCCGGTTTCACTATTAGTAATATTACAGGTCGGGCAATCGCTAGTGCGTCCCATGTCCATAACTCGGACTGTCGCTCTAACATCTTGACCAGCCATACCATTTGTTCTGACTCTGATTGTTGCAGAATCATTACTGCCGGAAATTTCACCTTGTGAAACACTCCATTCATATCTGAAGTTGCCTGTGCCGCCGCTGACATTAGCCGTAAAGACTAAATCTTCGCCGGGTTGAACAACGCCGTTTGAAGTAACATTTACGTCACCGCAAGTCGGACATTGAACATTACAATCACATTTTTCAACTGTAATGGTTTCCGTTTTGGTTTGACCACAGATTCCGCATCCATCATTTGCACCGACTGTAACGGTGTAATTTCCGGGTTGCGCTCCGGTCAAATCCCAACTTACGTTTGCGCCGTTGCCAACGATACGTCCGCCATTTACCGTATAGGTATACGTCAGCGGATCATTTTCTTTGTCAACTGCTTTGGTCGAAATGTTGATGGATTTATCATCACTGCAATTCGCACCTTCTTTCGGTCTTTGTCCTGCGGGACATCCGGTAGTGATACGTTTTTTGTTCAAATCAACACTCGTAACATCGGGCGGAACATTAATCGGATCGGTCGCTCTATTGTTACGTCTGCCGACAGTTACTTGGAAGCCGAAACCGTGCGGATCGTTTGAAGTATTGAATCCGGTCGGTGTGCCTCTGAAAGTGCTGTTAATTACTGACGGAACTGTTCCCGCAACGGTTACGCTTCCGCTAAAGTTAGCATCTTCAAAACTGTCTTGATCTTGTTGATTAAAGTGATGACGATACCAACCGCCAAGACTCATCCAACGGGTCGGGAAAACACGCGCACCGATTAATCCTTCCATCGGAGAATTTTCAAAAGCATTCGGAGTGCGTCCGCCGACATATTGCGTCGTCTTGAATTCCATAATCGGTTGGAAAAACTTGTTCACCGGCAAATCAACACCGATACCGGCAATCACTTCGTCAGGTCTATCTAACAAAGTAAATTCGCCCGTCGGGAATTGACCTTTGATGCTACTGTTATAGATGTAGCCCAAGTTTGCCGAAACATTAATCCATTTGCGAAGCCGTGCATCTCCGAAAAGAATAACACCGATGTCGCCAATACTTCCGCCTGCGCTTGCGCCGCGTTGAAGTTGATTATAGCCGCTGAAATCATCGCCTTGATCGGCGTAGAAGCGGTAGAAACCGACAAGACCGACACCAATCGGATTATTCGGTCCCGTGAAACGCCATTTACCACCAACTGTAAAAGTGCTGAAAGCCGATTCGCCGTATTCACGGTTAAGAAGCGGTGCATCCGGCAAATAAGTCGGAGATAAGGTAAAGACTGTCGGAACTTGGCAAGCCGTAGAAACTGAAGTAGCCGGACAGTTACCGCCTGCTCCACTAACTACTTGTGTAGTTGCGAGAACTATGCCCGGCAAGATGCTTCCGTAAATCGAACCGAGACCGGGGAAATTACTTGCCCCGTTTCCGCCTGCCGTCGGTGAACCGATAACCGGCACAGTGCCATTGGCAAATCCGAATAAAAAGCCTGCCGGAACAGGAAATCCGAAATTACCCGTTGAACCGCCAACATATGGAAATTGCGTAAAGGGCGCACCTTGCGGACGGAAAATCGCACCCGGGAACTGTGTTGCGCCCGGACCGCGAGGAGCCAAGATAATCGCCGGCGGGGTTACAAAAGAAGCCCCGATTTTGACTTTTGAATTCGGGAGATAAAATCCCGAAAGGTTACGCGGCGAATTAACTTTAATTCTGCGAAGCGCATCCGTGTTGAAGAACAACTCTAAATTGTCGCTCAAACCAACTTGGAAGCTCACCGGCACTTCGGTAATATCAACATTGCCGGGATCGCGGTCATAGTTACTGTAAGCCGCACTAAAAGTGAACTCGCCTTTTCTCAAGGTTTGTCCGTCATAAATTGTAAAAAGTCCGGTCGGACCGCCAGGTGCGCCGCCTGTTCCCGCTGTCGGTGCGATATTTCTATCGTCGTCCGCCGATCTTAAAGTTTGGGCTGACATGGCAAAAACCATTGTCAACATTGTAAGCGCAATCAAAAACGCTTGTTTTGCGAGTTTCATCACATTCCTCCGCCGAAAGTATTAGTTAAAATTAAATTCAAAATGTAGCTATTAGAAAGATATAAAACCAGCAAAATCTTCAGAAAAGCTACTCAATTATTGCACACACTCGAAAACTTTCAAACTCTGATAAGTAAAAAGTTTTGGTGCATCAAATACAACAAACTCAATATAGTTATGTAGTTTATTGGAAAGCTGACCGTAAAAACTTTGAAAACTTTCAAAGTTTGAGGTAACTCTGCCAGTTAAAAACAATACTTTAGATTTACGCGAAAATCAAGTATTTATAACAAATAAGTCTATTTTAAAATTTTAAAAGTTGTAAAGTTGAAAAGTTTTAAGGCGAAAACCGTCTTAAACCGCTACACATTCGCCTTAAAACTGCAGTTTTTCCACTTCAACTTTATCCGCTTTTTAGGCATAAATTCCGCGCATTCGCGTATCGTAAGCGACGCGGTCAATCGCTAACATATATGCGGCTGTCCGTGTATCCACATTACGACCGTCCGCCAAAGCGCAAAGTTCATTAAAGCTGGCGACCATTTTTTCTTCCAAACGCTGATTTACTTCGTCTTCGCGCCAGAAATATCCCATTCGGTCTTGAACCCATTCAAAATAAGAAACCGTAACGCCGCCGGCATTTGCTAAAATGTCGGGAATTACGAAAACGCCGTTGTCGTGCAAAATTTTATCGGCTTTCGGCGTGGTTGGACCGTTTGCGCCTTCCGCCATAATTTTACAGTTTATTCGTGCCGCATTTTCCGATGTAATTTGATTTTCCGTCGCACACGGCGCAAGCACGTCGCATTCGATTTCGAGCAATTCGTTATTGCTGACTCTATCGGCTTCGGAAAAACCTTCCAGAGTTTTGTTGGCGTTCAGATATTTTAAGACTTCGGGAATATTCAAACCGTTTTTGTTATAAATTCCACCGTGAACATCGGAAATCGCCATAACTTTATAGCCTAAATCATACATTAATTCTGCGCCGATGCCGCCGACATTTCCCGAACCTTGCACGACAACCGAAGTTTGTTCCGGCGTTAATTTAAAACGCTTGATTGCTTCATTGACACAGAACAGAACGCCGCGTCCCGTAGCTTCGCGCCGTCCGAGCGAGCCGCCGAGCGCAACGGGTTTTCCGGTTACGACGGCATTTACGGTAAAACCTTTGTGCATCGAATAGGTGTCCATAATCCACGCCATCGTTTGCTCATTAGTGTTCATATCCGGCGCGGGAACGTCTTTGTCGGGACCGATAAAATCAAACAATTCCGCTGTGTAACGCCGCGTCATACGCTCCAATTCGCCGAGCGACATCTGACGCGGGTCGCAGATAATTCCGCCTTTTCCGCCGCCGAACGGCACATTTACGACTGCACATTTCCACGTCATCCACGCCGAAAGTGCTTTAACTTCGTCCAAAGTTACATCGGGCGCGTAACGGATTCCGCCTTTTGCGGGACCGCGTGCGAAATTGTGCTGAACGCGAAAACCTTCAAACACTTGTATATGTCCGCTGTCCATTCTGACCGGAATATAAACTTTCAATTCCCTGCTCGGAACGCGCATCACCGCGTATAAATCTTCGTCCAAGCCCAAAAGTTTGGCGGCGCGGTCAAAGCGTTCGCTCATTGCCTCAAACGGATTTTTCTCGTCCGTTCCTTCAAAACGCCGCATATCGTCTGCCATCGGATTACCTTTTGTAACTGCCATTTTTTTCTCCAAAAATTAAATAAATTATTTCCTAACTTTTTACTTTATTACTTTGAACGCCGCGATAACCTTGCAAATCGAGCGTAACGTAACGAAAACCCAAATCTTTAAACTGTCTCGCCAAATTTTCAAATGTTTCAATATCTAATGCTTTGCCGAGTTCTTCGGGCGCAATTTCGATTCGCGCTAATTCGTCGTGAACGCGAACACGAAATTCTCTAAAACCTTTCTCGCGCAAGATTTTTTCGCCGCGTTCAACCTTTGAAAGCCTTTCAATTGTTACGGGAATTCCGTGAACGATGCGCGATGAAAGGCACGGACTTGCCGGTTTGTCCCAACTCGGCAAATCGTGTTTCAAACTTAATTCTCTGATTTCCCTTTTCGTCAAACCGACTTCTATTAAAGGACTTCGCACGGATTTTTCTTCAGCCGCAATTCTGCCCGGACGATAATCGCTCAAATCGTCGAAGTTCGTGCCGTCAACTATATAATGTATATTTTTTTCTTGGGCGATTTTCGTGAGTTTTCCGTAAAGTTCGGTTTTGCAGAAGTAACAGCGGTTTGTCGGATTTTTTTGATAATCGGGATTTTCGAGTTCGTCCGTGTCAATCGTTTGAAAATTAAAGTTGAATTTGCGGGCGATTTCTTCGGCTTCTTTTATTTGATGTTCGGAAACGCTCGGCGAAATTCCCGTGATGCAGATTGCGTTTTCGCCCAATTCCTGTTTTGCAATCAAGGCAAGATAAGCACTGTCAACGCCGCCGGAATAGGCAACCAACACAGTTTTCATTTCGCGCATCAAACAGCGCAAATGCTGTTCTTTTTGTGCGGCGTTCGTGTCGGGCGCGGTTCTGATTTGTTGAGCTTTTGGCATTTCCTGAAAAATACGTTCAATTTGCAAATCTTAACTTACTGTTACGCCTTCGCGCAAATGCCGACAGTCAGAAAATTTGTCATAAATTATAGACAAATCGGCAGTTAAAGATTAGAATTAAACGAAATCGGATATTTTCTTCAATGCGTGAATTATTTTTCAAAAGACGTAAATTTGCGGCTGTTATTTTGGCAGTTTTATTGATGTTTGTCGGCGCGGGCGTTTCTTATTCGCAAACGGACGCGGACGAAAACTCGCAAAAAGCCATCGAACTTTTCAATAAAGGACAAGACGCGCACGAAAAAAATGATTTGAACAGCGCAATAAAATTTTACGACGAAGCCTTAAAAATCTTTCCCGAATTTCCTGAAATCGAATATCAGCGCGGCAATGCTTATCAATCGTTAAATAATTCCGAAGAAGCCGAAAAATCTTTTCGTCGCGCTTTAGATTTGCGCGAAGATTGGTCGTTGCCGATGACGAGTCTTGCCGCAATCTTGGTCGAAAAAGGCGAATTTGCCGAAGCCGAAACGCTTTTGACAAAAGCACTCGAACAAGATGGCAAAAATTTTCTCGCTTATGCGGCTTTGACCGAATTGCGTTTGCGAACAAAATCGAGCGCGGAGGTTTTGAAAGAACTTCTTTATAAATTGAAAATCGTTACGACGCAATCGGGCGCGACGGCGGCGATTTGGGCATCACGCGCCGCACTCGAAAACGCGCTCGGACTTCGCGCCGATGCGAAAACGAGTTTGCAACGCGCTCTAACGCTTGACGCAAATAATAAAAATGCGTTGCTTGAATCAGGCGAAATCGCGCTTGCCGAAGGCGACAACACGAGCGCGATGCAAACTGCACAAAAACTCCAAAAAACTGCGCCGAATGCACTTTCCGTAAAAATGTTTTTTGCGCGTGCGCTTGTTGCGGTTGGAAAATCTGCCGAAGCCGTAAAATTTTTGGAAGGAATAAATAACCCGCCGAAAGAGATTATTGAATTGAAAAATAAAATCGCGGCAACGGACGCGGAAAATGCCGCCGATTTGGAAAAACAACTCGAAAAAGACGAAAAAAATGCGGCGGTTTTAGGCAGACTTTGCAATCTTCTGCGCGTTGAAAATCCGACAAAAGCCTTAGATTATTGCAAACGCGCATTCGACATCGAACCGAAAAATCTAAATCACGCCGTCGGCTTCGGCGCGGCTTTGGTGCAAGCCAGACAATATGACGCGGCGGTTAATCTGCTCAGAAACATTTTGCAAATTGCGCCCGACAATTCTACCGTTCGTGCAAATTTGGCAACCGCACTTTTTCAGCTAAAAAGATACAAAGAAGCTATCGCCGAATATAATTGGCTGATTGAAAAAACGCCCGATTTGGCGATTGCTTATTATTTTCTTGCAATTTCACACGATTATTTGGAACAATATTTAGATGCAATGGCAAATTATCAACAGTTTCTCAAAAACGCCGACGCGGAAAAGAACAAACTCGAAATCGAGAAAGTAAAATTGCGTCTGCCGACTTTGGAGAAACTAATTAAAAGTAAAAGGTAAAATGCTTCGCAAGTAAAAAGTAAAAAGTAAAAAATTTGATGGAGGAAATAGAAAAATGATTAAAAATTTAAATATTTGGCAATTTAGTGTGAACAAAGTAACTTTGCTTACTTTTGCCTTTTTACTTTTTACTTTTTACTTTCCTGCTTATGGGCAGGAAGAATATCCGAAAAACGCCGCCGCGCCGCCGATCAAGGCTTTGACGAAAGATGATAAAACAACACTCGAAGCCGAAAAAGATGTCAAAAAGCGTCTGACGCTGGCGTTACAATTGATGGAAAGCCGTCTGACAAATGCCGAAGCCTTAAGTTCCGAAGAAGATTATGCCGAAATGTTCAAAGAAATGGGTTTTTTTCACGCGATAATGGATAATACTTTAACTTTTCTTGAGCGCAACAATATCGGCGACAACAAGATTTTAAATTCATACAAGCGTTTTGAAATGAAACTTCGCTCATATATCGGGCGCATCGAAATTATCCGCCGCGAACTTCCGCCGCGTTACGAATATTACGTCAAAACTTTAGTCAAAGCCGTCCGCGATGCGCGAAGCCGTGCCGTTGCGCCGCTTTTTGATGATACCGTTGTTCCGAATCAAACTTAGGCTGGGAGCGCGGGCATCCTTGCCTGCTAGATTGCGGAGCGTTTCGTGCAGCAATCTAAAACGTCGCGGATAAAATCAACTCAATTTCTACTCGAACTTCGTTAGATTGCGCCGCGAAACGCTCCACAATCTTGCAAACTGGGAAGTCTGCGCTCCCAGCCGATACAACCGAAATCATTTAAGCGGCATCTTTTGAATTGTCATTAAATTAAACAAATGAAATTTACAATCTTTGCCTTTTTGGGTTTTATCCTTTTATTCACATCTTTTGCCGCCGTTGCCGAAGCGCAAAAACGGCGCGATTATTTGACGGAAGAAGAAATCGAACTCGTGCGCGACGCACAACAGATTGATTTGCGCGTCGAAGTTTTAATAGTGGCGATTAACCGCCGTTTTGCCGTGCTGAACAATCAGCCTTCGCCAATCAAAAAAAATGTCGAAAAATGGGGCGCAGAACCGAAAGGAACGCGCACGGAATTAATTTCGGACATCACCAAACTACTGCAAAAAGCGGTTGACGACATTGACGGAATCGCCGAACGCGAAGGCGGAATGGACAGCAAATTTTTCCCGAAAGCAATGAATGCACTCGCCGCCGCCGCCGAAAAATTTATGCCGCAATTCAAAACTCTCTTCGACCAAATAACCATCGAAAAAGAACGCGGCGCAATCCTTAATTCAATAGATTTGTGCAACCAAATCATCGAAGCCGCCAAGAAAGTTCCAAAAGAAACAAAGAAAAAGTAGATTTAGGATTATTTTTATTCCGGCTTAAATCTTTATTCCGAAACGGCTTTGCTGATGGTGATAGTCCAAATATCAATGACGGGTTGATTGAATGAAATGTTTTGGGTGAATACCAATTTTGAACCGTCATAATCATTGAATGAAGGTATATCTTTCACTTTACCCGCAACATTAAGAAAGCCTGATACACGATTTGTCCCTCTGTCATTTATAAAATAACTGCTTTCAATTGCAATGCTGTCTCCTTCCAAAACCGGAGTTCCGTCTTCCTCGATTGCAGATCTGATGATCCAAATACCGGTTCCATTGTCACGGTTCGGCGATCTGGTGGTAAAAACCGCTCCCGATTGATCTAAAAATTTATCAAAAACCGGCAAATGTTCAGTCCAACCGCAAGCATCGAGATAACCGGCGTTTGGATACATATTTTTCAAATGAATCCGGTCACCGACAGCCAGCGGTTCGCCCTTGCTTTTCCCGTTCGCAGAAACGATTTCCCAACTCCCCGAACCGTTATCGCGGTTCGGTTTATTGTGTGTTGAAACAAACATCGTTTCAGTCGGAACTTGTGCAAATTCGGGCTTGCTCCAAACTGCTCCCCACGCATCAAGATACGAGCCGTCGTTGGGATAACGGTTCTGCAAGTGAACAATCGAACCGATTTTGATCAGGTTGGCATCAGCCGGAATATTTTTGACCGCTTCTTTTTTAGTGTCATTTAAGCCGTTAGTTTGCGCGTCGGTTTTGAAATAGTTTCGATAAAGAACAGAGCCGCTTACGACGAGCGCGACGAAAACTATTCCGATAAAAAGAAAGGTTGAAACGGATAATTTCCGACGGGAAGACGGGAGTTTTTGCGTTTCATCGTCAATCGTAATAGTTTCTTCGCCGCGAAAATATTTAACGGTTTGTTTTTCGACGATAATCGTGTCTTCGTCCGTTTCGGAGATTGTAACTCGCGGCGTAAAACGATAGCCGAGTTTCGGAACGGTTTCGATAATTGAATCTCCATCCGCGTATTTTCCGATTGCATTCCTCAGCCACGAAACATTTCTCGCCAGCGTCGTTTCTTCAACAAAAGTATCCGCCCAAACCGCATCGAGCAGTTCGTTTTTTGTTACCACGCGCCCGGCGTTTTTGACGAAATAAAACAGCAAGTCGAATTGCTTCGGTTTGAGCGCAACGGGCGCGTCCGCAAACCGCAAGCGACGCTCCGCCTTTTCAAGACGAAATCCATCGAAGCAATAAACTTCCCGTGTTTGTTGGAGTTGTGCGTTATCCAAAAAAAATCCAAAAAAAATCCAAAAAAAATCCAGACTTTTGAAACAATTACGATTAAATTAGCTCATATCGTTCATTAAGATAAGCGGAAACAGAGTGAAAATCAAGCGAAAAATCGAAATATTGGTTGCTACCAACCAGAAATATGTTATCCGAAAATCGTCGTCGGTCAGACAAATAGCCTGCGCGAAATGCGGCGAACCGATGTTAACGACCGAGCAAGCCGCCGGAATGTTCGACATCACGCAACGCCGCATTTTTCAGATCATTGAAATCGAAGCCGCGCATTTTACCGAAATTGAATCGGGCGCAGTAATGATTTGTATTACATCGTTGGCTGAACTTTTGAACGGCGAAATGCAGTTAGGGAGAAATCAAATTGACTACAAAATATAAGCAAAACACATTAAAAGTTTTTATTATTCTCGCGCTTTTGACGACAATTTCAAGTTGCCGTGCTTTGTCCGAGAGTCTCGAACCGGGCGAGGACAAAAACTTAAAAGCCGTGAATCGGGAAAAACCTAATCTGTCGGATGAATCGGCGAAGATTACGGTTGATCCCGATTCGGATAAATTGACGGAAGAAAAAACTGCTCCCGTTGTCAACAAAAATTCAAACACGGCAACAAATAGCAATACTTCAACAAACGTCAATCAAACAACGAATGAAAATCCGGCAAGCGAAGAAACATCCGGCGGAAGTTGTTCGGAAAATCCTTCTGATACCGAAATTTTTGTATATTCGGACGCTAATTTCGCGGGAAATTGTGTGAAGATAAGTAAAATTGGTTATCAATCGCCGAATATGGACAAATTCGGTATTCCGAATGACTCGATTTCCTCAATCAAAGTCGGCAGTAACGTGCGTGCTGTGGTTTGCGAACACAACGACTACAAAGGCAAATGTCAATCGCTTTTGGAAAATGCGAGTAGTTTAGTGAATTCATATATTGGAAACGATTCAGTATCTTCAATCAAAGCTCTCGACAAAAATCAAGAGTTTGTTGCGGTTAATTTCTTCAATCAAACCGATAAAACTGTTTTGATTTACGAATTGGTTGGCGGTGTCAACAGTGTTCTCGGAACGCTTGAGCCGAACGGCGCGGGGAAAATCTGGACAACCGTTATGACAACCGTTGCGGCAGGCATAAAAGGAAGCACTGACGGCAAAATATCAAATGGAATTCAAATAAATAATGCGTCTCCCGAAGAGATTAGCATTACGCTTAACGACAAAGGTTTGCTTCAAATGAGTCAGACGGAATAGCGGTAAACGAAAACGCAAAAGGAAAAAGGTAAAAACTAATGAACACAAAAAATATGGTAAATATGAACAGAGTATTAAATTTATTATTGGTTATCACGTTTTTGGCGGCTGTCTCAGCTTGTAGCAGTTCCAATAAAAATCAGACGGTGAACCGAGCAACTCCGACGATGACGGAGGAAACACCGACGGCAACTCCGAGTAATCCGTCGGCGGCGTTTGTCGGCGAATGGGAAACGAACGATCCGCGAGTTTCCGGGGGCGTATTTGTCCGTTGGAAATTCGGTGATGGAACTAAAAAAGACAATGGATACACCGGAAAAGTTACCGCTGTCGGCAATAACAATCAAGATATTTATAATTACACCGTCACGGAAAAGACGATAACTTTAGAAGATTTGCCTGTCAGTTCCGGCACTTCAAAAACTTACGACTATAAAATCACGGACGAAGGCAAAACGATTACGCTCCAAGGCGATAAGCCGATGGTTTTGAGAAAAGGCACGAGCAATGCGGAAATGGAAAGAGCCGCCGGCATTATCTCCCGCCATCTATGGAATGTTGATTCAAATGTGGCAACGAAAATGGGACTAGCATCTGATACTTACATCGAATTTGATGCCGCGCAAAAAAATGA
This sequence comes from Acidobacteriota bacterium, assembly GCA_031409875.1. Classification (GTDB taxonomy): domain Bacteria; phylum Acidobacteriota; class Blastocatellia; order Pyrinomonadales; family Pyrinomonadaceae; genus CALMEH01. Next base: position 13,233 of record JANNYB010000030.1, on the reverse strand, counting down.
TAGAGGTTACGGCGGAGCAATGAAATTTTATGACAGCACCGGCGCACCGCAAAACTTTTTAGCGCAATATGTGATTACTTCTAAAGAAAACGTCATCATCACATTGCCCAGCGGTCAGAAGTCAGGAACTTACAAAATCTTGAACGATGAAAAAATATTGCAGATTGATTTTACTGATCCTGTTGAGTCCGATTTGTTTTTGAATCGCAGATAAATTAATGAATGAAGTAAAAAATTGGAGCGCGGGCATCTCTGCCCGCCGCGCCTTCGAGGCTTTGCGAGAAGATGCGCGAACACGCTTGATTACTCGAAACTTGATTTCTCCGCGACGTTTGCCGTTCTTGCTTCGCTCGAACGGCGGCGGGCAGAGATGCCCGCGCTCCAATTTTAAGGTAAAAAAATGATACTGAAAAAATTAAGTTTAATGTTGGTTCTGACATTTTTAATCTTGACATCAGGTTGTCGGATGGCGGCGCATCTGACCAATCCCGATACTTATTCGCAAGACAACCGCGAACCTTGGGAGAAAAATGTTGTGCCAAAAAAAGATAAAACGATAGCCGACCAACTTTAAGAATGAATGTTCTGCGTCCCGCCTTTAGGCGGAAAACCGCCAGCGAAGCGCGGCGGGAAGCCGCCTAAAGGCGGGACTCAAAACAAATTAAGAATTATGATTTGCCCGAAATGTAACGCTAGAAATGATTTGAACCATACGTTTTGCACAGAGTGCGGAACGGTAATTCCTCAAATTCCCGATAATTCCTTCGATGAAGTCGCAACAGTTGTCAAGAAACGCGACGAATTACTGCCGACACAAATAATGCCGAAGCCGGAATTGCCGCCGACGGCTTATATCTCGCCGGAACAAGTGCCGCCAACGCAATATTATTCTGCGCCAAAGACTGCCGGAAACAAACCGCTTCCGACTGAGGCATATTCTCCGTCGGAAGCTCAATTTGTTCCGCAGAAGTCCGTGAAAGTCGAAATTTCGCCGAAAGTCGAATTTAATAATCCGCCGAAAGATAAATTTGAAGTGCCGAAAGCGCAAAACGAACCGAAAAAAAAATCGAAAGTTTTAAAGATCGGCGGAATTTTGCTTTTACTTTTATTAATCGGCAGCGGCGCGGCAGCTTATTTTTTAGCGCAACCGATGCAGTCAAGCAAGTCTTATTTTTTGACCAACAAGCCCAATGTTTCAACCAATTCGTTAGATTTCGACGATCAAAACAAAACTTTTCTGATGGTCGGCACAGATAATAATAATGCTTTTCAAAAGTGGCAAATAACGCCCGATTCGGCTAATAAAAATTATTATCGCTTCGTCAATCGCGGACTCGGCGAAAATATGTCGTTGGAAGTAGTTGACGATAATTCGGATTCTTCGGTTACGATGGCGCAATCCGCCAAAGATGTCGGACAACTTTGGGCAATGACGCACGTCAAAGACGATTATTACCGCATTACAAATCAATGGCTCGGCGACACCAAATCGCTTTCCTATAGCAAGCAATATCATTATTTTTTAAGAGTCCGTGATTCAAATAACGACGACGGACAACTTTGGAAAAAAATTCCCGCGCCAAGCGGAAAAGGTTTTTATCTGACAAACAAAAAGTATGGCGATACGATTCTTTTACAATCGCTCAAAGCCCCGGATGAGTTTAAAGATAAATTGGTAATGAAATCGGGTGAACACGGCAATCGTCAATGGAATTTGAACGATTTGGGAAACGGTTTTCATACGTTGACAACAGTTGAAGACGGCAAAGCATTAAACATTAATTCAACTAAAACCGACCGGACAATGATGTCCGCCGCCGGAAATTCCGCTTCGCAAAACTGGAAAATGACACCTGTCGGAAACGATTATTTTCGTTTGACCAACGAATCTCTCGGCGACACCAAATCTCTGGAAGCAGTTACGTTTTCTACACTTCAAGTTCAGATGGTTAAAACTTCAGACGCGGACGAAGGACAGCTTTGGAAAATGACAAAAATCAAATAGATTAGGACAAAACCTTTGCCAAAGTAAAAGTTTAGAGTCAAAACTTTAGTTTCCCGCAACCACAAGCGGAGCAAAACCCATTGGAATTTTCAGCTAAAATCAGGCTTTTTAGCTATTTGCCTTATCTTTTATGTCGCCTGATGGTGTCTTGATAATAAGTCGAATTGGAGTGTTTAGATGTCTTGTATCATCAAAAGTTTTTGCCTTTCTCATTGCTACTAATGCTTTTTTAGTTTTCTGTTTTATCTGTCGAATTAATACAAGTGGAACAAATTCATTTATGAAATCTGACTCATCAAAGTTTTGGTTGATTGAAAACCACTGATCAATTATACGAATTACACCAACAATACTATCTTCAGAAACAATAAATCCGGCATCAAATTTTCTTTCACAATCGCCTGTTAAGCCAGTTAGATTCTCAAACACTAAATCATTCAATTCATCGGATGAAACTATATTTTTAAGTCGCGTTTCAATATCGCCTTTAATTTTGAGCCGAGTCTTATTTTTGACTTTCGATATTTCTTTAAAACTAGAAATTAGATTCTGTTCAGAAATGAAAACGGCAATTTTGGGAGGATTTCTTCTAGCCATTCTTGTAGTAATTTTTTGTCCATACGAACAATTGTAATTTTAGGTTTGTTTGTCGAGTCTTGCGCTTCCTTAGTAACGTGAAAGTTAATATCTGGGCTTTTGTCGCTAAAAGAAATTGAATAATGGACTTTTTCGGGAAGTCCTTGAAAACCGAAATTTACCATTTGCGGAACAAATCGAATCCAAAAGTAATCATTAATAGAAATATGGTTAATATCACCTAAACGCATAGAATTATGAATTTCATAGATGACTTTGACTATTTGCAGAGTTGGTTTGTTTTTTTGCTTTGGCGGAAGCATTTTTGCGTTTGTTTTTAACTTTGATTTCTCTGATTAAAAGACCGAAATCAGCCAAATCCTTTTCTGTCCAAGGTTCCGACTTGATTATAAAATCTATTTCTTTAGGTTCTTTTGCGAGTTTCATAATTTTTATGATGCAAAGTATTTTGCAACGAGTTGTTCGGCGGCGCGGGTTTCGATAAACATTCGCTGTCCGCGAAAAAGTCTTGCGCCTAATGCCTGCTCGTAATGTTTTATCAACGCCGTTTTGGAATCAAAGGCGACAAAACCTTCGTAGCCTTTCTCAAACGAATGCTTACAAGCAAAAGCCACTAAATTTCCGGCAACGCCCGTGTATAACTTTTGCTTACCTTTGTTAAATTTCGCGCTTTCCAAAAGATGCAGAAAGATATGGTCTTTCTTATCCTCAAAACACATCAACCCTTGTATTATATCAAAATTATTGACCGTTGTGAGTTTAAAAACTTCCTTTTGCGGAGATTTTAATTCTAAATGCCAATCAAAAAGCCACGCAGATTTTTTTATCAAACGTCTTTCTTGCCAAGTAATTTTTGCAACTTCCGTATCGAAAACTTCATCTGTCAGCGTGTTTTCGATAGAGTTAGTGAGCTTATCAATCTCAAAATCAAGCAGATTAGTTTTTCGTTTCATATTACCAATAAATACATCAATTTTTGGAGTAGCTTCATTAGATTGAACGATAGTAATAAAAAACCAAGAGAAATCAAAATATGGCAACGAAACCTTTGATTAGTTCCCCGCAAATCGCTAAAAAGTTTTTCTTATCTTGTCTTTCTTGACGCTTCCGATTGTGAATGTTAGCGTTTTTCTTTTACAATTCTAAATAATATGTCCACAGAAAATTTAAAGAAAACGCCGCTTAATGAAGTTCACCGGAATTCGGGCGGGAAAATGGTTGATTTCGGCGGTTGGGATATGCCTGTGCAATACACGGCGGGCGTGATTGCCGAACATTTTGCGACGCGGGAACGCGCCGGACTTTTTGACGTTTCGCATATGGGCGAGATTTGGGTTGAAGGCGCGGGCGCAATCGCGTTTGTGAATCGAATTACGACAAATGACGTTACAAAACTCGTTGACGGACAAGCGCATTATTCGGCTTTAACCAATGAAAACGGCGGCGTAGTTGACGATTTGCTCGTTTATCGGTTTGATGAAGATAAACTTCTGCTCGTCGTCAATGCCGGAACAACTGAAAAAGATTGGGCTTGGATAACGTCGCAAGTTACGGGCGATGACCAAGTAGCTTTGAGAAATGCTTCCGCCGAATATTGTCAAATCGCCGTGCAAGGTCCGAAAGCACTCGAAATCGCGCAGAAATTTACCGATGTAAATTTAGCGGAAATCAAATATTATCATTTCGCGGAAGGCAAATTTGACGGCGTTGATGCAATAATTTCGCGCACCGGTTACACGGGCGAAGACGGTTTTGAAGTTTATGCCGCCGCCGATAAAGCCGAGCAAATTTGGAATAGTTTGCTCAAAACCGGCGCAGAATTCGAGATTTTGCCGTGCGGTTTAGCGGCGCGAAATACTTTAAGACTTGAATCGGCAATGTCGCTTTACGGACACGAATTGAGCGATGAAATTTCGCCGCTCGAAGCCGGACTTGGTTGGATTTGCAAGATAAACAAAGGCGATTTCGTCGGACGCGAACATCTCGTTAAATTAAAAGAAGACGGATTAACGCGCAAAATTGTCGGCTTTGAATTGACCGATAAAGGAATTGCGCGTGATGAAATGGACGTTTATGTCGGCGATGAAAAAGTCGGCGTGGTAACATCAGGTTCGCCTGCGCCGTTTCTGAAAAAAAATATCGGTTTAGCTTTTGTGCCGATTGAGTTTGCAAAAATCGGTCAAGAAATTAAAATTGATGTGAGAGGCAAACATCTGGCGGCAGTAATTGTGCCGACACCGTTTTATAAAAGAGAAAGGAGTTAAAAATTTTATGTCGGTGATAAATTTTCAAACAACGGTTAAAAACGGAAGTATTACGATTCCGTCCGAACTGCGCGGACAAATTACCGGACAAATTGACGTTACGGTTAAGGTCAAAGACGAGGAAAAAAATTCAAAAGCAAAGAATTTTTTGCGTGAAATGATTGAAAATCCGATGGTTGACCGAAATTTCGTGCCTTTGACTCGTGAAGAAATCTATGACCGAATCTGAATTTCCGATTGGTTTTGTTGATTCAAACATCTGGCTTTACGCGCTGCTCGTCGGGCAAGATGCAGAACGAGCGCGGATTGCGAAAAAATTGACTTTGATTGATGGTCAGATTATCAGCAGTCAGGTCATCAACGAAGTTTGCTCCAATTTGATTAGAAAAGACAAATACAACGAAACGCAAATTCTACAGTTGATTGAATCTTTTTACGCAAATTGTGAGATTATCGAAACAAATCAGCAAATTTTGATTAAGGCTTCAGAGCTGCGCGGGCGTTACCCGATTTCGTTTTGGGACGGTTTAATCGTAGCAAGTGCTTTGTTTGCTGATGCCGAAATTTTGTATTCCGAAGATATGCAGAACGGATTGTTAATTGAAAATAAATTGAGAATTATCAATCCTTTTTAAATTAAAAAATTATGTCGAACAATATTCCAGAAAATTTACGTTATTCAAAAGACCACGAATGGGTTTTGGTCGAAGGAGATGTCGCTACAATCGGCATCACGGATTATGCACAACACGCGCTCGGCGATGTTGTTTATGTTGATTTACCGCGTTCGGGCGATTCGTTTAATTCGCACGAAGCGTTTGGTTCGGTCGAATCGGTGAAAGCCGTTTCGGAAGTTTTTACGCCGGTCGCGGGTGAAATTACCGAAGTCAATGACGAACTCAACGACGACGCGGAAAAAGTAAATTCCGATCCTTACGGCGCGGCGTGGTTCATCAAAGTCAAAATGGAAAACGCCAACGAAGTTGACAAAATGCTTTCGGCTGAAGAATACGAAGAATATCTGACAACCGTTGGTTAATAAATTTGCGATTTGCAATTTGCGATTTGTGATTGTTTTGGGCTTTAAGTTTTTGATTAAAACGAAAGCCTTCGCAGTCAGAAAAATCGCAAATCGCAAATCGCAAATCGCAAATAAATAATGAGATACATACCAAATTCACCCGAAGAGCGCGTAGAAATGCTCGAAATTGTCGGTCTAAAAACGGCTGACGAACTTTTTCGTTCGATTCCGTCGGACGTTCAACTCGGTCGTGCGCTGAAAATTACTGAACCTTTAGCGGAATCAGAAGTTATCGGCGCGATGGAAGCGTTTGCGGATAAAAATACGGCATCAAAAAAGACTTCTTTTTTAGGCGCGGGCGTTTATTCGCACTTTTCGCCGACGATTGTTGATCATCTGATTCAGCGTTCCGAATTTTTTACGAGTTACACGCCGTATCAGCCGGAAATTTCGCAAGGAACTTTGCAATATATTTTCGAGTTTCAAACGCTTGTCGCGCAATTGACCGGAATGGAAGTCGCCAATGCGTCAATGTATGACGGTTCGACTTCGATGGCAGAAGCGTTTTTGATGGCGCAGAGAGTTACGCGGCGCGATAAAATCGTGATTGCCGAAACCGTTCATCCCGAATATTTAGAAGTCGGCAAAACTTATACGCAACACGGCGATTTGACGATTGAAACCGTTCATTTCGACAAAGAAACCGGACGAGTTTTGGACGCTGAATTAAACAAACTCGACGACAAAACCGCCGCATTTGTCGTGCAATCGCCAAACTTTTTCGGCTGTGTCGAAGATTTGGAAGCGTTAGCGGAAAAAGCTCACGCAGTCGGCGCACTTTTTATCGTCGTCTTTACGGAAGCAATTTCGCTCGGACTTTTGAAATCTCCGGGAGCGTGCGGCGCAGATATTGTCGTCGGCGAAGGTCAAAGTTTCGGAATTCCGATGAGTTACGGCGGACCGCATTTAGGATTATTCGCGTGTAAAGAAAAATACGTCCGAAATATGCCCGGCAGACTCGTTGGAATCGCCTACGACAAAAACGGAAATCGTGGTTTCGTGCTGACTTTAGCAACACGCGAACAACACATTCGCCGCGAAAAAGCGACTTCAAATATTTGCACAAATCAAGGTTTAATCGCGCTTGCGGCAACGATTTATATGGAAGCGATGGGCAAAAAAGGCTTACAGGAAGTTGCCATGCAAAACGCGCAGAAAACGGCTTATGCGAAAAAACAAATTGCCGAAATTGAAGGTTTCACAATTCCCTTTTCGTCGCCGACTTTTAACGAATTCGTCGTCCGTGCGCCAAAAAACGCAAGCGAAATTTTAGAACATCTCCGCACCGAAAATAATATTGTCGGCGGTTTAGCTTTATCGAAATACTATTCGGAAAACGACAACGATTTTCTCGTCTGCGTAACCGAAACAAACACGAAAGCGCAGATTGATAATTTGGTTGATGGTTTAAGGAATTTGCAATGAATTTAGGAGTTAGCGAAATATTGCTTATCATTGCCGTTTTGATGATGATGGCATTGCCGGTTGCGATAGTCATTTTCTTCGTAATTAATTCAACAAAAAAGAAGCGAAGTAATCTAAAAAAATGTCCATTCTGCGCCGAATTGATTCAACCCGAAGCGATTGTTTGCCGTTTTTGCGGGCGAGATTTACCGAAATGATTTATTTTCTCGAACAAAAAGTCTCACCCGAAAAAGTTGCCGAAATGCTTCAAACGCTTCGGTCTTACATCAAACTCGCGGTTGATATTGAAATGGAAGTTTTAGCCGGCGGCGGAGTTTTACACGCCGATTGCGAAGCTGTTTTACTCGAAAACGGATGTTTGCAGGAAAATGTTTGGGGCGCAGATTGGATTCCTGCCACTAAAGAAGTTACGTTTGAATCGCTGATAAATATTCGTCCACGACAAAATAATTTTTCGATGGATGTCGAAAACGAGCAACTGCGTGAAAAGATTGAAAAAATTGTCCGTGGATTTTTTGAATGATAAGTAATTTAAACGAAATTAAAGAAAGATATTTGCGTGATTCAGTTTCAATACGAATGGGCGGTTTGGCGGCTAATTTGGCACGGGTCAAGTCATTTTCGAGAAACATTGAAAATCAAACTGCGGTTTTCAATTTATTTGAAGAAAGCAAACATTTTATCGAATGGACGGCAGCGGAAACCGAGATTGAAACAATGGCAGAATTGGTCGAATTACAGATTCAAATCGCCGTTTGGCAAAGACAATGGCAAAAAAATTGGAACGATGAAACGAGCAGAAATGCCATCGCGCAAACTTCGGCGGAATGGTCAAGAAAAGTGTTGGAAAAATCAGGCTTGTTGAATCAATAAATTTACAAAAGGAGCGAAAATGCCTATCAAAAATCCGTTTGCTCGTGATTTTAATCGCCGAAAATTTTTGTCATCAGTCGGCAAAGGTTTTGGAATGATGGCTTTGTCTTCAACGGTTGTCGCTTCGCTTTTTGAAACTTTACAGGCAAAAGTTAAGGAAATCGAGCATCTTTCGGCGGAACAAGTTGCGACGGACGAAGATTTTTGGGCAGTAATTCAGCAAAGTTTTTCCGTAACTCGGGGAATTGTCAACCTAAATAACGGCGGCGTTTCGCCTTCGCCGCGAATCGTTACGGAAGCGTTTGTTCGTTATACTTGGCAGCAGGAAGACGCGACGGCTTATACGATGTGGCAACTGCTCGAACCACAATCGGAAACGATTCGCACAGGTTTGGCGGAAATTTTCGGTTGCGATGCGGAAGAAATTGCGATTACGCGCAACGCTTCGGAATCGCTCGAAATCTTGCTGATGGGAATGGATTTCAAATCCGGCGATGAAATTTTGACGACCACACAAGATTACGGGCGAATGTTGACGACGCTCAAACAACGCGAAATGCGCGAAGGTTTGAAGCTAAATCTGATTAAAATTCCGGTTGCGCCGAAAAATACAGACGACATTGCAAACGCTTTTGAAAGAGCAATTACGCCAAAAACAAAATTGATTTTGATGTCGCATCAAATCAATCTGACGGGACAAATAAATCCGGTGCGAAAAGTTTGCGAAATGGCGCGAAGCAAAGGGATTGAAACGATTGTTGACGGCGCACATTCGTTTGCACAATTTGATTTTAAGCAAGCAGATTTGGGCTGCGATTATTTCGGAACTTCTTTGCACAAATGGCTTTACGCGCCGAAAGGAACGGGAATGCTTTATGTCAAAAAAGACAAAATCCCGAAAATTTGGGCATTGATGGCTTCGGAAGACAGAAACAAAAATGATATTAGAAAATTTGAAGAAATCGGCACACATTCAGCCGCGATGCGTCTGGCAATCGGCGAAGCAATTTTGTTTCATAACGCCATCGGCGGCAAAAGAAAAGAAGCGCGTTTGAGATTTTTGGCACGTTATTGGATGAACAAACTAAAAGCCGTTCCGAAAGTCGGTTTCAATACTTCGTTTGACGACGCGCAATCGTGCGCCATCGGAAATTTCAAAATCGAAGGCATCAATCCGGTCGAAATCGGCGATTATTTAATGGCAAAACACAAGATTTTTACAACGCCGATTGTTCACGACGAATTTACCGGAATCCGCATCACGCCGAATGTTTACACGACTCTTTGGGAACTCGACAGATTTTGCGAAATTGTCGGAAAAATTGCGCGAAACGGTTTGCCGAAAGCGTAGAAAATGAACAATTTAGCCGAAATAAAAAAAAGATATATGCGCGATTCCGTGTCGGTTCGTCTTGGCGGTTTGGCGGCGAATTTGGCGCGGGTAAAATCGTTTTCAAGAAACATTGAAAATCAAGCGGCGGTTTTTGATTTGTTTGAAGAAAGCAAGCATTTTATCGAATGGACGGCGTTAGAAACCGAACAACAAACAACCATCGAATTAATTGAATTACAACTGCAAATCGCTGTCTGGCAAAGACAATGGCAGACGATTTGAAAAGATGAGGAAAGCCGAAACGCTGTGGCAACGGCTTCGGCTGATTGGTCAAAAAAAGTTTTAGAAAAATCAGGATTATTGAATAAATGAGTTGCCGAAAGTTTAGAAAATGAGTGAATTAAACGGTAATAATCAGTCGAATCATCAAGTTATCAACGATAACTGTTTGAAAGTTTTATCTGAATTGACGAGCGAAATTGATTTGACGTTTCTTGATCCGCCGTTTAATCAGCAAAAAGATTACGCTTCGCACAACGACGATTTGCCCGAAAATGAATATTGGGAAATGATGCGAAAGACGTGTTCACAGATTTTTGAAAAAACAACTGATGGCGGCGCGATTTATTTTATGCAGCGCGAAAAAAACTCGGAGCAAGTTTTGCGAGCTTTGCGCGAAACGGGTTGGACGTTTCAGAATTTGATAATTTGGAAAAAAATGACTTCCGCCGTTCCGGGCGCAATGCGTTTTGGCAAAGCGTTTCAAACGATTGTTTTTGCCACGAAAGGCAAACGCCCACGAGTTTTCAATCGTTTGCGAATCAATCCGCCGCTTCTCAAACATCACAAATACGAGCGCGAAAACGGAATGTTTGTAACCGATGTTTGGGACGACATTCGAGAATTAACAAGCGGTTATTTTGCAGGCGATGAAGCAATCAAAAAAGAATCGGGCGAGCGATTTCACAAACAACAATCGCCGATTGCGCTGCTTTTGCGGATAATTTTGAGTTCGAGCAAAACGGGCGATTTCGTGCTTGACCCGTTTGCGGGAACGGGAACATCTGCGATTGTCGCTAAACAATTAGGCAGAAACTCAATCAGTATTGAAATTGACGGCGAAAACGCAAATTATATCGAACGGCGTTTGGCTTCAATTTGTAAAGCAGATTTGATTGAAAAGTATTTTGAAGATTACGTTTTTACTGAGAACTTGTTGGAAATTTGGGACAAGCAAGTTCAGAGTAACGCCTTAAGGCGTGCCTGCTTCACGCCTTAAGGCGTTACTCTGAACAATTTATCGGGAGGAAGATAAAATGCCAAACAGAGGTTTAGCTTACGAAGCGAAAATACGGGACGATTTGAATAGACGCGGACTTATGCCGCAACATTTATTCGGTATTTGCACGCAATATGGCAACGATGCGGCATTTGTCTATCTTGGGCAAGATTATTTTCTCGAAGTCAAAAACAAAACTGCGCCCGATTATGGCGCGAGAAAAATCGTCTATGATAATCCGTCCGGCGGAATTTGGAAGTGGAACGATGCCGATAACATTACCGCTTTGCTTGATGTTCACGGCGTTTTGAGCAATATTCCGGTGTTTGAGCCGCGAAAATATGTCAAAGCAGATGCCGCTTTGGACAAAGCCGACCGCGATTTTGACCGGCGGCAATTTGCTAAAGTTATTGATTTGGGAACAGCCGGCGCGTATCTGATTCATAGATATTATGCGGACAAGCGTTGTGCTTACATTCAGGTTGAAAATAAAGGACTTTATCATCTGCTTGACGATCCGGCAGGTTTGGGCGTGCCGCAATTTATTCCGTCGGTTTCGATACGTCTGCGAGCAAAAACGCATTCGTCCGTGCCGATTCATAATTACAGTTTTCGGGCAGTTATCGTTGGCAGTATGAAGTCAATTATTCCGTCAAGATACGATATTTACGATACTTCTAAAACTTGTCCGATATAATAGCATTTGAATTTTAATTTATAATTTATATGAGCATTACAAAAGTTACACAACATCCATCGCAAAATGAAGGCTTGATTTTCGAGCGTTCACAAACTGGCAGAGTCGGTTATCGTCTGCCGAAATTAGACGTTGAAGAAACGAATTTGGACGACATTTTGCCGATTGAATTACGTCGAACTGACGACCTTGAAGGCTTACCGGAAGTTTCGGAAGTTGACGTTATTCGTCATTTTACGCGGATTTCAACGTGGAATTATTCGATTGACCTTGGAATGTATCCGCTCGGCTCTTGCACGATGAAATATAATTCGCGTTTGAACGAAAAAACGGCGCGGATTGCAGGTTTGGCAAATCTCCATCCGCTTGCGCCCGAAACGGAATCGCAAGGCGCACTCGAATTAATTTACAAATTGCAGGAAGATTTAGCCGAAATTACCGGACTTCCGGGCGTTTCTCTGCAACCTGCCGCCGGAGCGCAGGGCGAGATGACGGGCGTGATGTTGATTCGCGCTTTTCTCGACAAACGCGATGGCGAAGCATCGAAAGAACGGCGCGTAATGTTGATTCCCGATTCGGCGCACGGCACAAATCCCGCGTCAGCGCAAATGGCGGGTTTTACCGTTAAAACTATCAAATCAACTTCGGAAGGTTTGACCGATTTAGATCATTTGAACGAACTTTGCGCTCAAGGCGGCGTTGCCGGATTGATGCTCACGAATCCGAACACGGTCGGAATTTTTGAGAAAAATATCAAGGAAATTTGCCGCGTTATTCACGATGCGGGCGGACTTGTTTATATGGACGGCGCAAATATGAACGCGCTTGTCGGCGTGGCGCGTCCGGGCGATTTCGGCGTTGACGTAATTCATTTAAATTTGCACAAAACCTTTTCCACACCGCACGGCGGCGGCGGTCCGGGTTGTGGTCCGTGTTGCTGTTCGGCAGAATTACAGCCGTTTTTGCCAACTCCGCGAATCGTCAAACTGTCAGAACGCCAACAAGCGGCGACTGGTCTTTCTTACAAATTAAATTACAATATTCCCGCATCAATCGGTCGTGTCAAAGCGTTTTACGGAAATTTCGGAATGATGATTCGCGCACTTTCATACATTTACACGCACGGCGCGGAAGGTTTGAAAGAAGCCACCGAAGCCGCAGTTTTGAATGCGCGTTACGTTGGCGAAATGCTCAAAGAAGATTTCGACAAACCTTTTGACAGCGATCCGATGCACGAAGTTATCTTGTCGCACAAAAAACAATCGCGCAAAGGAGTTCACACGCTCGATATTGCCAAACGCTTGATTGATTACGGCTTCCATCCGATGACGATTTATTTCCCTCTAATTGTTGAAGGCGCAATGCTTATCGAACCAACCGAATCAGTCGGCAGACAAGATTTGGATTCATTTATCGAAGCCATGAAAGACATCGCCATCGAAGCCCAAGAAAATCCGCAACTCGTCATTGACGCACCGCATTCAACCAGAATCGGCAGATTAGACGAAGCAACAGCGGCACGAAAACCCGTTCTACGTTGGAAACCGGATATGGAAGCAACGGCGAAATCGGCTTAATCAAGAATGAGTAGTCTGTAAATTAAGTTTTTTTTTATGTTTCCTTTGCGAACTTTGCGCCTTTGCGTGAGAAAAAAATATTTCTCGCAAAGGCGCAAAGAA